>NZ_CP062122.1:6282500-7177635 GCF_014843515.1 Pseudomonas sp. ADPe
CTGCGAGACAGACACGTCAAGCAGGTACGAAAGTAGGTCTTAGTGATCCGGTGGTTCTGTATGGAAGGGCCATCGCTCAACGGATAAAAGGTACTCCGGGGATAACAGGCTGATACCGCCCAAGAGTTCATATCGACGGCGGTGTTTGGCACCTCGATGTCGGCTCATCACATCCTGGGGCTGAAGCCGGTCCCAAGGGTATGGCTGTTCGCCATTTAAAGTGGTACGCGAGCTGGGTTTAGAACGTCGTGAGACAGTTCGGTCCCTATCTGCCGTGGACGTTTGAGATTTGAGAGGGGCTGCTCCTAGTACGAGAGGACCGGAGTGGACGAACCTCTGGTGTTCCGGTTGTCACGCCAGTGGCACTGCCGGGTAGCTATGTTCGGAATAGATAACCGCTGAAAGCATCTAAGCGGGAAACTAGCCTCAAGATGAGATCTCACTGGGAACTTGATTCCCCTGAAGGGCCGTCGAAGACTACGACGTTGATAGGTCGGGTGTGTAAGCGCTGTGAGGCGTTGAGCTAACCGATACTAATTGCCCGTGAGGCTTGACCATATAACACCCAAACAATTTGTGTGTTAGACGGTGAAGTCGACGAACCGAAAGTTCGTGTGAACCGCAAATACCTGTCACATACCCGAATCAGGGTGAGCGTGTGCGTAAGTCACGAGCATCCGAAAGAATTGCTTGACGACCATAGAGCGTTGGAACCACCTGATCCCATCCCGAACTCAGCAGTGAAACGACGCATCGCCGATGGTAGTGTGGGGTTTCCCCATGTGAGAGTAGGTCATCGTCAAGCACCTATCCCAAAACCCCTGATCAGCCTGGCTGGTCGGGGGTTTTGCTTTTGGGGCGCGGAAAAGCAGGAGCATCTCCCTGTAGGAGCGGACCTTGTCCGCGATTGCCGGCGGTTCCGGCGCACTTCGCGGATAAGATCCGCTCCTACGCCGCCCCACCCGCGCCATGTCCGCGAGGCCATGGCGATGGGTATCGCTTCGCTCAACGCCATCCTACGCGTCCCGCCGAGCCACCATCCTACGCCGCCCCACCTGCGCCATTCCCCCTGTAGGAGCGCGCCCTGCGCGCGAATCGCGGGCAGGGCCCGCTCAGCAGGCAGACATTCGGAACTTCGCCTCGCTGTGTAGCGCCTATAGTCAGAAACAATAGGTAACAAGTTCCCGGCCACCGCCACTGCTCGCCGGGAGTCCACCGTCTGCAGGACGCGCTCTCGAGGATGGGGAGGCCCGGTCGTGGAGTTGGGTGCCGTGGCCAGGAGGGCCGGCGCCGATCTGGAGAAAGGTAGCCGCCATGAGCAAGAAACCCTTCTACAAGAGCCTGTACGTGCAGGTGCTGATCGCCATTGCCATCGGCATCGCCCTGGGCCACTTCTATCCGCAGACCGCGGTGCTGATGAAGCCCCTGGGCGACGGCTTCGTCAAACTGATCAAGATGGCCATCGCGCCCATCATCTTCTGCACAGTGGTCACCGGCATCGCCGGCATGCAGAGCATGAAGGCTGTGGGCAAGACCGGTGGCATGGCGCTGCTGTACTTCGAGGTGGTTTCCACCATCGCCCTGATCATCGGCCTGGCGGTGGTCAACATCGTCCAGCCGGGTGTGGGCATGCACGTCGACCCGGCCAGCCTGGATACCAGCAAGGTCGCCGCCTACGCCTCGGCCGGCGAGAAACAGAGCACCATCGAGTTCCTGCTCAACATCATCCCCAACACCGTGGTCGGCGCCTTCGCCAACGGTGACATCCTCCAGGTGCTGTTCTTCTCCGTGCTGTTCGGCTACGCGCTGCATCGCATGGGCAGCCTGGGCCAGCCGATCTTCCTGTTCATCGAGCGTTTCACCCAGGTGATGTTCAACATCATCAACGTGATCATGCGCGTCGCCCCCATCGGCGCCTTCGGTGCCATGGCTTTCACCATCGGAGCCTATGGCGTGGGTTCGCTGGTGCAACTGGGCGAGCTGATGGCCTGCTTCTACCTCACCTGCATCCTCTTCGTGCTCCTCGTGCTGGGCAGCATCGCGCGCTGCCATGGCTTCAACATCCTGCGTTTCATCAACTACATCCGCGAGGAGCTGCTGATCGTTCTCGGCACTTCCTCGTCGGAGTCCGCGCTGCCGCGGATGATCGCCAAGATGGAGAAGCTGGGTTGCGACAAGACCGTGGTCGGCCTGGTGATTCCCACCGGCTATTCCTTCAACCTCGACGGTACTTCGATCTACCTGACCATGGCCGCGGTGTTCATTGCCCAGGCCACCGATACGCAGATGGACATCATCCACCAGGTGACCCTGCTGGCGGTGCTGCTGATCGCCTCCAAGGGCGCGGCCGGCGTCACCGGTTCGGGCTTCATCGTCCTGGCCGCCACCCTGTCCGCCGTGGGCCACCTGCCGGTCGCCGGCCTGGCGCTGATCCTCGGCATCGACCGCTTCATGTCCGAGGCCCGCGCCCTGACCAACCTGGTGGGCAACGGCGTGGCCACCGTTGTGGTAGCCAAGTGGTGCAAGGAGCTGGACGAGGAAACCCTGCATCGCGAACTGGCCGCCGGACCCTCGGCGCTCGAAGCATCGATGGATCATTGAAAGCTTCACGCGCTACCCTCTACGGCGCCCCTGCACGGGGCGCTGTCGTTTCCTGAAGCCCGTCATGCAGGCAGTGGAGAAAGCCATGACCGAACGCAAGTCGAACTACCCGCTGTACACCCACTATTCGGGCCCGGCCCTGCTGGAGATGCCGCTGTTGAACAAGGGCAGCGCCTTCAGCCCGCAGGAGCGCATCGACTTCAACCTCATCGGCCTGCTGCCGCAGACCGTGGAGACCATCGAGGAACAGGCCGAGCGCGTCTACCAGCAGTACCTGCAATGCGCCTCCGACCTCGACCGGCACGTCTACCTGCGCTCCATCCAGGACAACAACGAGACGCTGTTCTTCCGCCTGCTCGAAGGCCACCTGGAGGAGATGCTGCCGATCATCTACACCCCCACGGTAGGCCAGGCCTGCCAGGATTTCTCGAAGATCTACCGCACCCACCGCGGCCTGTTCGTCTCCTGGCCGGACCGCGAGCGCATCGACGACGTGCTGCGCAGCGCCACCAAGGACAAGGTGAAGATCATCGTGGTCACCGACAGCGAGCGCATCCTCGGCCTGGGCGACCAGGGCATCGGCGGCATGGGCATCCCCATCGGCAAGCTGTCGCTGTACACCGCCTGCGGCGGCATCAGCCCGGCCTACACGCTTCCCATCGTGCTCGACGTGGGCACCAACAACCAGGCGCTGCTGGACGACCCGCTGTACATGGGCTGGCGCCACCCGCGCATCAGCGGCAAGGACTACGACGACTTCGTCGAGCTGTTCATCCGCGCCGTACAGCGCCGCTGGCCGGGCGTGCTGCTGCAGTTCGAGGACTTCGCCCAGACCAACGCCATGCCTTTGCTTGCGCGCTACCGCGACCAGCTGTGCTGCTTCAACGACGACATCCAGGGCACCGCCTCGGTGGCGGTCGGCACCCTGCTGGCGGCGTGCAAGGTCAAGCAGCAGAAGCTCAGCGAGCAGGTGATCACCTTCGTCGGCGCTGGTTCCGCCGGCTGCGGCATCGCCGAGCACATCATCGCCGCCATGCAACTGGAAGGGCTGTCCGAGGCGCAGGCGCGCCAGCGCATCTTCATGGTCGACCGCCACGGCCTGCTGGTGGAGGGCATGGACGGCCTGCTGGACTTCCAGCGCAAGCTGGCGCAGAAGGCTGCCGACGTGGCCGACTGGCAGCGCGGCGAGGACGGCATCGGCCTGCTCGAAGTGGTCAGCCGGGCCAAGCCGACGGTGATGATCGGCGTTTCCGGGCAGCGCGGGCTGTTCAGCGAGGCGGTGATCCGCGAGATGTACAAGCACTGCCCGCTGCCGCTGGTGATGCCGCTGTCCAACCCGACCTCGCGGGTCGAGGCGACGCCGGCGGAAATCCTCCAGTGGACCGAGAGCCGCGCGCTGGTCGCCACCGGCAGCCCGTTCCAGCCGGTGGAGCACGGCGGGCGCAGCATCCACATCGCCCAGTGCAACAACTCCTACATCTTCCCCGGCATCGGCCTGGGGGTGATCGCCGCCGGCGCCCGACGCGTGACCGAGGCGATGCTGATGGCCGCCTCCAACGCCCTGGCCGAGTGCTCGCCGGTGGTGACCGGGGAGGGCGATGCGGTGCTGCCGCCGCTGCGCGACATCCAGCAGGTCAGCCGGCGCATCGCCTTCGCCGTGGCCAAGCAGGCCCAGGCCGAGGGCGTGGCGCTGGAAACCCCGGACGACATGCTCCAGGCCGCCATCGAGCGCAACTTCTGGGTGCCGCGCTACCGCGAGTACCGCCGTCGCTCGTTGTGAGGTTGCCGCTACAGGCGTTGCGCTAGCGCTTCCAGCGCCCGTGGCGCTCTTCGCCTGCCGGGCGCCCTGCGCGGCGCTCCTGCAGGGCGAACTGCAGGGCCTTGGCTGCGCCGGCGCCGAGCAGTCCGCCCAGCAGGGTGGCGACGACCTGCAGCAGCAGGCCCCGCGCGCTGGCGGCGTTCATCTCGTGCAGGAAGGTCGCCGCTTCCGGCCAGAGCGCCAGCCACAGGCCGACGAAGCCCAGCACCAGGTCGTACCAGAAGGCGCCAACCCCGGCGGGGCGGTAACCGCGAACGAAGAGGATGAAGGCGCTGAAGGCCAGCGCCAGGAGCAGAGTGCCCAGCGTCTGGCTGAGCGCATCAGGACCGGACATGGCCATCACCTCCCTGCCTCGCGCAGACGCAGGCACTGGCGGCTGTGCAGCCCCAGGCGCACCTCGTCGAGCAGCGCCTCGGCACAGGACAGGGCCTGCTGGCTCGCCTTGTCCATGGGCGCGGCGGCGCTGCTGAAGTCATCGATGCGCAGGCCTTCGATCAAGTCCGGCGCCTCCACCAGCGTCCAGTTCAGGCCGCTCACCTCCAGGCTGCGCGCAAGGCCGGCGCCGAGTCGCTCGTCGGCGGCATCTTGCGGCGCCACCAGCCACTGCCAGTGGCCCACCAGGAACAGCCGCGGCATGCCGGCGCGCAACGCACCGTCGATGAGCGCGCCGCACTGCGGCGGCAGCTGTTGCGGCGGTTGGTCGCCGAACATGGCGAAGACCACGTCGAGCCCCGTCACCGCCTCGCTGACCTCGATGGACGACGCCAGGCCGCCCAGCTTGCAGCGCAGGCCGGGGCGCGCACGCAGGTCGTTGAGATCCTCCACCAGGGCGCTGACCTCGTGCTGCCGGTGCAGCGCGGCGGCGACCAGGGCCTGGCCGAGGCTGTCGAAGGGGCGGAACACGCCCAGCTTCAGCGTGGGGGTCTCGAGGTTGTGCATGGCGCTTCCTCCGATTGAAGGGCAGGGCGGGCCTATGCATATCGAAGCCTTGGCGAGGGCGGAGGTTCCGCCGGCCTGGCAGTTGGCCGGGGCAGGGTGCGGAACACGCAGTCCGGTGTCGAGTGCGGGCGGGTTCTTTCCGAGGGGCTTTTCCTCTATCTTCTGCGCTTGCGCCTTCCTTCCTCACGCAGACTCGTCGAATGCCCGTCCCGTCGTTCCTTTCGCCATCCCTCACCGCCGGTATCGAGGCGTTGACCCGTCACTACGCCGACACCGTCCTGCCGCTGTGGCGCGCCGCCGGCTGGAACGAGGCGCTGCAGCTGCCCTACGAGTCGCTCGACGACCGCAGCGGGCAGCCCCTGCCCGCGGTGCGCTACCGCGCCATGGCCTGCGCCCGCCAGCTGTTCGTCTTCAGCCACGCGGGGCCTGCCGGCGCTGCTCGGGCCGAGGCATTGTTCGACTCGCTGCAACGCCATTTCGGCGATGGCCACGGGGCCTGGCTCTATAGCATCGACGCGGCCGGCAAGCCGCTGGACAGCCGCCGCGACCTCTACACCTTCGCCTTCGTGGTGTTCGCCTGCGCGCAATATCACAAGCTCAGTGGCAACGCGGCTGCGCTGGAGCTGATGACGCGCACCACCGAGCTGATCGAGCAGCGCTTCGCCGATGGCCAGGGGTTGTACCTGTCCGCGCTGGCCGAGGATTTCGCAGACGACGGCGCGCCCGTGCTGCAGAACCCCATCATGCACCTCACCGAGGCCTATCTGGCGGCCTATGCCATCGCTGGCGAGCCCTGGTACGGGGAGCGCCTGCAGGCGATCGGCGCCGCGGTATTGGCGCGCTTCGTCGATCCGGCCAGCGGCTGCATCGCCGAGCTGCCGCAAGGCGAGGCGGGCAACCGCATCGAGCCGGGGCATCAGTTCGAATGGTTCTCGCTGGTCATGGGCGCGCCGGCGTTGTTCGCCGGTTCGGCCCTGGAGGCCGCGCTGCGTCGCGCCTTCGTCTTCGCCCGGCAGCATGGCGTGGCCGCCGATACCCTCGGCGTCAGTGCCGCACTGGCGGCGGACGGCACGCTGCAGGACGCCACCCAGCGCATCTGGGCGCAGACCGAGTTCGCCCGCGCCCTGGCCGTGGAGGGTAGCGCCCGGTCCCTCGATACCCTGGCGCTCTGGACCGAGCGCTTCCGTTCGCGCTTCCTCCACGACGGCGGCTGGCACGAGGTGCTGGGGCCGGACGGCGAGGTGCTGCGCGCGGACATGCCTTCCACCACGCCCTACCACCTGCTGGGCGCCTACCAGGCGCTGCAGGCCCTGGTTGGGCGCGTCTGACTCCTTGTACCGCCCGGCGGCCATGCCTTTGGCAGGGGCGATCCGGCGGAACCGCTGGCAAGCTGGAGAGTCCGTGAAAGGGTGGGCGACCGTCCGCCATCTCGCGCAACTCCAGCCATGTGAACGGCCTGCCAGCGGGCCAGGGGGAACGATGCATGCAACAGCGAACCAGTGAGCCGAACTTCATGCCACCCAGCGAGTACACCACCTCCAGCGGGGTGGCGGTGCTCATTTCGCCGCGTTACGCCGGCCCCGGCAAGGTCGCCGAGATGCTGCTTTCGCTGGCGAAGGTGCCCACCAGCGTATCGCCGCTGGATGTGGTGATCGGGCCCTGGGAATCCCATGAGGCCGCCTTCGAGGCCTCCTTCGCCGCCGCCGAGCGCTGGGTGGACCAGCTCGACGGGAGGGCTTGAGCCGGGCTTTTCGCGTTATCCATTAGCGCATTCCCGGGGCATATGGGGCGCCGAGGTGCTTTCGTTTCTTGCAGGCCGCGCTGGGATGCTCTTCGTATGAGCGAGCCATGCCCACCTCCGGCTCTACCTGTAGGAGCGCGCCCTGCGCGCGAATCGCGGGCAGGGCCCGCTCCTACAGGTGTTGGGAGACGCTTCCTGCGCGTCGTGGAAAGGCGACCGGCCGTCCAGAATCGCGATGCGGAAAAGAAAATGCTGTTCAAATCCGTCGAACCCTGTATTCTGCTGCCACTGCCTGCCAGTTTAGCGCCTCCGTCTTGATGTTCAGTCCGTTCTGATTTCCATCTCCTCGGTTTCTCTTCACTCTGCATTCAGTTTCAGCCAGGCATGTCGCCTGTGCTCGTTCCTACCTTGGAGATCTACATCATGGCAAACCGCCAAACTGGTACCGTCAAGTGGTTCAACGCTGAGAAGGGCTTCGGCTTCATCACCCCGGAAAGCGGCCCGGACGTCTTCGTTCACTTCCGCCAGATCGAATCCACCGGCTACAAGAGCCTCGACGAGGGCCAGCGCGTCAGCTTCCTCGTGACTGCCGGCGCCAAAGGCCCGCAGGCCGAGCAGGTTCAAGCCCTGTAAGCGCACCTTCTGGTGCCCGAAGCCCCGCATCGCATTGCGGGGCTTTTCGTTTGTGCTCGAAAAATTCCCTCTCGCAATCGAAACTCCGCTACCTCGGCCGGGCAATCTGGTACTCGATGACCGACGCCGTCGCCTGTCTCGCCCCTGACCGGGCGCTCCGTATCTCCGCGCAGACGCTGTCCGTGGACGGTCGCTGCATCTAGCAGCGTCGTTGTCCTTCCTCTTCTTCCTCTTTCCGCCGATGTCGTTTTCATGCTGTCGCCAGCGCCGGGCCTGGGCGCTCGCGGGCGAGGCCATGTCGTTTTTGCTCATGCCCATGGCGATCCTGGGCAAATGCCCGGATAACGCCCTGGAATAGGGTTGTGCCCGCGTCCCGCAGTCCGGGACGCCCGCCAGGTGGCGCCTTGCCACCGCATAACAAATTCAACAAAGGCCGACCGATGAGTATTCCAAGTGCGAAAGGCGCCAGTGGCGAACTGGTCCAGGGCTTCAAGCCGCGCCATGTGACCATGCTGTCCATTGCCGGGATCATAGGCGCGGGGTTGTTCGTCGGTTCCGGCCATGCCATCGCCGCCGCGGGGCCTGCCGCCATCCTGGCCTACGCGCTGTCCGGGCTGCTGGTGGTGCTGGTGATGCGCATGCTCGGCGAGATGGCCGTGGCCCGCCCCGACACCGGCTCCTTCTCCGCCTACGCCGACCAGGCCATCGGCCGCTGGGCCGGCTTCACCATCGGCTGGCTGTACTGGTGGTTCTGGGTGCTGGTGATCCCCATCGAGGCGATCGCCGCCGGGGTGATCTTCAACAGCTGGTTCCCGCAGGTGCAGACCTGGGTGTTTGCCCTGGTGATGACGCTGCTGCTGACCGTCACCAACCTGTTCAGCGTGGCCAAGTACGGCGAGTTCGAGTTCTGGTTCGCCATGCTCAAGGTGGGCGCCATCGTGCTGTTCATCAGCCTGGGCGCGGCGGCGCTGCTCGGCGTGCTGCCGGCGGGGCACGAGGTCAGCGGCCTGGGCAGCCTGATGCGCGAGCACGGCGGCTTCCTGCCCAACGGCTGGGGCGCCATCTTCACTGCGCTGATCACCACGCTGTTCAGCTTCATCGGCACCGAGGCGGTGACCATCGCCGCCGCCGAATCCAGCGACCCGCGGCGCAACATCGCCAAGGCCACGCGGGCGGTGATCTGGCGCATCAGCGTGTTCTACCTGCTGTCGATCCTGGTGATCATCTCCGTGGTGCCCTGGAACGACCCCATGCTCACGGCGCAGGGCTCCTACCAGCGCGCCCTGGAACTGATGAACGTGCCCCACGCCAAGCTGATGATGGACGTGGTGGTGCTGGTGGCCGTGGCCAGCTGCCTGAACTCTTCGATCTACATCGCCTCGCGGATGATCTACTCGCTGAGCCGCCGCAACGACGCGCCGGCCTTCATCCAGCGCACCTCGGCGGCCGGCGTGCCGCGGGCCGCGGTCATCGCCAGCACCCTGATCGGTATGCTCACCACCGTGCTGAACTTCATCGCCCCGGCGCGGGTGTTCGACTTCCTTCTCGCCAGCTCCGGCTCCATCGCCCTGCTGGTGTACCTGGCCATCGCCGTCTCGCAGCTGCGCATGCGCGCCAATCTGCAGCGCAGCAACCAGGAGATCGCCTGCCGCATGTGGCTGTTCCCCTGGCTGACCTGGGCGGTAATCGCCTTCATCACCTCCGTGCTGGTGGTGATGTTCATCCTGCCCGAGCACCGCGTCGAAGTGAGTTCCACCCTCGGTCTGACCGTGGCCACGGTGCTGCTGAGCTTCACCACCCGGCGCCAGGGCGCCCATGCCGGCAGCCGCTTCGAGCCGTTGCGTTCGGCCGGCTGAAGACAGGAGTCGCGATTGGTAGAACGGCGGCAATTCAGCGGCGCCATGCAGGGCCGCAACCTCAGGTTCCTTTCCGCGCCCCGGGCGGGCGCGCAACGCCAGGGGCGGGTGGGCTTCCTGCTGCTGGAGCATTTCTCCCTGCCGGCCTTCACCCAGGCGCTGGACACCCTGGTCACCGCCAACCTGATCCGCGCCGGGGCCTTCGCCACCAGCACCTTCAGTCTGGACGGCGAATCGGTCACCAGCGACCTGGGGCTGGTCATCTGCCCCGGCTCGGCCCTGGCGCCCGCGCACCTGGCGGGGCTGGACCTGCTGGTGGTCTGCGGCGGCCTGCGCACCCCGCTGCGCGCCGCGCCCGAACTGACGCGCCTGCTGCAACTGGCGGCGGAGAAGGGCGTGGCCCTGGCCGGGCTGTGGAACGGTGCCTGGTTCCTCGGCCAGGCCGGCCTGCTGAACGGCTACCGCTGCGCAGTACACCCGGAGAACCGCGCCGCGCTGGCGGAGATCGCCCGGCACAGCGAGGTCACCAGCGAAAGCCACATGGTCGACCGCGACCGCCTCACCGCGGCGAGCCCGACCGGGGCCTTCAACATGGTGCTGGAGTGGATGGACGCGCTGCACGGCCGCGAACTGGTGGAAGCCGTGGCGGACATCCTCGCCTTCGAGGAATCGCGCTTCCGCCGCGCCCGGCCGGCGCTGCACGAGAAGCTCAGCGAGCCGCTGCGCGAGGCCATCAACCTGATGAGCGCCAACATCGAGGAGCCGCTCAGCCAGGAACAGCTGGCGCGCTACGTCGGCCGCTCCAAGCGGCAGATCGAGCGGCTGTTCCAGCAGCAGCTGGGCACCACGCCGGTGCTCTACTACCTGGAACTGCGCATCACCGAGAGCCGCCGTCTGCTGCAGCACTCGGACCTGCCGATGTTCGAGGTGGGCCTGGCCTGCGGCTTCGTTTCGCCCAGTCATTTCAGCAAGTGCTACACGTCCTTCTACGGGTATCCGCCGTCGAAGGAAGTGCGCCATGGGTGTGTGAAGTCGGTGCGGTAGGTTGGCCTTGCGGAGACGGCGGATAACGCCTGGGGCGTTATGTGCCCTACGATTCGGGAGGGGGGGGCCGGGGGCCTCATCATGCCCGTCGAATCGCGGACGGAGTCCGCTCCTATGCTTACAGGAGAGCCCGGGCGTAGGGAGCGGACTCAACGCCCCCGCCCTACGTTCCCGCGTTCGCGGGCATAACGGGGCTGGGACCAGAGCCTGAAACCAAATTCCAACCAAACAAAAACCTACCCACACACTGCCGACTATCGGCTCGTCCGCTGGCCAGGCCAAATCGGAGCTATTCCTGCACTGCTCCAGCCGACAATGGAGGAGGAAATGGAACGACTAAGGAAGGTGTTGCTGGCTTCTGCCATCAACGAGACGTCTGCCGTCCAGGTCTTGCGCCAGGCCGCGGCGGAGGCCGTCTCGCCCGTTACCGCCGCGGCCCTGCTCACCGCTGCGAAACGCCTCGAGGAGAATGCCGATGCGCTGCTTCATGCCGCGCATCGGATCGAACTCACATTGCACCCCGACACCCGGGAGGAGGGCGTGGCCGGGCTCGCGCCACTGGACTGAGCCTGCCTTGCCGGCGCGCTCGTCAGGCTGCGGTCGTCGAGGTCCCCTTGCCGTGGACCATCACCCGGTTCCTGCCGGCCTGCTT
Source organism: Pseudomonas sp. ADPe (assembly GCF_014843515.1). NCBI lineage: Bacteria > Pseudomonadati > Pseudomonadota > Gammaproteobacteria > Pseudomonadales > Pseudomonadaceae > Pseudomonas > Pseudomonas sp. ADPe. The sequence continues at coordinate 6,293,786 of NZ_CP062122.1, forward strand.
GGCCTGGTAGAGCAGCTCATCCGCCTCCTTGAGCGTGGCGGCGACGTCGGACCGGTCCGCCGTCCAGCAGACCACCCCCAGCGACAGGGTGACCTGCCCGGCCGGGGGCATGACGGCCTCGGCCAGCGAGCGCCGGATCCGTTCCGCCACTTCCGCGGCGTCGGCGAGGCCGGTCAGCGGCAGCAGCAGGATGAACTCCTCGCCACCCACCCGGCAGGGCACGTCGCCGTCGCGGCAGTTCTGCCGCAGCAGGTCGGCGAAGGCCTGCAGCACCTTGTCGCCGACGTCGTGGCCGAAGGCATCGTTGACCCGCTTGAAATGGTCGATGTCCATGCTGATCACCGCGAAAGGCTTCTCCAGCAGCGCCCAGTCGCGCAGGCAGTCCTCCAGCATCCGCCGGTTCGCCAGGCCGGTCAGCGGGTCGCTGAGCACCTGGTGGTTGAGCTTGCCGATGCGCTCCTGGGTCAGCAGCGCGCCCTGGATCAGCGCGCGGCGGATGCGCCAGGCCTCGTAGTACCAGGCGCTCACCTGGCCAATGCCGCGGGAGTCGTCCAGTTGCTCGGCGTAGTCGGCGAGCCTGCTCAGGGGCTGGCTGATCCGCGAGGCGGCCCACCAGAGCAGGACCAGCCCCAGCAGGATCATTGGCACTATGCCCTGCACCACCTGGAGCATCAGCGCCCGCAGGGCGGCGAGGGGCGCGCTCATCGGTTGCTGGACGACCACCCCCCAGCCGCTGTTGGGCACCGGGGCATAGCCCGCCAGCATCTGCACCCCGTCGGCATCGGTGACCTGCATCGCGCCGCTCTCGCCGCGCAGCACGGCGTCCACCGCCGCGTTGCGGCCCACGGCCTTGCCGATGTGGTCGGCATCGGGATGGAACAGCAGGTGGCGGTTGCCGTCCACCAGGTACAGGTGCGAGGCGTCGGTCTGGAAGTGCTTGCTGACGATCTCGTTGAGCGCGTTGTTCTTGCGCAGGTAGATGGTCCCGCCGACCAGCCCCAGGTACTCGCCTTGCGGGCTGCGGATGGGGTGGGAGACGAAGACGATCAGGTTGCCCACCAGCGAATTGAAGGCCGGGCTGATCATCGCCTGGCGCCGCTCCAGCGGCTCCCGCGAGCGCAGGTTCTGGCCGGCCACGCTGAGCGCCGGCGGGTGCGAGGCGAGAATCCGGCCCTGGGCATCGGCGATCACCAGGGTGTTGAAGCTCTGGTCCTGCTCCGCCAGGCGCCGGGCCTCGGCCTGCATCGTCGCCCGGGAGGCGAAGTCCTTGCCCATCACCTGGGCGCTGTAGCGCAGCCGGCCGAGGTCGGCGTCGAGGCTCTGGCCGAGGGTCAGGGCGACTTTCGCCGCATAGGCGCGGTTGGTCTCCAGCGAATTGCGCACCAGCGTCTCGCGCTGGATCCGGTAGGTGGCATAGAGGTCGTTCAACAGCGTGGCGAGGATGGCCAGCGAGGTGAACAGCAGGATCAGCGTGCGCAGGTTGAGCTTGGGGATGGCCCCGGATGGCATGGACGTATTCCAGTGGCGCGTGGTGGATGGCGGCCGGAAACGGCGGGGCCGCCGGGTTCTGGCAAGGCAGCGGCCCGTCAGCGGCCGGTCCTCCGGTGCTGCGTCCGTCTATCCTGCCAAGGTTCATGTTAGGTGAGAAATTGGTGGCATATAGCCATTATTTGACCAATGGCGTGCGACGGCTTGTCCGTTCGCGGTTTGCTCTGGCCCGCCGGTTGGCGAACCGGGCCTTCGTCGGGCCGGGACACTCGGTCGCCAGGCATGAGCTTAGAACCGCCAGCGATTTGTCGACGGGCCCGGGAAACCCCAGGATAGGCCGGTAATGGTGACGAAGGCTGCCCAGCCGGCCTACGCTTGAAAAGAACCACGGCATTGGAAGTATCGATACATGCACGAGATCGGCAAACAGAACGAGAACGGCCCGGCGGGCTGGCAACTGGAGCGCATCGTCGAGGAACTGCGCGCGGCGCGCAGCGAATGGCGCAGCCGCAGCGGTCGGCCGCGGGAGCAGGGCGGGCGCGAGCTGCCTTCGCGGCGTTCCATCGAGGAGATCGTCGAACGCCTGGCCAGTGCGCTCTTCCCCATGCGCCTGGGGCCCAACGACCTGCGCGACGAGAGCGAGGACTTCTTCGTCGGGCGCACCCTGGACAGCGCCCTCAACGCGCTGCTGATCCAGGCGCGCCTGGAGCTGCGCTACAGCGCGCGCCAGCGCGGCGAAGCGGAGGACGGCATCGAGGAGCGGGCGCTGGGGATCGTCCGTGACTTCGCCCTGGCCCTGCCGCTGCTGCGCCAACTGCTGGACTCCGACGTGCTGGCCGCCTACCAGGGCGACCCGGCGGCGCGCAGCGTCGACGAGGTGCTGCTGTGCTATCCGGGGGTGCTGGCCATCATCCACCACCGCATGGCGCACCACCTGTACCGCGCCGGCCTGCCGCTGGTGGCGCGGATCATCTCCGAACTGGCGCACTCGGCCACCGGCATCGACATCCACCCCGGCGCGCAGATCGGCGGCAGCTTCTTCATCGACCACGGCACCGGCGTGGTGATCGGCGAAACGGCGATCATCGGCGAGCAGGTACGCATCTACCAGGCGGTCACCCTGGGCGCCAAGCGCTTCACCGCCGACGAGACCGGCCAACTGCACAAGGGCCAGCCGCGCCACCCGATTGTCGAGGACGAAGTGGTGATCTACGCCGGCGCCACCATCCTGGGGCGCGTCACCATCGGCAAGGGCTCCACCATCGGCGGCAACGTCTGGCTGACGCGCAGCGTGCCGCCGGGCAGCCAGATCAGCCAGGCCAGCCTGCAGCAGCAGGCCAACGACGCGGGGCTGGACTAGGCGTAGGGTGGATAATCGCGGACGGAGTCCGCTCCTACGACCCTGCTTCCTGGAACCGTAGCGGATTCCGTCCGCGATCGGTCCGATCCGTTGCACCGAACTATGCAACTGCACGGCCCTCGTAGGATGGCGTTGAGCTTGCGAAACCCATGCGGTTGCGCTGATGGGTATCGCTTCGCTCAACGCCATCCTACGAAAAGCGTCTTGGCGCGAGCGGGCCTGTTCCGTCAGCGAGTTCCCTGCGCCGGCGCCAGCTTGTCCAGCACCTGCCGGGCCAGGGCGTGGTACAGCGAGACCGGGGCGATCCAGCCGGAAATGCTGGCGGCCATGACCGTGGCGGCCAGCATGGGGATGAGCAGGTCGGGGCTGTGGGAGAGTTCCAGGACGATCACCGAGGCGGTCAGCGGCGAGCGGGTCACGCCGGCGAGGTAGGCGCCCATGCCCAGCAGCGCGCAGGTCTGCGGGTTGACGTCGGGCAACTGCGACAGCAGCGGGGCGAAGGCCGCGCCTATGCTCAGCGAGGGCGAGAACAGGCCGCCGGGGATGCCGGAGAGGTAGGACACCACGTTGGCCAGGAACTTCCACAGCACGAAGCCTTGGTCGGTCATCGGGTGGCCTTCGAGCAGGGCGCGGGTTTCCTCGTAGCCGGTGCCGAACACGTGGTTGCCCGAGGCCAGCCCCAGCAGCGCCAGCAGCAGGCCGCAGGCGGCGGCGAAGCGTACCGGCCAGCGCTCGCGCAGGCGAAACATGCGGCCCAGCCAGCCGGCCTGGGTGGGCAGCACCAGCTTGACGTAGAGCCCGCCCAGCAGGCCGCCGAGCAGGGCGCAGGCCGGCACCTCGCTCCAGCCCCAGCCGGCCGGCAGGCTGCCGCCGATTTCGCCGAAATAGGAGTAATGGCCCATCAGGCCGAGGGTGACGGCGCCGCCGATCAGCACCGCGGTCAGCACCAGGCCGCTGAAGCGCTGCTCGAAGGTGCGGCTGAGTTCCTCGATGGCGAACACGATGCCCGCCAGCGGGGTGTTGAAGGCCGCGGCGATGCCGGCCGCGCCGCCGGCGAGGATCAGCCCGGCGATGGTGCGCCGGCCATGCAGCCCCAGGCGCCGGCCGAAGGCGTAGATGACCGCGGCGCCGACGTGCACCGTGGGCCCTTCGCGGCCCACCGAGCCGCCCACCAGCAGCGCGCCCAGGGTGAAGAGCATGCGCACGGCGGCCACCGGCAGCGCCAGCACCCGGGCGCGGAAGCGCCGCGAGGGCGACTCCAGCGCGGCGATCACCTGGGGAATGCCGCTGCCCTTGGCCTCGCCGAACCAGCGCTGGGTGATCCAGGCCAGCAGGGCGAAACCCGCCGGGGTGAGCAGCAGCGGCAGCCAGGGCGCGATGCCGAGCATGCGCTTGAACAGCGCGAAGGACTGGTCCGCCAGCCAGGCGAAGGCCAGCGCCACCAGGCCCACCAGCAGCGCGCCGACCCAGAACGCCAGGCGCTGTCGCCATTCCAGCCAGCGTGGCCGTCGGAAGCGCCGGAGGCGGGCGGTGGGGGCGGGTTCTGCGTTGGCAGGGCAGGGCTGTTCGGACATCGACGGGGCCTGGATCGCGGGGCAAGGGTGGATTATGGCCGTCTTGCCATCGCCTTGCACTTCGCGTTCAGGTGTCTCCACGTTCTTCCGTGCAGGCGCTCGCCCTGCATGCGAATCATGGACGGAGACGCGATGTTATCCCGTAGGGACAACTGTCTTGCCCACTGCGCCGGGGTGCTCGCTCCTACGAAAAGCCGTACTCGCCTGCCGCGCAGGAGCGGACTTTGTCCGCGATTGTGCCGGCAGGGTAGGCGATGGGTTTTGCAAATGTTCTGCCGGGACACATAGGTAACGCCTGGGGCGTTATGCGCCCTACAGTTGGGCTGGCGAGCGGGCATAAGAATGCCCTCGTCCTTCCTGAACGACAGGCCCCCGCCAGGGCCTGGCCCAGGAGCCTGGCCGGGCCCGGCGGGGAGCGCTCGCCCGCAACGTGGCGGGCCAGTAGGTCATTGCATCGGAACACGAGAGCCGCCCGCCCGGAACCGGGTGGGCGACACCCCAGGTATAGCCGATGGCTGTGGCCGCTTCGCTGGCGAAGTGTGGCGCAGTCGAGGGTTTCGAGAGTTCGCTGCGCCGGGCCGACGACACGCGGCCAGTCGGCGGCGGCCATCGACACGATGTTGGCGTCGCCGTGCAGGCGCCGGTGCTCCGGGGGCGTCATGTCGAACCAGCGCTGGTGCGCCCGGCCTGCGAGCAGGTGGCCGACGAACTGCGCAAGCAGGGCTACGAGGTGGCGGTGGAGGAGCGCGACGACGGCCGCGTGAGCCTGGCGCTGGACCATGCCGGCGAAGGCCGCTTCCTCTACGAGGTGCGCCCGCGGGCCTTCGCCTCGCCCAGCTTCGTGGTGCAGGACAGCGACGAGGGCAACGACGCCCGCAAGTACTTCCGCGCCGAGGTACACCTGCGCGAAGGCGGCCAGGACTACGACATCATGGGTTGGAGCCGCGAGGACGTGATCGGCGACATCCTCGACCAGTACCAGCGCCACCTGCACTACCTGCACATGGTGCGCTGAAGCCTCCGGCGCGAGCAGCCCGCGGGGCGCTTCGCCGCGCTCAGCGCAGGTCCAGGCGGCGCGCCAGCTTGCGCAGGTTGCTCGGGTCCATCTTCAGCGCGCGGGCCGCCGCCGCCCACTTGCCGCCATGGCGCTGCAGCGCGCGTTGCAGCAGGCGGCGCTGGTAGTCGTCGACCACCTCCTGCAGGGAACGGGCGTCCTCGGTCGAGGGGGCGGGTATTTCGACGGCATCCTCGGCCGCCGGCAGCTCCAGGCCGAGCCCTGCCGCGTCGATGCTCAGCAGTTCGCGCCGCGAGGCCGCCTGGCTCAGGGTCTTGAGCGCCGCGCGGCTGATGAGATGTTCCAGCTCGCGCACGTTCCCCGGCCAGGCGTAGTCCAGCAGGGCCTGCTCGGCATCCGGCGTCAGGCGCAGGCAGCGCAGGCCCAGGCGGGTGCGGTTGAGTTCGAGGAAGTGCCCGGCCAGCACCAGCACGTCCTGGCCGCGCTCGCGCAACGGCGGGATGTGCACCGGGTACACCGACAGCCGGTGATAGAGGTCGGCGCGGAAGCGCCCGCCGCGCACCTCGTCGGCCAGATGGCGGTTGGTGGCGGCGATGATGCGCACGTCGACGTGCTTGGGCCGGTCGGCCCCCAGGCGCTGGATCTCGCCGCCCTGCAGGGCGCGCAGCAGCTTGGCCTGGATCGACAGCGGCAGCTCGCCGATCTCGTCGAGGAACAGGGTGCCGCCGTTGGCCGCCTCGAAGCGGCCCTGGCGGTCCTGGGCGGCGCCGGAGAAGGCGCCGCGCACGTGGCCGAACAGCTCGCTTTCGGCGAGGGTTTCCGGCAGCGCCGCGCAGTTCACGTAGACCAGCGGCTTGCGCGAACGCGGCGAGCTGGCGTGCAGGGCGCGGGCGAACAGCTCCTTGCCGACGCCGGTCTCGCCCTGCAGCAGCACCGGCAACTCGGAGTCGGCGACTATCTTCAGTTCGTCCAGCAACTGGTGCAACACCGGGCTCTCGCCGAGGATGCCGGCGCCGGGTTCCAGGGCCGGCTCGGCCAGAACACTGCGGGTCAGGCGCAGGCGGCGCACCTCGCTTTCCAGGCGGCCGACGCGCACGGCGGCCTCGATCAGCGGCGCGTAGTGCTCCAGGCGCCGGACCAGCGCCGGCGAGAAGCTGCCGGGGCGCAGGGCGTCCAGGGTCAGCGCGCCCCAGGCGCGGCCTTCCAGGTAGAGGCTCATGCCCATGCAGTCGTGTACCGGCAGGGGCTTGTCGGGGCTGTCCTGGAGCAGGCCGTCGTAGGGATCGGGCAGCTCGCTGTCGGCGCTGAACTGCAGCGGCTCGCGCTGCGCGAGGATGTGCGCCAGGCGCGGGTGGCTGGCCACGGCGAAACGCCGGCCGAGCACTTCGCGGTCCAGGCCCACGGCGGCCTGGGGCTGGAGGCTGTCGCCATCGAGCTGCAGCAGCACCACGGCGCTGCAGGCGAACTCGTCGCGCAAAGCCAGCACCAGCCGCTGCAGGCGCTCGGCGGTGGGCAGGTCGTCGGCCAGGTCCGCCAGGAGCCGGTCCAGCAAGGAGGTGTTTTTTACCTCTTTGAGGTCATTAGAACCCGTTCCGGGTGAGGTCATTTTGACTTGTGAATTTCGCAAGTTATTGATCCTGAGAGGTTTATGGGATGGCACACGACTTGCGATAGCGCAAGCAGTGCCTGACCAAGGAGCCATCCCATGCACGTCCCGCTCAGCAACATCCCAGGCCGCCGCGCCTACGTCAAATCCGCCAGCCCCCTTCGCCCGCTCGCCGGGGAGGAACGCCATCATGGGTGAATACCGCAAGTTGTGGTGGGCGCTGATCGCCGTGCTCGGCGTCACCTTCTGCATACTCGGCTGGTTCGGCCGCGAGGTCTACCGCCAGGCGCCGCCGATCCCCGCGCAGGTGCGCAGCGAGACCGGCGAAACCCTGTTCACCGGCACCGACATCCTCGACGGCCAGACCGCCTGGCAGAGCGTGGGCGGGATGCAGCTCGGCTCCATCTGGGGCCACGGCGCCTACCAGGCCCCGGACTGGACCGCGGACTGGCTGCACCGCGAGCTGAGCGCCTGGCTCGACATCGGCGCCCACGAGCAGTACGGCAAGGCCTTCGGCGAACTGGACGGCGACCAGCAGGCCGTGCTGCTCGCCCGCCTGAAGCGCGAATACCGCGGCAACCGCGCCGAGGATGGCGTGCTGACCTTGAGCGCACGCCGCGTCGAGGCCATCCGCCACACCGCCGACTACTACATCGCGCTGTTCGGCGACGACCCGGCGCTGCAGCACAGCCGCAAGAGCTTCGCCATGAAGGAGGGCACCCTGCCGGACCTGGCGCGGCGCCAGGAGCTGACGCACTTCTTCTTCTGGACCGCCTGGGCCGCGGCCACCGAGCGCCCGGGCTCGGCCGCCACCTACACCAACAACTGGCCCCACGAGCCGCTGATCGGCAACCAGCCGACCGCCGAGAACGTCATGTGGTCCATCGTCAGCGTGGTGCTGCTGATCGCCGGGGTGGGCTTCCTGGTCTGGGCCTGGGCCTTCCTGCGCGGGCATGAGGAGGCGGAGCCGGAGCCGCCGCTGCAGGACCCGCTCAGCCTGGTGGCGCTCACCCCGTCGCAGCGGGCGCTGGGCAAGTACCTGCTGCTGGTGGTCGGGCTGTTCGGCTTCCAGGTGCTGCTGGGCGGCGCCACCGCGCACTACACGGTGGAAGGCCAGGACTTCTACGGCATCCCGCTGTCGCAGTGGTTCCCCTATTCGCTGCTGCGCACCTGGCACATCCAGAGCGCGCTGTTCTGGATCGCCACGGGCTTTCTCGCCGCGGGGCTGTTCCTGGCGCCGATCATCAACGGCGGCAAGGACCCGAAACACCAGAAGCTCGGCGTCGACGTGCTGTTCTGGGCGCTGGTCGTGGTGGTGGTCGGCTCGTTCATCGGCAACTACCTGGCCATCGCCCAGCTGATGCCGCCGGAGTGGAACTTCTGGCTGGGCCACCAGGGCTACGAATACGTCGACCTGGGGCGCCTGTGGCAGATCGGCAAGTTCCTCGGCATCGCCTTCTGGCTGCTGCTGATGCTGCGCGGCATCCTGCCGGCCTTCGGCAAGCCGGGCGACAAGAACCTGCTGGCGCTGCTGTCGGCCTCGGTGATCGCCATCGGCCTGTTCTACGGCGCCGGCCTGGCCTACGGCGAGCGCACCAACCTGTCGGTGATGGAGTACTGGCGCTGGTGGGTGGTGCACCTGTGGGTGGAGGGCTTCTTCGAGGTCTTCGCCACCACCGCGCTGGCCTTCATCTTCTCCAGCATGGGCCTGGTCTCCGGCCGCGCCGCCACCACCGCCAGCCTGGCCTCGGCCTCGCTGTTCATGCTCGGCGGCGTGCCCGGCACCTTCCACCACCTGTACTTCGCCGGCACTACCACGCCGGTGATGGCGGTGGGGGCCACCTTCAGCGCTCTGGAAGTGGTGCCGCTGGTGGTGCTGGGCTACGAGGCCTGGGAGAACTGGCGCCTGAAGAACCGTGCGGCCTGGATGCAGCGGGTGAAATGGCCGCTGGCCTGCTTCGTCGCCGTGGCCTTCTGGAACATGCTCGGCGCCGGGGTGTTCGGCTTCATGATCAACCCGCCGGTCGCGCTCTACTACATCCAGGGCCTGAACACCACGCCGACCCACGCCCATGCCGCGCTGTTCGGCGTCTACGGCTTCCTCGCCCTGGGCTTCACCCTGCTGGTGCTGCGCTACATCCGCCCGCAGCTGCACTTCAACGAACGGCTGATGAAGACCGCCTTCTGGTGCCTCAACGGCGGCCTGGTGCTGATGCTCGCCACCAGCCTGCTGCCCATCGGCATCATCCAGTTCCACGCCAGCGCCAGCGTCGGCCTCTGGTACGCCCGCAGCGAGGAGTTCATGCAGCAACCGCTGCTGCAGACCCTGCGCTGGGTGCGCACCTTCGGCGACCTGGTGTTCATCGTCGGGGCCCTGTCGATGGCCTGGCAGGTGGTGACCGGGGTGCTTTCCCCGAGCGGCAAGTCCGTGAAAGTCTTCGCGGAAGGAGGTGTGCAGGAACAGGTCTGACGATTCGATAGGAACAAGCGTTGGTAACGCACGCGGCCCGCCAGGGAGGTGGGCCGCGTGCGTTTTTGCATGTGCGGCGGAGTCCGCCTACGTGGCAGGCGAGCATTCCGGTGCGGCCGGCAATGCACCGTACCCCCTTGTAGGAGCGGGCCCTGCGCGCGATTCGCGGGCAGGGCCCGCTACAGGTTGATGTCGAACAGTTTTTGCAGGCTGGGCTGGCGGCCCCGGTCAGTCATTGGGGTCGATCAGCCCCTGGCGCACCGCGTAGAGCACCAGGTTGGGCACGTCGTGGATGCGCAGGCGGCGCATGATCTGGGCGCGGTGGGCTTCGACCGTTTTCACGCTCAGGCCCAGGCCGGTGGCGATGGCGCGGGTGGAGGCGCCGCGGCTGATCAGGCGGAGGATCTCGATCTGCCGCTGGGTCAGCTCGGGGTCGTTGGCCGCCGGCTTCTGCCGGGCCAGGGCCTGGGCGATGACCGGGGCGGCGATGGCCGAACTCAGGTAGCGCTGGCCGCGGCCCACGGCGCGCAGGGCCATGTGCAGTTCGTTGAGGGCGGCGTCCTTGAGCAGGTAGCCCTGGGCGCCGCGCTCCAGGGCCGCGAGCACCACCTCGGCGTCGGTGTGCATCGACAGCATCAGCACCCGCGAGGCCGGCGCCACGCTGCCCAGTTCGCACAGGGCGTCCAGGCCGCTGGAGCCTTCCATGGTGACGTCCAGCAGGATGATGTCCGGGCGCAGGGCACGGGCCAGTTCCACCGTCTGGCGGCCGTTCTCCGCTTCGCCGATGATCTCGTAGCCCTCCAGGCTGGCCACCATGGCGCGCACGCCGAAGCGGATCAGCGCATGGTCGTCGGCCAGCAGCAGGCGGCAGCTCATGGCCGTGCGACCTGCCCCCGGGCGTTCGCCGGGCCCCGGGCAGTCGACCGTTGTGGGTTCATTGCGACAAGCTCCTGTATCCATGTTCCATGGCCGCGCGCGACGGCCTTCGCTTCAGGACAGAGCCTTTTTCCCGGCCAAGGTTCGGCTCTTGCGCGCGGGCGGCGCGCTCATTCGTCACCACCCGCGAACTGAAGGATAGCCCGTGGCAGGTTGGCCAGCCGCTCGCTGGCCTGGGCGGCGCCCAGCCGCAGCGCTTCGCGCGGCATGCCGAACACCACGCAGCTGGCCTCGTCCTGGGCCAGGGTGCGCGCGCCGGCCTCGCGCATGCTCAGCAGGCCGCGGGCGCCGTCGTCGCCCATGCCGGTCATGATCACCCCCAGGGCGTCGGGCCCGGCGTGCCGCGCCACCGAACGGAACAGCACGTCCACCGAGGGCTTGTGGCGGTTGACCGGCGGGCCGTCGAGCACTTCGACCAGGTAGTGCGCGCCGCTGCGCCTGAGCTGCATGTGCAAGCCACCCGGCGCCACCAGGGCCAGGCCCGGACGCAGGCGGTCCAGGTGGCGCGCCTCGCGTACTTCGATGCGGCACAGGCCGTCCAGGCGCTGGGCGAAGGCGGCGGTGAATTTCTCCGGCATGTGCTGGACGATGACGATGCCCGGGCAGTCCTCCGGCAACTGGCGCAGCACCTGCTCCAGCGCCTGGGTGCCGCCGGTGGAGGTGCCCAGGGCGACGATACGCTCGCCGGCGAGCCGGCCGCTGCGGGCGGCTGGCGGTACGGCCGTGGCCGGCGTGCGCGGCGGCGTGGCCCGTGGGTGGCTGCGGGCGGCCGCCTCGATCTGCCGGATGAGTTCGCCGGCCAGTTGCTGCAGGCTTTCGCGCAGGCCCACGCTGGCCTTGGCGAAGACGCCCACGGCGCCGGCCGCCAGGGCCTCTAGGGTGACGGCCGCGCCGGCCTGGGTGAGGGTGGAGCAGATGATCGCCGGCGTCGGCCGCTCGGCCATGATCCGGCGCAGGAAGGTGATGCCGTCCATGCGCGGCATCTCCACGTCCAGCACCAGCACGTCCGGCCATTGCTGGCGCATCTTCTCCAGGGCGAACAGCGGATCGGCCGCCTGGCCGATGACCTGGATGCCCGGGTGCCCGCCCAGGCAGGCGGTGAGCACCTGGCGCACCAACGCCGAGTCGTCGACGATGAAGACCTTGATCACGCCCGTGCTCCTCTCATCGCGTGCGTTCGAAGACCGACGGGCACAGCGTGCGCACCGGCAGGCCCAGGCCGTGCAGGCTCTCGGCGTGGCCGATGAACAGCAGCCCGCCCGTCACCAGGCGCTGCAGCAGCCGGGCGAGCATGCCGCGCTTTTCCTCGGCGCCGAAGTAGATCAGCACGTTGCGCAGGAAGATGACCTCGAAGGGGCCGACGTCCGCCGGCAGTTCGCGGGCCAGGTTCAGTTCGGCGAAGGCCACCCGCTCGCGCAGGTGCGCGCCGATGCGGAAGTTGCCGGCGCTTTCGCCGATGCCGCGCTGGCAGTGGCGTTCCAGCCAGCCCCGCGGCAGGTGGGCCGCCTGTTCCATCGGGTAGATGGCGCGCCGCGCCTTCTCCAGCACCCGCAGGCTGAGGTCGGTGGCCAGGATGGACCAGTCCGCCGCGCCGCGCTCGGCCAGGGTCATGGCCATGCTGAAGGCTTCCTGCCCCGAGGAGGCGGCGGCGCTCCACAGCCGCAGCGGCCGGCGCCGGCGCGCGGCCCAGTCGCCGAGTACCTCGAAGTGCTGCGGCTCGCGGAAGAAGAAGGTCTCGTTGGTGGTGAGCAGGTCCACCACCAGGCGCCGCTCGGCGGCCTCGGCCGGCTGCGCCAGCAGGCGCAGGTAGGCGCCGTAGTCGGGCTGCCCGCGCGCCCGCAGGCGGCACATCAGGCGGCCGGCCATCAGGGTGCGTTTCTGTTCGCCCATGCGGATGCCCGAGGCCTGCTGCATCAGGCGCTGCAGGCGGCGGAAGTCCTCGTCGCCCAGGCGCGGCAGGTTGCGCGTGGGCATCAGCCGGCCTGCGCGGCCAGGCCGAGCTGGCGGATGTCGTCCAGCGACAGCGCGCGGCGCACGTCGAGGACGATGGTGAAGCCCGCCTCGTCGCGCGCCATGCCGGCGATGAACTCGGTGCGGATGCCGGCGCCGAACGGCGGCGCCGGCTCAATGCTGGCGGCCTCGATGTCCAGCACGGCGTCCACGGCGTCCACCACCAGCCCGGTGCGCTGCTGGCTGTCGCCCAGGTCGAGTTCGATGATGACGATGCAGGTGCGCTTGTCCGGCACGCTCAGCGACATGCCGAAGCGGGCGGCCAGGTCCAGCACCGGCACCACGTTGCCGCGCAGGTTGATCACGCCGTGGATGAAGCCGGGCATCATCGGCACCGCGGTGACCTGGCCGTATTCGATGATCTCGCGCACCAGTTCGATGGGCAGCGCGTAGCGCGCCTGGCGCACGCGGAACGACAGGTGCTGTACCGCGCCGGGCGCCGTGCTCTGCAGGTTGTCCATGCTCGCTTTCCTCAGTCGAAGCTGACGAACTGGCCCTCGTCCACCCGCGCGGCGGCCGCCTTGCGCATCGGTCGATGGGGTTCGCGCGGGGTGCCGGCGACGCTGCTGCGGTAGGGCGCGTGGGCGCGGGCCTGCTCGTCGAAGCGGAAGTAGCCGATCAGCTCCAGCAACTGGCTGGCCTGGGCGTTCATTTCCTCGGCGGTGGCGGCCAGCTCCTCGGAGGCCGAGGCGTTCTGCTGGGTGATCTGGTTCATCTGGCCCATGGCGATGTTGATCTGCCCGGCGGCGGCGCTCTGTTCCTGGGACGCGGCGGTGATCTCCTGGACCAGGTCGGAGGTCTTCTGGATGTTGGGCACTATCTCGTCGAGCAGGTGGCCGGCCTGTTCGGCCAGCTGCACGCTGCTGCCGGCCACGCCGCCGATCTCCTGCGCGGCCACCTGGCTGCGCTCGGCCAGCTTGCGCACCTCGGCTGCCACCACCGCGAAGCCCTTGCCGTGGTCGCCGGCGCGGGCCGCTTCGATGGCGGCGTTGAGGGCCAGCAGGTTGGTCTGGTAGGCGATGTCGTCGATGATGCCGATCTTGTCGGCGATCTGCTTCATGGCCTGGACCATCTCGCGCACCGCGCGGCCGCCGTCCACCGCGTCGCTGGCGGCCTTGCCGGCGATGCCGTCGGTGACCTGGGCGCTCTCGGTGTTCTGCGCGATGGAGGCGGACATCTGTTCCACCGAGGCGGTGGTTTCCTCGACGCTGGCGGCCTGCTCGGTGGCCGCCTGGCTGAGGGACTGGGAGGTGGCGCTGACTTCCTCGGAGGCCGAGGAGAGGGCGTCGGCGGCGCCGCGCACGTCGCCCATGACGTTGCGCAGGCGCTCGGCCAGGTGGCCCATGGAGCCCAGCAGGCGGCCGGTCTCGTCCGCGCTGTCGACCTCCACGCGCACGCCCAGGTCGCCCTCGGCGAGGCTGTTGGCCACGCCCATGGCGCGGTTGAGCGGGCGCACGATGCTGCGCGTGACCAGGATGCCGATGGCGAAGCCCAGGCCGGCGGCGACCAGCACCAGCACGATCATCTGCAGGCGCGAGGCGAGGTAGATGTCGGTGATGCTGTCGTTGGCCTGGCGGGCGCGGAGTTTCTTCTGCTCCACCAGCGCGCTCATGTTGTCGTCGGCGGCGTTGCTCAGCTGGCGCAGCTTCGGCAGCAGGGCGCTGGCCTCGCTGCCTTCGTCGAGGCGGCCGCTGGCCTTGTTCAGGTCGAGGATGTGCAGGGCGGTCTTCTCGTACTCCGCCAGTTGCTGGTCCAGCTGCGCCAGGCGCGCCTTGGCTTCGTCGCTGACGAAGCTGGCGCGGGCCGCCTCCAGGTTGTCGTGCAGGGTCTTGATGGCCTGGGGCACCTGGGCCATGGTCGCGTCGCGTTCCTCGACGCTGGCGGCCAGCAGCGAGCTGCGCAGGTGGCGGCCGATGTACACCAGGTTGAGGTTGGCCACCTGCATGGCGTCGAGGGCGAGCATCTCGCGGTTGTACATCTGGTCGGAGAGGTCGTTGACCTTGCTCAGGTTGAAAATGCCCAGCGCGCCCACCGCGGTGGTCAGGGCCACCACCAGGGAGAAGCCGGCGATCAGGCGGATGCCGATCCGGAGGTTACGGATGAATTTCATGGGGTGTCTCCTGCGCACCGGCGGCTTGCGGGTGCCTGTGGCTCTGCTGTGGATCGCTGTCCACGGGGTGGTGCGTCGGCTGTTCGTCGAGGCTGGCGAAAAGCGTGGCGATATCGAGGATCAGGGCGACCTGGCCGGAGCCGAGGATGGTCGAGCCGGCGATGCCCTGCAGGTGCTGGAACAGCGGGCCAAGCGGCTTGATCACCGTCTGCAGCTCGCCGTGCAGGTGGTCGACCACGAGCCCGGCCTGCTGCCGGCCGTGGCTGACCACCACTATGTTGCGGCGCCCGCCGCGGCTGCCCGGCAGGCCGAAGTGCGCGGCCAGGTCGATGCACGGCAGCGGCCGGCCGCGCAGGTCGATGTAGCCGCAGGCGCCGTCGCTGGCGTGGGGCGGCAGCTCCATGCATTCGGTCACCAGGCCCAGCGGCACCACGAACTGTTCGTCGCCCAGGCTCACCTGGAAGCCGTCGATGATCGCCAGGGTCAGCGGCAGGCGGATGCGGAAGGTGCTGCCCTGGCCTGCGCGCGAGTCGATCTCGATGCTGCCGCGCAGCGCTTCGATGGCGCTGCGCACCACGTCCATGCCCACGCCGCGGCCGGACAGGTCCGAGACGCTGTCGGCGGTGGAGAAGCCGGCGGCGAAGATCAGCCGCTGCAGCTCCTGCTCGCCGAGGGTGGCGCCGGCCTCGATCAGGCCCCGCTCGATGGCCTTGGCGCGGATGCGCCGGGTGTCCAGGCCGCGCCCGTCGTCGCTGACTTCGATAACCACCGTGCCCGACTCGTGGAAGGCGTTCAGGCGCAGCAGGCCCTCGGGCGCCTTGCCCGCCTCGATGCGCTGCCCGGCCGGCTCGATGCCGTGGTCCATGGCGTTGCGCACCAGGTGGGTGAGCGGGTCGGCCAGCTTGTCGATCACCGACTTGTCCAGCTCGGTGTCGGCGCCGTGGATCTCCAGGCGGATGCGCTTGTCCAGTTGCTGGCTGACGTCGCGCACCACGCGGTGGAAGCGCGAGAAGGTCTCGCCGATCTCGACCATGCGCAGCTTCAGCGCCGCCTCGCGGATCAGCTCCACGTGGCGGTTGACCGTCTGCGCGCTTTCGCTGCTGGCGCTGTCGCCGCTGGCGCGGGCGTGCAGTTGGGCGGCGGCCGCGCTGATCACCAGTTCGCCCACCAGGTTGATCAGCTCGTCGAGCTTGTGCGCGGCGACGCGGATCAGGCTGCTTTCCGGGGCGCGCTCGCGGGCCTTCTGCTGTTGCGCCAGGGCGGCGTTCACCGCCTGCGCCGGCACCAGCCCCTGGTCCACCAGCACGCTGCCCAGGGCGGGCTTGAGCGCGTCGCTGTGCTGCGCCTGCAACGCCAGGCCGCGGGCCAGGTCCTGCTCGTCGAGCAGGCCGCTGGCGACCAGGATGGCGCCGATGCGCTCGTCGCTTTCCGGCAGCTCGCGCATCAGCGCCAGGTAGTCGTCCACCTGGCTGCCCGGCGGCAGGAGGCGCAGGCTGCAGAAATCGCGGATGAATTCGAAGGCTTCCTCGATGGCGGCGCGTTCCGCCGAGGTGCACAGGGCAATCTCCAGGCCCAGGTAGCAGCGCTCGGCGTCGAGTTCTTCCAGCGCCGGCACGGCGTCGTCGATCAGGTGCAGGCAGAGCACTTCGCCCAAGCGGCCGAGGTAGCGCACGAAGGTGGCGGGGTCGAAGCCGTTGCGCAGCAGCTCGCCGTCGAAGCGCAGCGAGATGTGCCAGGCGCCTTGCGCCTCGCAGCTGGCGCAGGCGTCCAGGCGGCCGCGGGCCGGGCAGTCGATGGCTTGCGTGGGGATCAGTTCCGGCTCGTTGCCGGTCAGTGCGGCCAGGGCGTCTAGCAGTTCGCGCTGGTGCGCCGCGTCCACCGGCAGCTCGCCGCTGGCCGGGTCGATCAGCGCGACCATCGAGGTGATCTCGTCCAGGCAGCGCAGCATCAGCGAGACCAGCTCGGCGGTCAGCGCGCGCTCACCGTCGCGCACGGCCATCAGCAGGTTTTCCAGGTGGTGGGTGAAGTTCACCAGCGGCAGCAGCGAGAACAGTCCGGCCGAGCCCTTGAGGGTGTGCATGGCGCGGAACAGGCGGGTGATGGCTTCGCCGTCGGCCGGGTTGCGCTCCAGTTCCAGCAGGCATTCCTCGGCCTGCCGGGCCAGGTCGCGGGCTTCTTCGATGAAGCCGCGCAGCAGTTCGCTCCATTGTTCGCCGTCGAGCATGGCATCAGGCCTCGGGCTGGGCCGCTGCGGCGGCATAGGGCAGGGCGGCGTGCAGCCGCAACAGGTCGACCAGTTCGCGCACCGCCTCGCTGGGCGCGTGCAGCGCCAGTACGGCGCCGTGGCGCTGCAGTTGCGTGCGCAGCGCCAGCAGCAGTTGCACGCCGGCGGTATCGATCTCGTCGAGGCAGGACAGGTCCAGCGGCCATTGCCCGGCCACTTCCAGGCGGGTGCCGGCGACCGCCTCGCGCAGGGCGGCGCAGGCCTGGCCCACCTCGTAGATGGTCAGGCTGCCGGCCAGCGCCAGGGGGCGGCCGGGCTCGTCGCAAAGGTGCAGCATCTCAGCCCACCAGCCGGTCCACGGCGGCCAGCAGCTGGGCCGGCTGGAACGGCTTGACGATCCAGGCGCGGGCGCCGGCGGCCTGGCCTTCGGCCTTCTTGCCCTGTTCGCTTTCGGTGGTGAGCATGACGATGGGCGTGAAGCGGTACTCGGGGCGCGCCTTCAGCGCCTTGACCAGGCCGATGCCGTCGAGGTTGGGCATGTTCAGGTCGCTGATGACCAGGTGCACCTTCTGGCCGCCGAGCTTGGCCAGGGCGTCGCGGCCGTCGACGGCCTCGATGACCTGGTGGCCGGCGCCGGCGAGGGTCATCTTGACCAGTTGGCGCATGGACGTGGAGTCGTCGACGATGAGAATGGTCTTGGCCATGTTGGGCTCCGGGGCGATCAGAAGAAGGTGACGTCCGAGGCGGCGCCGCGGCTCGCCGGGCGGGCGCTGCGTTCCTCGTCGGTGGTGAACTGGCGGCGCATCTCGCCGAGCCAGCGTTGCGGCTGGGCGAGGGCGGCATCGCTGCTGGCGACGGCCTGGTGCAGGCGGCCGATGTCGCCCTGCAGGTGGTCGAGGATCTGGTCGCTGCGGTCCTGGAACTGCAGGCCGACGATGATTTCCTGGATGTCCGCCTGGGTGACGCGGGTGTCGTGCTGCAACTCGCCGGCGCTGGCGCTGAGCGCTTCGAGGTTGCGCGAGAGGTTCCGCAGGATGTCGGCGGCGACGCCGTCCAGGTAGTCGAGGTTGTCTTCCTCGCGGCTGGACAGCTCCTGCGCCGCGGTGACGGTGGCGTGGATGGCCTGGTTGATCTCGCCGACCTTCTCGACCATGCGCTGGCCGGTCTCGGCCGAGAGCCTGGACAGCTTGCGCACCTCGTCGGCCACCACCGAGAAGCCGCGGCCATATTCCCCGGCGCGGGCGGCCTCGATGGCGGCGTTGAGGGCCAGCAGGTTGGTCTGGCTGGCAATGTCCTGCACGTGCTTGGACATGCCCTGCAGCTCGCTGGCGTAGCCGCTGAGGTTGCCGATGGTGGCCAGCAGCTCGTTCTTGCGCACGCTGGCGGCGTGGAAGGCCTCGGTGACTTCGTGCAGGCGCTGCTGGGCCTGGCGCAGGTCGTGGCTCAGGCCTTCGCCGCCGGTGACGCTCTCGGAGCGGGCCAGTGTCTGCTGCAGGCGCTCGGCCAGGGCGGCGAAGCGCGCGAACAGCTCGCCGACGTTGCCGGCCAGCAGCTTGCGCACCTGCTCCAGGTTCTGCTGCCAGGCCGGCAGCACGGCGTGCAGCAGGGGCTGGCAATCGACGGCGGCAGGGGCCTCGGCGGCCGGCGCGGGAAGCTCGGCCGGCAGTTGTGCGCGGGGGCGCAGGACGATGCCTGCGGCGCCGGCCATGGCCAGCCCGGCCGCGGCCAGCCATGGCTGGGCGAAACCCAGGCCGGCGAGGCCCAGGGCGATTCCTGTCCAGAAGATCGAATAGGCGAACACGGCGGCGCTCACGCAGTGGGAGATATGGCTGCGAACGATAGGGCCGGCGCGGTGGCGCGAAAATCGGGGAAACCCCTACGGGCCCCTAGGGGGAGGTGAGGGCGGGGCGTAGGGGGCCATTTCAAGAGCCCCTCACCCTAACCCTCTCCCGCAAGCGGGAGAGGGGACCGTTGGGCAGGAACGGGCATTACGGCGTCAGCCGGCGGCTCCAGCGTTGCCGACTGGCATCGAATCCTCTCCCGGCACGGACTGGCCCCCTTCAGGACGGGAGTCTCAGCCACGTAGGGCGAATAACCGTTCGCGGTTATCCGCCGTTTGACCATGGCCGAATCCCCCTCGGAGGTGAGCTGGAAACGCCACCCCGCATCGCCGGAAAACGCCAACGCATCATGCGCCACGAAAAAAAGGGCCCACCTCACGGAACAACGAGGTGGGCCCCGAAAAGTGCCAGACAGGCACGCGGGAGGGATCCGTCCCTGGATCGGGTAAATCAGGCCCGCAGGCGGCACTCGCGGCGCGGGTCGAACAGGCGCTCGCAGCGCTGGCCGGTGGCGGCGCTCATCCGCGCGGCGGCCTCGGGGTCGTCGGCGAAGGGCAGCAGCGCCGCCTGCTGCAGGTCGTGGCGGCTGGCGCGGCGCAGGTGCAGGCAGGGGGCGACGGCCACGACCAGCAGCGTGGCCAGGGCGAGCAGCAGTTGCATGGCGGGGTTCCTCAGGCGGCGCTGGCGATGGGCATGCGGTCGATGCGCTGGCCGGCGCGCACGGTCAGCCAGGTGTTGCCGGCCATCAGGAACATGCCGCTGGCGAACAGGGCGCCGCCGAACAGCCGCACCATGTAGCCGGGGTGGCTGGCCTGCAGGGCTTCGACGAAGGAGTAGGTGAGGGTGCCGTCGGCGTTGACCGCACGCCACATCAGGCCCTGGGTGATGCCGTTGACCCACATCGAGGCGATGTAGAGCACGGTGCCGATGGTGGCCAGCCAGAAGTGCGCGTTGATCAGCCCGACGCTGTACATCCGCTCGCGGCCGTAGAGCTTGGGGATCATGTGGTACAGCGCGCCGATGGAGATCATCGCCACCCAGCCGAGGGCGCCCGCGTGTACGTGGCCGATGGTCCAGTCGGTGTAGTGGGACAGCGAGTTCACCGTCTTGATGGCCATCATCGGGCCTTCGAAGGTGGACATACCGTAGAACGCCAGGGACACCACCAGGAAGCGCAGGATGGGGTCGGTGCGCAGCTTATGCCAGGCGCCGGAGAGGGTCATCATGCCGTTGATCATGCCGCCCCAGCTCGGGGCCAGGAGGATCAGCGACATCACCATGCCCAGGGACTGCGCCCAGTCGGGCAGGGCGGTGTAGTGCAGGTGGTGCGGGCCGGCCCAGATGTACAGGGTGATGATCGCCCAGAAATGCACGATGGACAGGCGGTAGGAGTACACCGGCCGCTCGGCCTGGCGCGGCACGTAGTAGTACATCATGCCGAGGAAGCCCACCGAGAGGATGAAACCGACCACGCTGTGGCCGTACCACCACTGGATCATGGCGTCGGTGGCGCCGGAGTAGATCGGGTAGGACTTCAGCAGGCTGACCGGGCGCGCCAGGTGGTTGACCACGTGGACCATGCCGGTGACCACGATGAAGGCGCCGTAGAACCAGTTGCCCACATAGATGTGCTGCACCTTGCGGCGGGCGATGGTGCCGAAGAACAGGTAGGCGTAGGCGATCCACACCACGGTGACCCAGAGCGCGATGGGCCACTCCATCTCGGCGTATTCCTTGGAGGTGGTGATGCCCAGCGGGTAGCTCGCCAGCATCGCCAGGATGCTCGCCTGCCAGCCCCAGAACACGAAGTTGGCCAGGCTGTCGGAGACCAGGCGCACCCGGCAGGTGCGCTGCACTACGTAGAAGGAGGTGGCGAACAGCGCGCTGCCGCCGAAGGCGAAGATCACCAGGTTGGTGTGGATCGGGCGGATGCGCCCGAAGCTGGTCCAGGGCAGGCCGAGGTTGAGTTCCGGCCACACCAGCTGGGCGGCGATCACCACGCCCATGCTCATGCCCAGCACGCCCCAGAACAGGGTGGTGAGGGTGAAACGGCGGACGATCTCGTAGTTATAGGTGTCGTTCTTGTCGAGGGCTTGTACGCTGGCCATCTTGGAGTTCCGTCGAAATGCGCGGTGACTGGCTGCTCCCCCCACTGCACGGGGAACGTGGCAGCGGGTGCAAGACCCTGGTCGGAGTGGGGGGCCAGAACCTTTGCAGGGAGCCGATACAGTCTGCGGAACGTCAAGGCATGCAACAAATTAATAATAATGAAGGCTGAATAAACTTATTTTGATATGAACGCTGCGACCGTCGCCCGCGCGACCCTTTGCCGCAGGCGGGCATGGGCAAGGAAAGCGTGGCTTGCAGGGGGTAGATCCGGTTTTTCGAATACGGCTTACATATTCATTTTAATGAACTAATCGGCCATTAAATTTCATTTAAATTCAGTTAAGCCCAAGGCCTACCATTGTCCTGTCGCCGCTCTGCCTTGCGGCTTCAGGAGTACCGCCATGCCTCATCCCGCGCTGAACACCCCCCTGGTCGAACTCTTGGGTTGCCGGGTGCCTATCATCTGCGCCGGAATGGGCGGCGTGGCACGCCATGAACTGGTCGCGGCGGTGAGCAACGCCGGCGGCTTCGGCTGCCTGGGCATGGTGCGCGAGCCGGTGGCGCTGATCCGCCGCGAGGTGGCGGCCTACCGCGAGCTCAGCCACGAACCCTTCGCCGTCAACCTGATCCCCGCGGCCACTCCCGCCGACTTGCTGGAGGCGCAGGTGGCCGTCTGTCTGGAACTGCGGGTGCCGGCGGTGGCGCTGTTCTGGGACGTGCGGGCCGACGTGGTCCGCCGCTTCAAGGACGCCGGCATGCTGGTGCTGCACCAGGTGGGTAACCGCGCCGATGCCGAGGCCGCGCTGCGCGCCGGGGTGGACGTGCTGATCGCCCAGGGCGTGGAAGCCGGCGGGCACGTGCGCGGCCAGGTTTCCACCTTCGCGCTGGTGCCGGAGCTGGTGGCCCTGGGCGAGGTGCCGGTGGTGGCCTGCGGCGGCATCGCCAGCGGCGCCGCCATCGCCGCGGCGCTGGCCCTGGGCGCCCAGGGCGTGGCCTGCGGCTCGGCCTTCCTCGCCACCGACGAGTCCTACGCCCACGACTACCACAAGCGCTGCCTGGTCGAGGCCGAGGCGGAGCAGACGCTGCTGACCGAGGCCTTCTTCCGCAACTGGCCGATGCCGGCGCCGGTGCGCGTGCTGCCCAACGCGGTGACCCGCGGCGACTACGCGAACCTGCACGAGCGCCGCGAGACGCCGGTGATCGGTGAGCAGGACGGTGGCCCCATCTACCTGTTCTCCACCGACTCGCCGTTGCGCGGCGCCTATGGCCGCCTGGAGGACATGCCGATCTACGCCGGCCAGTCCTGCGCCCAGCTGCACGACATCCGCCCGGCCGCCGAGCGCCTGGCGCAGCTGGTGGCGGAAGCCGATGCCAGCCTGGCGCGCCTGCAGGGCGGCGACGAAGACGCCGACCTCGTCGACTGGCTGCAGGAACTGCTGAGCGCCGAGCGCGCCGGCGCCCGGGTGATGCTCGACAGCGCCCGGCAGACCGAGGACCCACAACTTCTGGAGCGCCTGCACGCGCTGCACCAGGGCGAGGCGGAAAGCTGCCGCCGCCTGCGCCGCAGCCTGCAGCGCCTGGGCGCCGAGCCCGGACGCGAGTTGGGCGCCTTCCATGCCAAGGCCATGGCCATCGAGGAGATGGCCGAGCGCCTGCGCTTCGTCGCCCGCGGCCAGCGCTGGGTGGCGCGGCGCCTCGCCCAGCGCCTGCCGCGCATTCGCCAGGCCTGGCTGCGCGAGGAACTGCGCGCGGTCCTGCGCCTGCACCGCGACGATGCCTGAGCACCAACGGATATCTAGAAAACACAAGGGAAACACCATGCCTTCCGAGCTCTCCACCTCCCGCCCGACCCCGGCGGCTGCCGACAGCCGCGCTCAGCGTTTCGCCCGCTCGCTACTCGAGCAGGCCGGCCTGGGCCTGGACGGCCACCAGCCCTGGGACATGCGCCTGAACCACCCCGGCGTGCCGCAACGCGCCCTGGCCCAGGGCAACCTCGGCCTCGGCGAGGCCTACATGGACGGCGACTGGGACTGCGACCAACTCGACGAGTTCTTCGCCCGCCTGCTGCGCAGCGGGGTGGTCGACCAGGTCAGCCCGGCCTCGCTGATCTTCCACGCCCTGCAGGCGCGCCTGTGCAATCTGCAGACGGCGAACCGCGCCTGGGCGGTGGGGGAGCGCCACTACGACCTGGGCAACGACTTCTACGCCGCCATGCTCGACCCGCGCATGACCTACACCTGCGGCTACTGGAAGGACGCCGAGGACCTGGCCCAGGCCCAGGAGGCCAAGCTCGACCTGGTGTGCCGCAAGCTCGACCTGCGCCCGGGCATGCGCGTGCTGGACATCGGCTGCGGCTGGGGCAGCTTCATGGCCTTCGCCGCCGAGCGCTACGGCGTGGAATGCGTGGGCGTGACCATCTCCCGCGAGCAGTGCGAATGGGCGCGCAAGCGCTACGCCGGGCTGCCGCTGGAGTTCCGCCTGCTGGACTACCGCGACCTCGACGAGCGCTTCGAACGCATCGTCAGCATCGGCATGTTCGAGCACGTCGGGCGCAAGAACCACCGCACCTTCATGGAAGTCGCGGCGCGCTGCCTGGACGACGACGGCCTGTTCCTGCTGCACACCATCGGCAAGAACCAGCGCCGCAGCGTGCCGGACCGCTGGATCGACAAATACATCTTCCCCAACGGCGACCTGCCCTCCATCGGCCAGATCGGCGACGCCGCCGACGGCCTGCTGGTGGTGGAAGACCTGCACAACTTCGGCGCCGACTACGACCGCACGCTGATGGCCTGGGCGCGCAACTTCGAGGCCAGCTGGCCGCGCTTCGCCGAGGAACTGGGCGAGCGCTTCTACCGCATGTGGCGCTACTACCTGCTGTCCTGCGCGGGGGCCTTCCGGGCGAGGGATATCCAGCTGTGGCAGTGGGTGCTGTCGCGGCGCGGGGTGTTGGGTGGGTATCGGCGGGTGAGCTGAGCTTCCGTCCTGTAGGAGCGAGCTTGCTCGCGAACGGGGTTTCCAGGGACTTCGGCGCCAAGACCGAGAGCGCCCTCTCCCTAACCCTCTCCCTGAAGGGAGAGGGGACCGTTCGGTGTGCGCTGGTGTTTCCGTGTCAGCCGATATGCGCCGGCGTAAACCAATTCTTCCAGCAGGCAGACAAGCCCCCTCTCCCTTCAGGGAGAGGGCGGGGGGAGAGGGTTGCGGACCTTCACCCAACACCACTCCCCACCGGAAAAAACCACCGTCATTCCCCCAGCAGTCCCCCCACCCTGGTTTAGAATGCCGCCACCCGCCCCCCAGCCCCGCCCCACAGCATGGACATCGACCTCACCCGCACCTTCCTGGAAATCGCCCGCCACGGCAGCTTCGTCGCCGCCGCCGAGCGCATGCACGTCACCCAGACGGCCATCACCGCGCGCATCCAGAAGCTGGAAAGCCACCTCAACTGCAAGCTGTTCGTGCGCAACCGCGCTGGCGCGCGCCTGACCGCCGACGGCGAGGCTTTCATCATCTACGCCAACCAGATGCTGCAGACCTGGGAAGCCGCGCAGCGCGACCTGCCGCTGCCCGAGGGCGTGGACAACGTGCTGCACATCGGCGGCGAGGTGAGCCTGTGCAATCCGCTGATGCTGCGCTGGGTCAGCCGCATCCGGCAGACCATCGACAGCTACGCGGTGCGCGCCGAGATCGGCAGCGGCGAGGCCCTGCTGCGCCAGCTGGAGCTGGGCGTGCTGGACGCCGCCCTGGTGTACCAGCCGCACTACTGGCCGGGCATGCAGGTGGAGCAGTTGCTGGAAGAGAAGCTCATCCTGGTGCGCGCCAAGAACCCCGAGCCCTACGTGTACATCGACTGGGGCGAGGGCTTCCGCCAGCAGCACGACAGCGCTTTGCCGGACAAGGCCCGCGCGCCGGTGGCCTTCAACCTCGGGCCGCTGGCGCTGCAGTACATCCTGGAGAACGGCGGCTCGGGCTACTTCCGCACGCGGGTGGTGCAGAGCTACCTCGACAAGGGCGTACTGCGCCGCGTGCCGCGGGCCCCGGAGTTCAGCTACCCGACCTACCTGGTGTATTCCCGCGAGCGTGATTCGGCGCAGTTGCAGCAGGCCTTCGCGCTGCTGCGCGAGCTGGTGCGCGAGGACCCGGACTGGTCGCAGCGCTGGGACCCGACGCTCTGACGGGGCACGGGGCTACACTGCCCAACGGCTAGTCTGTTTCCGCCGGGCGCGCCAACCTTCAGCGCCTCGGGAGGCCAGGCAAGGGCGGCCTGGGCGGCGGCCTCGGTGGCGGCGGGGGAGCGGGCGTGGCGCTGCCGCTGGACGGCGAGCGGGACCACCACGGCTAGGCGCTTCATGAAGAAGCCCGGCGGAACCTGGAGCTCCGCCGGGCCAGCTCAGGGCTACAGCCTAGCTCCTGCCGCCGCCGTGGCTGTGCTGGCCACCCTTGCGGCCGGCCTCCGCGGCTCTTTCACGGTCATTGGCGAAGTTGCCGCCACTGCGGGAGCCGCCTTTCTTGCCGGCTTCCGAGGCTTTCTCGCGGTCGTTGGCGAAGTTGCCGGGGTTGCTGCTCTTCGAAGTCATGATGAACTCCTCAGGGTTGGTTTCCACTGAATGGGCGAACCGTCATCGGCCCGCACATGTAGTGGGAAGGCCACGTGGTCGAATGGTTCGAAGAAGTTTCGCCAGCGGTTGCTCGGGGCCTGCCGGGCGGCAGGCGATCGATCGATTTGAACCCTGGCGGCGCATGGGCTTCTTACCCTGATACCCATGCTTCGAGAGGGAGAGGCCC
The DNA here is from genome assembly GCF_014843515.1 of Pseudomonas sp. ADPe. Lineage (NCBI taxonomy): Bacteria > Pseudomonadati > Pseudomonadota > Gammaproteobacteria > Pseudomonadales > Pseudomonadaceae > Pseudomonas > Pseudomonas sp. ADPe. Next base: position 6,319,314 of record NZ_CP062122.1, read on the forward strand.
ATGGCACGCTGGAAGATCAGTTACCACAAGGACAACAACACGAGCGTCCTGTCCATGCCGTCCGCGCACAAGCCGAGCATGCAGGAGGCGGAGCGCTACCTGCTGGAGTGGGCGCGCCGCAACCTGGAGAAGGGCGAGTACGGCGCCGCCCACGAAACCCCCGAGGGCGACGCGACCGATGCGTTGCTGCGCCTGTATGGCATCACCATCACGGGCATCACCCGCGAATGACGGACCGCTGGGGAATGGCTCCCTGTGGCGAAGGGGAAATGGCTCTTTGTAGTGGACCAATCCCCGCGCATCATGGGGGCCTTCCCAGTACCCGGAGAACGGCATGTACCTGCCCGAGCATTTCCGCGAAACCCGCGTCGACGCGCTGTACCGCCTGATCCAGGCCCACCCGCTGGGCATGCTGGTGCACGGCAGCGGCGGGGGGCTGGACGCCGACCACATCCCCTTCGAACTGCTCCCCGAAGAGGGTTGCCTGCGCGCCCACGTGGCCCGGGCCAACCCCTTGTGGCAGCACGCCGATGGCAGCGAGGTGCTGGTGGTGTTCCGCGGCGCGGAGCACTACATCTCGCCCAACTGGTACCCCAGCAAGCACCTGAGCCACGAGCAGGTGCCCACCTGGAACTACCAGGTGGTGCACGTGCGCGGCACCCTGCGGGTGGTCGACGACGAGCGCTTCGTCCGCGGCCTGGTGGGCCACCTAACGCGGCAACACGAGGCCGGCGAGGCGCGGCCCTGGCGCATGGCCGATTCCACCCCCGCATTCATCGCCGGGATGCTGGCCAAGGTGGTCGGCATCGAGGTGCAGATCCACGAGCTGGTCGGCAAGTCCAAGCTCAGCCAGAACAAGGTGGCCGACGACATCCGCGGCGCGGCCGGGCGCCTGGACGAGGAGGGCGCCGCCGAGCTGGCCGGGGCCATGCGCGAGCAACTGCCGTCCTGACGCGGCGCTGGCCGGCCCCGCCGCCGCCGGCTATCGTTGGTCCTTTTCCATCGCTACCGGGGAGTTTCAGCATGTCCACCGCCCTGCTCGTCATCGACGTCCAGCACGCCCTGTGCGGCGGCGCCGACGCCTGCTTCGACCACCAAGGCGTGGTCGAGCGCATCAACGGCCTGGGCCGCCGTGCCCGCGACCTCGGCCTGCCGGTCATCTTCGTCCAGCACGAGGAGCCCGAGGGCGACTTCCGCCCTGGCAGCGAGGGCTGGCAACTGGCTCCGGCGCTGCAGGTGGCCGATGGCGAGCCGCGGGTGCGCAAGACCACGCCCGACTCCTTCCACGGCACCGAACTGGATGCCCTGCTGCGCAAGCTGGGCGTGACCGGCCTGGTGATCTGCGGCATGCAGACCGACTTCTGCGTCGACACCACGGTGCGCCGCGCCCTGGCCGAGGGCTACGACGTGGTGCTGGCCGGCGACGCCCACAGCACCCTGGACAACCGCGTGCTGCGCGCCGAGCAGATCATCGCCCACCACAACGAAGTGTTCAGCCGCATGAGCAGCTTCGCCCCGCGCCTGGACGTGCTGCCCAGCGCCGCGGTGGCCTTCGACTGATGCCTGCCGTGCGTCCGGCCGCCAGCCCCTGTGGCGGCGCTGCGGATAAGGTGGAGTAGGGCGCCGGCGACTTTCCCGCACCGGCAGCGCCCGTGGCGGAGGGATAGTCGATGGCCAGCCGAGCGACAGCCTGGCGACCGCTGCGCTGCCTGTTGCTGGCGGCGTTGCTGGCGCTTGCGGCCTGCGCCGGGCACAAGGCCGCCGAGCCGCTGGCGCCGGTGACGGCGGCCACCTGGGCACAGGTGGACCGCGACATCGCCTCCGCTTCCATGGCCGCCGCCGACAAGGCCGAGGACTACGCCCGCGGCGCCATGGAAAACTGGATGGACCTGGTCTACCAGCGCACCGACAGCGACTTCATCCCCTGGTTCTCCGGCTACTGGACGCAGCAGTGGCTGGGCTTGCGGGTGGCCTGGTACAAGCTCGGCGACAGCCAGAAGAGCCCGGCGGTCAGCCGCCTGTCCGTCTACCTGCAGGGCCAGTACCAGCGCCGCGTGCTCGAACCGGTGGCGCGGCAGGTCGACCCCGCCGCGGTGATGGAGGCCGCCACCCGTTTCTACGTGCAGGCCCTCGCCGGGCAGCTGGACGCCATCCCCGAACGCCTGGGCGTGCCCCGCGCGCAGCTGGACCAGCGTTTGCAGGCCATCCCCGCCATCGCCCTGGGCCCACCCGCCACACGGGATGCCTCGCTGTACCAGCTGTTGCAGGCGAAGCGCCTGGAGCAGTTGCCGGCCTACCAGGCGTTGATCGCCCGGGTGCACGATGCCTCGACGCGCACCGGCGTGGACGTGGACGAGCCGGACCAGGGCGTGTCCGCCGTGGCCCGGCGCACCAGCGAGAAACTGTTGGGCGAGGTGACCGTCAGCGGCGCCGTCGGCGCCATCGCCGCGGCGGTGGGCAAGGCGGCGGGTACGATGCTGTCGCTGGGCAGCGCCGGGCTCACCGCGCTGTCCCGCGACCGCGAGCGCCCGCAACTGGAGGCGCAGCTGCGCAAGGACCTCAACGACGCCTTCGACCAGCAGTGGCTGGCGCTGATGGGTAACAGCCAGAGCGGCGTGCTGGCCGGCGTGCACTACCTGTCGCTGCAGGTGGAGGCGGGCGTGGCCACGCCCTGGACCGCGCAGCCATAGAGGGCGCGGCGCGGAACGGGTAGATTAGGCGCACTTTCCGCCGCCCTCCCGGAGCCGCCCCATGTCCACCGCCGCGCCCGCCAGGTTCATGCCCAGCCTGGATTCGATCATCGCCGCCCATGCCGAACTGCGCGCCGCGCGGCCGCTGGTGCAGTGCCTGACCAACGTGGTGTCGGCCAACTTCATGGCCAACGTGCTGCTGGCCGCCGGGGCCTCGCCGGCGATGGTCGACAACCCTGAGGAGGCGGCCGGCTTCGCCCGCGTGGCTGGCGCCGTGCTGGTCAACCTGGGCACCCCTACCAGCGCCCAGGTGGAGGGCATGCGCCAGGCGGTGCGTTCGGCGGTGGTCCACGGCACGCCCTGGGTGCTGGACCCCATCGGCGCCGGCGGCCTGCCCTGGCGCGGCGGAGTGGCCGCCGAGCTGCTGCAGCAGCGCCCGGCGGTGGTGCGCGGCAATGCGTCGGAAATCATCGGCCTGGCCGGGCTGGGGCAGGGCGCGCCGGGCTTCGACAGCTCCGACGACCCGGCCCGCGCGGTGCCGGCGGCGGTGGAATTGCTGCGCAACTGCCAGGCGGTATCGGCCTCGGGCGCGGTGGACCATCTGCTGGGCTGGGTCGGCGATAGCCGCGAAAGCGCCGTGCCACGCCTGCTGCGCATCGGCGGCGGCAGCGCGTTGCTGCCGCGGGTGACCGCCTCCGGCTGCGCCCTGGGCGCGCTGGTGGCGGCCTACACGGCGGTGGCGGTGGACGCCTTCACCGCCCTGGCGGCGGCCCACGTGCATTTCGCCGTGGCCGCGGAAATCGCCGAGGCGGCCAGCCGCAGGCCGGGCTCCTTCGCCGTGGCCTTCATCGATGCCCTGGACGCGGTGGACGCCAACCTGCTGCGCCAGCGCGCCAGGCTCATGTCGGTGCAGTCCACGGCCTGAGGCGAGGCGCGTTCAGTCGTCGCGGGTCAGCACTTCCAGCAGCTCGATTTCGAAGATGAGGTTGGAGTTCGGCTTGATGTGCGCGCCGATCTGCCGCTCGCCGTAGGCCAGGTGCGCCGGCACGAAGAGCTTGCGCTTGCCGCCGACGCGCATGTTCATGAGGCCGATATCCCAGCCTTTGATGACGCGTCCGGTGCCGATCACGCACTGGAAGGGGCGGCCCTTGTCGTAGGAGGAATCGAAGACGGTGCCGTCTTCCAGGGTGCCCCGGTAGTGGGTGGTGATCAGCGCGCCCTTGACCACTGCCTTGCCGTCGCCCGGGCGGATGTCCTCGATACGCAGTTCGTCGCTCATGTCTGTGCCTCTGTCGCAGGTGGCGGCCCGGCCGGGCCGTTTCGGGGCGCCGTTTTCGCAGGAAACGCCGCGCAAGGCAACAGGCGCGCTCAGGAGTCCTTGTTGAGCAACGCGGCCAGCCCGGCCAGGGCCTTGTGCGTGACCTTCGGCCCGCTGGCGCCGGCGTCGTTGCCCTGGTAGTGGGCGTCGACCTGGCGCTGGTGCTCGTTGTCGTGGCAGTAGAGGCACAGCAGTTCCCAGTTGGAGCCGTCCTCGGGGTTGTTGTCGTGGTTGTGGTCGCGGTGGTGCACGGTGAGTTCGCTCAGGCGCTTGCCGGAGAACTCGCGGCCGCAGCGCCCGCAGATCCAGGGGTACATCTTCAGGGCCTTTTCCCGGTAGCTGCTTTCGCGGCGCTGCTGGGCTTCGGCGAGGAGCTGGTCGACCTTGCTGGTGGGTTTGGCGGGGGTTGGCATGGTGGTGGCTCGGGTGGTTGGGGAGAGGTTTTCAGCATACCTCCGTTGGGGGGGATTTGCTTTTTGTGGGGGGCGAGGGGACTTGCTTGCGGATGGAGTTTCCCGGTTGCGCTGGTGTTGGGTATGAGAGCGCCCTCTCCCCAGCCCTCTCCCTGAAGGGAGAGGGGGCTTGTCCGTGCCGAGATAAGGAATGGTTTCAGCCGGTAATCACTGTGCTAGCCGGCTAACGCCGAACTATCAGCATCTGCCCAACGGTCCCCTCTCCCTTCAGGGAGAGGGTTAGGGAGAGGGAACGGAGCAACCGGCAACACCATGGCCCCCGGCGAGCACGGTTCGCGAGCAAGCTCGCTCCTACAAGAGCCTGGAGCCTGCCTGCCCTACGGATTCCGCTCCGGCCCCGTCGCCGGCCGATCGTCCGGCCGCGACCAGATCCACAGGTTACCGATCGCCATGCCCAGCACCACCGCATACAGCCAGTAACCATGGGGCAGGGTGAGCAGCATGATCGCCAGCGCCGCGAGCATCGCCAGGCTGGCGGCGACCTTGGCCCGGCGGGCGATGGCGCGGCCGTTGCGCCAGTTGGCGAGGATGGGGCCGAACAACCGGTGGTTCTCCAGCCAGGCGCTGAGCCTGGGCGAGCTCTTGGCCGCGGCCCAGGCCGCCAGCAGCACGAACTCGGTGGTCGGCAGGCCGGGCACCACCAGGCCGACCATGCCCACGCCCAGGCTGGTGTAGGCGAGCAGGGCATAGAGCAGGCGGACGGTGCGCGAACGGGCGGGCTGGGACATCGGGACGGCAGCGACGGGGGTGAAAGGCGCATCCTGGCGGCTGCCGGGATGCGCGTCAATCATCGCGTCAGGCGTGGGCGGCGGCATGCTCGTAGGCGTGCTGCAGCAGGGCGCCGAAACGCTCGAAGGCGGCCAGGGCGCCGGCTTCGGCCGCGCGTTCTTCCTCGGCGCTCAGCGCCAGGCCGTCGAGGGTGCGGGTGAAGCGCTTCCAGCCTTCGGCGCGGCCGCCGGCCGGCTCGCCCAGGTGGCGGGCGCCGAAGTTCTCGTCCAGGCCCAGGGCGGCCACGCGCTTGATCAGGAAGGCGGCGCCGAGCTTGGAGCCCTCGGAGACGAACAGCCAGCCCAGGGCCTCGGCGCGGGACGGATTGGCCGGGGCGCCGGCCACCGGCACCGGGACCTGGGCGCCGAGGTCGGCGAGGTCGGCCTTCGCCTGCCGGGCGCGGCAGCGTTCGGGCAGGTCGGGGAAGATCGCGCCCAGCTCGGCATCCTGGTACAGCGCCTGCAGCTCCGACTGGAACAGGTACTGGGCGACGACGAAGGGGGTGAAGTTCTCGCGGCTGACGAAGGGATCGTGGGCCTTCACCGCGGCGTCCAGGCGCTGGTGCGGGGCGTGGGTCGCCAGGTTCAGGCGCTGGGAACGCAGGGCGGGGGCTTCCAGGGTGGTCATGCAGCAGGTTCCTTGAGCGATGGATTCACAGAAGACGAGACGAACGAGGGCGGGAAAAACGTAAAGAACGGATGAGAGGTTCCCCTGTAGGAGCGGGCCCTGCCCGCGATTTCGCGCGCAGGGCGCGCTCCTACAGGTGAATCCGGAGGTGCGCATGGCGTAGCGGATCTTATCCGCGAATCGCGCCGGTGGTTCCGGCTATCGCGGACAAGGTCCGCTACACCGTCGGCACCCGCAACACTCCGTAGGATGGTGTTGAGCGAAGCGATACCCATCGCCATGACCGCATGGGTATCGCAGGCTCGGCCCATCCTACGAAGAGCGCTTACCTCAGATATCCCACACCAGGTTGACCGAGAAGTTGCGCCCCGGCTGGGTCAGGCGGTCGAGGTTGGCCGGGGCCAGCACCGAGGCTTCGCCGACGCTGTCGTAGCCGCGCACGTCGTCCCACAGCCAGTACTTCTTGTCGGTGAGGTTGTACACGCCGGCGTTCAGCGTCAGGTCGTCGGTCAGCTTGTAGTAGGCGGTCAGGTCGAGGATGCCGAAGCCGGGGGTCTTGAACTGGCTGCTGGTGCCGTCCGGGGCGTTGAAGGTGGTGTCGTCGACACGGTCCTTGCGCTTGACCAGGGTCCAGTTCAGCAGGCCGCCGTAGACCTGGCTGGGCGCGTCGTAGCCCAGGCCGAACACGCCGGTCAGCGGGTTGACGCTGTTGAGCGGCTCGCCGGTGTCCTTGTTGCGGCCGTAGGCGTAGGCCACCGAGCCCTTGGTGTAGAGGCCCTGCGGCGCGCCGAACGGGGCCAGTTCCAGGCGGCCCTTGAGCTCCACGCCCTTGATGATGGCGTGCTTGATGTTGTTGCTCTGGAAGGTGACTTCGTTGTAGCCGGCGGTGATGGCGTCTTCGTTAATGAAGTCGCGGTACTTGTTGTAGAACACCGAGACGTCGAACGAGCCGATGTCGAAGGTGCCGCGCAGGCCGGTCTCGTAGCTCTGGCTGCGCTCCGGGTCCAGGTCCGGGTTGGGCTCCACGCGGTAGCCGCTGGTGGGGTTGTCGAAGCGGCCGTACAGCGCCTTGGCGGTCGGGGTGCGGAAGCCCTGGGCGTACTGGCCGTACCACAGGTAGTTGTCGTCGAAGGAGTAGGTCACGCCGAGCTTGGGCGAGAGCTGGTGCCAGGTCTTGTCCTCGCTGCTGACTTCGCCGTCGCCGCTCTGGTCGGCGGTGTTGAGGAATTCCTCGGTGATGTGCGGCTTCAGGCGGGTGTAGTCGTAGCGCAGGCCGGGCAGGAAGGTCCAGGCGTTCCAGCGGATCTCGTCCTGGGCGAACAGGCCGTAGGTGTCGATGGTCGGGTCCGGGAAGTCGCTGCTGCGCGCCAGGGTGTCGCTGGCGCTGCTGGCGCCCACGGCGGTGCAGCCGCGACCCACGGCCAGGCAGGTGCCGCTGCCTTCGCGGTAGCCGGTGACCTTCTGCCGCTTGAGGTTGGTGCCGTAGGTCAGCAGGTGGTCGGTCTCGCCCAGTTCGAAGCTCTTGTCCAGCTGCAGGTCGAACACCCACTGGCGTTCCTTGTAGAGGGTGTCGCGGGTGCGCAGGACCTGGCGGGTCATGGGGTAGTAGAACTCCTCGGTGCCCTGGTCGGTCTTCGCCACCTGATAGTTGAAGGTCCACTTGGCGTGGTCGGCCAGGGCGCTGTCGACGAGGAACTGATGGTCCAGGCCGAAGCGCTCGCGGGTGATGGTGTCGCTGGCCTTGCGCCACTGGTACATGCCGCCGGGCAGGATGCTCGGCGGCAGGGCCGGCGCGCCGTTGGAGTAGGGGCCGCCGTAGGCGCTCTTCTGGTCGGAATCGACGTCGTCCTTGTAGTGCTCGTAGGTCAGGCCGAAGCGCGAGCCTTCGGCGTAGTTCCAGCCCAGCTTGGCCAGCACGTTGGTGGTGCGCACGTCCTCGGGGTTGGCTTCGGTGCGGGAGAGGCCGGTGCCGCCGTGGCTGCCATAGGACTCGGTCTCGTGGCCATTGCGCTGGCTGACGTGGAGCAGGGCGTCGAAGTCGTCGTGGCGGCCGGCGACGGTGGCGGAGGTCAGCCAGCTGTCGTCGGCCGAGCTGTAGCCGGCCTTCAGGCGGGCGCCGACGTCCTTGCCGTCCTTGATGATGTCGCTGGGGTCGAGGGTGAAGTAGCTCACCGCGCCGCCGATGGCGTTGCTGCCGTACAGCGCCGAGGCCGGGCCGCGAAGGATTTCCACGCGCTTGACGATTTCCGGGTCGACGTAGTTGCGCTCGGTCTGGGCGTAGGGGCCGTTGAAGAAGGAGCCGGGGATCTCGACGCCGTCGATCTGCGTCAGCACGCGGTCGCCGTCGATGCCGCGGATGTTGTAGCCGGTGATGCCCGAGCGCTGGCCGGTGCCGCCGACGCTGACGCCGGGTTCGTCGCGCACCAGCTCCTTGATGCTGTTGACGTTGTTGCGGTCCAAGTCGGTGCGGCTGCGCACGCTGACGGTGTTCGGCACCTCGTTGACGTTCTGCGCCTGGCGGGTGGCGGTGACGGTCTGCGGCTGCAATTCGATGGCACGGGCGCCCGGGGCGCGGAACAGCACGACGTTGCGCTCGGACACCTGGCGGTAGTCCAGGCCGCTGCCGGCCAGCAGGCGCTTGAGCGCCTGCTCGGCGCCCAGGCGGCCGCTGACGCCGGGGGAGGTGACGCCGCTGGCCAGCTCCGCCGGCAGGGCCACCTGCCAGCCGGTGACCGAACTGAAGGCATTCAGCGCGCCGGCCAGGGGCTGGCGCTCGATGGCGAAGCGGTAGCCGGCCTGGGCCTGGCTGCTGGGCTCGGCGGCCTGGACGCCGGCGGCGGGCACGGCGGCCAGGGCGACGGACAGCGCCAGCAGCGACAGGTTGGCGGGTGCACACAGGCGTTGCAGGGGGGAGCGTCGGGCGTGGGTGGTCATCGAAGGCTCTCTTCTGAAGTTTCGCCGCATTTAAAATGCGAATCAGTTGCATTGGCATTTGACGAAACGAACGAGACTTCGGGATCGCGTAAAAATAGTTTTCGGGGGGCGGCCGGGGGGCAATCGCGGACGGAGTCCTACGGTTCCAGGAGGCACTGCTTTTCGTAGGATGGCGTTGAGCGAAGCGATACCCATCAGCGCAACCGCATGGGTATCGCAAGCTCAACCCATCCTACGAAAAGCACATCAGCACGACCGGCGAGACAGTTGCCCTACCGCTCTTGCTTCCAGCTTCGTAGGGCGAATAACCGTTTGCCGGCGGGAGTAGGAGGACGCTGTCCGCGATTCGGCGCCTGGCTCAGAACCCCAGCAACTGCCCCACCTGGTCCCCCTGCGGATTATCGCTGCGGCTCACCAGCGCATAGTTGTAGTCGCCCTGGCTCCAGTAGCGCGTCAGCAGCTCGCCGTCCTGCCGCTGGCCGTGGGGCAGCAGCAGGTGGCCGGGGCCCGGCGGGCGGATGAAGAAGCTCAGGCGATGGCCCTGGGCATCCTCGTAGATCACCAGCGCCGCCGCGCCCTGCTCGGTGGCCAGCAGGCGCGCGCCGACGCTGCGCAGGCCCAGGCGGTCGAGGTCGGCGGGCAGGTTGGCGTTCTCCAGGTAGCGGCCGAGCCAGTTGCGCACGTTCTCCCCGGCGCGGGTGTCCAGCGGCGCGCTGCTGCCGTTGGCGGCGAACAGGCGGTAGGCCTGCACCGCGTCCTCCATCGGCTTGCCGTGCCTGACCAGGCTCATTTCGCGGGCCTGCCAGCCACCCAGGCTGCCCACGCCCAGGGCCAGCAGCAGGGCGGCGGCGGTGGCAAGGCGGGCGCGGCGGCGTTCGCGCAACTGGCGGCGGATGCGCGCCGGGTCCAGCGCCGGGCCGGCCGGCGGCAGGGCGCGGCTGGCCAGGGCGGCGCGCAGGTGCTGGGCGTCCTGCCGCCATTGCTCGACGCGGCGGGCCTCCTGCGGGTGGCTGGCCAGCCAGGCTTCGATCCATTGCCGGCGCTCGGCGTCCAGTTGGCCGTCGAGGTAGGCGTGCAGGTCGCTTTCGGTAGGCGTCAGTTCGCTCATTTGAGTACCCGTAGGGAAGGGGCGCCGCTGCTGCCTTCGCTGAGCGCGCGCAGGGCCTGGCGTGCGCGCGACAGGCGCGACATCACGGTGCCGATGGGGATCTGCAGGGCCTCGCCGACCTCGCGGTAGCTCAGCCCCTCGACGCTGACCAGGGTGAGCAGGGCGCGCTGTTCGGCCGGCAGGCGTTCGAAGGCCTCCAGGGTGGAGCGCGCGCTGACGATGTCCTCGGCGGAGGGGCTGCGTTCTTCCGCGCCGCCGAACAGCGCGAGGATGCGCGCGTAGCGGCGGGCGCGGCGCTGGCCGTCGACGAACAGGCGGTAGAGGATGGCGAACAGCCAGGCGCGCAGGTCGCCGTCGCCGCGTTTGCCGCCCCAGGCCGACAGGGCCTTTTCCAGGGTGGCCTGGACCAGGTCGTCGGCGCTGGCCGCCTCGCGCGTCAGGGACAGCGCGAAGCGCCGCAGGCGCGGCAGCAGTTCGCGCAGTTGCTGGTCATCCAGTTCGTTCATCGCGCCGTGGCCGTCGGCCGTCTCCGTGGTTCGTCGAGCCGGTGGGACGAATCCCCGCGCAGTTTATTCCACCGCCGGTCGGCTTTCGGGCGAATTTCCGCTGCCGGGAATAACCCGGCGCCTGGTGCGTCGTACGGGCTCATCGAACCTGGCCCAATGAGGACCTACCCATGACCCAACCCGACTCGGCGCCGCCGAACCTGCCCCTGCCCCTGCGCCTGGCGACCATCGCCCTGGCGGTGGGCGGCCTGGCCGCCGCCTTCGCCTATGCCGCCGGCTGGATCGGCCCGCAACGCCTGACCCCGGCGCGCCTGGTGGACAGCCTGGAGCAGAACGGCGGCGTCTACCCGGCCTACCGCCGCAACCATGCCAAGGGCCTTTGCGTGGTCGGCCATTTCGACAGTAACGGCGCCGGCGGCGAAGTCTCCCGCGCCGTGGTGTTCGCCAGGGGCAGCGTGCCGGTGGTGGGGCGCCTGGCCATTCCCGGCGGCAACCCGGCCGCCAGCGACGGCGCCGCGCCCATCCGCAGCCTGGCCCTGCGCTTCCTGCCCGGGCACGGCGGGGAATGGCGCACCGGGATGAACGCCATGCCGGTGTTCGTGGTGAACAGCGTGCAGGGTTTCTACGCGCTGCAGCAGGCCTCGCGGCCGCAGCCGGGCAGCGGCAAGCCCGACCCGGCGAAGCTGGCCGCGTTCTTCCAGGCGCACCCGGAAACCGCCGCCTTCCGCGCCTGGGTGAAGAGTTCCACGCCTTCGTCCAGCTACGCCAACAGCGCCTACTACGGCCTCAACGCCTTCTTCCTGGTGGACGGGCAGGGCCGCGAGCACCCGGTGCGCTGGTCGGTGCAGCCGGAAGCGCCTTACCAGCCGATGAGCGCCGAGCAGCGCGGCGAGGCCGACTTCCTCGCCGCCGAGCTGCAGCAGCGCCTGGCCCAGGGGCCGCTGAAATGGCGGTTGATGCTGACTCTCGGCGAACCCGGCGACTCCACCGCCGACGCCACCCAGGCCTGGCCGGCGCAGCGCCGCAGCATCGATGCCGGCGAACTGGTCATCGAGCGCGCGCTGCCCGAGCAGGGCGGGCCCTGCCAGGACGTCAACTACGACCCGCTGATCCTGCCCGACGGCATCCGCGCCTCGGACGACCCGCTGCTGAGCGCGCGCTCGGCGGCCTATTCGGAATCCTTCAACCGCCGTACCCGCGAGCAGGCCGCCATGCCGGCCAAGGAGCCGCAGCCGTGAAAGCCGAACCCCGCTACTTCCCCTTGCCGCTGCGCGTATTGCACTGGCTGATGGCGCCGCTGGTGATCGCCATGCTGCTGATCGGCCTGGCCATGGTCGCCAGCGCTTCGCCCGCCCATGCCACCCTGGTGGCGATCCACAAGCCCCTGGGCGCGGCGCTGCTGGTATTGGTGCTGCTGCGCCTGGCCATCCGCCTGAGCCGGCGGGTGCCGGCGCTGCCGCGGGAAATGCCGGCGTGGCAGCAGCGCCTGGCCCATGCCTCGCACTACCTGCTGTACGCGCTGCTGATCCTGCAGCCGCTGGTGGGCTGGACCATGCAGTCGGCCGGCGGCTACCCGGTGGTGCTGTTCGAGGGCCACGAGCTGCCGGCCCTGGTCGACCCCTCGGTGTGGCTGCACAGCCTGCTGCGCAGCGCCCACAGCGTGATGGCCTACCTGCTGATGGCGACCATCCTGCTGCACCTGGCGGCCGCGCTGTTCCACGGTCTGATTCGCCAAGACGATGTGCTGCCCAGCATGACCGGCGGCCGCCTGCCGAGCGGCGCGGACGAGCCCTGAGGGAAGCCGGCCGGCTTCAGCGCGGCGTCACAGCAACTGGCTGTCGATATGGATTTCGCCGCTGAGCAGCTTGTGCACCGGGCAGGCGTTGGCGATCTCCAGCAGACGCTGGCGCTGGGCGTCGTCCAGCGCGCCGTTCAGGCTGATGTCGCGGGCGATGCGGCTGTTGCCGGGTTTCTCCTGGCTGAGCCTGAGCTGCACCTGGATGCCGTCCAGCGGCCATTGCTTGCGCCGCGCGTACATGGCCAGGGTGATGGCGGTGCAGGCGCCCAGGGACGACAGCAGCAACTGGAAGGGCCCCGGGCCCTGGTTGCCGCCGCCCAGCTCGGCGGGCTCGTCGGCCAGCCACTGGTGCAGGCCGTCGGACAGGCTGACCTGGTAGGGAATGCCGGCGTGGCTGGCGGTGACGGTGGCGTCGCTCATGGCAAGGCTCCTTGGCCTGGAAGGGGAGGCCTGGGAGTCTAACCGCTCTGCCACGGGCTTACACGGCGGCTCGGATTCAAGCCCCGCGCATCTGCTGCAACCTGATATGCCGCCGCGCGCTGCGCGCCAGGCGGATGCCGAGCAGGATCGCCGCGCAGGTCAGGCCGACGATCAGTCCCTCCCACAGCCCGCGCGGGCCGGTGGGCTGTTGCAGCCAGTCGGCGAGGCCGAGGCTGTAGCCCACCGGCAGGCCGATGCCCCAGTAGGCGAACAGGGTGATGAGCATGACCGCGCGGGTGTCCTGGTAGCCGCGCAGGGCGCCGGCGGCGGTGACCTGCAGGCCGTCGGAGAACTGGAACAGCGCCGAGTACACCAGCAGCGCGGCGGCCAGCGTCAGCACCTCGGGGTCGCGGGTGTAGAGCGCGGCGATGTGTTCGCGGAACACCAGCATGGCGCTGGCCGAGATGGCTGCCCAGGCCAGCGCCGTGGCCATCCCGGTGCCGGCGGAGAAGCGCGCGTCGCGCGGGCGGCTGGCGCCCAGGGCCTGGCCGACGCGGACGGTCACCGCCATGGCCAGGGCGTAGGGGATCATGAAGGCCAGGGCGCTGATGTTCAGGGCGATCTGGTGCCCGGCCACGACCTTCTCGCCCAGCTCGCCGATCAGCAGGGCGATCACCGAGAAGATGCTCGACTCGGCGAAGATGGCGATGCCGATGGGCAGCCCGACGCTGACCAGGCCGCCGATCACCTTGCGGTCCGGCCGCTCCCAGTGGGCGAACAGGGCGCTGGGCCGGTAAACTCGGGCGCTGTTCACCCATACCAGCATGCCCAGCAGCATGAACCACATCACCGTGCCGGTGGCCCAGCCGCAGCCGGCGCCGCCCAGGGCCGGGACGCCCAGGTGGCCGTAGATCAGCACGTAGTTGAGGGGGATGTTCAGCAGCAGCCCGCAGACGCCCAGCACCATGCTCGGCCGGGTGCGCCCCAGGCCGTCGCTGAAGCAGCGCAGCACGTGGTACAGGGCCACCGCCGGCAGGCCGCAGGCGATGCCGCGCAGGTAGAAGCGGCTGGGTTCGATCAGCGCTTCCTCGACCTTCATCGCCCGCAGGATGGGCTCGGAAAGGAACCACAGCGCGGCCGCCGCCAGCGGCCCCACCAGCAGCGCCAGCCACAGCGCCTGGCGCACCAGCGGGCCGGTGCCGGGCTGGTCGCCGGCGCCGAAGCGCTGGGCGACCTTGGCGGTGGTGGCCAGCAGCGTGCCGGTCATCAGCAGGAACACCGGGATCCAGATGGAGTTGCCCAGGGCCACCGCGGCCAGGTCGCGGGGGCCGACGCGGCCGGCCATGACGGCGTCGACGAAGCCCATGGCGGTGGTGGCCAGCTGGGCGATCATGATGGGCGCGGCGAGGGTGAGCAGCTCCCTGAGTTCGGTGGCGATGCGCCGTCCGCGCGAGACGGGCTGGGCAATGGCAGTCACGGCTGTCCTTGGCTGAGCTTACGTGGGGAAGCCGGCCAGTCTATCGCCTGACGGTAGGGTCAGGAAAGCGCCGCGCACGCGGGCCGCGACCCCCGGCCGTGGCGCTGGTAAAGTGGCAGGAATCATCCGTAGGAGCTTTCCCCAATAGGAGCTTTCCCCATGCGCATCCTTGCCGACGAGAACATTCCCCTGGCCGAGGCCTTCTTCGGCGCCCAGGGCGAGATCCGCCGCGTCCCCGGGCGCGCCATCGACCGCGCCACCCTGGGCGACGCCGAGGTGCTGCTGGTGCGCTCGGTGACCCAGGTCGACCGCGAGCTGCTGGAAGGCAGCGCGGTGCGCTTCGTCGGCACTTGCACCATCGGCACCGACCACCTGGACCTGGGCTACTTCGCCGAGGCCGGCATCGCCTGGTCCAGCGCGCCGGGCTGCAACGCCCGCGGCGTGGTGGACTGGGTGCTGGGCAGCCTGCTGGCGCTGGCCGAGGCCCACGGCGCGGACCTGGGCAAGCGCCGCTACGGCGTGGTCGGCGCCGGCCAGGTCGGCGGGCGCCTGGTGGACGTGCTGCGCGGCCTGGGCTGGGACGTGCGGGTGTGCGACCCGCCGCGGCAGGCCGCCGAGGGCGGCGACTTCGTCAGCCTGGAAGAGATCGTCCACGAATGCGACGTGATCAGCCTGCACACGCCGCTGACCAGCATGGGCGCGCACATGACGCGCCACCTGATCGACGCCGAGCGCCTGGCCCACCTGCGCCCCGGCGCCTGGCTGCTCAACGCCAGCCGCGGCGCGGTGGTGGACAACCTGGCGCTGCGCCAGCGCCTGGAGAGCGGCGCCGACCTGGACGTGGCGCTGGACGTATGGGAAGGCGAGCCCCAGGCCGACCCCGAACTGGCCCAGCTGTGCCGTATCGCCACCCCGCACATCGCCGGCTACAGCCTGGACGGCAAGCTGCGCGGCACGGCGCAGATCTACGAGGCCTTCTGCGCCTGGCGCGGCATCGAGCCCAGCGTGCAGCTGGACGACCTGCTGCCGGCGCAATGGCTGATGGAACTGAGCCTGGGCGAGGACTGCGCGCCGGACTGGGCCCTGGGCCTGCTGTGCCGCGCGGTGTACGACCCGCGCGGCGACGACGCGGCCTTCCGGCGTAGCCTGGTGGGCAGCGCCGAGGCGCGCCGCGAGGCCTTCGACGCGCTGCGCAAGCACTACCCGCCGCGCCGCGAGATCACCGGCCTGTGGGTGGACATCCAGGGTGAGGCGCCGGCGCTGGAACGCCTGGTCCAGGCGCTGGGCGCCAACCGCGTCGGCGAGTAGGCAGGGGAAAGGGCCCGCCAGGGCGGCGGGCCGGAGGGGTCAGCGCGCGCGCTTCTGCACGCAGCTGCCTTCCAGTTCGCGGCAGGCGCGCTGGATCATGTCTTCGGTGATGGGTATCTCACGGCCCTGGGCGTCGATGATCGAGCCGCCCACCGGCTGGTCCGGGGCGGGACGCGGGGGTTCGCGACGCGGGGCGTTGTCATGGGTGGGGTGCGAGCTCATGGCCAAACTCCTCATCGAAAGCTGCTGCAGTCTAGGCAGAATCACATGAAGTCCCGGTGACAGCGCGCGCCGGGCGAAACGACCGCCATGGCCGCGGGCGCGAGCCGGGCGGCGGGGCGGTGAATGCTTGTTATGAGCCGGTCCCTCCCGGACCTGGTATCCGTGGGAAAGTCCTTTGAGGTTGAGTATGGACGGATTTCACCTGGGCCTGATCGTCAATCCGCTGGCCGGTATCGGCGGCGCCGCCGCGCTCAAGGGCAGCGACGGCGTCGCTGAGCAGGCCCTGGCGCTGGGGGCCGCGCCGCGCGCGGCCGAGCGCACCCGGCAGGCGCTGGAGGTGCTGCTGCCGTTGCGCGAGCGCCTGCGCTTCCTCACCTTTCCGGGGCCGATGGGCGGCGACTTGCTGGCCGAGATGGGCTTCCACTTCGAGGTGATCGGCGAACTGGCAGGCGAGCGCACCAGCGCCGAGGACACCCGCCGCGCCGTGACCCTGCTGCAGGACGCCGGGGTGGCGCTGATCCTCTTCGCCGGCGGCGACGGCACCGCCCGCGACGTCGCCGCGGTGGCGCGCGAGGGCCAGCCGGTGTTGGGCATCCCGGCCGGGGTGAAGATCCATTCCGGGGTCTATGCGGTCAGCCCGCGGGCGGCCGGCGAGCTGGCCCGGCGCCTGGTGGAAGGAGGCCTGGTGCGCCTGGCCCAGGGCGAGGTGCGCGACCTCGACGAGGCGGCGCTGCGCGAGGGCCGGGTGGCGGCGCGCTGGTACGCCGAGCTGACGGTGCCGGAGGAAGGCCGCTTCATGCAGCACGTCAAGCAGGCCGGGGTGGAGACCGAGGAGCTGGTGCTGGCCGACATCGCCGACTGGCTGCGTGACACCTGGGAAGACGGCGTGCGCTACGTCTTCGGCCCCGGCTCGACGCTGCACGGCCTGGCCCGCGAACTGGGCCTGGAGACCACGCTGCTGGGCGTGGACGTGATCGAGAACGGCGAGGTGATCGCCCGCGACGTCACCGAGCAGCAGCTGTTCGAACTGGTGGACGACTACCCCAGCTGGCTGCTGGTGACGGTGATCGGCGGCCAGGGCCACGTGATCGGCCGCGGCAACCAGCAGATCAGCCCGCGGGTGCTGCGCGCCATCGGCCTGGAGCGCCTGCGGGTGGTGGCCACCAAGCGCAAGCTCGGCACCCTGGAAGGCCGGCCGCTGCTGGTGGACAGCGGCGACCCGCAGCTGGACGCAAGCTTCCCCGACGCGCTGCGGGTCTGGGCCGGCTACAAGGAAGAACTGCTCTACCCGCTGGCCGAGGCGCTGTAGCCGTCCAGGCCGAGGAAGCGGGCGAGCGGGGCGATGCGCGAGAACAGGCAGCGCTCCAGCAGCCAGACCAGCAACAGCGAGGCGCCCAGCAGCGGCAGGTACAGCCCCAGCAGCACCAGCACGACGAAGGCCAGCGCCGGGTAGCGCGCACCTGTCATGGCCGCCGGCGCGCCCAGCACTCCCTGCGGCCGGCGCCGCCACCACAGCACCAGGGCGCTGAGCGCCAGGCAGATCAGCCCCAGGGTGGTGAACAGCCCGAGCGCCTGGTTGGCCACGCCGAACAGCTGGCCCTCGTGGGCCGCCACGCCATAGCCGATGACGCGGTCGAGCAGCGGCCGCTGGGCGAAGTCCACGCGCTTGAGCACTGCGCCGGTCTGCCGGTCCAGCACTAGGTTGACGCGCTGCGGGCGGTTGGCCGCGTCCGAACGCGCGGTCCACTGCGGGGCCATGGCCGAGGGCGGCGCCAGCAGCACGGGGTAGGGCAGGTCCAGCGCCTGCACGGTTGGCAGCATTCGGTCCAGCGCGGTGTAGTCCGGCGTCGGTGGCGGCATGTCGGGCATGGCGTGGTGCATGCCCGGCATGTTGGCGTGCTCGTCCGCCGGGGCGGCGTTCTGCGCGCGGCGCTGGGCCATCTCCTCGGCGCGGCCGGTGGTCCAGTCCTGCTGCACCGTCTGCTTCGCCGCCCACTGGCGGACCTCCTTGAGCGCGCCGCCCCAAAAGGTCGCCCAGGGCAGGCCGCTCAGGATCAGCAGCAGGGCGAACAGCGACACCCAGAACCCGGTCACCCCATGCAGGTCGCGCCAGAACAGCCGGCCGCGCTGGCCCAGGCGCGGGTAGAGCACCCCGCCCAGGCGCGTGCCGCGCGGCCACCAGAGGTACAGGCCGGTCACCAGCAACAGCACCGTCCAGCAGGCCGCCAGTTCCACCAGATAGGAGCCGGTGCTACCCATCAACAGTTCACCGTGCAGGTGGAACAGCTGGCGAGTGAATCGCTGGTCCTCGACGACCTGGTGCAGCACCTGGGCGTCGGTCGGATCGACATAGACGCGGCGCAGGTCCTCGCCGTTGCCGACCAGGACCTGCGCGGCGTCGCGCGGACCATCCGGCAACTGGTAGGCATTCAGCCGCGCGCCGGGCACCGCGGCCAGGGCCGCGCGCACCTGTTCGCTGACCGGCAGCCGCGCGGCGGCCGCGTCCACCTGGTTGTAGGGGCTGTCGAGCAGGGCGTCGATCTGCGGGCGGAACAGGTAGATGGAGCCGGTGAGCGACAGGGCGAGGATGAACGGGATGCAGAACAGCCCGGCGTAGAAGTGCCAGCGCCAGATCAGGCGGTACAGCGCGGCGCGGTTGGCTGGTGTCATGGCGGGCCTCAGTAGTCGTAGCTCAGGCCGAGGAAGGCCGTGCGCTGCGGGTAGGGGTGGCTGACGTAGTACTTCTCGTTGCCCAGGTTGTCGATCCCGGCCGAGGCGGTGAGGTGCTCGTCGATGCGGTAGCTGGCCTTGACGTCGAACACGCTGTAGCGGCTGATGCCGCCGTAGGTGTCGTGGTTGTCGTCGGTGTTCAGCAGGGTGCCGTAGGAGGCGCTGGCGTAGCGGTAGCCCAGGGCGTAGGTCAGCCGCGCATCCTGGTGGTAGACCGCGGACAGGCGCGCCCGCCAGCGCGGGATGCGCGGGTAGTCGTTGCCTTCGGCGGCCGGGGTCAGGGCGTCTTCGAGGATTCGCGCCTGGGTCCAGGTCAGGCTGGCGGACAGGTCCAGGCCGGGCAGGCCGACGTCCTTCGCATCCAGCGCGCTCTCGATGCCGCGCAGGCGGGCGCGGTCGATATTGTCGATGCGGGTGACGTTGGGGCTGACGCTGGTGTCGGTCTGCGAGAACAGCGCGTCGTGGCGTTCTTCCTGGAACAGCGAGACGCGCAGCAGGTAGCGGTCCCAGCCGTACTGGGTGGTCCAGTCGAAGGAACGCACGTCCTCGGGCTTGAGGTTCGGGTTGTTCTGCACCAGCTGGGTGCCGCTGCTGATCTGCTGGAACAGCTCGCCCACGGTCGGGTAGCGCACCGCGCGGCCGTAGGAGAAGCGCGTCTGCAGGGCGTCGGTGATGTCGAAGGTCAGCGCCGCCTTGGGCGAGATGTCGTTGCGCTGCTGGTCGTCGTAGTGGACCTGCTGCGGGGTGGTGGTGACGTCGCGGTTGAAGCCGTCGAAGGCTTCCCAGTGTTCGGCGCGGGCGCCCAGGGTCAGGGTCCAGCGCGGGGCGAACCGCCAGGCGTCCTGCAGGTACAGCGCCTGGGTGCGCGTCTCGCCGCCGGAGGCCGCGACCTTGGCGCCGTTGCCGGCGGACTTCCAGTCGTCCAGCTGGTAGGTGCGCTGCTTCAGCAGGTAGTCGTCGATGTGGTAGCCGAAGCTGACCTCATGGCTGTCGGGGCGCCAGATGCCGCGCAGCTCGCCGGTCTGCCAGCCGGTGCCGTCCTGCACCTGGCGGGTGCCGGCCTGGCTCTGGCCGTAGTTGGAGGCGGTGCGGGTGGAGGAGTCGAGGTAGCGGTAGTCGCTGGCCGAGGCCTGCCAGTCGAAGAGGCCGCCGCTGTGGCTGGCGAACGACAGGCCGTTGAGCAGGTGCAGCTCGTCGGTGCGGCTGGGGTTGAGGCCGGAGACCTTGTACGAATGCCCGTCGATGTTGACCGTGCCGTTGTACAGGGTGCGCCCGCTGGCGTCCTTCAGGTAGCTGTCGACGCCGGTGTGGGAGTCGTTGGACCACAGGCCCAGGGTGTAGACCGCGGTGATGTCGTCGTTCAGGTCCCAGCCCAGCTTGAGCTTGCCCTGGTCCTGCAGGCTGTGGTCGATGGAGTAGCCGCCGAACACCAGGCGCTGCTTGCCGTTCTGGTCGCTGTCCGCGTGGGCGCCGCCGGCCGTGGGCGCGCCGGCCACCGGCGCCTTGCTCGACAGGCCGGCGGTGGCGTAGCTCATCGGCTGTCCCTGGCTGTCCAGGTGGTCGTAGGACACCCACACCGACAGCGGCCCGCGGCGGTCGCCGGCGGCCAGGCTGATATTGCCGGTGGCGTAGTCGTCGTGGCTGCCGTAGAGGTCGAAGTCCTGCCGCGAGCCGGTGACCGAGGCGTGGAACTCCGGGCGCGTGGGCATGCGCGTTTCCAGGGTCACCACGCCGCCCAGGGAGTTGCCCGGGTAGAGCGCGCTGAACGGGCCGTAGAGCACGTCGACGCGGGCGATTTCGGCGGGCGTCACCAGGCCCCAGCGCGGCGGGAAGGCGTAGCTGTTGCCGAGCAGGTTGGAGAGCAGCAGGTCGTCGGCGTAGACCAGCGACTGCGCGCTGGAAATGGTGCCCGTGGTGCGGGTGGCGAGGATGCCGTTGCGGTCGCCGATGAAGCGCTCGCGCACCTCGATGCTGGGCAGGTACTTCAGGGCCTGGGCGGAAGTGACCAGGTTGGTGCTCTCGCGCAGCTGTTCGGCCGTGCGGCTCTCGACCACGGCGGGGGCGCTGGCCAGGGCCGCGGGCAGCGGTTGCTGGCCTTCGGCGCTGACTACCACGTCGGCCAGGCGGGTGGGGGCGTCGCCGTCGGCGGCGGTTTCGGCGTGGGCCGGCAGCAACAGGCTGCCGGCCAGGCCGCAGAGCAGGGTGCGGGCGGCCGGGGGCTTCAGTGCGTAGGCAACGCACCGGCGCAGGGATGTGGACATCCGGATGATCCTTGTTCAGGACGACGGGAGCGCGGCCGGGCATGCGCGCAGGGGCACGCACGCCGGGGGC
Organism: Pseudomonas sp. ADPe; assembly: GCF_014843515.1. Classification (NCBI taxonomy): domain Bacteria; kingdom Pseudomonadati; phylum Pseudomonadota; class Gammaproteobacteria; order Pseudomonadales; family Pseudomonadaceae; genus Pseudomonas; species Pseudomonas sp. ADPe. The sequence continues at coordinate 6,340,024 of NZ_CP062122.1, forward strand.
GCGGGTTCGGGGTGTCGTGGAACGGGATCAGGCCAGGGGCGGGCCGCGCGGACGGACGTCCAGCAGGTGCAGGAAGGGCGGGAGGGGCAGCGCCGGCGGTGGCGCCTGGGCATTGACCGGCCCCAGCGCCGGGGCCATGGCGATGGCCCAGAGCAGCGCCGGGCTGTCGTGCAGCAGGGTGCAGTAGCCGCAGGCGGGGTCGAGGCTGTTGTGGACCATGCCGCCGTGGTCGCCGGCCGGGGCATGCTGCATGGCCCCGTGGTCCATGGGCATCTGCCCCATGTCATGGGCGGAACACCAGGCGCCCTGGGGCGGCGGGGAATGCTCGACGGCTTCGAGGGTGCGCGAGAAGGTCGGGGCGAACAGCAGCAGCCCGAGGGCCATGACGGCCAGCCAGGAGGCGAGGCGGTACTGTGCTGAATGACGGCGCAAGATGGAACGTCCCGATCGGTGGGGCCGGGGTCTGGGGGCGCTATGCTGCCATGCCGGGGGTGGGGGCTTCAATGTGGGGGGCTGAGAATGAGGGGCCGTTCGGAGCGGGCGGCGAATCTGGCGTCGTCGTCATGCCCGCGAACGCAGGAACGCAGGGCGGACGGAGTCCGCTCGGTTCCTGGGAAGCACGGGCGTAGGAGCAACTGTCTTACCCACTGCGCGGGGGTGCTTTTCGTAGGATGGGTTGAGCCTGCGAAACCCATGCGGTCATGGTGATGGGTATCGCTTCGCTCAACCCATCCTACGGACGTTGTGTTTACCGGAGGATGTAGGAGCGGACTCCGTCTGCGATTGGACTCACTGGCCCCGCCGAACTATCCGGTGGCACGGCCAACGGCGGATAACCGCGAACGGTTATGCGCCCTACGTTCCTGTGTTCGTAGGAATGGCGAGGTGAAGTTACCAGGACCCGCAGCCTAGGCATCCCCCGGCTTCTGCTGGGCGTAGGCGCGGGCCTTTTCCTCCATCAGCCGCAGCACCCGGGTGGCGGTCTCGACGTCTTCCCGGGGAATGCTGCCGAGCACTTCGGCGCGCAAGGCGTTGAGGGCCTTCTCCAGGCGCTCGGCCAATTCCCGTCCCGCATCCTGCAAATGGATGGCGCGCAACCGCCGGTTGCCCGGCACCATGCGCCGTTCCAGCAGGCCGGCGGCTTCTGCCTGGTCGAGGGTGCGCACCAGCGCCGCCGGGTGCACGCCGATGCAGTCGGCCAGCACGTTCTGCAGCACCCCGTCGCCCATGCGCGAGACCAGCAGCACCGGCGTGGCCACCGCCAGCGACAGGCCGCTCTCGGCCAGCACCAGGCTGGCGGCCTGCTGCCAGGCGCGGCGCGCCGGTTGCAGCGAGCCGGTGAGGGCGAACAGGTGATCCTGGGGCGGGCTGGGCATGGGGCGGTCCGTTGCGGGTGGATTTCGCGCCGATGATACGGGCCCGGGCGGCGAGTACCAAACCCGCTTCGGCTTATCTGTGCAAAGTCAATAATTGCATTGACAGCAATTCGTCGCCGGTTCCAGAATTCGCCCAGGCCGGCGGCAGCGCCGGCGCCTCACGACCCATCCCCAGGTTCGCCTTCCATGAGCACCGAATTCCGCCCGCCGAGCCTCGCCCTCACCACCCTCGGCCTGGCCCTGGCCATCTTCATGCAGGTGCTCGACACCACCATCGCCAACGTGGCGCTGCCGACCATCGCCGGCAACCTGGGCGTGAGCGCCAACCAGGGCACCTGGGTGATCACCTCGTTCGCCGTCAGCCAGGCCATCTCCCTGCCGCTGACCGGCTTCCTCTCCCGGCGCTTCGGCGAGGTGCCGCTGTTCATCGGCTGCTCGCTGCTGTTCGTGGTCGCCTCCTTCCTCTGCGGCGTGTCCCAGGACATGGGCATGCTCATCCTGTTCCGCGCGCTGCAGGGCGCCGTGGCCGGGCCCATGTACCCGATCACCCAGAGCCTGATGATCAGCATCTACCCGCCGCACAAGCGCGGCACCGCCCTGGCGCTGCTGTCCATGGTGGCGGTGGTGGCGCCCATCACCGGGCCGATCCTCGGCGGCTGGATCACCGACAACTATTCCTGGCCGTGGATCTTCTTCATCAACCTGCCCATCGGTGCCTTCGCCGTGTTCGTGGTCAGCCGGCAGATGCGCGGCCGCCCGGAACGCCTGCAGCGCACCCGCATCGACTACGTCGGCCTGGCGACCCTGGTGGTCGGCGTCGGCGCGTTGCAGATCCTGCTGGACAAGGGCAACGACGAGGACTGGTTTTCCTCGCCCTTCATCATCGCCTGCGCGGTGGTGGCGGCCATCAGCCTGGCGGCCTTTCTCATCTGGGAGCTGACCGAGGACGAGCCGGTGGTGGACCTGCGGCTGTTCCGCCACCACAACTTCCGCTACGGCACCCTGGCGCTGGTGCTGTCGTTCTCGGCCTACTTCGCCATCAACCTGCTGCTGCCCCAGTGGCTGCAGCGCAACCTCGGCTACACCGCCACCTGGGCGGGCCTTGCGGCGGCGCCGCTGGGCATCGCGCCCTTGCTGCTGAGCCTGCTGGTGGGGCGCTACGCGGCCAACTTCGACCTGCGCCTGGTGGCCTCGGTGGCCTTCGTCGCCATGGGCGCCACCTGCTTCCTGCGCTCGGACTTCACCCTGGACATCGACTTCCGCCACGTCGCCCTGATGCAGGCGCTGATGGGCGTGGGCGTGGCGCTGTTCTTCATGCCCACCACGGTGATCCTGCTGTCGGACCTGGAGGCTCACGAGATCGCCGCCGGCTCCGGGCTGTCGACCTTCCTGCGGACCCTCGCCGGCAGCTTCTCGGCCTCGCTCACCACCTTCCTCTGGGACCGCCGTGCGGTGCTGCACCACGCCCAGCTCAGCGAGAGCATCACCACGTTCGACAGCGGCACGCGCAACAGCCTGGAGCTGCTTGGCCAGGGCGACCCGCAGCTGGGCGCCAGCCTGCTGAACCAGATGATCACCCAGCAGGCCTACCAGATCAGCTTCAACGAGCTGTTCCACGCCCTGGGCTGGATCTTCCTGATACTGATGAGCGTGATCTGGCTGACGCGCCCGCCGTTCAGCGGCAAGGCGCGGGTGGCGGTGGCGGACCACTAGGGCCGCCGTGCCCGCGCGGGGCACGGCGGGCCGTTCAGTCTCCGGACTTGGGCGGCGTTCAACCGGTCGCCGTGGGCCTCCAGGGTGGCCAGCGCCGCTTCCAGGCGCGCCACCGGCCAGCCCAGTTCGGCGCGAGCGGCGGCGTTGATCAGGGCATCCATCGGTCGGCTCCCGCAGTCTAGCCAGCGCACCGCTTGTGGGCATTCACACTGCGGCCGGGAAGCGGCGGCGTGCCCATGAGCGGTACGCGACGAACGGCGCCAGCCCCGGCAGAGCGGGCGTCGTGGCGGCGCGGGCGGCAGCCGGGCAGGGCGCCAAGGCATGGACCTTGCTGAACTTGCCGGGCCCCTGGAAGGTCCGTCCCAAGGCGGGAGGATGCAGCCGGCGCGCTGGCCGCCCGATGGATTTTCCCGTGTTAGTCTTTTGGATTCTCATTCGCTTCGCCGTCCGCAGCGACTTTTCGCGGGCGGCCCGAAACGTGGAGATCGGCCCATGTCCCGCCCGATCGATTCAGGTCTGGCCGACGCGGCCATTGCTGCTTGCGGTGATGCCTCGGCCAGGGCCCTGCTCGATGACTGGTTGAGCGAGCGCGACGCACCCTGCGCGCTCTTTCTCGATGTCGACGGTACCCTCCTGGATATCGTCGAATCCCCCGATGCGGTGCGCGTTCCCGACGACCTGCGCGCCGCCCTGCAAAGCCTGCACCGCCAACTGGACGGTGCCCTGGCGCTGGTCAGCGGACGCCCGCTGGCGCAGCTCGACGACCTGTTCGCTCCCCTGCGCCTGCCGGCCAGCGGTGGCCACGGCGCGCAGTGGCGCCTGGCCGGCGGGCAACCCCTGCAACAGTTGCCGGCGGCCCATCTTGGCGCGCCGCAGCGCGACCAACTGCTGGCCCTGGCCCGGCGCCACCCCGGTGTGCTGGCCGAGGACAAGGGCAGCAGCCTGGCCCTGCATTACCGTGCCGTGCCCGAGGCCGGCCCGGCCCTGGCGGCGGCCCTGGAGCGCCTGCTGCGCGGCCCCGAGGGCGCCGGGCTGCGGCTGCTGCCGGGGAAGATGGTGTTCGAGGTGCTGGCCCATGCCAGCGACAAGGCCCAGGCCATCCGCCGCTTCCTCGGCGAGCCGCCCTTCGCCGGGCGCCGGCCGCTGTTCATCGGCGACGACCACACCGACGAGCCGGCCCTGGCGCTGATGCCGCAGTTGCACGGCCTGGGCCTTTCGGTCGGGCGCCTGGCGCCCGGCGCGCGGGCCGCCTTCGACCACCCGCGCGCGGTGCGCGAGACACTCATTCAGGCCACGAGGAGAACACAGGCATGAGCAAGCACAACGGCGCGCTGGACCTGGGGCTGATCGGCAACTGCCGCGTCGCCGCCCTGGTGAACCGGCAGGCGCGCCTGGTGTGGTGGTGCTACCCGAACTTCGACGGCGATCCGGCCTTCTCCCGGCTGCTGGCCGGCGACGAGGAGAAGGGCTTCTGCGACGTGCTGCTCGACGGCATGGTCAGCAGCCACTCGGAGTACCAGCCCAACACCGCGATCATCCGCACCACCCTCACCGACGCCGCGGGCAACGCCGTGCGCATCACCGACTTCGCCCCGCGCTTCCTGCAGTACGGCCGCTACTTCCGTCCGGCGCAGCTGTGCCGGCTGGTGGAGCCGGTGCAGGGGCTGCCGCGGGTGACCCTGCGCATGCGCCCGACGCACCACTACGGCAAGCCGTGCGAGGCGGTGGCCGGCTCCAGCCACATCCGCTACCTGGGCGGCGACCAGGCGCTGCGCCTGACCACCGATGCGCCGCTGTCCTACGTCATGCAGGAAACGCCCTTCGCCCTCAAGCACCCGGTGAGCCTGGTGATGGGCGTCGACGAGCCGCTGGACGAGTCCCCCGAGCAGGTGGTGCGCAGCTTCCTCGAACGCACACGCGCCGGCTGGTACGAGTGGGTGCGCTCGCTGGCCATCCCCTTCGAATGGCAGGACGTGGTGATCCGCGCGGCCATCACCCTGAAGCTGTGCAGCTTCGAAGAGACCGGGGCGATCATCGCCGCGGTGACCACCTCGGTGCCCGAGGCGCCGGGCACCCAGCGCAACTGGGACTACCGCTACTGCTGGCTGCGCGACGCCTACTTCGTGGTGCTGGCGCTGAACCGCCTGGGCGCCACCAAGACCATGGAGCGCTACGTTGACTTCATCACCACGGTGGCGGTGGAGGGCGCCGAGCTGCGCCCGCTGTACGGCGTGGTCCCGGCCATGGACCTGACCGAGCGCATCGAGCCGGACCTGGCCGGCTTCCTCGGCCACGCCCCGGTGCGCGTCGGCAACCAGGCGGTGGAGCAGGTGCAGCACGACGTGTTCGGCTCGGTGGTGCTGGCGGTGCTGCAGAGCTTCGTCGACCAGCGCCTGCCGCACCCCGGCGACGAAGGCATGCTGCGCCTGCTGGAAAGCCTGGCCGAGCGCGCTGCGCGCAACGCCTTCGTGCCCGACGCGGGCATCTGGGAATACCGCGGCCGGCAGCGCGTGCACACCCATTCGGCGATGCTCTGCTGGGCCGCCTGCGACCGCGTGGCGCGCATCGCCGCGCGCCTGGGCCACGGCGAGTCGGCGGCGCGCTGGCGCAAGGAGGCCACGCGCATCCGCGAGGGCATCCTGCGCGAGGCCTGGAGCGAGCGGCGGCAGTCCTTCACCGGCAGCTTCGGCGTCGACGACCTCGACGCCAGCGTGCTGCTGATGCACGAGCTGGGGCTGATCGAGGCCGACGACCCGCGCTTCGTCGCCACCGTCGACTGCATCGGCCGCGAGCTGAACGTCAACGGCCACCTGCTGCGCTATGCCGCCGCCGACGACTTCGGGGTGCCGGAGACCGCCTTCCTGGTGGTCAAGTTCTGGTACCTGGACGCCCTGGCCGCCATCGGCCGCCGCGACCAGGCCCGCGAGCTGTACGCCGAGCTGCTGGCCGCGCGCAACAGCTTCGGCCTGCTGTCCGAGGACCTGCATCCGCACACTGGCGAGATGTGGGGCAACATTCCGCAGACCTACTCCATGGCCGGCTTGATCAACACCGCCATGCGTCTGTCCATGAGCTGGGAGGAGGGCCTATGTCGCGGCTTGTAGTGATTTCCAACCGGGTGGGCATGCCCGATGCCGAGGGCCGGCCCGCGCCGGGCGGCCTGGCGGTGGCGGTGGCGGCCACCCTGCGCGAGCGCGAGGGGCTGTGGTTCGGCTGGAGCGGCCAGGTGGCGGAAGTGCCGGCCGAGCCGACCACCCTGCAGAACGACAACATCACCTACATGGTCACCGACCTGCCGCCGCAGGACTTCCAGGAGTACTACAACGGCTTCGCCAACCGCGTGCTCTGGCCGATCCTGCACTACCGGGTGGACCTGGCCGAGTTCACCGAGGCCGACTTCGGCGGCTACCTGCGCGTCAACGAGTTCTTCGCCGAGCGCCTGAGCCCGCTGCTGCAGCCGGACGACGTGCTGTGGGTCCACGACTATCACCTGATCCCCCTGGCCGTGGCGCTGCGCGAGCGCGGCCACCGCAACCGCATCGGCTTCTTCCTGCACATCCCCATGCCGCCGCCGGACCTGCTCACCGCGCTGCCGCACCACGAGGAGCTGGTGCGCGCGCTCACCGAATACAACCTGATCGGCTTCCAGACCGAGAACGACGCCGACAACTTCGCCCGCTACCTGACCCGCGTGGTGGGCGCGGCCACCCCCGATTCGCGGCGCTTCAGCCTGGGCCACCAGCACTTCCGCGTCGGCGTGTTCCCGGTGGGGGTGGACGTCGAGGGCTTCCGCCGCCTGGCCGAGGAGGCCGAACACGGCCCGCTGGCCGCCAAGCTGGAGGAAAGCCTGGTGGGCCGGGCGCTGATGGTCGGGGTGGACCGCCTGGACTACTCCAAGGGCATCACCAACCGCCTGGACGCCTACGAGCGCTTCCTGGAGAAATACCCCGAGCGGCAAGGCAAGGTGACCTGCCTGCAGATCGCCCCCGGCAGCCGCCAGGAGATCCCCGAGTACGCCGAGATCGACGCCGCGGTGAGCGCCCGCGTGGGGCACATCAACGGCCGTTTCGCCGCGGTGTCCTGGGTGCCGCTGCGCTTCGTCAGCCGCAACCTGGGCCGCGAGGACATCGCCCTGGTCATGCGCCGCGCGCGCATCGGCCTGGTCACGCCGCTGCGCGACGGCATGAACCTGGTGGCCAAGGAATTCGTCGCAGCGCAGGACCCGGCCGACCCCGGCGTGCTGATCCTCTCGCAGTTCGCCGGCGCCGCCGCCGAGCTGGGTGCCGCGCTCATCGTCAACCCCCACGACCGCGACGCCCTGGCCGACACCATCGAGCGCGCCCTGGAGATGCCGCTGGAAGAACGCCAGGCGCGCCACCAGGAGATGTACTCGGTGCTGGAGGCCAACCACATCCGCTACTGGGGCCACGGCTTCATCGAGGCCCTGACGCGCCCGGGCGTGCCGCTGAACTGGCTGTCCAGCCGCGGGGCCAACCGCTGAGGGGGATGGTGCAGGTTGCACCGAGATGCTCTTCGTAGGAGCAACTGTCTTGCGCCGAGGTGCTCTTCGTAGGATGGGTTGAGCTTGCGAAACCCATGCGGTTGCGCTGATGGGTATCGCTTCGCTCAACACCATCCTACGAAAAGCCGTGCTGTGGTGGCATAGGGTTCAAGAGCGCCCTCTCCCCAGCCCTCTCCCTGAAGGGAGAGGGGGCTAGTCCGTGCCGAGAAAGGATTTGGTGTCAGCCGGCCACAAGGTGCAAGCCGGCTAACGCGGAAACATCAGCGCACGCCGAACGGTCCCCTCTCCCTTCAGGGCGGGGCGCGCAGCCGAGGGTTAGGGAGAGGGGACGGGACCAAGCCCAAACACCGTCATTCCCGGCCGACACCAAAAACTCACTCCCCCTCAAACGTCCCCCACAGACAAGCCCTGCCACCAAGCACCACCTGCCGCCCCCGCGCAAAGGCCTGCACCAACTCCAACCGCTCATCCAGCAACAGGATGTCCGCCTCCAACCCCACAGCCAGGCGCCCCTTGCGCCCCTGGAGGCGCAGCAGGTCGGCCACGTTGCTGGTGAACGGCCGCAGCGCCTGCTCCAGCGGCAGTTGCTCGCGCAAAACCAGATCACGCAGCTCATTCATCAGGCTCTTGCACCCCGCCAGGGCCAGCCCCGTCAGCCGGCCGTCGCTATCGAACACCGGCTGGCTGCCGTTGGCGTCCGAGCTGATGGTCAGCCGCTGCAGCGCGACGCCCGCGCTCAGCGCCTGGATCACCGCGCGGCTGGACTTCAGCGCCTGCTTGGCGCCCAGTTCGGGGTTGATGCCGCTGGTGAGGTCGATGTTGCCGCCGTCCAGGGCGAAGCGGATCGCCGCCTCGTAGAGCGCAGCCGTGCGGTTGACGTGGGTCGGCAGCAGTTGGCCGATGGGGATGTCGCTGTGTTCGAGGATGCCGTACAGCGGCTCCAGCGCCCGGCGGCCGTTGCCCAGGTGGAACACGCTGATGCCCGCCTTGCCGCCCAGCAGGCCGCCGAGCCGGGCTTCGGCGGCGATGCGCGCCAGTTCGCCGATGCCCGGCGCGGACGAGCGATGGTCGGAGATGGCCGTCTTCACCCCGATAATGGGATCGATGAAGGCGATGTCGCGCTGGATGCTGCCGGTGATGGTGGGCGTCGGGACGCCATAGGCGCCCGTCAGCATGAAGGCAGTGATGCCCTCGCTGTTCAGCGCGCGGGCCTTGGCCAGCAGCGATTCGGGGTGGCGGGTGATGGCGTCGGTGCCGAGCAGGCCGACCACGGTGGTGATGCCGCCCTCCAGCAGGCTGGACAGGCGCACCTCCGGCGTGCGGCTGTGGGGCCCGGCTTCGCCGCCGCCGCCGATCAGGTGCAGGTGCTGGTCGATGAGGCCGGGGCAGAGCGTCAGGCCCCGCGCATCGATTTCCTGGCAGCCCGGCAGGTTGGGCGCTTCCAGGTGCTCGGCGATCGCCAGGATGCGTTCGCCGCCGATCAGCAGGTCGCGCCGGCCGAGCTTCTCGGGGGCGTAGAGTTCGCCGCCGCGCAGCAGCAGGAACGCCGGCGGCGCAGGGGCCGCGTTGGTCATCGTCATTCGGCCCAGCCGCCTTCCAGTTGTTCGCGGGTTTCCTCGACGCCGACCTGCCACAGCTCTTGCATCAGCGCGTCATCCTTGTGGTAGGCGCCGCCGTAGTTGCCGTCGCCGATGTAGGCGCGCACGGCCTGGGCGCCCAGTTGGCGCAGGCGGGCCAGGTCGACCATCGGCTTGCGTTCCTCGGGCGGGGTCTGGCCGGGGATGCGCGTCCAGGGGAAGTTCTCCATCCACGAGGCATGGGAGGCCAGCGCGTCTATCTCGCGGACCTTCGCCAGGGTGCGCGGCGTGCTCCACCAGTTGTGCAGCTTGACCCGCGCCTGCGGGTGCCGGCACAGCCACTGCTGGATTTCCGCCTGCACCGGGCAGTTGCCGCCGTGGCCGTTGACCAGCAGGATGCGGCGGAAACCCTGCTGGTAGAGGCTGTCCAGCACGTCGACCAGCAGCGCGAAGTAGGTCGCCGGGCGCAGCGAGACGGTGCCGGGGAAGTCGCCGAAGTAGGGCGTCATGCCGTAGGGCAGGGCCGGGAACACCGGCAGCCCCAGGGGCTCGGCGGCCTCGATGGCCACCCGCTGGGCGAGGATCACGTCGGTCATCAGGCTGAGGTAGGCGTGCTGCTCGGTGCTGCCCAGGGGCAGCAGGACGCGGTCGTCCCGCTGCACTTGGCGCTCCACCTGCATCCAGTTCATGTCGCCGATGAACATGGCTTGCTCCTGTCGTTGCGGGCGGTGGTGAAGTGCCGTTCCAGCACCTCGCGTTCGACGGCCGGGGTGGCCAGGCTGACGACCACGGCGACGGCCATGCCGAGCAGCCAGGCCGGCAGCAGCGGGTCGGTCCGCAAGCTCAGCCAGCCGTCCAGCCAGCCGGCCTTCAGCACGACGAAGCACAGCTCGCCCAGTAGCACGCCGGCCAGCGCGCCGGCGGCGGTGGCGCGCTTCCAGTACATGCCGAGGATCACGGCGATGACCCAGATGCCCAGGCCGCCGAAGGCGAAGCGCACGATCTCGAAGATGCTGGCGGGCTTGAGCACGCCGATGGCGATGCCGGCCAGGCCGATCAGCAGCGTGACCCAGTGCGACAGCCGGAGCACCCTGGCGTCGCTGGCCGCGGGGTTGATCAGCTTCTGGTAGAGATCGCGGCTGATGCCGCCGGTGGCCACCACCATCAGCGCCGACACCGTCGACATGCCCGCCGAGACGATGCCGGCGATCATGACCGAGGCCAGGATCGGGTCCAGCGAGCGCTGCAGCAGCATCGGCACCACGAAGTCGGCGTCGCGGCCGACGAGGCCCGGCAGCGAGACGAAGGCGTTGACCCCGGCCCATTCGATCAGGGTGGCCGAGACCAGCATGCCCAGGGTGCCCAGCAGCACGCTCTTGAACAGCACGGCGTGGCTCTTCATGGCGTAGAACTTGGTGAACAGCGTCGGCTGGCCGATGGTGAAGAAGCTCCACATCAGGATCATGGTGACGTAGACGCTCCAGCCGTATTCGCCCTTGCTGCCGGGGTGGGCGAGGTGGCCGGGGCTGTCCGTCGCGAGCTGCGCGGTGATGGCTTCCAGGCCGCCGCCGGCGCGGACGGAAATGACGAAGGTGACCACCGCGGTGAGCACCATCAGGCTGCCCTGCAGCACGTCGGTGAGCATGGCGCCGCGCATGCCGCCGTACATGCAGTAGAGGATCACGATGCCGCCGGTCACCACCACGCCGACCCACTCCGGGTAGCCGGTGAAGGTCTTGACGATGATGCCGGCGCCCACCAGTTGCGCGCCGGTCATGGCGACCAGGAACACCACCATGGCGATGGCGTGGATGGCGCGCATCGGCGAGGACTGGTAGCGGTCGGCCAGGTAGTCGCTCATGGTCAGGTAGTGGTTGCGCCGGCCCAGCTCCATCAACCGGCGGCCGACCAGCAGCGCGGGGATCAGCATGGAGAAGGCCACCCCGGGGATGGTGATGCTCATCCCGGCGAAACCGTTGCCGTAGGCGATGGCCGGCACGCCCATGAAGGTGCTCATGCTGTACTGGGTGGCGAAATAGGCGATGCCCGAGACGATGGCGCCGGCCTTGCCGCCCATCACCAGGAATTCCTTCATGTTGCGCGTCTGGCGCGCGGCGACGTAGCCGATGGCGGCGATGACCAGGAAGTAGACGCCCATGGTCAGCAGGAAGGGGCCGGGCGTGGGCGTCAGCAGATGATCGATGTCAGACATGCGCGTCGGCTCCTTCCTGTTCCGCCTGGAAGCCGCGGTATTCCGGGCGCTTCAGGCATTGCACGGCGAACAGCGCGGTGAGTGCGATGACCACGCCGCCGTGGACGATCCAGCCGAAGAGAAACAGCGGCACGCCCCAGGGGCCGGCCACGTAGGTTTCGCTGTAGTACCAGGGCAGCGGCAGCATGATCAGCCCGTACATAAACATGAAGACGAGGAACCAGCCCCGCTCGAATCGGTTTTCCCAGACGCCCATCGTTACTGCTCCTGAATGCGAAGTGTGGTGAGGGGCCCCGGCGAACGCGGGGCCCGCATGTGCGTGTTAGGGCGGGCTACGGAGGCTCGTCCAGGTAGAGGTAGGGCAGCAGCCGTTCGGTCTGGGCGCTGATGGCTTCGAGCGAATCCCCGGTGTGCTGCGCCAATGCCGCGCCCAGGGCCTCGATGAGCGCGACCATGCCGGCGTTGGAGGCGTACAGCAGCGGGTGCTCCGCAACCGCGTAGAGCGCGGTGTCGGCCAGCGCTGCGATGGGCGAGGCCGGGCCGTCGGTGAGGGCCAGCACCTTGCAGCCGCGCTGGCGGGCCAGGCCGAGCAGTTCGACGATACCGCGCGAATAGCGGGGCAGGGCGATGCCGATCACCAGGTCGCCTGCGCGCAGCACGTTGATCCGCCGCAGGGCCGACTCGACGCCGCCCATGGCGGCGAGGTCCTTGACCCCGGCGCGGAACGGCTCCAGGCAGTTGGCGGCGAAGGCCGCGTGGATGGCGCTGACGCCGAGGCCGGCGACGTACACCTGGCTGGCGTTGGCGAGCAGTTCGACGGCGCGGCGCACCTGCTCGTCCCGCAGCAGCTCGTGGCTGCGGCGGATGTTGCCGGCGGCGCTGTCGAGGGATTCGCGCACGACGCCGGCGGCGCCGATGTCCCGCGCAAGGCCCAGGCGCAGCTTCTCCACCGGGGCGTAGGCGCTTTCGTAGAGCTTGCGCAGCGTGGCGCGGAAGGGCGGGTAGCCGTTGCAGCCGCAACGGTGGGCGAAGCGGTTGATGGTGGCGACCGAGACGCCGGCGGCCCTGGCCAGCTCGTCGATGTTCATGGTGGAGACCGCCAGCGCGTTGTTCAGCACGAAGTCGGCCAGCTTGCGGAAGGCCGGGGAATAACCCGGGCGGGCGCGGGCGATGGCGCCGAGCAGCAAATGGGAAGGTTCATCGGGCATGGCGGCGGGCCCCGCTGCGCTTGTGCCTGGAAAGCGCTGCTGTCTGGAAATCGGTTTTTACTTTTCGTGTTGCCTGAAAATTAATTTACAGGCAGGCACTTATCGGCCTCGCTGAATAGTTGGGAGGGAATATTCCGAAGAACTTGTGCGACTGGATCAGGCCCGCGCCCGGAGCCTGATCGCGGCGGTCATTCGATCTCGAACAGGCCGTTGCGGATCGGCCCCACGCTCAGGCGCTCGCGCACGTCGTCGTCGATGCGCGGGTCGTCCGGGCGGTACAGCTTCACCTGGCGGTAGGCGTTGATCCGGTTGATCTCCGCGCCCAGGTATTCCCAGACCACCCGGGTGCACGCCGGGGTGCGCCGGTCGCCGCTGGAGACGCCGGTCTTCAGGCCGTTGAGGCGGGTGATGCGGCTCTTGAAGCTGGGGATGAGGATGGTCTGGCTCATCTCGTTGACGGTGAGCGACTCGTAGTCGATCAGGAACAGCCGGTCCTGCAACTGGAAGGCCGCGCCCAGGTAGCGGCAGCGCACCCAGTCCTCGGCCTGCACGTCGGTGCTGCTGGAGCGTTCCTGACGCTCCTGGCGCTCGAACAGGAAGTTGCCGTCCTCCTCCCACAGGTGCACCAGCGACAGCAGGATGGAGCCGGGCACCGACATGCAGTTGGAGTATTCGAAGTAGTAGCCGCAGTAGCGCGACAGGTTGCCGGCCTGCTCGCGCAGCGGTTCTAGCAGGCGCAGCAGCGGGTCGTTCGCCTGCGTGCCGGCCTGGCTTGCGCGGGCGCCGATCAGGCGGGCGAACTGCTCCGGCGGCAGGCCCAGTTCGTAGTCCTCGACGCCGAAGAAATCGCCGATGCGCTTGAGGTTGAACGGGGCGGGGCGGCTCTGCCCGCTGAGGTACTTGTTGAACTGCGCGCGGTTGATCTGCAGCTGGCGGCAGACCTCGGAGATGGAGCGGTAATGGCTGCAGGCGAGCTTGAGGTTTTCGCCCAGGTGATCGGACATCGACGGTATTCCGGTGTGATGCGAGTGGCGCAAGCCTAGCATCAACTCGCGCCAGAGCGTAACAGGATGCGAAATTGTCACGTCCCCTCGTCTTGGCCAACCTTGCCCGCCAGCGCCAGGCCCAACCCGCGCGCCTGGCGCCTCTCTTCCAACCGAAGAACAAGAATCGAGGTCACACTCCATGCTCGAAGCGCTCAACGACTTCCTTTCCGGGAAGGTTCTCATCGTGCTCATCGTCGGACTCGGCAGCTACTTCACCCTGCGCTCCCGGTTCGTCCAGTTCCGCCATTTCGGCCACATGTTCGGCGTGTTCAAGGAGTCCATCCGCGGCCAGGCCGGCCAGTTGAGTTCGTTCCAGGCGCTGATGCTGAGCCTTGCCGGGCGCGTGGGCGCGGGCAACATCGCCGGCGTCGGCATCGCCGTGACCCTCGGCGGCCCGGGCGCGGTGTTCTGGATGTGGGTGACCGCGCTGGTGGGCATGTCCAGCAGCTTCTTCGAGTGCACCCTGGCCCAGGTCTACAAGCGCGCCGACGGCGACGGCCTGTACCGCGGCGGCCCGGCGTACTACATCCAGCACGGCCTGAAGCTCAAGGGCATGGCCGTGGTGTTCTCGGTGCTGCTGCTGGTGACCTACGGCTTCGCCTTCAACGGCCTGCAGTCCTACACCGTGACCCATTCGCTGCAGAACGCCTTCGGCTTCGCCCCGCAGCACACCGGCATCGCCCTGGCCGTGCTGCTGGCCATCGTCTTCATCGGCGGCATCAAGCGCATCGCCGCGGTGTCCGACCTGCTGGTGCCGGTCAAGACCCTGGCCTACATAGGCGTGACCCTGTACGTGATCGGCAGCCAGGTCGAGCACGTGCCGGCCATGCTGGAAACCATCTTCAAGAGCGCCTTCGGCCTCGACCCGGCCTTCGGCGGCCTGCTCGGCAGCGCCATCGTCATGGGCGTGAAGCGCGGCGTGTTCGCCAACGAAGCCGGCCTGGGCAGCGCGCCCAACGTCGCCGCCGTGGCCGCCGTGCGCCACCCGGCGTCCCAGGGCGTGGTGCAGGCCTTCAGCGTGTTCCTCGACACCTTCGTCATCTGCACCTGCACCGCGCTGCTGATCCTGCTCTCCGGCTTCTACACCCCGGGCTTCGAAGGCGACGGCATCGTCCTCACGCAGAACTCCCTGGCCGCGGTGGTCGGCGACTGGGGCCGGCTGTTCGTCAGCGTCGCGCTGTCGCTGTTCGTCTTCACCTGCATCCTCTACAACTACTACCTGGGCGAGAACAGCCTGCAGTTCCTCAGCCGCAACCGCCTGGTGCTGATCGGCTACCGCGCCCTGGTGCTGGCGCTGATCGTCTGGGGCTCGGTGCAGAACCTGTCCACCGTGTTCGCCTTCGCCGACATCACCATGACCTGCCTGGCCTTCGTCAACCTGCTGGCCCTGGCGCTGCTGTTCAAGGTTGGCCTGCGGGTGATGGGCGATTACGATGCACAGCGTCGCGCCGGCGTTCAGCAGCCGGTGTTCGACTCCGCCCAGTTCGTCGACCTCGACCTGGACCGCGAAGCCTGGCCGGCCAGCCAGCGCGCCGAGGCCGCCCGCGAAATCCCCGCCGGCCTGCCGCAGGCGCAGGGCTGACGGCCGCGCGGGCCGTCCCGGCGGTCGGCCCGCGCCACTACAAGAACGCAGGATCAGCCCATGCGCGCAGTCAAGAACCTCTTCGTCCTCTACACCGGCGGCACCATCGGTATGCTGCAGACCTCCGAAGGCCTGGCCCCGGCCAGCGGCTTCGAGGCGCGCATGCGCGAGTGGCTGGCCGGTAGTGGCCGGCAGCCGACCTTCGCCTGGGCCTTCCGGGAAATGCAGCCGCTGCTGGACAGCGCCAACATGCAGCAGGCGAACTGGCTGGCCATGCGCGACGCCATAGTCGACGCGGTGGAGCAGGGCGGCCATGACGGCGTGCTGGTGCTGCATGGCACCGATACCCTGGCCTATACCGCGGCGGCGCTGTCGTTTGTGCTGCTGGGGCTGGATGTGCCGGTGTTGCTGACCGGCTCCATGTTGCCCGCCGGTGCGCCCGGCAGTGATGCCTGGGCCAACCTTGGCGGCGCCCTGGATGTGCTGGAAGGTGGCCAGGCCAGTGGTGTGCAACTCTACTTCGGCGGCGCGCTGCTGCACGGCGCGCGTGCCACCAAGCTGCATAGCGAAGCCTTCGACGCCTTTACCACGCTGCCGCGTCATCGCGATGGCCAGCGTGCAGGACAGGTGCCGCCAGTCCTGGATTATCGCCAGCCGCGTCAGTCGGTGAGGCTGGCTGTGCAGCCGTTGTTCCCCGGTCTGCAGGCCGAACAGTTGGAGGCTGTGCTGAATAGCGGCGTGCGGGGGCTGCTGCTGGAGTGCTATGGCAGTGGTACCGGTCCTTCTGACAATGAAGCTTTGCTTGCTGCGCTGGGCGCGGCCCGTAAGCGTGGGGTGCTGCTGGCTGCCATCAGTCAGTGTCCGGTGGGTAGTGTGGTGTTCGATACCTACGCGGCCGGCAGTCGCTTGCGCGACACTGGACTGGTGTCTGGTGGTGGTATGACCCGTGAGGCGGCTCTGGCTAAGTTGTTTACTTTATTGGGCGCGGGGTTGGATGTGGAAGAGGCAGAGCGTTGGTTTGGCCTGGACCTGTGTGGGGAGTTGGCCAGTTAGTATGGGCCTGATGCCGTTTTTCTCCATGGGAGAAACGGCATTTTTCATAACGAACTCCCCAGCCACGAGGTCCGAACTAGGCGTCCCCCCCACGAGCGTACATCTCTGCAGCCCGCGGGGCTCTCGCGACATCCATGTCGCATGACCTCCTGAGTGCGGGTTTTGCTCGGCCTTCTGAAGGGGCGTTTCGGTGCGCTCGGGTATTTCTCTGGAAGTCCCAAAGCCAGAGCAAGAGCGAGCTTGCTCGCGAACTGGCCGGTGATATCTGCGCACCGGTTCAACGCCGCCCCTCTCCCTAACCCTCGGCTGCGCGCCCCGCCCTGAAGGGAGAGGGAATCGTTGGGCAGACGTTGGTGCTCTGGAGTCAGCCGGCTAGCACAGAGATTGTCGGCTAAAGCCAGGCCTCTTCTCTGCACGGACGGCCCCCTCTCCCGCTTGCGGGAGAGGGTTGGGGAGAGGGCGCTCTTGAGGCCAGCACCAAAAGTTCCCGGCAACTCCTGTTCGCGAGCAAGCTCGCTCCTACGAAAAGCGAAAAGCGCGTCACTCCGGCATTCGCCCCAGCCGCTGTTGCAGGCGCGTCAGGAAGCCGATCTCGAAGGCCATTCGCCGCCAGTTGTCCATGTGCTCTATGCGCCCATGGACGAGGCGCGTCCACAGGTAGCCGTCGGCTTCGCCGGCCAGCCAGCTTTCGGCCAGGAGAATGCCTTGGTCGGCGGCTGGCTGCGTGGGAATGGGCCAGGTGAGCGTCAGGCCGGGCTGGCCGTCGGCGGCGGGGATTTCGACGGGATGGGTGTTGCTGGGGAGGACGATCAGATTGTTGGAATTGGTCATGCTTGGCACTCCGGTGTGATGAGGAGAGCTGCCTCCAATGCTGTCAACCAATGGAGGCAGACCGCGCGGGGTTGACAGACCGGACACCGGAGCCGGCAGACCCGAGGGTCTCCCCGCGCGATCTGCCATGACGCTTGCGGAATTCTCCGCAGACACAGAGGGACCTGCAAAAGCGTTCGCTGCTTTCGCATGCACCTCAAGGCGCAATCGCGCCGGTGTTCAGGCTGTCAAACCCGGTCGCGGATGAGCCGCGACCGGCGCAGCTTAGGAACCGGCCGGTAGCGCAACAAGGGCAGAAACACGCTGCAGGAGAGTATCGGATATTTCCCGCAACGGGCACCGATGCGGAAGAAGGGAAGCAGTGTAGGAAGAAAGAACTACAGCGCCGGGCCCGCAACGACCTTGCGCATGAACACCCGCGCAAACCCGTTCTCCGTGGCCCGGTGCGTTTCGCGGTAGCCCAGCTTCGTGTAGAGGGCGATGTTCTCGGTCATCAGCTGGTTGGTGTACAGCTCGATGGCCTGGAAGCCCTGGGCCCGCGCACGTTCCTCGCAGAACGCCAGCAACGCCTTGCCGATGCCCTGGCCCTTGAACGCCGGCGCCACCGCGATGTTCTCCAGCAGCAATGCCGGCCCCTGGGGGCGCAGCACCAGCACGCCGGCGACTTCGCCATCGCAGGTGCACACGAACGCATCGGCTTCGGCGAGCACCTGCCGGTAGTCGTCGAGCATGGGCGCGGGCTTGCGGCCCATGCGCGGGATATAGGGGCTGTAGGCCTCGTCCACCAGCCGGGCGATGGCGGGTGCGTCGTCGGGAGCGGCCTGGCGGATTTCTGCTGCGTCCATTGTCTGTGCCTGGTCATGGCTGGCGGATAGGGCACTCTAGCGGATTCGCCGTTCCCCGGCTTCCCGCCGGCCATGGGCCGGCGGGGCGCAGCGGTCGCTCAGCCAAGCCGCAGACTCAGCTCGACGTCTTCGGCGAAGGGCACCGACAGGTAGCCGTTGCCGATATCGCGTACCCGCGCCAGGTATTCCGGGCTGTGGTCGGCGTTGTCGGCGACAATCAGCGCGCCGGGCCGCAGGCGGCTTTCCACCAGGGCGAGGATTTCCGGGTAGAGCGCCTTGGCGCCGTCGAGCAGCAGCAGGTCGATGCGCTGCGGCAGGTCGCGCGCCAGGGTCTGCAGGGCATCGCCCTCGCGGATCTCCACCAGGTCGGCCAGACCGGCGGCATTCAGGTTGGCCTGGGCGCGCAGCGCTTCACCTCTGAAGGCTATTGGCTGAGGGTGCTCAGACCCGCTGGTCGTTGTGCTTGGCCCGCAGCAGGAGCGGGAGCAGCCCGACTAGCTGGACATCGAACCGGCAGGCGCCTAGGACGTGGATTCATGCCTGTTCTGACAGATAACAGCTCAAAAAACATGTATAGAGTGTCGGTAGTTTCCGAAGCAGTTCCTGCCCTCTAAAACGGCGCTCTCGCCGCTCTCATACTCCGGCCGCACTGATGCTTCCGGTCTGGAGAGCCCATGCGCCTCATCCCCAATACCGCCCCCGACGCGCAGTGTGCGGAGGATCCGTATTTTGCCCAGGGGTTGGTCAGCAATGCGTTGACCCAGGGGCGGCATATGTTGAAGGGGCTGGAAGCGCTCCAACGTACGTCCCATATCGTGCGCGACGCTGACATCGTCGAAGCGGTACGCCGTGGCGAATGGCTGCTGGTGGCGGATGAGGTGGCTTCGTCCAGCGCCAGCGGCCTGTTGCCGGGGAGTGAGTCCTCGCCGCCGCGAGCCTATATCTTCGAAGACCGCTGGCCGCTACCCAAGGTGCGCGAGGACCTGGTATTCGCCAAGTCCTGCCGCCCGGACAATTGGGGCCGGACCCGGCCCGGCGTCGAAGTGGAACCCGCTTCGCGCTTCGGCAACGTCATGCTTTCCGGGGCGATGGCGTTGCCGGTTTCAGCGACCACTGCGCTCAATGCTGGCGCGGAGGCGGCTTTGGTACGCATCGCTGGCGGCGGCATCATGCAGCACGGCTTCACCTGGGCGCTACGTGGGCCGGGTGTGGCCAGCAATCCGGCCAGCCTGTTCCTCCTTGGCCTGCTGCCTACGCGCCTGGGTGACGGCGCCCTGTACACCGACAGCCGGTTGCGTGACCTGGAGCAGGTGCCGACCCGTGTACGTTTCCAGATTCGCCGCGATGCCCATGGTGGCTTGCAGGTCTATGGTATCCATGCCCATCCCGATGGCGATGACGCCGTACGTACAGTCAAGGCTATCTGGCGTGACGACCAGCGCACGATGGAGGCGCACGTCAACGGCCTGACCATTCTCTGGATTCCCAACAAGGGCTCACAGCCCATTCCACCTCTGATTCATCCGGAACATACGGGCGAGCGGATCGACAATATCCTGGTGCACCCGATTGCGACCGATACCGACTCGCAGATCGAGATATACCCGGGCAGCGAGGACATCACTACCGACGATTTCATCCTGACGTTTCCTGCCGACAGCGGGATGAAGTCGCTGTATATCGCCTACGCCATACCGCATTCGCACTACCAGCCGCCACCAGACCACCTGCTGGCCTTTCCAGCGGCGAAGGAGGCCAAGCGGAAAACGCCTATTTCAGGTGGCGGCGGCAAGAGAAAGCGCTGGAAGGATGACGAGGGCTATATCTATGAGTGGGATTCCGCTCATGGCGCGGTTGAAAAATATGACAGGAGGGGAAGGCATCTGGGAGAGTTCAACCCTGTTACCGGCGAAAAGAACAAAGATGCTGATCCAGTGCGGAGAGTAGAGCCATGAGGTACTTCCTGGAGGCTTTCGATAATGAAACCGAGTTTCTGCTGTTCAAGATTGAAGTCTCGGAGTCTTATGCAGGCGACCTGGCGAAGATAATGGGTTGGACAGAGGTTCAACACGGAATCGAAGGGTACGATCTCACTGAGCAGCAGTTGCTCGCCATTGAAGGGATTGTAGGAAGAACCCTGCGCGATCCTGGGTATACCTTTCAGTTGACTTGCAATGGGTGAGACTGCTCGGAGTTCATGAGGACGCGGTGTATCGGCGTATAACCGCGAACGGTTATACGCCCTACGCGCCGCGGGCAAAAAAATCCCCCGGCCACTCGCGCAGCTGGGGGATGAAAACGCCGGCGCAGGGGGTAACGCGCCGGACGCGGTAGGACCTTTTGCCTTACAGCCTGATCAGCACCGATTTCACCTCGGTGTAGTGCTCGATGGCGGCGGCGCCCATTTCGCGGCCCAGGCCGGACATCTTGTAGCCGCCGAAGGGCAGGGCCGGGTCCAGGGCGCTGTGGCAGTTGACCCAGACCGAGCCGGACTTGATCTTCGGGATCATCCGGTGCACCGCGCCCAGGTCGTTGGACCAGATGCTGGCGCCCAGGCCGTAGGGGCTGTCGTTGGCCAGGCGCAGGGCTTCGTCGAGGTCGTCGAAGGGCATGGCCACCAGCACCGGGCCGAAGATTTCTTCCTGCACCAGCGGGTTCTTCTGGTCGACGTCGACGATCACCGTCGGCTTGACGAAGTAGCCGGGGCCGAACTGTTCGCCGCCGCAGGCGATGGTGGCGCCTTTCTCGCGGCCCAGTTCGATGTAGTTGTGCACGCGCTGCTGCTGGCGGGCGGAGATCAGCGGGCCCATGTCCACGCTCGGGTCCAGGCCGTTGCCCAGCTTCATGCCGTTGGCGATGCCGGCGATGTCGGCCACCACGTTGTCGAAGTGCTTGCGCTGCACGTACAGCCGCGAGCCGGCGCAGCACACCTGGCCCTGGTTGAAGAAGATGGCCTGGGCGGCGCCGGCGGCGGCGCTGTTCAGGTCGGCGTCGGCGAGGACGATGGTCGGCGACTTGCCGCCCAGTTCCAGGGTCACGCGGGTCATGTTGTCCATGGCCGCCTTGCCGATTTCCTTGCCCACGGCGGTGGAGCCGGTGAAGGTCAGCTTGTCCACCAGCGGGTGATGGGTGAGGGCGGCGCCGGCGTTGACGCCGGTGCCGGTGACCACGTTGAACACGCCCGCCGGGTAGCCGGCCTCCAGGGCCAGTTCGGCCAGCTTCAGGGCGCTGAGCGGGGTTTCGTCGGCCGGCTTGAGCACCACGCTGCAGCCGGTGGCCAGCGCCGGGCCGAGTTTCCAGCAGGCCAGCAGCAGGGGGAAGTTCCAGGCGACGATGGCGCCGACCACGCCCACGGCCTCGCGGCGGATGAAGCCGTGGAAGTCGTCGTTGGGCATCAGCGGCATGGACACCTCGACGCTGGAGCCTTCGATCTTGGTGGCCCAGCCGGCCATGTAGCGCAGGAAGTCGATGCCCAGCTGCACGTCCATCACGCGCGCCACGGCGGCGCTCTTGCCGTTGTTCAGGCATTCCAGCTCGGCCAGCAGGTCGGCGTCGCGCTCCATCAGGTCGGCGAGCTTCCACAGCAGGTTCTGCCGCTCGCGCGGACGCATGCGGCTCCAGGGCGAATCGTCGAAGGCCTGGCGGGCGGCGCGCACGGCGCGGTCGACGTCGGCGGCGCTGGCGGAGGGCACCTGGCAGAGCACTTCGCCGGTGGCCGGATTGCGCAGGTCCATGAGGGCGCCATCGGCGGCACCGGTCCAATCGGCACCGATGAGCATCTTCGGCGCGCGCTGCAGGAAGGCGCGGGATTCGGGCTTGATGGGCAGGGAAGCGAGCATTGCGGTTGCCTCTTGTTGAGTTGTCCAAGCAGCTATCGCAACCGCTATGCCAAGCCGGTCAATGTCATTCAACTTATTGAATCAAAACGATTTAATCGAAAAAGAGCCGAGCAATTCCGCGCCCCGCTGTCGCAGCTTGCGACAGCCCTGAGACAGCCTCCAACGAAACAGCCCGCACGGGGCGGGCTGTTTCGCGAGGCGGGCGCGGCTCAGGCGTGGTGGATTTCGCGATCCTTGGTTTCCGGGAGGAAGAAGGTGCCGAGGATGGCCGTCATCACCGCGATGACGATGGGGTACCAGAGGCCGTAGTAGATGTCGCCAGTGGCCGCCACCATGGCGAAGGCCACGGTGGGCAGGAAGCCGCCGAACCAGCCGTTGCCGATGTGGTAGGGCAGCGACATGGAGGTGTAGCGGATGCGCGCCGGGAACAGCTCCACCAGCCAGGCGGCGATGGGGCCGTAGACCATGGTCACGTAGATCACCAGCACGGTCAGCAGCAACAGCACCGCCAGGTGGTTGGTCTTGGCCGGGTCGGCCTTCTCGGGGTAGCCGGCGTCCTTGAGCGCGGCGCTCATCTGCGCGGTGAAGGCTTCGGACTGCGCCTTGAAGTCCGCCGCGGGCAGGCTGCCGCCCTCGAAGCTGGCGATGACCTTGTCGCCGATGTGCACCTGGGCCACGGCGCCGGTTTCGGCCTTGACGTTCTCGTAGGGGATGGCCTTCTTCGCCAGCAGGCTCTTGGCCTGGTCGCAGGAGCTGGTGAATCTGGCCTTGCCCACCGGGTCGAACTGGAAGGCGCAGGCGGACGGGTCGGCGACCACGGTGACCGGGTTCTTCTCCTGGGCGGCGAACACCTCGGGGTTGCCGAACTCGGTCAGGCCCTTGAAGATCGGGAAGTAGGTCAGGGCCGCGAGGATGCAGCCGGCCATGACGATCTTCTTGCGCCCGATGCGGTCGGACAGGCTGCCGAAGAACACGAAGAAGGGCGTGCCCAGCAGCAGGGAGCCGGCGATCAGCAGGTTGGCGGTCTGCGCGTCTATCTTCAGCGTCTGCAGCAGGAAGAACAGCGCGTAGAACTGCCCGGTGTACCAGACCACGGCCTGGCCGGCGGTGCCGCCTAGCAGCGCCATGATCACCACCTTGAGGTTGTCCCAGCGGGCGAAGGACTCGGTCAGCGGCGCCTTGGACGCCTTGCCTTCTTCCTTCATGCGCTTGAACACCGGCGACTCGGAGAGTTGCAGGCGGATGTACACCGAGATGGCCAGCAGCAGAATGGAGAGCAGGAAGGGGATCCGCCAGCCCCAGTCCTCGAAGGCCTCGTTACCCAGGCCGGTGCGGCAGGCCATGATCACCAGCAGCGAGAGGAACAGGCCGAGGGTGGCGGTGGTCTGGATCCACGAGGTGAAGAAGCCACGCTTGCCCTTGGGCGCGTGCTCGGCCACGTAGGTCGCCGCGCCGCCGTACTCGCCGCCCAGCGCCAGGCCCTGCAGCAGGCGCAGGCTGATGAGGATGATCGGCGCCGCCACGCCTATGCTGGCGTAGCTGGGCAGCATGCCCACCACGGCGGTGGAGATGCCCATGATGACGATGGTGATGAGAAAGGTGTACTTGCGCCCGACCAAGTCGCCCAGGCGGCCGAACACGATGGCGCCGAAGGGGCGCACCGCGAAGCCGGCGGCGAAGGCGAGCAGGGCGAAGATGAAGGCGGTCGTCTCGTTGACCCCGGCGAAGAAGTGCTTGGCGATGATCGCCGCTAGCGAGCCGTAGAGGTAGAAGTCGTACCATTCGAAGACGGTGCCCAGGGAGGAGGCGAAGATGACCTTGCGCTCCTCCCGGGTGATGCCGTTGTGGGGTGTGTTGCCCGCGGTCGGGCTGTAGGTCTGCGCCATGTTCTTCTCCGTCTTGTTCTTGTGATGGGCCGGAGTCCTTAACCACCGTTGCCGCACTCGGGCCATGGGGTTGATGCAGCGGAACACGGATAGTCGAAGCGAGACTGCAGACAGGCTTCAGGCTGGCCCGGCAAGGCGTGCGGGCCATCTAGAAGCATAAACGCCATCTTCCAGATATCCAGCCGCGGCGGATCGGCTAGAACTAAGGGAGCTGTCTCAGGCTGCAATGGCTGTCGCGAATTGCAACGCCGCGCCGCCCCCGGCTTTGCGCCAAGCAACTGTCGCGCAAGGTGTTTTCGGCGCTGGCACACAATATGTAGAGGCCCGGATGCGCAATCCCGCGGACACAAGCGGGAGACATTCCAAGGAGGCCCGATTTGAAGAGGACGTTCACTCCGTTGCCCGTGTTGCCCGTGTTTGGCGCCCTGGTCGCTACCTGCCTGCTGCTCTGGTTCCTGCCGTTGCTGGGCAATGCCTGGCTTTGGATCGCCGCCGTGCTCATCGTCCTCGGCGCCGCGCGGCCCCGGTGGCGCTCCCTGGTCTGGCCGCTGGCCCTGGGGGCGCTGTGCGGCGCCTGCCTGGCGCTGGCCCTGCACCTGCTGGCCGACCATTTCCAGCTGCGCTACGCCTGGCTCTACAGCAGCGCCGGGCTGCCCGGCTACCTGAAGATGGCCAACCTCTGGGGCGGCGACGAGGGCACCGTGCTGCTGCTGGCGACCTTCTGCACGGGCATCGCTGCCGGCCAGGCGCGCCAGGCCGGCTGGGCCGGGCGCGGCATGGCGCTGGTGGCCGCCTGGTACGTGGCCACCGCGGCCTGGCTCGGGCCCTTTTCCGCGACGCCGGCGGACTGGCTGGCGGCGCAGCCCAGCCAGGGCATGAACGCCCACCTGCAGACCTTCTGGATGGCCTTCCACGCGCCCCTGGTGCTGGCCGCCTATGCCTGGGCCCTGGCGCCGGCCGGGGCGGCGCTGGATGCCCTGGGCGGTGGTGGCGAGGCCTACGCCGCCGTGGCCCTGCGCTATGGCCGGCGCGCCTGGCTGGTGCTCAGCTCCGGCATCGGCGCGGGCATGGCCTGGGCCATGGAGGACTTCACCTTCGGCCAGCTGTGGCACTGGGACCCGGTGCAGACCTCGGCCTTCGTGGTCTGGGCGCTGCTCGGCGCGGTGCTGCACGGCGCGCGGCGCTGGCGCCCGGACGGGGCCAACCGGCGCCTGCTGCCGCTGCTCAGCCTGCTGGCGGCGGCCATGGCCTGCGGCGCCCTGGCCGTTACCCGCAGCACGGTGCTGGCCAGCTCGCACCGTTACATAGGCACCACGTCCTGGCTGGCCCACCTGGGCCTGGCGGCGGTGCTGCTGGCCCTGGCCGGCTGGGCGACGATGCGGGCGCGGCGCACGGCGGGGCGCAAGACGCGCTCGGACTGGACCATGGACCTGGCCATCTACCTGTTCGCCGGCAGCGCATTGCTGGCCCTGGGCGCGCTACTGCAAGCGCACCTCTATGAATGGCTGGGGCTGGAGCGGCCGAGCGACCTCAAGCCGTTCTTCGAGACGCTTACCGCCTGGGCCACCACCGACGAGATGAACGGCCTGCGCCGCGCCTTCGACCAGTGGGACGTGGACGGCTACGGCCTGGTGCGCTGGCTGCTGCCGCTGCTGGGCCTGCTCGGCCTGGTCGGCGGCTACAGCTTCCTGCGCCGCAGCGGCTGGCCGAAGCTGGCGTTGCTGGCGAGCCTGGCGATGGCCGTGGCCATGCTGCTGGTGGGTTGGCACGGCGGCTGGCTGAGCGCCGGCTACAGCGGCCAGGGCATGCTTTCGCAGAACATCGTGGTGGTGCTGCCCTGGCTGGATGCGGCGCTGCTGGGCGGGGCCTTCCTGCTGGCGTCCTGCGCCTTCTGGTGCGTGCTAGCCCTGTGGCGCAGCCGGCGCCTGGGCAACCTACGCTACAGCGGCGGTGTGGCGCTGATCCATGGCGGCGCGGTGGTCGCTCTGGTCGGCGGGCTGGCGGCCACGGCGCTGAACACCTACCTGCAGGTGACCATCCCGCCCGGCGCCTCTTTCGAGCAGTGGCAGGCGCTGGCCAACGGCATGCAGTTGCGGGTGCTGCCCGACAGCACCCGGCCGGACCGCGCCGGCTACCACTCGGTGGCGCGGGTGGAGCTGCGCGAGGGCGGCCGCCAACTGGAAGGCCATGCGTTGTTCCAGGACAGCCGCGGCAACCCGCCGGCCTACCAGGGCCCGGTGCGCCAGCTGTGCGAAATCCTCGACTACCACTACGCGCGCTTCGCCTCGGACCGCGGCTACGTGCTGCACCCGTTCATCATCCGCGGCTGGCTGGGCGACCTGCAGGTGTGGGTGCCGGCCTCGCCGCGGCTTATGGGGCAGAAGGGCGAGGCCATCGAGAGCCTGGTGGTGATCCGCAGCTACCCGCTGCTGTCGTTCGTCTGGCTGGGGCTGGCCTGCATGCTGCTCGGCGCCTTGCTGCTGCCCGGCGCGGGCGTATCGCGCAAGCGCGTCCATACTGCATCCCAGGCGCGCCTCGATGGCCTGTCTCAGAGTTAGACAGCAATCGCGAAATTAGACGCGCCAACTTGTCGCAGGGTGGCCCGGAAAGCCGTCGAAAGCCTGATTCGACGGGGCTTCCAGGGTAGTGGCACACAACCTGCTAAACAGCTGGAGAGCTAGACGGAACCAGCTGTTCGCCCAGCGGTGGGCACAGAACAATTTCAACAAGAAACACCGAGGAGGCCTGATCTTGAAGATGACACGACTTCGGCACTACCTGGGCGCCGGAGCCCTGGCCACGCTGGCCATGGCGCTACAGCAACCGGCCCATGCCGCCGATGGCCAGACCATCATCAACGCCAAGTGCATGGCGTGCCACACCCCTGAGGGCAACAATTCCCTGAGCCGCATCAGCCACCAGCGCAAGACGCCGGAGGGCTGGCTGATGAGCATCGCGCGGATGCAGGTGATGTACGGCCTGAAGATCAGCGATGAGGATCGCCGCGCGGTGGTCAAGTTCCTCGCCGACAAGCAGGGCCTGGCGCCCAGCGAGACCGACGGCGTGCGCTACGCCCTGGAGCGCCGGTTGAACACCGTCGAGCACTTCGATAGCAACTTCGAGCAGATGTGCGCCCGCTGCCACTCGGCCGCGCGCATCGCCCTGCAGGGCCGCCCGGCGGCGGAATGGGAGAAGCTGGTGAACTTCCACCTGGGCCGCTGGCCGTCGCTGGAATACCAGGCGCTGTCCCGCGACCGCGACTGGTTCGACCTGGCGAAGAAGGAGATGGTCCCCGAGCTGGCCAAGCGCTACCCGCTGGACAGCAAGGCCTGGAGCGACTGGCAGAAGAACCGGCCCAAGGCCGAGTCCCTGGCCGGGGAGTGGAGCTTCGCCGGGCACATGCCGGGCAAGGGCGACGTGGCCGGCACCATGAGCGTTTCCGGCGGCGCGGACGACCAGTTCAAGGTCAGCGTCAAGGGCCGGTACGCCGACGGCACGCCGTTCGACGGTGAGGGCAGCGCGGTGCTGTACAACGGCTACGAGTGGCGCGGCAACGTGAAGGTCGGCGACGTGACCCTGCGCCAGGTGTTCGCGGCGCTCAAGGGCCAGATGCAGGGCCGCATGTTCGACAAGGCCCATGACGAGCGCGGCCTGGACTTCGTCGCCGCGCAGAAGGGCACCAGCCACGTGCTGGGCGTGCAGCCGGCGTTCCTCAAGGCCGGCAGCGAGGCCGAGGTGAGCGTCATCGGCAGCGGTCTGAAGGGCAAGCCGTCGTTCGGCAAGGGCGTGGAGGTGGTCTCCGTGGTGTCGGAAACCCCCGAGCGCGTGACCGTGAAGGTCAAGGCCGACGCCTCGGCCGCCGCCGGCGAGCGTGAAGTCAGCGTCGGCAGTGCCAAGGGCGGCAGCCTGGCGGTCTACCAGGACATAGCCGAGGTCAAGGTGGTGCCGGAGTTCTCCGTCTCGCGCATCGGCGGCAACGGCGGTTCCACGCCCAAGGTGCAGGGTAGCTTCGACGCCGAGGCCTGGGGCAAGGGCGCCGACGGCAAGCCGTTCCGCATCGGCGTGTTCCCGGCCAAGTGGTCGGTGGAGCCCTTCGACGACCGCGCCAAGGAAGACCAGGACGTCAAGTTCGCCGGTGTGATGGACGCCGATACCGGCATCTTCACCCCGGGCGACGCCGGCCCCAACCCCGAGCGCAAGATGATGACCAACAACGCCGGCAACCTGAAGGTGATCGCCGCCGTGGACGACGCCGGCAAGACGCACCAGGGCGAAGGCCACATGATCGTCACCGTGCAGCGCTGGAACAACCCGCCCATTCCGTGATCCGGGGTGGGATGAACTGAACGCATGAACCCCCGCCCGCGGGCGGGGCGTACCAAGCAAGTTCCGGGAGGTCGCCATGGGCGCCATCTTGAATCTGGTCGAACGCAACCTGCACGAAGTGCGGGTGGACGCCGACCGCCTGTTGTTCCACATCCCCAGCTCCTCGCTGTTCGCCAGCGACGAGCTGACCGGCGGGATCATCGATGCCCTGCGCGGGCACGCCTGCTCGCCGGACGAGCTGACGCAGCGCCTGGCCGGGCGCTTCGAGGCCAACGAGATCGACGAGACCCTGCGCGAGCTGATCGCGCTGGAGCTGGTCAGCGACGGCTCGCCGCTGACGCCTGAAATTGGCATCAAGAAAGTTGACCGCACGGCGCTCAACACCGTGGTGCTGAACGTCAACACCGGCTGCAACCTCAGCTGCACCTACTGCTACAAGGAAGACCTGGACAAGCCCTCGGCCGGCAAGAAGATGGGCGCGGAAACCGCCGAAGCCTCGGTGGAGATGCTGCTCAAGGAATCGCCCGATGAGAAGCGCTACACCGTGGTGTTCTTCGGCGGCGAGCCGCTGTCCAACCGGCCGCTGATCGAGCACATGGTGGCCTACTGCGAGCGCCGCTTCGGCGAGCTGGGCAAGCAGGTGGAGTTCGTCATGACCACCAACGCCACGCTGCTCACCGAGGAGATCGTCGACTGGCTGAACGCCCACCGCTTCGGTCTTTCCGTCAGCATCGACGGGCCCAAGACGGTGCACGACCGCAACCGCATCACCGTGGGCGGGCAGGGCACCTACGACGTGGTGCGGCGCAAGGCCGACATGCTGCTGTCGCGCTACACCAGCCGCCCGGTGGGCGCGCGGGTGACCCTGACCACCGGCGTCACCGACGTCGAGACCATCTGGAACCACCTGTTCAACGAGATGGGCTTCGCCGAGGTCGGCTTCGCCCCGGTGACCTCGGGCGACATCAGCAGCTACAACCTCACCACCGACGAGCTGCAGCAGGTGTTCGCCAACATGAAGGCCCTGGGCCGCCGCTACCTGGCGGAGGCGCTGGAGGGGCGCAACATCGGCTTCTCCAACCTGCACCAGCTGATCACCGACATCCACGAGGGGCAGAAGAAGGCCCTGCCGTGCGGCGCCGGGCTGAAGATGCTGGCGGTGGACCACAAGGGCGAGCTGAACCTGTGCCACCGCTTCACCGGCTCGTCGCTGCCGACCTTCGGCAACGTGCATAACGGGGTGAAGCAGGCCGAGCTGAACGAGTTCCTCTCCCAGCGCCTGGACCGCACCGACACCGGCTGCGCCAGCTGCCGCATCCGCAACCTGTGTTCCGGCGGCTGCTACCACGAGAGCTACGCGCGCTACGGCGACCCGGCGCACCCCACCTACCACTACTGCGAACTGATGAGGGACTGGGTGGACTTCGGCATCGAGGTCTACAGCCGGATCATGGCTTCGAACCCCAGCTTCATCGACCGCCACATCACTCCGCGGAAGGCGCACTGACATGAAACATCTCAAAGCGATCAACAACAAGGCGCAGCAGCTGGAGCAGGCCGCCGCCGAGGACCGCATCGAGGACGTGGTGGCGATGAACTCGGTCGCCGGCTGCGCCTCCACCACCGACCCGGGCTGGGAGATCGACGTGTTCGGCGGGGTTTCCTCACTGTGCCAGCCGATGGAGGCCGACCTCTACGGCTGCTCCGACCCCTGCTGGTGGCCGGCCCAGGTGCCGGACATGATGAGCACCTACCCCGACTGGAACAAGGACGCGCAGGCCTCCGCGGAGAACTGGCGCAACCTCGGCACCGTATTCCCGGACGACAAATGAGCGGACAGAAGAACAAGAGGAAGCACTGCATGTCCAGAAAAGCATTCGCCGCCGTCCTCGGTGGCCTCTCGCTGGCCTGCGCGCTGCACGCCGCAGCCGCCGCCAACGAGGACAAGGCCCTGGAAAGTGGCCACGAGTACCTGGTGTCCACCAACTACCCGAACAACCTGCACGTCATCGACATGCAGACCGACAAGCTCTACAAGACCTGCACCATTCCCGGCGCCTATGGCCCGGGCATGATCCAGCTGTCGCCCGACCGCAAGATCGCCTACGTGCTGAGCAATCACTACGCGGACATCTACGGCCTGCAGCTGGACGACTGCAAGCCGGTGTTCCACGCCACCATCGCGCAGAAGCCGGGCGAGAACGCGCGCTCGATGTTCTCCATGACCGTCAGCCACGACGGCAAGGAGGTCTACGCCATCGCCAACCCGACGCTGATCCTCGCCGAGCACTACGAGGTGCAGCAGCCGCGCCTGCAGGTCTACGCCGCCGACGGCGGCATGGACGCCAAGCCGATCCGCACCTTCCCGGCGCCGCGCCAGTTGACCATCATGCAGACCGGCGACGACGGCACCCTGTACGTGGCCGGCCCGGACATCTACAAGGTGGACGTGAAGACCGGCAAGTTCGACGTGCTGATCCCCAGCCGCAACTGGAAGCGCCCGAACTACTCGCCGCCGGACGTGCTCTACGTGTGGAACCAGCAGACCTACCCGCGCGATTTCTCGCTGCTGTACACCACCGCTAAGTTCAAGGACGCCAAGCAGGACCCGGCCACCGCCGACTACCTGTACGGCTTCTTCAACATCGACCTGGCCACCGGCAAGACCGAGACCGTGGACTTCGGCCCGGTCACCGAGGTGTACTTCAGCGGCATCCGCTCGCCGAAGGACCGCAACGTGATCTACGGCGTGCTCAACCGCCTGGTCAAGTACGACATCAAGGCGCAGAAGGTGGAGAAGGCGGCCAACCTCGACCACTCCTACTACTGCCTGAGCGCCAACAAGGCCGGCACCAAGCTGTACCTGACCGGCACCCTGAACGACGTGGCGATCTTCGACGCCGACAGCCTGGAGCGCATCGGCGACCTGAAGCTGCCCGGCGGCGACATGGCGATCACCACCAGCCAGGCTTTCATCCGCTGAAAACGCCGGGCGCCGCCTGCTGGCGGCGCCCGGTCGGGCTTTTTTTCAGGCGCCGGGGTCGACGACTTCCGGCTCCGCTTCCTCCGCGCTCAGGTAGCGTTGTGCGCCGCAATGGCTGCAGCGCTGATGAAGCATCAGCACCTCGCCCACGCGGGTGGGCACGCCCTCGCTCCAGCGGCAGCCCAGGAAAAAGCAACGTAATCGCATGAGACCTCCCGTCGGGAATGGCTCCCGAGCGCAGAACAGGCAGCGTGGGTTCGGATCGTCCCGGCTTGTTCTTGTCTGACGACGGTCGCGGCCAGCATCCGCCCGGCGCTCTAGAATGGGCAATCTAATCGCCGCAGGGCCCGCGGGACGGGGCTGCGCGGCCTTGTCGCTCCAACTGGCGTCACCTTTTCGGTCGATTGACCCGCCGGGGCATATCCCTAGCATCCGGGGTGGCGGCGGTTCCGCACCCGGTGCGGACGCCAGGTTTCGAACGATGGGGGCCACGAGGGCCCGGGGTGAAGCAATGAGCAAGAACAAGAACGGCCGCGCGCTGGTGACCGGCGCCTCCGCCGGCATAGGAGCGGCCTACGCCCAGCGCCTGGCGTCGCGGGGCCACGACCTGCTGCTGGTGGCCCGCGACCGCGAGCGCCTGATGGCCCTGGCCGCCTGCCTGCAGGCCGAGTACGGGGTGGACGTCGACATCCTGCCGGCGGACCTGACCGAGCCGAAGGAGCGCGCCCGGGTGGAAGCCCGCCTGGCCACGGACGCTGACATCGACATGCTGGTGAACAATGCCGGGATGGCGGTCAAGGGCAGCATGGTGGAGGCGGGGCTGGACCAACTGGAACAGATGATCACCCTCAACGTGCTGGCCTCGGCGCGCCTGGCCGGCTGCGCGGCCAAGGCCTTCGCCGCGAAGGGGCGGGGCACCATCGTCAACCTCACCTCGATCCTGGCCCTGGCGCCGGAGCAGTTCAACGGCGTGTACAGCGGCACCAAGGCCTTCCTGCTCAACCTGAGCATCTCCATGCAGCAGGAACTGGCGCCCCTGGGCGTGCGCGTACAGGCGGTGCTGCCGGGCGCCACCCGCACGGAAATCTGGGACCGCTCGGGCACCGACGTGCCGGAAGACATCCTCATGGAAGTCGGCCACATGGTCGACGCCGCCCTGGCCGGCCTGGCCCAGGGCGAGGTCATCACCATCCCGGCATTGCCCGACATGCAGGACTTCGAAGCCTACACCCGCGCCCGGCAGAACCTGGCGCCGCTGCTCTCCGGGCGCTTCCCGGCGGAGCGGTATGGGGTGCGGGTGGATTGAGCCGGGGCATTCCGGAGCGCGCGGCTTTTCGTAGGAGCGAGCTTGCTCGCGAACGGTGTTTTGCCTGGAGTTGCGGGTGCGGGGCTTGAGAACGCCCTCTCCCTAACCCTCTCCCTGAAGGGAGAGGGGACCGTTCGGAGTGCGCTGATATTTCTGCGTTAGCCGGCTTGTACCGAGTTGCCGGCTGGCACCAAATCCTTTCTCGGCACGGACAAGCCCCCTCTCCCTTCAGGGAGAGGGTTGGGGAGAGGGAGCGGAGTCAACCCGAGGCGCCAACGCTGCCGGCGAATCCCCCTGTAGGAGCGCGCCCTGCGCGCGAAATCGCGGGCAGGGCCCGCTCCTACACCGGCCGAGAACACCGCGTTTCCCGTAGGAGCGGACCTTGTCCGCGATAGCCGGACATATCGGCGCGGTTCGCGGATGAGATCCGCTCCTACAGTTCGCCTGCAACATCGCGCTTGAGATAACGCCGGGTGCTTTCCAGAATGCGCCCGGACAACGCCGGATCGGCCACGCTGCGCGACAGCAGCAGTGCACCGACCAGCGTCGCCAGGGTCGCCACCGCCTGGTCCGGATCATGGCCCTCGGGCAGAACCTTCTCCAGACGCTCCAGACGCTCGGCGAGGGCCTGGTCGGTAGTCGGGCTGGGCTTGCCGCGGGCGCCCAGCTCGGCGCTCAGGGTGGGGAAGGGGCAGCCGCGCTCGGGGTGGTCGCGGTGCTGCTCGGAGAGGTAGTCGTCGATGAAGTTCGCCAGCGCGTCCGGCCCGCCGAAGGTCCTGCCGGCCACTTCGGCGAGCTGCTCGAAGGCCGCCTGCAGGGCGATTTCCACCAGCTCTTCCTTGGACTTGAAGTGCGCATAGAAGCCGCCGTGGGTCAGCCCCAGGGCCTTCATCAGCGTCTGCAGGCCGGTGGCTTCCACACCCTCGCTGCGGAAGCGCCGCGAGGCTTCGTCGATGATGCGCTGGCGCGTCTGGGCCTTGTGGTCTTCGGGGTAGCGCATGGACGTGTTCCCGGGCTGAATGACATGTCGGTCGTCATTCTAACCCCCAGGACCGATCCTGCGTCGTAGGACTTCAGACCAGGCTATCGGGATCGCCGACGAACATGCTGATGCGCGAGCGCAGCCAGCGTTCGGCCGGGTCGTTGTCCTGGGCGCCGCGCCAGACCAGCGACAGCTCCGCCGGGCGCGGGGTGAAGGGCGGGTCCTCGGCGCGCAGGCCGCCGGCGGCGGTCAGCGCCAGGGCCGCGTAGTCCGGGACGGTGGCGATCAGGTCGGTGCCGGCGAGTAGCGCCCCCAGTCCGTTGAACTGCGGCACCGCCAGCACCACCTGGCGCTTGCGCTCGAGGGTCGCCAGCTGTTCGTCGACGAAGCCTTCCAGGTCGCCGGCGTAGGACACCATGGCGTGGGGCCGGGTGCAGTAGTCGTCCAGGCTCAGCGGGCCGGGCACCGAGTCGGCGCGCAGCACCTTCCATTTGCTGCGGCGCAGGGTCTTGCGCTTGGCATTGGCTGGCAGCTCGTCGGTGTAGCTGACGCCCGCGGAAATCTCGCCGGAGGCCAGCAGCTGCGGCATCAGCAGGTAGTTGGCGCGGCGCACCACCAGGACGATGCCCGGCGCCTCGGAGCGCAACCGGCGCAGCAGCGCCGGCAGCAGGCCGAACTCGACATCGTCGGACAGGCCGATGCGGAACACCGACTTGCTGGTGGCCGGGTCGAAGTCGGCGGCGCGGCTCAGCGCGGTGGAAATGGAGTCCAGCGCTGGCGACAGGTGGCCGAAGATCTCCTGGGCCCGCGCGGTAGGCTCCATGCTGCGGCCGGTGCGGACGAACAGCGGGTCGTCGAACAGGTTGCGCAGGCGCGCCAGGGCCGCGCTGATCGCCGGCTGGCCGAGGAACAGCTTCTCGGCGGCGCGGGTCACGCTGCGCTCGTGCATCAGCGTTTCGAAGACGATCAACAGGTTGAGGTCAACCTTGCGGAGGTCGTTGCGGTTCATGGGGGCTCCCTGACGATGGGGGAAAAGTGAAGCGCGGCGCGTCTGGCGTCAAGGTCTGACGGATAAGTCCTTGATCATTTTCCGCATTCTTCCTTAGCAAGACGCTTCATTGCCGTTATCCTTCCCTACTGCGCAGCCGTATTTTTCGGGCGTTGCCTGGCGCTCCGGCCTGCGCGATCGATATGCCTGCGGAATCATCGGCATTTATGTCGACTATCGATAGCGGTGGGTAGCAAGCACAAGAAAGCCCGGATAGAGTCCGTGGCTATAAAGCATCAAAGGCGAGGTATGTGATGTCCCGCATGATCCGATTCCACCAGTTCGGTGATGCCTCGGTACTCAAACTCGAGGAAGTCCCGACCCCACGGCCGGGGCCGGATGAAGTCCTGATCCGCACCCAGGCGCTGGGCGTGAGCTGGCGCGACGTGCTCTGGCGGCAGAACCTGGCGCCCGACCAGGCCCAACTGCCCGCCGGGATCGGCTACGAACTGGCCGGCGTGGTCGAGGCGGTGGGCGCGAACGTCACCGATCTTGCGCCCGGCATGGCCGTGGCCAGCTTCCCGGCCGACTCGCCGAACCAGTACCCGGCCTGGGGCGATTACGTGGTGATGCCGCGCACCTCGCTGACGCGCTACCCGGACAACCTGAGCCCCGTCGAGGCCGCGGTGCACTACACCGGCCTGCTGTACGCCTACTTCGCCCTGGTCGAGCTGGCCAGTCTGCAGCCGGGCCAGCACGTGCTGATCACCGAGGCCGGGCACTGCCTGGCGCCGCAGTCGATCCAGCTGGCCAAGGCCCTGGGCGCCAAGGTGATCGCCACCACCAGCCACGAGAACACCCGCGAGTTCATCCGCAGCCTGGGCGCCGACAAGGTGATCTACACCGAGGAGCAGGACCTGGTGCTGGAAGTCGAGCGCTTCACCGACGGCAAGGGCGTGGAAGTGGTCCTGGACCAGTGCGCCGGCCCGCAGATGAAGCTGCTGGGCGACGTCGCCGCGCCGCGCGGCAAGCTGATCCTCTACGGCATCAACGGCGGCAACGACGCCACCTTCCCGGCCTGCGCGGCCTTCAAGAAGCACCTGCAGTTCTACCGCCACTGCGTGCTGGACTTTACCGGCCAGCCGGAAATCGGCCTGACGCGCAACGACGAGGCGGTGCAGCGGGCGTTGCAGGCGATCAACCAGATGACCGCCGACCAGTTGCTCAAGCCGAGCATCGACAAGGTCTTCGACTTCGCCAAGTTCCGCGAGGCCAGCAACTACATGGAAAGCTGCCCCGGCGGCGGCCGGGTGGTGATGAAGGTCGCCGACTGACCTGCCTGCCCGCGCGATGCCAGAAGCCACTCCCCGGAGTGGCTTCGGTGTTTCTGCGTCCCCGTTTTTCGTAGGAAGGAATACCGTGCCTTCCGGAAACCTGTAGGAGCAACTGTCTTGTGCCGAGGTGCTCTTCGTAGGATGGGTTGAGCTTGCGAAACCCATGCGGTTGCGGTGATGGGTATCGCTTCGCTCAACGCCATCCTACGAAAAACCGTGCTTCCTGGAACCGTAGCGGGCCCTGCCCGCGATTTCGCGCGCAGGGCGCGCTCCTACAAGGGGCATGGCGCGAGGCAGCCCGTAGGAGCGGATCTCATCCGCGAATCGCGCCGGGATGTCCGGCTATCGTAGACAAGGGCCGCTCCTGCAAGGAATGGCGTGGGTGGGCCGCATCCACCGCAGGATCGGGCAAGCCTGCGCAGGACCGGGCAAGCCACTGGGCGGGGTTTTCCCGTATCGTCGCGGCATTCGGCCAGGGAAGCGCCTAGGCTGAATCCATTCCCCACGGAGCGGCCTTGGCTCCGGACTTCCACATCACCCGAACAAAGAGGTGAGCGCCTGATGATCAAGCTGAAACTCAACGGCAAGGACCACGAATTCGACGCGCCCGGGGAAATGCCCCTGCTCTGGGCGCTGCGCGACGTCGCCTTGCTCACCGGCACCAAGTATGGCTGCGGCATGGCCCTGTGCGGGGCCTGCACCGTGCACGTCGACGGCCAGCCCACGCGCTCCTGCGTGACGCCCCTGGCGGCGGTGGCCGGCAAGCAGGTCACCACCATCGAGGCGGTGGCCGAGCAGGCCGCCGGCAAGGCGGTGCAGGAGGCCTGGCGCAAGCTGGACGTGGTGCAGTGCGGCTACTGCCAGTCCGGCCAGATCATGTCGGCCACGGCGCTGCTGGCCGGCAACAAGAGCCCCAGCGACGCCGACATAGACGCGGCCATGAGCGGCAACATCTGCCGCTGCGCCACCTACGTACGCATCCGCGCGGCCATCCACGAAGCCGCGCAGAACCTGGCCTGAGGAGGCGCGACATGGCAGACCTGCAGCAACGGGCCGGCGTCGAGCCGGAAGACGCCGGCAACGGCATCCTCAACGTCAGCCGCCGGCATTTCCTGCGCGGCGCCGGCGGCCTGGCCCTGGGCATCTACTTCGCGCCGCTGCTGGGCCGCTTCGGCGATCCGCAGGCCGCCGCGGCCAAGGCCTTCGAGCCCAACGCCTTCGAGCCCAACGCCTTCGTACGCATCGCCCCCGACGGCACGGTGACGGTGATCGCCAAGCACGTGGAAATGGGGCAGGGCAGCTACACCGGCCTGGCCACCCTGCTGGCCGAGGAACTGGACGCCGACTGGAGCAAGGTCCGCGTCGAAGGCGCCCCGGCCGATGCCAAGCGCTACGCCAACCTGGCCTTCGGCACCCTGCAGGGCACCGGCGGCAGCAGCGCCATGGCCAACTCCTTCGAGCAGATGCGCAAGGCCGGGGCCACGGCCCGGGCCATGCTGGTGGCCGCGGCGGCGCAGCAGTGGAAGGTGCCGGCCGAGCAGATCGAGGTGCACGACGGCGTGGTCGAGCACAAGGCTTCCGGGCACAAGGCCGGGTTCGGCCAACTGGCCGAGGCGGCGGCCAAACAGCCGGTGCCGGCGGAGGTGAAGCTCAAGGAACCGAAAGACTTCAAGCTGATCGGCCAGGTGAAGCTGCCGCGCAAGGACAGCCAGGACAAGACCGACGGCCAGGCGTGCTTCACCCAGGACGTGCACCTGCCGGACATGCTGGTGGCCGTGGTGGCGCACCCGCCGCGCTTCGGCGGGGTGCCGGCGAAGGTGGACGACAGCAAGGCCAAGGCCGTGCCCGGCGTGGTGGCGGTGGTGCAGTTCCCGGGCAGCGACTCGCGCTTCGCCGGCGTCGCCGTGCTGGCGAAGAACACCTGGGCCGCGCGCCAGGGGCGCGACGCCCTGCAGGTGGAGTGGGACGAGAGCAACGCCTTCCGCATGGGCAGCGCCGAAATCTTCGCCAAGTACCAGGAACTGGCGGCCAAGCCCGGCGTGGTGGCGCGCAACGAGGGCGACATCGCCAAGGCGCTGGACAAGCCGGCCAAGCTGATCGAGGCGCAGTACCAATTCCCGTTCCTGGCCCATGCCTCCATGGAGCCGCTGAACTGCGTGGTCAAGCTCTCCGACGGCGCCTGCGAGATCTGGAACGGCGAGCAGTGGCAGACCGGCGACCAGATGGCGGTCGGGCAGTTACTGGGCATCGCCCCGGAGAAGGTCTCGATCACCCAGCTGTACGCCGGCGGCAGCTTCGGCCGCCGCGCCAACCCGCATTCGGACTATGTGCTGGAGGCCGTCTCGATCGCCAAGGCGGCCCGCGAGCACGGCCACAAGGGCCCGGTGAAAATGGTCTGGACGCGCGAGGACGACACCCGCGGCGGCTATTACCGCCCGGCCTTCCTGCACAGCGCGCGCCTGGCGCTGGATGGTCAGGGCAACCTGGTGGGCTGGCAGCAGCATCTGGTGGGCCAGTCGTTCATCGTCGGCACGCCCTTCGAGAAGGTGATGGTCAAGGACGGTATCGACAAGGTGGCGGTGGAGGGCGCGGCGGACCTGCCCTATGCGGTGCCCAACCTGCGCGTGGAGCAGACCCTGGTGCCGGAGATCAAGGTGCCGACGCAGTGGTGGCGCTCGGTGGGCCACACCCACACGGCCTATTCCACCGAAACGCTGATCGACGAAGCCGCGGTGGCCGCCGGCAAGGACCCCTACGAATTCCGCCGCGCCCTGCTGGAGAAACACCCGCGGCACCTGGGCGTGCTCGACCTGGTGGCCGACAAGGCCGGCTGGAAGCAGCCGCTGAAGGCCGGCGGGGAAGGCGAGAAGCGCGGCCGCGGGATCGCCGTGCACGAGTCCTTCGGCAGCTTCGTGGCGCAGGTGGTGGAAGTCACGGTGAAGGCCGACAAGAGCTTCCGCATCGACCGCGTGGTCTGCGCCGTGGACTGCGGCCTGGCGATCAACCCGGACGTGATCCGCGCACAGATGGAGGGCGGTATCGGCTACGGCCTGGCCATGGCCCTGCACAGCGCCATCACCCTCAAGGAGGGCGTGGTCGAGCAGTCCAACTTCCACGACTTCCAGGTGCTGCGGATCAACGAGATGCCTGCGGTGGAGGTGCACATAGTGCCGTCCAGCGAGGCGCCCACCGGCGTCGGCGAGCCCGGCGTGCCGCCGGCGGCGCCGGCCCTGGCCAACGCCCTGGCGGCGGCCACCGGCAAGCGCATCCGCAACCTGCCGATCGGCAACCAGCTGCAGGCCTGAGGCCGGTGGTGAGGGCGGCCCGTTGCCTCGTGCAGCGGGCCGTTGCCTTTTCCGCGGCCGGCGCCCGATATTTCCGGCGCGGCCGCGCCAAGGCAGGTATCCTTGTCGGCAGGCGTCCGCCCGGATGCCCCTTTCTACTGGAGCTGTGACATGACCCGCGACAAGCAACTCTTCCCCGACGACGAGATCGGTGACGCCCTGTGGGCCCTGCAGGAAGATGGCGAGGACCTTTCGTTCGAGCGTGAGGTGGAATTCGCCGTGATCTTCCCGGAAGAGCAGGCGGCGCTGGATTTCGCCATCCTCCTGCTGCAGAACGGCCAGAAGGTGGCCTATTCCGAATACGACGGCGACCCGGCCAACCCCTGGCAGGTCCTGGCCTACCCGGTGATGGAGCCGACCCACGAGAGCATCAGCGGCTACGAGGAACTGCTGGCCGAGCATTCCGAACCGCTGGGCGGCAAGACCGACGGCTGGTCGGCGCTCTGAGGCGGGATGTGGTGGAAAAAGCCGGGGCAGGTCCCCGGCTTTTTTGTGGGGGCGGGTTCATATCCGCGATTGGGCATTACCTGTAGGAGCGGGCCCTGCCCGCGATTCGCGCGCAGGGCGCGCTCCTACAATGGGAATGGCGCGGGTGGGGCGGCGTAGGCGGATCACATCCGCGAATCGCGCCGGGATGTCCGGTCATCGCGGACAAGGTCCGCTCCTACAGGTTGACGCTGAGCTTCCCGTGCGCGCCGAACGGTTCCCTCTCCCTCTGGGAGAGGGCTGGGGTGAGGGAACGGAATCACCCCGAGCCCCAGCGGCCCCGGCCAACACCGTCGATTGCCCGCCTCAGGATTTCAACGCCTCCAGCTCCCGATACAACTCCAGCGCCTGCGGGTTGGCCAGGGCGTCGGTGTTCTTCACCGGCCTGCCGTGCACCACGTTGCGTACCGCCAGCTCGACTATCTTGCCGCTGAGGGTGCGGGGGATGTCGGCCACCGCGATGATCTTCGCCGGCACGTGGCGCGGGGTGGTGTTGGCGCGGATGGTCTGGCGGATTTTCTCCTCTAGCGACTCGTCCAGCTGCACGCCTTCGCGCAGGCGCACGAACAGCACCACGCGCACGTCGCCCTGCCAGTCCTGGCCGATGGCGATGGATTCCAGCACCTCGTCGACCTTTTCCACCTGGCGGTAGATCTCCGCCGTGCCGATGCGCACGCCGCCGGGGTTGAGCACTGCGTCGGAGCGGCCGTGGATCACCAGGCCGCCGTGGGCGGTTTCCTCGGCGTAGTCGCCGTGGGCCCAGATGCCGGGGAAGGTGGCGAAGTAGGCGTCGTGGAATTTCTCGCCCTGCGGGTCGTTCCAGAAACCCACCGGGATCGACGGGAAATGCCGGGTGCAGACCAGCTCGCCCTTGCCGCTGCGCAGGCGCCTGCCGTCGTCGTCCCAGACTTCCACCGCCATGCCCAGGCCCTTGCATTGCAGCTCGCCGCGCCACACCGGCGCCGTGGGGTTGCCCAGGGCGAAGCAGGAGACGATGTCGGTGCCGCCGGAGATGGACGACAGGCACAGGTCGGCCTTGATGTTGCGGTAGACGTAGTCGAAGCTCTCGTGGGCCAGCGGCGAGCCGGTGGAGAGGAGCGTCTGCAGGCTGTCCAGGCTATGCGTCTGCGCCGGGCGCACGCCGGCCTTCTCCAGCGCGGCGATGTACTTGGCGCTGGTGCCGAAGACCTTGATGGCCTCGGCGTCGACCAGGTCCATCAGCCGTTCCGGGCCGGGGTGGAAGGGCGAGCCGTCGTAGAGCACCAGGCTGGCGCCCACCGCCAGGCCCGAGACCAGCCAGTTCCACATCATCCAGCCGCAGGTGGTGTAGTAGAACAGCACGTCGCCGGAGTGCAGGTCGGTGTGCAGCGCGTGCTCCTTGAGGTGCTGCAGCAGCACGCCGCCGGTGGAGTGGACGATGCACTTGGGCACGCCGGTGGTGCCGCTGGAATAGAGGATGTACAGCGGATGGGCGAAGGGCACCGGGGTGAATTCGGGTTCGCCGCCGCTCTGGTAGAAGTCGTTCCACAGGGTAGTTAGAGCAACTGACTTGTAATCAGTTGGGCGAGCCTCTGGCCGCGCGTAGGGCACCACCACCAGTTGCTGCAGCGATGGCAGCTTTTCCAGTATCTCGTTGAGCTTGCCGGTCAGGTCCAGCACCTTGCCGGCGTAGCGGTAGCCGGCGCAGGCGATCAGCACCTTGGGCTCGATCTGGCCGAAGCGGTCGATCACCCCCTGGGTGCCGAAGTCCGGCGAGCAGCTCGACCAGGTGGCGCCCAGGCTGGTGGCGGCGAGCATGCCCACCAGAGTCTGCCAGGTATTGGGCATGAAGGCCGCCACGCGGTCGCCCACGCCCACCCCGGCAGCGCGCAGGCTGCGTTGCAGGCCGGCGATCTGGGCGGCCAGCTCGGCATGGCTGAGGCTTTCGCGGCTGCCGTCTTCGCCTATGGCCACCACTGCCGTGGCTTCGTCGCGGCGGCGCAGCAGGTGTTCGGCGAAGTTCAGGGTGGCGCCGGGGAACCAGCGCGCGTCGGGCATCCGCGGGCCTTCCTCCAGCACCGTGCGCGGCGGGCTGTGGAAGCGCACATCGAAGCTGTCGACGATGGCCTGCCAGAAGGCCTCGCGGTGCTCGATGCTCCAGGCGTGCAGGGCGGGGTAGTCGGCTAGCGCCAGGCCATGGCGCTGGTTGACCTGCCGGCGGAAGGCGTCCATCCGGCTGGCGGCGATGCGTTCGGCGGAAGGGGTCCACAAGGGCTTCATAGGGGCGTCCGTCCATCCACTGCTTGTCCAGCAAGTGTGGCACGGGATTGCGACGTCTTCCGCCCGGCGAAGATCCGGCGCTGGCCCCCGCCGGCTGGCGGCGGGGGCGGACGCTCACTGGGCGACCCAGCCGCCGTCCATGTTCCAGGCGGCGCCGCGCACCTGGGCGGCGGCCTCGCTGCAGAGGAACAGCGTCAGCTCGCCCAGTTGTTCGGGGGTGACGAACTCCAGCGACGGCTGCTTTTCCGCCAGCAGGTCGTGGCGCGCCTGCTCGGGGCTGGCGCCTTCGGCTATGCGCGCGTCTATCTGCTTCTGCACCAGCGGCGTCAGCACCCAGCCGGGGCAGATGGCGTTGCAGGTGATGGGCGTGGTGGCGGTTTCCAGGGCGACACTCTTGGTCAGGCCGATCACCCCGTGCTTGGCGGCCACGTAGGCGCTCTTGCCGGCGGAGGCCACCAGGCCGTGGGTGGAGGCGACGTTGACGATGCGCCCCCAGTTGCGCCGGCGCATGCCCGGCAGCGCCAGGCGCGTGCTGTGGAACACCGCGGAGAGGTTGATGGCGATGATCGCGTTCCAGCGCTCCACCGGGAAGTCTTCCACGGCGTCCACGTGCTGGATGCCGGCGTTGTTGACCAGGATGTCCAGCGCGCCGAACTCGCGCTCGACGTAGGCGATCATCTCGGCGATCTGCGCCGGCTCGGCCATGTCCGCCGGGTGGTGGCCGATCCGCGTGCCGTGGCGGCCCAGCTCGGTCAGGGCGCCCTCGACATCGCCGAAGCCGTTGATCACCACCTGGGCGCCGGCCGCGGCCAGGCTGTGGGCGATGCCCAGGCCGATGCCGCTGGTGGCGCCGGTGACCAGCGCGATCTTGCCTTTGAGGTTCATGGTCGTTTCTCCTGCCTGTGGCGGCCCTCAGCGGGCCGCCGGGTGGTACTCGGCATCAAACGATGCCGGTTGCGTAGAAGGTAGCGATCACCACGAAGACCGCCAGGGTCTTGATCAGGGTGATGGCGAAGATGTCCTTGTAGGCCTCGCGGTGGGTCAGCCCGGTGACCGCCAGCAGGGTGATGACCGCGCCGTTGTGCGGCAGCGTGTCCATCCCGCCGCTGGCCATGGCGGCGACGCGGTGCAGCACCTCCAGGGGGATGTTGGCGGCATGGGCGGCGGCGATGAACTGCTCGGACATGGCCGCCAGGGCGATGCTCATGCCGCCGGAGGCCGAGCCGGTGATGCCGGCCAGGGTGGTGACGGTGATGGCCTCGTTGACCAGCGGGTTGGGGATGCTCTTGAGCGCA
The DNA here is from genome assembly GCF_014843515.1 of Pseudomonas sp. ADPe. Taxonomy (NCBI): domain Bacteria; kingdom Pseudomonadati; phylum Pseudomonadota; class Gammaproteobacteria; order Pseudomonadales; family Pseudomonadaceae; genus Pseudomonas; species Pseudomonas sp. ADPe. The sequence goes on from NZ_CP062122.1 coordinate 6,383,017, forward strand.
TCGGCCAGCACCAGGAAGCCCGGCAGCGAGGCGATGACCGCGCCGAAACCGTATTCCGAGGCGGTGTTCATGGCCGCCAGCAGGGCGCCGGACACCGCGGTCTTGCTGCCCTCGGCGAGGCGGCTGCGGATCGCCCGGTAGCTGCTGGCCAGCACCAGCAGGATGCCCAGCAGCAGCGCCGCCTGCACTGCCCAGATGCCAGTGAGCTTGCTCACGTCGCTGGCCACCGGCGCGGCCATGCCGGCCAGCTGCAGGCTATGGGTCTTGCCGTAGAGCTGCGGGATCCAGTGGGTGAACAGCAGGTTGGCCACGCCCACCAGCACCAGCGGCGAGAGCGCCAGCAGCGGGTTCGGCAGGGCGATGTCGCTGGCGGTTTCCGGCTCGTTGCGCAGCTCGCGGCCGTAGCCCTCGCCGGCGGCGCGGGCGCGCCCGGCCTGGCGGCGCAGGAACAGCATGCCGGCGAAGAACACGAACAGGCTGCCGATCAGCCCCAGCCAGGGCGCGGCCCAGCCGTTGGTGCCGAAGAAGGCGGTGGGGATGATGTTCTGGATCTGCGGGGTGCCGGGCAGGGCGTCCATGGTGAAGCTGAAGGCGCCCAGGGCGATGGTCGCCGGGATCAGCCGCTTGGGGATGTCGCTCTGGCGGAACATCTCGGCGGCGAAGGGGTACACCGCGAACACCACCACGAACAGCGACACGCCGCCGTAGGTGAGCAGGGCGCACACCAGCACTATCACCAGCATGGCCTGGCGGGTGCCGAGCAGGCGGATGGCCGCCGCGACTATGGAACGCGAGAAGCCCGACAGCTCGATGAGCTTGCCGAACACGGCGCCGAGCAGGAACACCGGGAAGTACAGTTTGACGAAGCCGACCATCTTCTCCATGAACACGCCGGTGAAGGCCGGCGCCACCGCCGACGGGTCGGTGACGAGCACGGCGAGCAGCGCCGCGATGGGGGCGAAGAGGATGACGCTGTAGCCGCGGTAGGCGGCCAGCATCAGCAGGGCGAGGGCGGCGAGGGCGATGACCACGCTCATGGGCAGTTCTCCTGGAACTGCGCGGCACGGCGGCCGCGCATGATTATTGTGATGGTGGCGCGAATGCCGGCGGTTACCAGAGCGGCAGCACGTAGCTGAGGATCAGCCGGTTCTCGTCCAGGTCGTTGCCGAAATGGCTGGAGCGCACGGTAGCGTTGCGCCATTTGACGCCGAAGTTCTTCAGCGGCCCGCTCTGCACCACGTAGCCGATGTCCGTGTTGCGCTCCCACTCCTTGCCCTCCGGCTTGCCGGCGCCCAGCTCGATGTCGTCGCCGGACAGGTAGCGCGTCATGAAGGTCAGACCGGGCACGCCCAGGGCGGCGAAGTCGTAGTCGTAGCGTAGCTGCCAGGACTTCTCGTCGCGGTTGGCGAAGTCGCCGATCTGCACGAAGTTGACCAGGAAGGCGTCGGTGCCGCCGATGTAGGCGAAGCCGGTGTCGCCGTTCATGACCTGGTAGCCGGCGCCGAAGGCGTGGCCGCCGAGGCTGTAGGTGAGCATGGCGCCGAAGGCGCGGTTGTCGACGTTGCTGTGGCCGTCGTCCTTGGAGCGGGCGAAGCGCAGGTCGGTCTTCAGCGATTGGCCGTCGGCGATGGGCAGCACGTGCAGCAGGTTGACGATGTGCTGGTCGTACAGGCCGTCGAGCTTGGCGTAGTTGTAGCCGGTGGTCAGCTGCGGCGTCCATTTGTAGCTCAGGCCGGCGAAGTCGAAGCGGTCGCTGTCGGCGCTGGCGACGATGCCGCGGGCGTTGCCGGTGGTGAGCGTCATATCCTCGCTGTCGGAGGAATCGCGCTGGCTGACCTGGCGCAGGCGGCCGGCGTCGAAGGTCAGGCCGGCGAATTCGGCGGAATTCAGGTGCGCGCCCTGGAAGGTCTGCGGCAGCAGGCGCGAGTCGTTGGCCAGCACGCTGGGCAGCTTGGGCAGCAGGGTGCCGACCTTGAGCACGCTGTGGGAGGCGCGCAGCTTGGCGGTCAGGCCCAGCTCGCTGTAGTCGTCCTGGGCGCCGTGGACCTTCTCGCGGTCGCGCGGCAGCAGGCCGGAGCCGGCGCGGTCGGGGCTGGAGTCGAGCTTCACGCCCAGCAGGCCGATGGCGTCGACGCCTACGCCTATGGTGCCCTCGGTGAAGCCGGATTCGTAGCGCAGCAGGAAGCCCTGCGCCCATTCCTCCTGTTTCGACTGGGGGGCGGCGTCCTGGCGGAAGTCACGGTTGAAGTAGAAGTTGCGCAGTTCGAGGCTGGCCTTGCTGTCGGCGAGGAAATCGGCCTGGACGGGGAGCGCGATGCCGAGGGTGGAGCCCAGGGTGGCGAGGGCGACGGCATGGTTGAGCGGGGTTCTGCTCATGTTTGCTAGTACTCCTGGCGCGGCGCGGCGGCGAACCGGGGCGGGCCGTGGGCCCCGTGGGTAACGTTCGTGCGCGGACGGCGTTGGTTGTTGTTATGTCGGCGTGCGGCGGATGGCCGCCCGGGCCGGATAGCGAGAACCGTGCCAGATGTTTAACTAGCTGATTTTAAAGGGATTTATTTGGATTTGCGGAAAGCATGCGCCGGGCTTTGTCTCCATTCGTGGACAAAGGCGGTTGCCATGTGCCTGAAGGCACCTGGAATTCGGGCTGTCTCTGAATGTAGAAAAGTCTCTGTTTCAGGACGAAAGGCCCAGGGCGGCCATCTTCTTGTACAGCGTCGAGCGGCCCAGCCCCAGGCGCCGCGCGGCCGCCTCGACGTTGCCGGCCTGTTCGGCCAGCACGTTGCCGATCAGCTTGCGTTCGAAGGCCTCCCGCGCGGCGTAGAAGTCCTGGCCCTCGGCCAGGCTGGCGCGGTTGCCGTCCGCCTGCGCCGGCGGCGCCTGCAGCGGGCCGAGGGCGGCGCGCAGGGCCTGGGCGTCCAGTTGCGCCCGGTCGTTGAGCAGCACGGTGCGTTCCAGCAGGTTGCGCAGCTCGCGCACGTTGCCGGGCCAGGCGTGGCGGCGCAGCAGGGCGAGGGCGTCGGCGTCCAGCTCGTAGAGGGCGTGGTTGTCCTCGCGCAGGTCGTCGAGGATCGCCTCGCACAGCGCCGGCAGGTCCTCCAGGCGCTCGCGCAGCGGCGGGATACCGATGGGCACCACGTTGATGCGGTAGTACAGGTCGGCGCGGAAGCGGCCCTCGCGCACGGCCTTGTCCAGGTCGATGGAGGTGGCTGCGATCAGCCGCACGTCGCTGCGCAGCACTTCGTTGGAGCCTACCGGCTCGAATTCCTTTTCCTGCAGCACGCGCAGCAGCTTGCTCTGCAGCGGCAGGGGCATGTCGCCGATCTCGTCGAGGAACAGGGTGCCGCCCTGGGCGATCTGCAGCTTGCCCGGGCGGCCCTTGCGGTCGGCGCCGGTGAAGGCGCCAGGCGCGGTGCCGAAGAACTCCGCTTCCAGCAGGGTTTCCGGGATGGCCGCGGCGTTGATGCTGACGAAGGCCTTGCCGGCCCGCGCCGAGGCGCTGTGGATGGCGTGGGCGAGCAGCTCCTTGCCGGTGCCGGTCTCGCCCAGCAGCAGCACCGGCGCCTCGCTGGTGGCGGCGCGGCGGGCGCGGCGCTTGACCTCCAGGCTGGCGCTGCCGTTGCCGATGAAGTGCGCCAGGCTGTACTTGGCCTGGCGCGCCTGCAGCAGCGAGCGGGTGGAGGCCAGCTCCTGGCGCATGCGCTGGTAGCGGCTGAGCAGCGGCGACAGCGAGCGCAGCTCGTCGAACAGGGCGAAGCCGATGGCGCCGATCACCTGCCCGGCGTCGTCGCGGATCGGCATGCGCATCACCACCAGCGGGTCGCGCGGCATGTCGAGGATGTCCAGCAGCATCGGCCGGCCGCTGCGCACCACTTCGCGCATCAGGCTGCCGGGGATCACGCTCTCCACCGGCCGGCCGACGGCCTGCTCGGCCTCGTCCAGGCCGAAGCGCTGGGCGTAGCGCTGGTTGATCCAGACGATATTGGCGTCGCGGTCGACGATCACGGTGCCCTCGCTGAACTGCTCGAAGATCTCGAACAGCGAGCGGATCGCCAACTGGCGGACGCTCTGGTAGTCCGTGAGGGGGGAGTTGTCGTGCATGGGCGGCCTGGTGCTTGGGGGGCTTTGAGCGGGCACTGTACCGGGATGTGGGAGGTGGGTCAGTAGGGAAGGGCGGAGTATGGGTTGGGCGCTGGTGTGGCGGGGGAGTCCGCAACCCTCTCCCCAGCCCTCTCCCTGAAGGGAGAGGGGGCTAGTCCGTGCCGAGAGAAGAAAGGGTTTCAGCCGGAAACCTCCAGCGTTGCCGGCGAACTCCGAAATACCCGAGCGCACCGAACGGTCCCCTCTCCCTTCAGGGAGAGGGTTAGGGAGAGGGCGCTCTCAGTCTTGACACCGAAGTGCCGGGAAACCCCGTTCGCGAGCAAGCTCGCTCCTACGCCAAGCCAGTCCGTGCCTGCACTCTTCAGTGATTGCCGACTGACTCATGAGCATCCAAGCACACCGAACGGTCCCCTCTCCCTTCAGGGAGAGGGTTAGGGAGAGGGCGCTCTCAACCCCGAACACCCAAGCCCCCGGTAAACACCATCACTCTGTAGTGGTCAACTAATTCCGGACACCTCGATAGGTGGTTTCGACGCCATCGCCCGCTCGTAAACGGTCGGTGGCAGATATCCCAGTTTCGAGTGCAGCCGCTCGTTGTTGTAAAACCCAACGATGTATTCCACGATGTCACGTATCGCTTCTGCGTGATTGGCGTAGTCGCGGCGCCATACCCGCTCCATTTTCAAACTCAGAAAAAAGCGTTCCATCACTGAGTTGTCCCAGCAGTTACCTTTACGGCTCATGCTTTGCTGCATGTCATTTCGCGCCAGCAACGCTCTGTAGCTTGCGCTGGCGTACTGGCTACCGCGATCCGAGTGGGCGATCAGGCCAGGTGGCGGTTGACGCTGAGCAATTGCCAGCTGCATTGCACTACACACCAGCTCGGCAGGCATGTTCGGGGCCATGGACCAACCCACGATCTTGCGTGAGAACAAATCCAATACCACAGCCAGGTACAGCCAGCCGCTGCGGGTCCGGATGTAGGTAATGTCCGCTACCCAGGCCTTGTTTACCGCCTCAGGCTCGAATTGACGATTCAGTACATTGTCGGCAACTGGCAGGTCGTGCTTGCTATCGGTCGTGTGCACAAACTTACGCTTCCAAGCCGAACGCAGGCCGTTGGCACGCATCAAGCGACGAATTTTATAAACGCCGATTTCCATACCCTTGGCGCGCAACGCTTTACGTAACGGACGGCTCCCATAGCAGCCGCCACTCGCATCAAACGACGCTTTGAGCTGCACGGTCACGGGCAAACCGATGCTGGCGTGTCGGCACGCCTGTTTGCCTCGTAGAACCCCGATCGGCTGACCCCCAGCAGCCGACAGACATACGCCACCGAATAAGCCTTCTGTTGCAGCTGCCGAACCAGGCGATACGTTACTTCAGCTCGCGGGCAAAGAAGGCGGTGGCTTTTTTTAATACATCGTTATCCATCTTGAGCTGGCGGTTTTCCTGCTCCAGCTGCCGGATTCGCTGCTGTTCGGATGTTAGTGGTTTACCGATCCCGGGCTGACCCAATTGCTCAGCCTCGTACTGCTGAACCCAGCGCCGGACGGCTGTCTCACCAATATTCAGATCGCGACAGACCTGCGGAGCGGTCAGCCCCTGGTCCTTGATCATCTTCACGACTTGCAGCTTGAAGCTGTCGTCGAATGTCCTGCGTTTGGTGGTCATGAAAAACTCCTCGATAGATGCATTTTCCACCTATCGAGGTGTCCGGGGAAATTAGACCACTACACTCCGCCGCCTGCATCCCCTGCGTCTGCTTCGCCTGCTTGTAACGCAGCGCCACCGCCGGCACCGGCGAGGCCTTGCCGGTTTCCACCCAGCGGCGGATGCGCGCGGCGTCGGCCACGTGGGTGCGCTTGCCGAAGGCGTCGAGCAGGGCCAGGGCCACCGGGCGGCCGTTCATCACCGTGACCATCACCAGGCAATGCCCGGCCTGGTTGGTGAAGCCGGTCTTGGTAAGGCGGATGTCCCACTTGCCGGCGCGCACCAGCGGGTTGGTGTTGAAGAAGCTCAGCGCGTAGCTCGGGTGGCTGAAGCGCGCATCCTTGGTCGCGGTGGTGCTCAGTTCGCGGATCAGCGGGTACTGGTAGGCGGCCTTGACCAGGCGGATCAGGTCATGGGCGGTGGAAGTGTTGTCGATCGACAGGCCGGTGGGCTCCACATAGTGGGTGTGCAGCATGCCCAGGGACTTCGCCTTGGCGTTCATCGCCTTGACGAAGGCCACGCTGCCGCCCGGGTAGTGGTGGGCCAGGCTGGCGGCGGCGCGGTTTTCCGAGGACATCAGCGCCAGCAGCAGCATCTGCCGGCGGTCGATGCGGCTGCCCAGGTGCACGCGGGAGAACACGCCCTTCATCTCGGCGGTCTCGGAGATGTCCACGTCGATCTGCTCGTCCAGCGGCAGCTTGGCGTCGAGCACCACCATGGCGGTCATCAGCTTGGTCACCGAGGCGATCGGGCGGACCACGTCGGGGTTGCTGGAATACACGACCTTGTCGGAGTTCAGGTCCACCACCAGGGCGCTGCCGGAGGCCAGGACCAGCTGGCTGGGAGTGACTTCCGCCTTGCTGGCGGCGAGGGAGGGCAGGGCGAGGGCAAAGGTACAGGTGAAGAAAAGGCCCAGGATCGAACGACGAGTGTTCATGGATGTGATTCGCACAAGTGGGAGGGGCTACATCCATGTAGGCAATTTCCCAGAATTCTAATCCATGACCGGTGAGCGTGCATCAGCCTGGCAGCGGGCCAGGGGAAAGAATTTCAAGGGCTTGCAGGCACAAGTGCGTGTATCACTTTGAAAGCGCAGCGGCGGGAATGAGAAAGTGTCTCGCCAAGTGTTGCGAAATGCGAATCCCGCGCCCGGGTGTCGGCTATCGGATTATTCCAAGTGTCTGATTCTCAAGGTGTTGTACTTCTGTGGCATGAAGCTTGACTGGCTAAGCTGTAGAGAACGAGGCGGATTGCGGGCTTGCGTTTACCTTTACGTTAACGTAAAGATGCTCCGCGAGCCGTCGACCGGCCGGTCATGCCCATGCCTGTGGGCCCGGTCGTGAGCCCAGTCCCAGAACAAGCACAACAAGGGAACGCCATGAACCACCCGAGCTATACCCGTGGCCGCCAGGACAAGCCGCTGCTGGCCATGACCATAGGCGCTGCCTTCGACGACACCGCCAGCCGCTTCGCAGACCGCGAGGCGCTGGTGGTGCGGCACCAGAACCTACGCTACACCTGGGCCCAGCTGGCCGAGGTGGTGAACGCCACGGCCCGCGCCTTCCTCGCCCTGGGCCTGCGCCAGGGAGACCGCCTGGGCATCTGGGCGCCGAACTGCGCGCAGTGGTGCATCACCCAGTTCGCCAGCGCCAAGATCGGCGCCGTGCTGGTCAACATCAACCCGGCCTACCGCGCCAACGAGCTGGAGTACGCGCTGAAGCAGTCCGGCTGCCGCTGGCTGGTGTGCGCCGACGCCTTCAAGACCTCCGACTACCACGGCATGCTCGCCGAACTGCTGCCGGAGCTGCGCGACTGCCGCCCGGGCGAGCTGAACAGCGCGCGCCTGCCGGAGCTGAGCGGGGTGGTCAGCCTGGCCGCCCAGGCCCCGGCCGGGTTCCTCCGCTGGGACCAGCTGGAAGGCATAGGCGCCTCGGTATCTGCCGAGGAGCTGGCGCAGCGCCAGGCGCTGCTGCAGTTCGACGAGCCGATCAACATCCAGTACACCTCCGGCACCACCGGCTTCCCCAAGGGCGCCACCCTCAGCCACTACAACATCCTCAACAACGGCTACATGGTCGGCGAGAGCATCGGCCTCACCGAGCACGACCGCCTGGTGATCCCGGTGCCGCTGTACCACTGCTTCGGCATGGTGATGGGCAACCTCGGCTGCATGACCCACGGCGCCACCATGATCTACCCGGCGCCCAGCTTCGAGCCGGAAGCGACCCTCGCTGCCGTGGCCGAGGAACGCGCCACCGCGCTCTACGGCGTGCCCACCATGTTCATCGCCGAGCTGGACCACCCGCGCCGCGCCGAATTCGACCTGTCCAGCCTGCGCACCGGGATCATGGCCGGCGCCACCTGCCCGATCGAGGTGATGCGGCGGGTCATCAATGAAATGCACATGGCCGAGGTGCAGATCGCCTATGGCATGACCGAGACCAGCCCGGTGTCGCTGCAGACCGGCCCGGACGACGAGCTGGAAATCCGCGTGACCACCGTCGGCCGCACCCAGCCGCACCTGGAGAGCAAGATCATCGACGGCGACGGCCGCATCGTCCCGCGCGGCACCATCGGCGAGCTGTGCACCCGCGGCTACAGCGTGATGCTGGGCTACTGGAACAACCCCCAGGCCACGGCCGAGGCCATCAGCCCGGCGCGCTGGATGCTCACCGGCGACCTGGCGGTGATGGACGAGGCGGGCAACGTGCGCATCGTCGGGCGCAGCAAGGACATGATCATCCGCGGCGGCGAGAACATCTACCCGCGCGAGATCGAGGAATTCCTCTACACCCACCACGCCGTGGCCGACGCCCAGGTGATCGGCATTCCCGACGACAAGTACGGCGAGGAGCTGGTGGCCTGGGTCAAGTTCCACCCCGGCCACGGCGTCGACGAGGAGGAGCTGCGGGCCTTCTGCAAGGCGCGCATCGCCCACTTCAAGGTGCCGCGCTACTTCCGCTTCTGCGACGAGTTCCCGATGACGGTGACCGGCAAGATCCAGAAGTTCCGCATGCGCGAGATCAGCATCGAGGAACTGCGTGGCTGACGGACGCGAGGCGCCATGCCGGTAGAGAAGGGCACCATCTCCATCCGCCTGGTCAACGAGGCCCTGGCCGAACCCGTTCGCCAGGGCCTCGACGCGTCCGCGCTGCTGGCCGCGGCGGGCATCGCCGGCGAACTCGTCGGCAAGCCCTACGCGCGGGTGCCGATCCAGGCCTATTCGCGGCTCTGGCTGCGCCTGGCGAAGGCGCTGGACGACGAATTCTTCGCCATGAACCCGCGGCGGATGAAGTCCGGCAGCTTCAACTTCATGGCCCGCACGGCGATCCACGAAGCGACCCTGGAGGCTGCGCTGGAGCGTGCCCTGGCCTTCCTAGGCCTGGTCTTCGACGGCCTGCAGCCACGCCTGGTGAGCCAGGACGGGGTGGCCGCCATCCAGCTCGACGAGGGCGCGGCGCCGCCGCAGCGGGCCTTCTGCTACTTCACCCTGTACCTGATGGTCCACGGCCTGGCCTGCTGGCTGGTGGGCCGGCGCATCCACATCCTCGCCATCGACCTGCGCAGCCCGCAACCGGACTACATCGAGGACTACCGGGTGATGTTCAGCGACAACCTGCGCTTCGCCCGCCGGCAGACGCGCCTGCTGTTCAACGCCGAGGCCCTGGCCCTGCCGGTGCGCCGCGACGAACGCGAGCTGCGGCGCTTCCTGGTCGGCGCCCCGGCCAACATCCTGGTGCGCTACCGCGACCCGCAGAGCCTGGCGGCGCGCATCAAGGCCTACCTGCGCAGCCAGCGCTGCGAGCGCTGGCCGGACCTGGAGGCGCTGGGCAGCCACTTCTACATGGCGTCCTCGACGCTGCGCCGCAAGCTCGCCGCCGAAGGCCAGTCGTACCAGGCGCTGAAGGACCAGCTGCGCCGCGACCTGGCCATCGCCCGCCTGGACGCCGGCGAAGGCAACTTCGCCGAACTGGCCGAAGAACTCGGCTTCGCCGACACCAGCGCCTTCTACAAGGCCTTCCGCAAGTGGACCGGCTCCACCCCCGGCCAGTACCGCGCGCTGATGCAGCAGGAAAACGACTGGCCCGACGCCTCCAGAAATCCCCCGCCAGGCCGATAGCCTGGGGCACTCCCACGTTCCTAGGACCTCCGCCCATGTTCCTGACGCGCCTTTCGATCCAGTGGAAGATCACCCTGCTGGCCGGCCTCTGCCTGTTGTGCACCGTGGCCTTGCTGGTGGGCAGCTCGCTGCTGCGCATGAACCACAACCTGCAACTGGTGAAGACGGCCAATGCACAGATGCTCGAGGATGCGGCCCAGGCGCGCATGCAGGCGCGGGCCGAGCAGCAGGCGGAGACCATCCAGCGCTTCTTCACCGACGTCTACCACTTCGGCGACCAGTTCAGCCGCCAGGTCGCCCAGTTGCGCGCCCAGAGCGCGCGGCACGGCGTCGATGCGCAGGTGCTGCGCGAAGACCTGGTGAAGCTGGTGCACGACGGCCTGAAGTCCAACCCGACGCTGCTCAGCCTGTACGTGGTGTTCGAGCCCGAGGCCCTCGACGGCCAGGACGCCCGCTTCGCCGGCCAGGAAGCCCTGGGCAGCAACGAGAAGGGCCGCTTCGGCGCCTACTGGGCGCAGAAGGCCAGTGGCGACAGCAGCCTGGCGGTGACCGAGGCGATGATCGCCGACACCACCGCGATGCTCGACGGCACCCCGTTCAACACCTGGTACCAGTGCCCGAAGCAGAACCTGCGGCCCTGCGTGCTCAACCCGTACTTCGACGACGCTTCCGGCCAGCGCGTGCTGATGACCACCGTGGTGTTCCCGCTGATGGAGAACGGCAAGCTGCTGGCCGTGGTCGGCGCCGACATCAGCCTGAGCCGCCTGCAGCAACTGGCCCTGGACGGCGACCGCGCGCTCTACGACGGCCAGGGCGCCATCCGCATCCTCAGCCCGGCCGGGTTGCTGGCCGGCGACAGCCAGGACGCCAACCAGCTCGGCCAGCCGCTGGGCAAGTCGGTGGCCAACGCCGCCGAACTGCTCGCCGTGCAGGCCGCCGGCACGCCCAGGGCGCTGATGGGCGAGGACAAGCTGCAGGTGGTCGAGCCGCTGCAGGCCATCCCCGATTCGAAGAACTGGGGCGTGCTGCTGGAAGTGCCGCGCGCGGTGCTGCTGGAGCCGTCGCTGAAGCTGCAGGGCGAGCTGGATGCGCGCAACCTCGGCGGCGCGCTCTGGGAAACCGCCTTCGGCGTCGGCCTGGCGCTGGTGGTGCTGGTCCTGCTGTGGCTGACCGCTCGCGGCGTGACGCGCCCGATCCTCGGCGTGGCCGGCATGCTGCGCGACATCGCCAGCGGCGAGGGCGACCTGACCCAGCGCCTGAAATACCAGGGCCAGGACGAACTGGGCGAACTGGCCGGCTGGTTCAACCGCTTCCTCGACAAACTGCAGCCGATCATCCGCGACGTGAAGGCCTCGGTGCAGGACGCCCGCGCCACCGCCGACCAGTCCGCCGCGCTGTCGACCCAGACCAGCGCCGGCATGCAGCAGCAGTTCCGCGAGATCGAGCAGGTGGCCACCGCCTCCCAGGAAATGAGCGCCACCGCCCACGACGTGGCCAACAGCGCAGCCCAAGCCGCCGACGCCGCCCGCGGGGCCGACGGCGCCACCCGCGACGGCCTGGCGGTGATCGACCAGACCACCCGCGCCATCGACGAACTGGCCCGCGACATGAGCCAGGCCATGACCCAGGTCGAGGGCCTGGCCGCCAGCAGCGAGCAGATCGGCTCGGTGCTGGAGGTGATCCGCGCCATCGCCGAACAGACCAACCTGCTGGCCCTCAACGCCGCCATCGAAGCGGCCCGCGCCGGCGAGGCTGGCCGTGGCTTCGCGGTGGTGGCCGACGAAGTGCGCAACCTGGCCAAGCGCACCCAGGACTCGGTGGAGGAAATCCGCCAGGTGATCGAAGGCCTGCAGAACGGCACCCGCGAAGTGGTCACCGCCATGCACAGCAGCCACCAGCAGGCCCAGGGCAGCGTCAGCCAGGTGGAGCAGGCGGTCGCCGCGCTGCAGCGCATCGGCGAGGCGGTGGGGGTGATCAACGACATGAACCTGCAGATCGCCAGCGCCGCCGAGGAACAGAGCGCGGTGGCCGAGGAGATCAACCGCAACGTGGCGGGTATCCGCGACGTGACCGAATCGCTGTCCGGCCAGGCGCAGGAGTCGGCGCAGATCAGCCAGTCGCTGAACGACCTGGCGAATCACCAGCAGGGGTTGATGGGGCAATTCCGGGTGTGATCGGCGGGCTCCCATACACCCGTAGGATGGCGTTGAGCGAAGCGATACCCATCACTACGGCCGCATGGGTTTCGCAGGCTCAACCCATCCTACGAAGAGCGCCTCGGCGCAGGGACGAAGGGCGCATAACCGTTCGCGGCTATCCGCCGCTGGCCGGAAACACCAATGCCCCGGTCCACACCCGTAGGATGGCGTTGAGCGAAGCGATACCCATCACCGCGGCCGCATGGGTTTCGCAAGCTCAACCCATCCTACGAAGAGCGCCTCGGCGCAGGGACGAAGGGCGCATAACCGTTCGCGGTTATCCGCCGCTGGCCGGTACACCGATGCCCCGGTCCACACACCCGTAGGATGGCGTTGAGCGAAGCGATACCCATCACCGCGGCCGCATGGGTTTCGCAAGCTCAACCCATCCTACGAAGAGCGCCTAGGCGTAGGGACGTAGGGCGCATAACCGTTCGCGGTTATCCGCCGTTGGCCGGAAACACCAATGCCCCGGTCCACACCCGTAGGATGGCGTTGAGCGAAGCGATACCCATCACCGCGGCCGCATGGGTTTCGCAGGCTCAACCCATCCTACGAAAGCACCTCTGCGTCAGCCCTTGCTCACGCTGGCGGCGGTCTGGCCGAAGAGGATCTTCTTGCCTTCCTCGGTCACCGACGGCCGCGACGAATACGCCTGGCCCTTCTCGTAGGCGCGCACGGTTGCCGGCCGCGCCGCTATGCCTTCGAACCAGCGCTTGAGGTGGAGGAAATCGTCCAGGTCCTGCTGCTGGCGCTGCCACGGCACCACCCAGGGATAGCTGGCCATGTCGGCGATGCTGTAGTGCTCGCCGGCGAGATAGGGCACTTTCGCCAGGCGCTTGTCCATCACGCCGTACAGGCGGTTGGTCTCGTTGATGTAGCGCTGCATGGCGTAGGGCAGCTTTTCCGGCGCGTACTGCACGAAGTGGTGGTTCTGCCCGGCCATCGGGCCCAGGCCGCCGACCTGCCAGAACAGCCATTCCAGCACCGTCTTGCGCCCGCGCACGTCGGCCGGCATGAACTGGCCGGTCTTTTCCGCGAGGTAGACGAGGATGGCGCCGGACTCGAACACGCTGATCGGCTCGCCGCCGTCCGCCGGGGCGGTGTCGATGATGGCGGGCATGCGGTTGTTCGGCGAGAAGGCGAGGAACTCCGGCTTGAACTGGTCGCCGGCGCTGATATCGACGGGGTGGATGCGGTAGTCGAGCCCCGCCTCTTCGAGGAACAGGGTGATCTTGTGGCCGTTGGGGGTGGGCCAGTAGTACAGCTCGATCATGGGACCTCCTGAAATGGCGACGCCCCAGCACCATGCCGGGGCGTGCAACGCCCGCGCCCAGGAGAGCGGCGCGGGCTAAAAGCCAAGGCTATAGCTTTACTTGCGGTCGATCCAGACGGTCTGCGGGTTGAGGAACTCGCGCAGGCCGAAGTGCGACAGCTCGCGGCCGAAACCGCTCTTCTTCACGCCGCCGATCGGCACGCGCGGGTCGGAGGCGGAGAAGCCGTTGATGAACACGCCGCCGCTGACCAGGCGCCGCGCCATGTGCTGGGCCTTGGCCTTGTCGGCGCTCCAGATGGCGCCGGACAGGCCGAACTCGCTGTCGTTGGCCAGTTCCAGGGCGTGCTCGGCGTCGCGCGCGACTATCACCGAAGCCACCGGGCCGAAGATTTCCTTGGCGAAGGCGGTGTTGCCCGGCTTCACGTCGGCCAGCACGGTCGGCGCGTAGTAGTTGCCTTCGCCTTCCAGCTTGTGGCCGCCCAGCAGCAGGCGGGCGCCGTCGGCGATGGCCTGTTGCACCTGGCCGTGCAGCTCGTCGCGCAGGTCGAAGCGGGCCATGGGGCCGACGAAGGTGTCGTCCGCCAGCGGGTCGCCGATCTTCAGCGCCTTGACCGCGGCCAGCAGCTTCTCGGTGAAGGCCGGGGCGATGGATTCTTCGACGATCATGCGCTTGGCGGCGATGCACACCTGGCCGCAGTTGCCGAAGCGGCTGGCCACGGCGGCCTTCACGGCGGCGTCCAGGTCGGCGTCGGCCAGCACGATGAAGGCGTCGGAACCGCCCAGCTCCAGTACGCACTTCTTCAGCGCGGCGCCGGCCTGGGAGGCGATGGCCGCGCCGGCGCCCACGCTGCCGGTCACGGCGATGGAGGCGATGCGCTCATCGGCGATGGCCTTGGAAACCAGCGGCGGCTCCACGTTCAGCACCTCGAACACGCCCTCGGGCAGGCCGGCCTGCAGCCAGGCATCGCGCAACTGGTAGGCGCAGCCCATGACGTTCGGCGCGTGCTTGAGCACGTAGGTGTTGCCGCCGAGGATGATGCTCACCGCGCCACGCATGACCTGCCAGGTGGGGAAGTTCCACGGCATCACGGCCAGCACCGGGCCCAGCGGCAGGTAGGAGATGTACGCGCCTTCGATGCTGGTCTTCTCGTCTTCCAGCATGGCCGGGCCGTGTTCGGCGTACCAGTCGCAGAGGTTGGCGCACTTGTTGATCTCGCCGCGCGCCTGGGTGACCGGCATGCCCATTTCCCGGGCTTCCATGCGGGCCATGGGCTCGACGTTGGCGCGCAGCACCTCGGCCATCCTGCGCAGCACGGCGACGCGCTCGGCCACCGGGGTTTCGCGCCACTGGCGGAAGGCGACGTCGCTGCGGGCCAGGGTGCTTTCCAGCTGGGCGGCGTCCTCGAAGGGGTAGCGGGCCAGTTCCTGGCCGGTGGCGGGGCTGCGCGAGATGGCAGCGGGGATGGCGGCGATCTGGTTCATGGAAGGTCCTTGCACGGCAGGTGGGGCTGGCCGCCGTCGGTCGGCGGCGTCGGTTGTCCGGCCGGCGTCACTGGCGCCGGCATGGGGAAGAAAGTAAGGTGGCGCTTCATTCATGACAAATGAATAATTCAGAAAGGATCATTCTCTCGGAGAGAAACGTGGACCTGACCCAACTGGAGTTCTTCCGCGCCGTCGCCCAGGACGGCAGCATCACCGCCGCCGCGGGCCGCCTGCACCGCGTGCCGTCGAACCTGACCACGCGCATCAAGCAGCTGGAAAGCGAGCTGGGCGCCGAGCTGTTCATCCGCGAGAAGTCGCGCCTGCGCCTGTCGCCCACCGGGCGCAGCTTCCTCGACTACGCCGAGCGCATCCTTGACCTGGTGGAAGAGGCCCGCCAGGTGGCCAGCGGCGCCGAACCCCACGGCAGCTTCTCCCTGGGCTCGATGGAAAGCACCGCGGCGGTGCGCATCCCCGAGCTGCTGGCGCGCTACCACCAGCGCTTCCCCAAGGTGCAGCTGGACCTCTCCACCGGCCCGTCGGGCGAGATGATCGACGGCGTGCTCTCCGGGCGTTTCATCGCCGCCTTCGCCGACGGCCCGGCCAACCACCCGCAGCTGGACGGCCGTCCGGTGTTCCAGGAGGAACTGGTGCTGATGAGCGCCCAGGGCCACCCGCCGGTGCGCGACGCCCGCGACGTGGCGGGGGAGACGGTATTCGCCTTCCGCGACACCTGCTCCTACCGCAAGCGCCTGGAAGGCTGGTTCGCCGAGCAGCGCGTGGTGCCGGGCAAGATCATGGAGATGGAGTCCTACCACGGCATGCTGGCCTGCATCGCCGCCGGCGGCGGGGTGGCGATCATCCCCAAGGCGATGTTCGACAGCCTGGCCGGCGGGCGCAACGTGACCATCCACCACCTGGCCCCCAGCCACGCTGAAGCCACTACCTGGCTGTTCTGGCGCCGCGGCACCGACACCCCGGCATTGCGCGCCTTCATCGGCCTGCTGGAGCCGGAGCAGCGGGAGGCGGCGTAAGGCGTATAACCGCGAACGGTTATACGCCCTACGGTGCTGTTAGGGATCAGGATGACTCTGAACTCCCCGGCCCCTCAGGACAGCCCCCTCTCCCGCTTGCGGGAGAGGGTTGGGGAGAGGGCGCTCTTCGTCATCAATGCGCCGCAGCCTTCACCGTCCTTGGCGGCGCATGCTCGGCCTGTTCGTGCTCCTCGTCGATCACCGGCACCTCGTTGCCGTCCTTGTCGTGCAGCCTGCCGTTGAGGAAGTAGTCGCCCTCGTTCAGCGCGGCGATGTCGCGGTAGCGCAGGGTGCGTTCCTCGGCGGCGACGAACACCGACTGCTGGTCCGAGTTGCCGGTCTTGAAGTGGTTGAACAGCAGGTTCAGGGCGATGGCCATGATGGCCGAGGAGCTGATGCCGGAGTGGAAGATGGTTTCCACCCAGCCGGGGAAGTTGTGGTAGAAGTTCGGCGCCGCGATCGGCAGCATGCCGAAGCCCAGGGCGGTGGCGACTATCACCAGGTTCATGTTGTTGTGGTAGTCCACCTTCGACAGGGTGCGGATGCCGCTGGCCGCCACGGTGCCGAACAGCACCAGGCCGGCGCCGCCGAGCACCGCCGGGGGCACCGCGGCCACCACCCGGCCGACCACCGGCAGCAGGCCGAGGGTCACCAGGATCAGCCCGCCGGTGGCCACCACGTAGCGGCTCTTCACGCCGGTCACCGCCACCAGGCCGACGTTCTGGGCGAAGGCGCTCTGGGTGAAGGAGCCGAAGATCGGCGCCAGGATGCTCGACAGCATGTCGGCGCGCAGGCCGTTGCCCAGGCGCTTGGAGTCCACCTTGGTGCCGATGATCTCGCCCACGGCGAGGATGTCCGCCGAGGTTTCCACCAGGGTCACCAGGATCACGATGCTCATGGAGATGATCGCCGCCAGGTGGAAGGTCGGCATGCCGAAGTGGAAGATCTCCGGCATGGCCAGCATCGGGCCTTCGGCGACCTTGGAGAAGTCGGTCATGCCCAGGGCGTAGGCGATGCCGGTGCCGATCACCATGGCCAGCAGGATCGACAGGCGCGAGATGGCGGCGCTGCCCAGCTTGCTCAGCAACAGCACGATGACCAGTGTCACCGCGGCCAGGCCGATGTTCGCCGTGCTGCCGAATTCCGCCGCCTTGGGGTTGCCGCCCATGGCCCAGCGCGCGGCCACCGGCATCAGCGTCAGGCCGATGGTGGTGATGACCACGCCGGTGACCAGCGGCGGGAAGAACTTGGTGATGCGCGAGAACACCGGGGTGATCAGCAGGCCGATGGCCGAGGCCGCCATTACCGCCCCCAGCACCGCGGGGATGCCGCCGCCCTCGTAGCCGGTGGTGAGGATGGCGAGCATGGTCGCCACCCCGGCGAAGGACACGCCCTGCACCAGCGGCAGCTGGCTGCCGAAGAAGGGCAGGCCGAGGGTCTGCAGCAGCGTGGCCAGGCCGCCGGCGAATAGCGACGCGGCGATCAGGGTGCCGATCTCGGCGGGCGACAGGCCGGCGGCCTGGCCGAGGATCAGCGGCACGGCGACGATGCCGCCATACATGGTCAGAACGTGTTGCAGGCCGTACGCCAGGTTGGCGCCGACACCGAGGTTCTCGTCTTCCGGGCGGGTGCTGGAGGACGCTACAGCTGAACGGTCATTCATGGCTGGAGGACTCGCTTGTTTTTGTTGTGCCGAGCACTGTAAACACGGTTGTTCCTGTTTGGCTACTACCTTGTATACAAAATCTTGTTCGACAATCTGAACTATCTGATTCGAAAGAGAAAATAATCTTTCGAGAAATGCGCAAGCGACCGCCTGCACGCCGTCCGGAGCGAAGCAAGAACCTGGCCAGGTCGTCAGGAATTTTGGATACAGGGGCGCCGTAGGTCGGCACGGCCCGGGTGGCGCGAGGGCATGGCCATTGCGTCGGCCATGGAGCCAGGTGGCGAGAGGGAAGAAGTGCACGGAAGTCGGGCGCCGCGGCCTCAAGATGGTGCCGCCTACGCCCGGCTTCACGGAATGCGGGCGCGCAAATGAAAAACGCCGCGACGGGGAACCGTTCGCGGCGTTTTCGCAGGGGCGAGGAGGGGCTTCAGATCATGAAGCGCAGGATGTCCGCCCGGTTCATCTCGGTGCGGCCTTCCTCGTACCAGCGCGGGATGACGTCCTTCAGGCCTTCCTTGGTGTCGTCCAGGTTGAACGGCGCCGGGTAGCGCTTCTTGCGGTAGGAATAGATGTAGTAGGTGCCGTCGCGGTAGAGGATGCGGTCGAAGGTGTAGAAGCCGATGTGCGAGCCGTTGCAGCGCGCGGTCAGCACCACGTCGCCTTCCTCGTAGGGCAGGGCGCCCTCGGCGCATTCGTAGGTGAAGAACTCGCGCACGTCGTCCCAGTCCACGCCGCTGCTGGCGCGCAGGAAGCCCTCGGCGGTGGTCTCGGAGTCCTCGGAGTGGTCGCTGTACCAGATGAACAGCGGGATGCTCTGGTTGGACTCCTCGCCCAGCCAGCTCTCGCCGTCCAGGTACTGCGCGGTGCGCGCCAGGCCCGCCTGCATGCGGCGGTGGTTCCAGCGGTAGGTTTCCAGCGCCTCGTCGAAGGCCTCGGTCTGGGTGCTGGGCAGCACGCCCTCGGTGGCCTTGAGTTGTTCGACGCGGGCCAGGTGCTGCTGGTAGAGCGCGGCGTCCTGGATGACCACGGCGTTGTCGCGGGACAGGCCGACGCCCAGTTCGGTGAAGTTGGCGCTGCCGAGGATGACCACGTCCGGCTCGATCAGGTAGAGCTTCCAGTGGATGCTCTTCTGGTAGCGGAAGTCGACGGACAGGGCCAGGTCGTCGCCGCCTTCGCCGATGCAGTACTCGATGAAGTCCGGCGAGGTGAAGGAGTTGATGGTCCCGACCACTATGTCCAGACGGTTGCCGTTGGCGCGCAGGCTTTCCACCAGGGGTTCGGTGCCGGCGGCGAAGGCGGTGACGACCGTGATCTTCTTGTCGCGCTGTTGGCCGAGGTAGCCCGCGAGGTCGTTCCGATTATCGAGGATCTGCATAGGTTCTCCAGCAGCATGGGTTCCGCAAAATGTAGGCATTGTCGCACGCCGGTGGGGGAGGTTTCACGCTTGGTACGCAAAGGTCGGTGCTAGAGCCGGGGGCCTTGGTTTTCTTGCTTGCGAACCGTGCTCGCCGGCGATCATGGTATTTCCGGTTGACTCCGCACCCTCTCCCCAGCCCTCTCCCTGAAGGGAGAGGGGGCTAGTCCGTGCCGAGAGAAGGAATGGCTTCAACCTGAAACCACCGGCGTGCCCAGCTAACTCAGGAGCATTCGCACACACCGAACGGTCCCCTCTCCCTTCAGGGAGAGGGTTAGGGAGAGGGTTAGGGAGAGGGAAAGGAGCTGAAGTCGGCGCCGAAGCAACCAGCAAGCACCGTTCGCGAAAAGCCGACCCAAAAAAAAGCCCGCCATACGGCGGGCCGAAGCGGAACCAAAGAAGTCTTTCAGTCGCCCATGCCATCCTCGATGGCGATGCCCTGCTTGCGCATCTCGGCGATCAGCTGGGCGCGGGTTCCCGGCAGGTTGAGCATGGTTTCGTGGCGAATCCCCGCCACTTCCTCCGCGCTGTACGGCTGGTAGCTGGCCGGCATGCTGTTGCCGGCCATGCCGTCCCTGCGCAGCAGCCAGTTGAGCATGTCCGCCAGTTGCGCATCGTTGAGCGCCGACATCGACATGCCCGGCACCCGCACCAGGAACTGGCGGCCGCCCTCGACCTTGAGGAAGTTGCCGACGAAGCCGAGCATCCTCGGCACGTCGTTGGCCTTGGAGCCGGCGCCGTCGGACAGGTGGCAGCCCGCGCACTGCAACTGGTAGTTGGTGGCGTTGCTGTAGCCGGCCTCGGCGATCGGCGTCTGCGGCGCCTCGTTGCCCGGCGCGTGTTTCTGGTGCGGGTCGGGGATGCTGCGGGCCTGGGCCGCCGAGGCGGCCAGCAGGCACAGCAGCGCGAGGGTCGGCAGCGAGCGCTTCATCTGCCTTATACCGCGACGCCGCGGATGACCGAGACGGTGCAGTGGTAGATGTGCGACTTGGCCGCCAGGCACCAGTTCACGTCGTTGTTGTTGAACGGACGGTAGGCCGGCTCCTCGCTGTCGTTGCGGGTGCAGGCGCACTGGTTGCAGCTGTGCTTACCGCAGCAGTCGTTATAGGAAATGATGTAGTTCTTGCCGTCGGCCGGGTTGTGGCAGGTGCCCACCCAGGCCACCTGCGACACCTCGGTGCCCGGCGGGCAGCTGGACACGCTGCCGCCGCAGCAGGAGCAGAGGAAGCCGTCGATGGAGCAGTAGCGCCAGTAGTCGCAGCTGTTGGGGTCGCCCGGGTCGCCGGCCATCGGCTTGTCGGCGGCCAGGGCCTTGCCGGTGCGGTCGATGGGCAGCAGCACCGGCAGGGCGGCGCCGGCCACCAGCAGCGAACCCATGCGCGAGAGCAGCTTGCGCCGCGAAGTGGTGTCGGCGATGCGACGGGAGGAGCGCTCGAAGAGCTGGTCGAGGAATTTCATCGGTTATCCCTTTTTATTGTTCAGTGGGCGCTGTGCGAGTGCGCGTGGCCAGGCTCGTGGCTGTGAACCTGAGGCTGCTGGGCCTGCAGGTACTGCTACAGGGTGGCGCTGCCCAGGTGCTCGGCCTCGAACAGGCTGTCCAGGTGCTCGCGGGAGTTGACCAGGCCCTTGGCGCGGAGGATGCCGTTCTGGTCGATCAGCGCCGCGTAGGGCAGCTTGCCGATCTGGTAGGTCATGCCCACTTCCGGGCCGACCACGTAGGTGGCGCCTTCGAGCTTGTGCTCGGCGATCAGCGCCTGCTGCGCGGCCGGCTCGCCGTCGCTGACGAAGACCACGTCCAGGCGCTGCGCCTGTTCCTTGGCGATGGACTTGATCGCCGGCAGCAGCGACTTGCAGATCGGGCAGGTGGGCGAGAGGAAGAACAGCAGCTGGGCCTTCTCGCCGGCGTAGCCGAAGTTCACCGGGCGGCCATGGCGGTCGGCGGCGGTGACCTGCGGGGCCGGTTCATTCACGGCGACGCCCTTGTCGACCATCAGCGCGCCGGCCGGGGCGATGCGCCCGTGCAGCACGCCGATCTGGCGCACCAGGCCCATGACGACGAATGCCAGTGCCAGCAGCAGGCACCAGAGCAGGATGTTGGAAACGATCATGGCTTCCATGGTTCACCTTCCAATGAGTTTGAGCAGACGGGGGCCGTTGGCCAGCAGGCCGTCGGCGGAGACGTAGAGGAGCAGGGCGACGGCGCTGGCGGCCAGCGTCACGAAGCCGTCGAACAGGCCCAGCTCGCGGGCCTGCGGCTGCAGGCTGGCGAGCAGGGCCAGGGCGATGAGCACGGCGTTGCGCGCCAGCAGCACCGGGCGCAGCGGCTGGGCCTGGTCGGGCCCGGCGCAGCCGCAGTCGATGTCGCGGCGGCCGCGCCACAGGTTGACGCCGATGGCCGCGGCATACAGCGCCAGCAGCGCGGCTGCGGCCAGGGCCGCCAGCGAGCGGCTGGCCGGCACCAGCAGGGCGAAGGCGACGGCGCCTTCCAGCAGCGGCAACACGCGGGCGGCGGGCTTGAGCAGGGCCTGCGGCAGCAGCTGGTAGTCCTCCAGCTGCCGCGCGAAGCGCCCCGGCGCGCGCCACTTGTGGCTGGCGGCGCTGGCCAGGATCACCGCCACCGAGACGGCGCCGGCGATCACGTAGATGGGATCGGCTTGCATGGTCGTGCCTCTGTCAGTGGGTCAGGACCTGGGTGGCGGTCTTGGCGATCTTTTCCACGGTGCCGGTGTGCTTGCCGGCCTTCAGGTCGAAGATCTCCAGGCCGCCCTCGACGTTGGCGCCGTACAGCAGCGGGGCGTCGTCGCTGGTGGCGGTCATGCTCCAGACCGGGGCCGGGGCGCTGAGGGTGCCGATCTTCTTCTGCGTCTTCAGATCGTAGACCCAGATGTCGGTGCTCGGGTCTTCCCACTTCATCGGCTCGTGCTGGTCGTGCATCAGCACGTACAGGCGGTTCAGCTTCGGCGCCAGGGCCAGTTCCTGCCAGCCGCCGGGGGCCCAGCCGGCCTTGCGCTCGGCGTCGGTGACCAGCGACCAGGTCGGCAGCACCTTGGGCTGCTTGCCGGAAAAGTCGATGGCGTGGATGACGCCTTCGGTGGTGGTGAAGTAGTAGGTCTCGCCATTGTTGATGGCGCGCTCCACCAGCTTCTCCTTATTCGGGTCGAAGAACGGCGTGCGGCTGCGGGCGGTTTCCTTGCCGTCCTCGCCGAGGGTCACCAGCTGCACGCTGCCGTCACCGCACAGCGAGGCGAAGGCGCGCTTGCCCACCGGGTAGTTGAGCACGCAGCCGGGGATGGCGATCTCGGCGGTCACCGCCTTGGCCTGGGTGTCGACCACGGTCACCGAGGTGGACGGGGTGAAGTTGTAGACGTAGGCGAAGCGGTCGTCGCCGCTGACCGCCAGGCCGTAGCGCTGGGTCAGGGATTCGGAACGCTTGCTGGGGATCACCACTTCCCAGGAGGGGGACAGGGTGGAGGTGTCCCAGGCGGTCAGCACGTCGGTGCGGGTGCCGCGGGTGCCGCGCGAGTAGTACAGGTCGGCGGTGTACAGGGTGCGCTGGTCGTGGCTGAGGGTCGAGGGCGCGGCGAAGCCGGTGCTGACCATGCCGAGCATCTTCTTCTGCGCCGGGTCCACCACGGTCACGCGGCCGGTCACGAAGCTGTCGAACTCCACGTCGACGACGTAGGCGCGGTGCGGGTCCGGCGGGAACGGCAGGGTCGTCTGGCCGACGGTCTCCGGCGGCAGGTCGGCGAATGCGCCGCCGACGGCGGCCAGCGAGACGCCTAGCGCCAGCGTGGTACGAGCAAGGATCCTGGTTATTCGCATGGGGGGGTGGCTCCCTCGATTTTATTGGATGGTCGGACCGCGGACCGGTGTGGGCAGAAGACTGCAGCCCTAGTCTGCCCGGCGTTGCCCGCTGCTGCCTTGTTCTGCGTGCCAAGCCCTTGTCTGTCCCTGACAGGGCTTGTGCCGGCGTGCCAGGGCAAGCATCGGCGGGGTTTGCGCGGCGCGCCCTACCGTTGGTCGGCGGGCTTCACGCAGGGCAGGGCGATGCAGAACATGGCGCCATGGGGCTCGACGTTCTGCGCCCAGATGTCGCCGCGGTGGCGCGAGACGATGTTGCGGCACAGCGCAAGGCCAATACCGTTGCCGCTGACCTTGGAACTGAAGAAGCCGTCGAACAGCCGCTCCCGCGCGCCGGCGTCGATGCCGCGGCCGCGGTCCTCGACGCAGAGCAGGGCGCTGTCGCCCTCGCGGCGGGTGTGGATGCGCAGCCGGCGGCGCTCTGCGGGCAGCTCGGCCATCTCCTCGATGGCGTTGAAGGCCAGGTTGAGGATCACCTGGCCGATCAGCACCTTCT
Organism: Pseudomonas sp. ADPe; assembly: GCF_014843515.1. Classification (NCBI taxonomy): domain Bacteria; kingdom Pseudomonadati; phylum Pseudomonadota; class Gammaproteobacteria; order Pseudomonadales; family Pseudomonadaceae; genus Pseudomonas; species Pseudomonas sp. ADPe. The sequence goes on from NZ_CP062122.1 coordinate 6,406,375, forward strand.
CGCAGCTCACCGGCAGCGCCTCGGCGCAGGGCGCCAGCTCCAGGCGCACACCGGCCGGCTGGCCCTTGAGGTCGATGAAATAGCGGGCGTCGGCCAGCAGCTCGTTGAGGTCGACGCACTGCTCGGCCTGCTCCAGGCGCACCACGTACTCGCGCACGCTCTTGATGATCTCCGAGGCGTGCTCGATCTGGCGCACCGCGCTGTCCAGGCCCCAGGCCACGTTCGGTTCGACCTCGCCCTGCTGGCCGAGGCGGATCACCGAGCCCTCGATGAAGTTGCGCGTGGCCGCCAGCGGCTGGCTCAGCTCGTGGGCGATGGCCACGGCCATCTCGCCCATGGCGTTGTAGCGCGCCAGGTATTCCAGCTTCTGCTCGCTCTGCCGGCGGGCCTCCTCGGCGCGCACCTGCTCGCTGACGTCGCGGAACAGCAGCAGGTGGCCCTTGAGGTCATCCTCGATCTCGATGTAGCGGCAGGTGGCGTGGTGCCAGCGCCAGTCGCCGTCGCAACGGCGCAGGTGGTAGCCGACGCTGTAGGGCTCGCGGCTGGGCGGCGTGCGCGAAAGGTGCTGGAGCAGGCGCTGGCGGGACTTCTCGTCGCAGGCGTCGAGGAAGTTGCGCCCCAGGTGGCGGCGGTCCGCGGCGCCCAGCAGGGCCAGGGCGGAATCGCTGATGAAGCGGATGTCGCCGTCGGGGCCGAGCACCGCCACGCCCTCGGCCAGGTCCTGCATGAAGGCCTTGAGGCGGCTCTCGGTGCGCTTCAGCTCGCGCTTGACCTTGTCTTCCTTGGAGATGTCGCGGAACTGCACCATCAGCACGTCGCGCTCGACCAGGTGGACCAGGGTGGCGGTCGCCTCGGAAAGGATGTCCACGCCCTGCTTGGAGCGGTAGCACCACTCGATGGCGCGCTGCCCGGTGCGCGCCGCGCCCTCCAGCCAGCGCAGGCCGATGGAACGGCGGTACTTGGGCGCCGGGTTGGTCATGTCCGGGGCCTTCAGCGGCACCAGTTCCTCCAGGCTGAAGCCCAGGGCCTGCAGCGCGGCGCTGTTGGCCCAGAGAATCTCCTTGGTCTGCGCGTCGTGCAGCAGGATGCACAGCGGCATGGCCTCGATGAGCGCGTGGAAGTCGGTTTCGGCAGGCTGGAACATGGCGGGCAACTCTTGGCGATGCGCGTTCCCGGACGCGGGGCACGGCTTTTATAGCGCGCAGCCTAGCGCGTCGGCGCTAGGAAACAACCCGGCGGGCACTAGGGGATTCCTTTAGCGCGCGGGCGGCACGCCCCAATAGAGGCGCGCTCGGCACGCTCCCTACACTGGGCCCCATCGACGGCCGCCGGCTCCCACCGGACGGCCGGCCCACAAGAACACAGGGAGACGCCCATGCCGCGTTCAGCCGCCGCCGCCACAGATTCGCCCCTCGCCAGCCGTGCCAGCCTGTTCGAGCAGGTGCTCAACGAGGTCCGCCAGCGCCGCGACGAGTTCGATGCCCGCTCCCACGTGCCGCGCGACATGATCGAGCGCTTCATCGAGGCCGGCATCTACCGCTCCGCCACCCCGCGCTGCTTCGGCGGCGACGCGCTGCCGCCGGCCGAGTTCCTGCGCCTGGTCGAGCGCATCGCCGAGGCCGACGGCTCCGCCGGCTGGGTGGCCAGCTTCGGCAGCGCCAGCACCTACCTCACCGCGCTGCCGCGCGAGACCCTGGCCGAGCTGTACGCCGAGGGCCCGGACCTGGTGTTCGCCGGCGGCCTGTTCCCGATCCAGCCGGCCGAGCAGGTGGAAGGCGGCTGGCGTGTCAGCGGCACCTGGAAGTTCGCCAGCGGCTGCAAGGGCGCCGACGTGCTCGGCGTCGGCATCGGCCTCGGCGGCCCCGGCGGCAAGCCGCGCACCGCGCTGCTGCGGGCCCGTGACGTGGAGATCGTCGAGAACTGGGAAGTGGTCGGCCTGAAGGGCACCGGCAGCCACGACCTGCGCCTGGACAAGGTCTTCGTGCCCGACGCCTGGACCTTCATCCGCGGCGGCCAGAGCAGCATCGACGAGCCGCTGTACCGCTACCCGACCATCGCCTACGCCGCCCAGGTGCTGGCGGTGGTCAACCTCGGCCTGGCCCGCGCCGCCCTCGACGAGATCGCCCGCATGGCCTCCGGCAGCGGCGTGACCGGCGCGCCCAGACTGGCCGACCGCGCCTACGTGCGCATCGAGCTGGGCAAGGCCGAGGCGCAACTGCACGCCGCGCGCGGCTTCTTCTACGACGCCACCGGGCAGGTCTGGGAATCGATCCTCGCCGGCAATGCCGTGACGCCCGAGCAGGTCAGCCTGTTGCGCCTGTCCGCCGTGCACGTGTCCCGCGCCGGCGCCGAGGTGGTACAGCGCGCCTACGCCCTGGCCGGCACCACCGCCATCTACCTGCGCCACCCGCTGCAGCGCTACCTGCGCGACGCCATGGTGGTGACCCAGCACGCCTTCCTCAGCGACGGCATGTACGACGGCGCAGGCTCCGTGCTGCTCGATGTGCCGCCGTTCCCCGGCTACCTCTGATCGACCACAAGGACAAGAAACCATGACCCGACCCACCGCCGAACCCATGCGCGTGCTGTTCTGCATCGGCATCACGCAGAACTTCTTCGACCTGCCCACCGGCGAAGGCATCAGCGTCTGGAAGGGCTTCAGCCAGATGCTGGGCGAACTGGGCGCGCTGCCCGGCATGAACGTGCTCGGCGTGCTCGACGACGACCGCCTGATGGTCGGCGCCTCCAACACCGCGCCCTGGACCGTCTACATCATGGCCGACGTTGACTGCCACCAGACCGTGGTCGACGCCTGCAACCTATTCCGCACCGTGCAGGTCGGCCAGTACAGCCTGTGGAAGTACGCCCGGATCGAGGCCCGCGTCGGCCGCCCGCTGAGCATCCCCGAAGCGGCGCGGAGCTGAGCCATGGGCCAGGCCCTGGAGCAGTTGCAAGCGCGCCTGGCGCGGCTCGAAGGCGAGGCCGCCGTGCGCCGCCTGATGGCCCGCTACATGGACCTCTGCGACGTCCCGCGCGACAGCCTGGCGCTGCAGGCCGAGCTGGCCGAACTGTTCGCCGAGGACGCCGTCTGGGAAGGCCTGGGCGCCCGCGCCGGGCAGAGCTTCGGCCGCCATGAAGGGCGCGCGGCGGTGGCGGCGTTCGTCGCCGGCTACCTGCCGCCGGCCGAGCACTTCGCGCTCAACCTGCACTTCCTCGGCAGCGAGTCGATCGAGGTCGGGGAGGGCGGCGACACCGCGCGCGGCCAGTGGCTGATGCAGCAGCTGTCGACCTATGTCGACGGCCGCAGCGAGCTGTTCGGCACCCGCCTGAACCTGGACTTCCGCCGCGTCGGCGAGGCCTGGCAGATCACCCATTTCCGTACCCGGCGGCTGCTGGCCATGCCGCTGGGCGCACTCGCGGAGGGCGAGGCATGAGCATCTTCGTCAGCGAATTCGTCATTGAATTAGAACCTGGCGGCGCCGGCAAGCGCGTCGCCGTCAAGGACACCATCGACATCGCCGGCCATCCGACGCGCTGCGGCAGCCGCGCATTGGCCGACAGCGCGCCCGCGCAACACCACGCCGAAGTGGTGCAGCGGGTGCTCGACGCCGGCTGGCGCATCGTCGGCAAGACCAACCTGCACGAGCTGGCCTTCGGCGTCACCGGCATCAACGACTGGAGCGGCACGCCGCGCAATCCGCAGGCGCCGGAGCGCGTGCCCGGCGGCTCGTCCAGCGGCTCCGCCGCGGCGGTCGGCGCGGGCCTGGCGGACATCGCCCTGGGCACCGACACCGGCGGTTCGGTGCGGGTGCCGGCGGCTTGCTGCGGCGTGGCCGGGCTCAAGCCGAGCTTCGGCCGCGTCAGCCGCGCGGGCGTACACCCGGAACACAGCAGCCTGGATTGCGTCGGCCCGTTCGCCGCGAACATGGCCGACCTCGTCGCCGCCATGCAGGTGCTCTGCCCCGGCTTCGGCGCCGTGAACCCGCCGGGCGCCAATGCCCGCGTGGCCTTCCTCGAAGTGCCCGCCGACCCGCACATCCAGGCCTGCCTGGGCGCCGCCGCCGACCGCGCCGGCTGGCGCCGGGCGAGCCTCTACCTGGGCGAGTTCGAGGCGGCCTTCGAGGCCGGCCTGGTGGTCATCAACCACGAGAACTGGGCGGCGCTGGGCCAATTCACCGGCAAGGGCCTGCTGGGCGCCGACGTCGAGCAGCGCCTGCTCGCCGCCGGGCGCACCAGCGCCGCGCAACTGGCCGAGGCCGAAGGCGTGCGCGCGAGTTTCACCCGCGCCATCGACTCCGCCCTGGACGATTACGAAATCCTGCTGCTGCCGACCCTGGCCAGCCTGCCGCCGCTGCTCAGCGATGCGCGCAGCGGCAAGAGCGTGGCCGCGCTGACCTCCCTGGTCCGCCCCTTCAACCTCAGCGGCCACCCGGCGCTGAGCGTGCCGGTGGAGCTGGAGCACGGCGGCCTCAAGGTCGGCCTGCAGATCGTCGGCCGCAAGGGCGACGACGAACGCGTCTGTGCCTTCGGCGCGCAGCTGGAACAGGCACTGGCCGCCGAGCGGCCGACGAACAAGAAAATGGCATGAGGAGACACCCATGAGCGCCCCCGAGTACCGGCTGATCGCCAAGACGGGCAGCCCCGAGCAACTGGTCCAGCCCGACCGCGTCGACGTTTCGCTGTACCACGACCCGGCGCTGTTCGAGGCCGAGCTGGAGAAAATCTTCTACCGCACCTGGGTGTGGGTCGCCCACGACAGCGAAGTGCGCAACCCCGGTGACTTCAAGACCACGATGATCGGCCGCCGCCCGGTGATCGTGGTGCGCGACAAGAAGGGCCAGGTCAACGTCCTGGAGAACCGCTGCCGCCACCGTGGCGCCACCGTCTGCGAGAAGCACAAGGGCAACGCCACCGGCTTCACCTGCCCGTACCACAGCTGGTCCTACGGCCTGGACGGCAAGCTGCGCGCGCTGCCGTACCCGGACGGCTACGAGGACATCCTCGACAAGGCCGAGCTGCCGCTGACCAGCCTGCGGGTGGAAAGCTACGCCGGCATGATCTTCGCCAGTTACGACGCCGACATCGAACCGCTGGAAGACTTCCTCGGCGGGGCGAAGCACTGGATGGACCTGTTCATGAAGCAGGGCGCCGGCTTCCCGATCAAGGTCCAGGGCGAACACAAGTTCACCTTCAAGGGCAACTGGAAGATCCAGCTGGAGAACACCACCGACGGCTACCACTTCCCCATCGTGCACAAGTCGTGGATGTCCTCGGTGGACGACGAGACCAGCGAGATGCTCTCGTTCATGACCGACCCGCAGGCGGTGACCCACGCCCTGGGCAACGGCCACAGCGTGATGGTGATGGTGCCCGAGCACGTCGACCTCGACCACGACGACGGCACCGAGCAACTGCAGGAACGCTTCGCCCACGTCACCGAGGAACTGTCCAGGACCATGCCGCCGGAACAGGTGCGCCGCATCGTCCGCTCGCTGCACGGCGCCGGCTTCAACCTCAACCTGTTCCCCAACGTGGCCATGTCCATGTCGTTCTTCCGCGTGTTGCGCCCGGTGTCGGTCACCGAGACGGAAATCCGCCACGTGGCCCTGGGCATGGACGGCGGCCCGGAGATCGCCAACCGCGAGCGCCTGCGCATCCACGAGCACTTCCAGGGCCCGTTCGGCTTCGGCAGCCCGGACGACGCCGAGGCCTGGGACCGCGTGCAGCGCGGCTCCTACGCCGGCCCCGAGGCGCCGATCCTGGTCAACCGCGGGCTTAACCGCGAAGTCGTTGCCGAGAACGGCGACAAGGTTTCCCACGCCACCGACGAAGGCGGCATGCGCGAGGCCTACCAAATGTGGAAAAGGATGATGAGCCAATGAGCAACGACACCCTGAACGGCTTCTCCGGCCCGCTGGCCAAGGCCATTGAATTCATCTGGCGCGAGGCCGAGCTGCTCGACCGCAAGGACTACGCGCAGTGGAGCGGACTGTGGAGCGAGGAGGGCATCTACGTGGTGCCCATCGACGCCGAGGGCGACGACTTCGCCGCCAGCCTCAACTACGCCTTCGACGACGCGCGCATGCGCGCCCTGCGCATCGAGCGCCTGAGCGCCGGCTTCTCGCCCTCGGCGGTGGACTCGGCCAAGACCGTGCGCACGGTGTCGCGCTTCCGCCTGGTGGAGGCTGCCGGCGATCTGGTCGAAGTGCATTCGGCGCAGATCCTCTACGCCTACAAGCGCGGCGTGCACACGCCCTTCGTCGCCGACCTGGAGCACCGCATCCGCTTCGCCGCCGAAGGCCCGCGCCTGGAGCGCAAGGTGGTGCGCCTGATCAACGCCCAGGATGCCCTGGGCGCCATCGGCTTCCTGCTCTGAGGATGCAGCCATGACCCGTACCGCACTCGTCACCGGGGCCTCGCGCGGCCTCGGCGAATGCATCGCCCGGCGCCTGCGCGGCGCCGGCTACCGCGTGGCCCTGGCCGACGTGCGCCTGGGCGACGCCCAGCGCCTGGCCGATGAACTCGACCCCAGCGGTGCCAGCGTGCTGGCGGTGGAGCTGGACGTGCGCGAGAAGGCCGACTTCGAACGCGCCCGCGACCTGCTGCAGGCCAGGTGGGGCGGCTGCGACATCCTGGTGAACAACGCCGGGGTATCCAGGGTCGCCGCGCTGATGGACATCACCCCGGAGGAATTCGACGCCTCGCTGGCGGTGAACCTGCGCGGCACCTTCGTCGCCTGCCAGGTGTTCGGCGCGCACTTCGCCAGCCGTGGCTTCGGCCGCATCGTCAACATCGCCTCGCTGGCCGGGCAGAACGGCGGCACCGCCACCGGCGGCCACTACGCCGCGGCCAAGGGCGGCGTGGCGACGCTGACCAAGGTCTTCGCCCGCGAGCTGGCGCCGGCCGGCGTCACCGTCAACAGCATTTCCCCGGGCCCGCTGGACCTGCCGGTGGTGCGCGAGACGGTGGCCCCGGAGCGCCTGGAACAGATCCTCAAGACCATCCCGGTGGGCCGCCTGGGCGACCCGGACTACGTGGCCGACAGCGTGCTGCTGCTGGTCGCCGACAACGCCAGTTCGGTGACCGGCGCCTGCTGGGACATCAACGGCGGCCTGTTCATGCGCTGAGGTTTACTCAGGACTCCCAGCACACACCGTACAACCCCCTCTCCCTTCAGGGCGGGCCGCGTAGGCGAGGGCCGGGGAGAGGGTGCCGAGCCCATCAATACACCACGCCTTGCAGGTAACAACAATGATGAAGGTAAGAATCCAAAGGATCGTCGACGAAGCCCTGGACATCCGTTCCTTCCGCCTCGTGCGCAGCGACGGCCAGCCATTCGATGCCTACGAGCCGGGCGCCCATGTCGACGTCACCGGCCCCACCGGGGTGACCCGCCAGTACTCCCTGTGCAGCCCGCCGGAAGACCGCGCCGCCTACCTGGTGGCGGTGAAGAAGGAAGCCGCCTCCCGCGGCGGCTCCGCGGCCCTGCACGAGCAGGTGGAAGAGGGCATGGAGCTGGAAATGGGCGCCCCGCGCAACCTGTTCCGCCTGGCCGCGGAAGCCCGCGAGCACGTGATGTTCGCCGCCGGCATCGGCGTGACGCCGCTGCTGAGCATGGCCTACCAGCTCAACGCCCGGGGCGAGCCCTACGTGCTGCACTATTTCGCCCGCTCGCCGGAGCACGCGGCCTTCGTCGAACTGCTGTCCGGCCCGGTGTTCGCCGGCAAGGTGGAGTTCCACTACGGCGTGGAGCCGGCCGACCTCGAAGCCGAGCTGGCCGCCAGCCTGGCACGCGCCCCGGCAGCGGCCCACGTCTACACCTGCGGCCCGGCGCCGTTCATGAACAAGGTGGTGGACGTCGCCAAGCGCAGCCGCAGCGAAGACGCCATCCACCTGGAACACTTCCAGGCCGACCCGGCCGCCAACGCCGTCCCGGCCGGCAGCTTCGAAGTGGAACTGGCCAGCAGCGGCGTGGTACTGCAAGTGCCGGCCGACGCCAGCCTGGTGGACGTGCTCCAGGCCCACGGCTGCGACATAGACACCGAATGCCGCGAAGGCATCTGCGGCACCTGCATAGTGGAAGTGCTGGAAGGCGAGCCGGAGCATCGGGACAACTGCCTGTCGAGCAAGGAGAAGGCTTCGAACAGGCAGATTTGCGCCTGCGTCTCGCGGGCCAGGTCGGCGCGGTTGGTGCTGGACCTCTGACACCTGCTCTTCTCTTCGTAGGAGCAAGCTTGCTCGCGAACGGGAGTCTCCCGGCAGCACTGGTGCCTTGGGTTGACTCCCCCCCTCTCCCCAGCCCTCTCCCTGAAGGGAGAGGGGGCTTGTCCGTGCCGAGAAAGCTGATGGTTTCCGCCGGAAACCGCCGAGGTCGCCGGCTAACGCCAAAACATCAAACCCTGCCCAACGGTCCCCTCTCCCTTCAGGGAGAGGGTTAGGGAGAGGGAGCGAGGCAGGCCGAAAGCACCGTTGTTCCAGGGAGATACGGTTCGCGAGCAAGCTCGCTCCTACAGGAAAGCCCCGAAGCTCCCCTACGGCACCCCCAGGTCCAAAACCTCCCGCACCAGCAGCGCAATGCTGGAAACCCCCATCTTCTCCTTGATCTTGGTGCGGTGCACATCCACCGTCTTCACGCTGATGTTCAGCTCGCGGGCGATCACCTTGCTGGCCTTGCCGTCGATCACCATGCCCAGCACCTCGCGCTCGCGTCCGGTGAGCAGGTCCAGGCGCTGCTGCAGCTGGCGCTTCTGCTCGGCGCCGGCGTGCACCTGCACCGCGGCTTTCAGCGCGGCCTGGATGCGCTCCAGCATCTGCTGCGGGTTGTAGGGCTTCTCGACGAAATCCAGCGCGCCGTTCTTCATCGCCTGCACCGACATGGGAATGTCGCCGTGGGCCGAGACGAAGATGATCGGCAGCGCCGCGCCGCGCTCGTTGAGCATGGCCTGCAGCTGGAAACCGCTGGTTTCCGGCATGCGCACGTCGAGCACGAGGCAGGCGGGGCTGCCGGGGTCGTAGTGGGCGAGGAATTCCTCGGCGCCGGCGAAGCACTGCGCCTGGATGCTGACCGACTCCAGGAGCCAGGCCAGCGAGGTGCGCAGGTCCTTGTCGTCGTCGACGATGTAAACAACGGGTTTGCGGGTATCCATCAGGGCACTGCCACGGTTCTTCTTATTAGGTCTGGCTCGCAGTCTTCGCTGCGGCACGCACGGGCGGGCGCGCTTGCGCCCAGGGGCCAGCATACCCAGGCGGCGCCGGGCTGGCGATAAAGAAACCCCCTAGTCGACTAAAGGCCAGCCACCGCCGCCATGGGATTCGCCTGGATACCGCGCCTGGCCGCGGGGCCGTAGATTGGCAAGCATCGACAACCGGCCACAAGGGCGCGCCATGAACAACCTGAGCCAGACCCAGATCGACTTCCGCAACGCCATGGCGCGGCTGCCCGCCGCGGTGAACATCATCACCAGCGACGGCCCCGGCGGGCGCTGCGGCATCACCGCCAGCGCGGTCTGCTCGGTCACCGACTCGCCGCCCACGGTGCTGGTGTGCATCAACCGCGGCAGCGCCAGCCACGAACCCTTTCGCGCCAACGGCCACCTGTGCATCAACGTGCTGCGCGGCGAGCAAGAGGAACTGGCCCGGCATTTCGCCGGCATGACACAGGTGCCCATGGAGGAACGCTTCGCCTCGGCCCTGTGGGAAGAGGGCTGCGCCGGCGTGCCGGTGCTGCGCGACGCCCTGGTCACCCTGGAAGGGCGCATCAGCGAGTGCAAGGAAGTCGGCTCGCACTCGGTGCTGTTCGTCGAGCTGGAGCGCGCCGCGGTGCGCGAGCAGGGCGACAGCCTGGTGTACTTCAACCGCCTGTTCCACCGCCTGGACGGCGTGTCGGCGGCGGCCTGAGGCCGGGGCAGGGGGCTTTCATCACTGCGCGGCATGATGACTATCGACGCCGACGCGTGGTCATGCGCCAGGCATGTGGTTAGAGTCCGGCTCAAAGCCACGCCCGCGCGCCTGCCGCGCGGGCCCTGACCGGAGCCTCCATGAAGTCCCTGTCCGAAACCGCCTTTTCCATGCTCGATCTGGTGCCCATCCGCGACCAGGGCACCGTCAGCGAGGCGCTGAACAACGCCGTCGAGGTGGCCCGCCACGTCGAACGCCTCGGCTTCACCCGCTACTGGCTGGCCGAGCACCACAACATGGACGGCATCGCCAGCTCGGCGACCGCCGTGCTGATCGGCCACATCGCCGGCAAGACCGCGCGCATCCGCGTCGGCTCCGGCGGGGTGATGCTGCCCAACCACCCGCCGCTGGTGATCGCCGAGCAGTTCGGCACCCTCGCCAGCCTCTACCCGGGGCGCATCGACCTGGGCCTGGGCCGCGCCCCCGGCGCCGACCAGGCGACCATGCGCGCCCTGCGCCGCGACCGCATGCTCGGCGACGGCGAAGACTTCCCCGAGCAGGTCGCCGAGCTGGAAATGCTCCTCGGCCCGCGCCGCCCGCAGCAGAGCCTGCTGGCCATCCCCGGCGAGGGCACGCGGGTGCCGATCTGGCTGCTCGGCTCCAGCCTGTTCAGCGCCCGCCTGGCCGCTGAGAAGGGGCTGCCCTACGCCTTCGCCTCGCACTTCGCGCCGCGCTACTTGCACGACGCGCTGCGCATCTACCGGCAGAACTTCAAGCCCTCGGCCATCCTCGAACAGCCCTACGCGATGATCGGCGTGCCGCTGATCGCCGCGCCCACTGATGAAGAGGCCGAGTACCTGGCGACCACCGCGTTCCAGCGCGTGCTGGCGCTGATCCGCGGCGAAAGCCTCAAGCAGAAGCCGCCGGTGGAGCGCATGGCCGGCCTGTGGTTGCCCCACGAGCAGGAGGCGGTAGGCAACTTCTTCGGCCTGGCGGTGATCGGCGGCCCGGAGAAGGTGCGCAGCCGCCTGGAAATCCTCGTCGAGCAGACCGGGGCGGATGAGATCATCTTCACCAGTGATATCTACGACCATGCCTTGCGCTTGCGTTCGTTGGAGATCGTTGCCGGGTTGCGTTGATTCCAGCGGCGCTTTGGTGTTTGTCGGTTACGTCGGCGCCGGGGGGAATTCCTTTCCCTCACCCCAGCCCTCTCCCAGAGGGAGCCAGTTCGGCGCAAGCTGTGAGTTCCGTGTCCGCCGGCCACTCCAGCGCTGCCGGCGAACCACCATTCTCACCACAGGCACGGACGGCCCCCTCTCCCTCCGGGAGAGGGCTGGGGTGAGGGGGCGGAGCCAACCCCAGGCACCGCTACCCCCGGCTACTCCCCACCCCCGCTGTCCAATCCGCTCATCCACATAAGTCCCTTTCGACATTGCCGCGGCAACCGCCCGGCGCGAACATCCCGCTACTCCCTACAAGAACAAGCCAGGAGTTCCGCGATGCGCCCCTATGCCGCCGCCGCTGCCGAATTCGATTACGCGGCCACCGCCCGAGACACCCTCGCCGGCAGCCTCGACGCCCTCAACGCCTGCGTCGAATGCTGCGACCGCCATGCCTCGTCCGGGCGCGTCGCCCTGTACTGGGAGGGCCGCAACGGCGAGCGCGCCGAATACAGCTTCGCCCAGCTGCAGGCCCTGTCCGCGCAGTTCGCCAACCTGCTGCATGACCTGGGCGTGCGCCCCGGCGACCGCGTCTCCGGCATGCTGCCGCGCACCCCGGAACTGCTGGTCACCATCCTCGGCACCTGGCGCCTGGGCGCGGTCTACCAGCCGCTGTTCACCGCCTTCGGGCCCAAGGCCATCGAGCACCGCCTGGGCATCGCCGGCAGCCGCGTGCTGGTCACCGACGCCGGCAACCGCGCCAAGCTCGACGAAGTGCCCAACGCCCCGCAGATCATCACCGTCAGCGGCGGCCAGGCGATCCCGGCCGGCGACCTGGACTTCAAGCAGGCCCTGGAAAGCCGCTCCGAGCAGTTCGAACCGGTCCTGCGCAACGGCGAAGACCCCTTCCTGCTGATGTTCACCTCCGGCACCACCGGCCTGGCCAAGCCGCTGGCGGTGCCGCTCAAGGCCATCCTGGCGTTCACCGGCTACCTGCGCGACGCCGTCGACCTGCGCCCCGAGGACCGCTTCTGGAACCTGGCCGACCCGGGCTGGGCCTACGGCCTCTACTACGCCGTCACCGGCCCGCTGGCCCTGGGCCACGCCACCACCTTCTACGAAGGCGCCTTCACGGTGGAGAGCACCTGCCGGATCATCCGCCAGTACGGCATCACCAACCTGGCCGGCTCGCCCACCGCCTACCGCATGCTCAAGGCCTCGGCCGCCGAGGTGGAACGCGAACTCAAGGGCCGCCTGCGCGCGGTGAGCAGCGCCGGCGAGGCGCTGACCCCGGAGGTGATCCGCTGGTTCGCCGAGGGCCTGGGGGCGACCATCCACGACCACTACGGGCAGACCGAACTGGGCATGGTCCTGGCCAACCACCATGGGCTGCAGCACCCGGTGCACCTGGGCGCGGCCGGCTACTCCATCCCCGGCCACCGCGTGGTGGTGCTGGGCGAGAACGGCGAGGAACTGCCCGCCGGCCAGCCGGGCATCCTGGCCATGGACCGCAAGCGCTCGCCGCTGATGTGGTTCGCCGGCTACCAGGGCATGGAAACCAAGGCCTTCGTCGGCGACTACTATCTCAGTGGCGATACCGTGGAGCTGAACGCCGACGGCAGCATCAGCTTCGTCGGCCGCTCCGACGACCTCATCACCACCTCCGGCTACCGCGTCGGCCCCTTCGACGTGGAAAGCGCGCTGATCGAGCACCCGGCGGTGATGGAAGCGGCGGTGATCGGCAAGCCCGACCCGGAGCGCACCGAACTGGTCAAGGCCTACGTGGTGCTCTGCCCGCAGCACCAGCCCAGCCCGGAGCTGGCCGAGGAGCTGCAGCAGTACGTGCGCAAGCGCCTGTCGGCCCACAGCTACCCGCGGGAAGTGGAGTTCATCGCCGAACTGCCGAAGACCCCCAGCGGCAAGATCCAGCGCTTCCTCCTGCGCAACCAGGAGATAGCCCGGCAACAAGAGGCGGCCGAACGCGCGGCCGCGCAGCACTGATTCGGAGAGATTCCATGCAGATCAAGGACAAGGTATTCCTCATCACAGGCGGCGGTTCCGGGCTCGGCGCGGCCACCGCGAAAACCCTGGTGGAGGCGGGCGCCCGCGTGCTGCTGGCCGACGTCAACGCCGAGGCCGGCGGCGCCCGCGTGGCCGAGCTGGGCGAAGCCAGTGCGCGCTTCGTGCGCACCGACGTGACCAGCGAGGCCGACGGCCGCGCCGCCGTGGAAGCCGCGCTGGAAAGCTTCGGCGCGCTGCACGGGCTGGCCAACTGCGCCGGCGTGGCGCCGGCCGAAAAAGTCCTCGGGCGCAACGGCCCGCATGGCCTGGAGAGCTTCTCCCGGACCATCAACATCAACCTGGTGGGCAGCTTCAACATGCTGCGCCTGGCCGCCGAGGCCATGGCCCGCAACGAGCCGGATGCCGGCGGCGAGCGCGGCGTCATCGTCAACACCGCCTCGGTGGCGGCCTTCGACGGGCAGATCGGCCAGGCCGCCTACGCGGCGTCCAAGGCCGGGGTGGTCGGCATGACCTTGCCCATCGCCCGCGAACTGGCGCGCCACGGCATCCGCGTGATGACCATCGCCCCCGGCATCTTCGAAACGCCGATGATGGCCGGCATGCCCCAGGAAGTCCGCGACGCCCTCGGCGCCAGCGTGCCTTTCCCGCCGCGCCTGGGCCGCCCCGACGAATTCGCCGCGCTGGTCCGCCACATCGTCGAGAACAGCATGCTCAACGGCGAGGTGATCCGCCTCGACGGCGCCATCCGCATGGCCGCCAAGTGACAGGAGTAACGAAAATGAACGATCCCGTAGTCATCGTCAGCGCCGTCCGCACGCCCATGGGCGGCTTCCTCGGCGACTTCAAGGACACCAGCGCCGCCACCCTCGGCGCCGCCGCCGTGCGCGCCGCCATCGAGCGCGCGCAGCTGGGCGCCGACCAGATCGACGAAGCCATCCTCGGCTGCGTGCTTTCCGCCGGCCAGGGCCAGGCCCCGGCGCGCCAGGCGGTGCTCGGCGCCGGGCTGGACCGCGGCACGCCCTGTACCACCATCAACAAGATGTGCGGCTCGGGCATGAAGGCCGTGATGCAGGGCCACGACGCGCTGCTGGCCGGCAGCGCCGGCGTGGTGCTGGCCGGCGGCATGGAGAGCATGTCCAACGCGCCCTACCTGCTGGAGCGCGCCCGCACGGGCTACCGCATGGGCCACGGCAAGGTGCTCGACCACATGTTCCTCGACGGCCTCGAGGACGCCTACGACAGGGGCCGGCTGATGGGCACCTTCGCCGAGGACTGCGCGCAGGGCTACGGCTTCACCCGCCAGCAGCAGGACGACTACGCCATCGCCTCGCTGACCCGCGCCCAGCAGGCCATGCGCGACGGCCGCTTCGCCGCCGAGATCGTCCCGGTGACGGTCAAGGCCGGCAAGGAAACCCGCGAGATCGCTCAGGACGAGCAGCCGCCGAAGGCCAGGCTGGACAAGATCCCGACGCTGAAACCGGCATTCCGCGAGGGCGGCACCGTCACCGCGGCCAACTCCAGCTCCATCTCCGACGGCGCCGCCGCGCTGGTGCTGATGCGCCTGTCCGAGGCCGAGAAACGCGGCCTGGCGCCGCTGGCGGCGATCCGCGCGCATTCCTCCTATGCCGCTGCGCCGAACCTGTTCCCCACCGCGCCGGTGGGCGCCATCCAGCGCCTGCTGCAGCGCAGCGGCTGGGGCCTGGGCGAGGTGGACCTGTTCGAGGTCAACGAAGCCTTCGCCGTGGTGGCCATGGCCGCCATGCGCGAGCTGGACATCCCCCACGCCAAGCTCAACGTCCACGGCGGCGCCTGCGCCCTGGGCCACCCGATCGGCGCCTCGGCGGCGCGCATCCTGGTGACCCTGCTCTCGGCGCTGCAGCAGTACGACCTGAAACGCGGCATCGCCTCGGTGTGCATCGGCGGCGGCGAAGCCACGGCCATCGCCGTCGAGCGCCTGTAAGGAGCGAAGCATGATTCCCAGCGAAGAAGAACTGCAGATCCGCGACGTCGCCCGCCAGTTCGCCCAGGAGCGGCTGAAACCCTTCGCCGCCGAGTGGGACCGCGAGCACCGCTTCCCGGCCGAGGCGCTGAAGGAAATGGCCGATCTCGGCTTCCTCGGCATGCTGGTGGCCGAGGAATGGGGCGGCGCGCAGACCGGGCACCTGGCTTATGCCATGGCCCTGGAAGAGATCGCCGCCGGCGACGGCGCCTGCTCCACCATCATGAGCGTGCACAACTCGGTGGGCTGCATGCCCATCGCCAAGTTCGGCAGCGAAGAACAGAAGCGCCAGTTCCTGGTACCCCTGGCCCGCGGCGAGATGATCGGCGCCTTCGCCCTCACCGAGCCCCAGGCCGGCTCCGACGCCAGCTTCCTGAAGACCCGCGCGCGCCGCGACGGCGACCATTACGTGCTGAACGGCAGCAAGCAGTTCATCACCTCCGGCAGCCACGCCGGACTGGTGATCGTCTTCGCTGTGACTGACGCGGCGGCCGGCAAGAAGGGCATCAGCGCCTTCATCGTGCCCACCGACACCCCCGGCTACCGTGTGGTGCGGGTGGAAGACAAGCTCGGCCAGCACGCCTCGGACACCTGCCAGATCGCCTTCGATGACCTGCGCATCCCGGCCAGCTACCGGCTGGGCGAGGAGGGCCAGGGCTACGCCATCGCCCTGGCCAACCTGGAGGGCGGGCGTATCGGCATCGCCTCCCAGGCGGTGGGCATGGCCCGCGCCGCCTTCGAATACGCCCGCGACTACGCCCACGAGCGCGAGACCTTCGGCAAGCCGATCATCCAGCACCAGGCGGTGGCCTTCCGCCTCAGCGACATGGCCACCGAGATAGCCGTGGCCCGGCAGATGGTCCACCACGCGGCGAGCCTGCGTGAGGCGGGCCTGCCGTGTCTGACGGAAGCCTCCATGGCCAAGCTGTTCGCCTCGGAGATGGCCGAGCGGGTGTGCTCGGCGGCGATTCAGACGCTGGGGGGGTATGGTTACCTGCAGGATTACCCGGTGGAGCGTATCTATCGGGATGTGCGGGTGTGCCAGATCTATGAGGGCACCAGTGATGTGCAGCGGTTGGTGATTGCGCGGAGTTTGTGAGGAGCGCTTGCCGGTTCCCTCGGCGCGGAGGTGGGTTCCTTTCCCTCTCCCCAGCCCTCTCCCTGAAGGGAGAGGGGGCTAGTCCGTGCCGAGAGGAGGAATGGTTCAGTCGGAAGCCTCCGGTGTTGCCGGCTGACTCCAGAACATCCAAGCACACCGAACGGTCCCCTCTCCCTTCAGGGAGAGGGTTAGGGAGAGGGCGCTCTTCGGGGTTATCACCATTCTCTCAAGCCCGTTACCCATCCCCCCGAAACCGCCCCCGATACTCCGTCGGTGTCACCCCCAGCCTCTGCACGAACACCAGCCGCATCCGCGCCGCGCTGCCGAAGCCGCAGCGCCAGGCCACCACCTTCAGCGGCAGCCCGCTGCCTTCCAGCAACCCCCGCGCCGCGTCCAGCCGGGCGCGCTGGACGAACTCCGCCGGGGTGATGCCCGCCTCGCGGACGAACACCCGGGCGAAGGTGCGCTCGCTCATGGTCGCCACCGCCGCCAGTTCCGCCACCGACAGCGCGTCGGTGAGATGGGCCTGCACGTGGCGCTGTACCCGGGCGATGGGCGAGTCGCCGTCCGCTGGCGCCTGCAGATAGGGGCTGAACTGCGACTGGCCGCCCTGGCGCTGGGCCACCACCAGCAGGCGCTTGGCCACGCTCAATGCCACCGCCGGGCCGTGGTCCTCGGCGACCAGCGCCAGGGCCAGGTCGATGCCGGCGGTCACCCCTGCGGAGGTCACCAGCGCGCCGTCGCGCACGTGGATGCTGTCGGGCTCCACCCTTGCCCGCGGGAACAGCTGCGCCAGGCGCGCGGCGTCGCCCCAGTGGGTGGTGACGCGCTTGCCGTCCAGCAGCCCGGCATGGCCGAGGAGGAAGACGCCGGTGCAGATCGAGCCGTAGCGCGGCGTCTCGGCGCAGGCCCGGCGCAGCCAGGCGAGGAGGGCGGTGGAAGGTGTCTCGGCGGGCAGTTGCGGGCCGCCGGGCACCAGCAGGATGTCGAAGCCGCCGACGGCGCCGTCCAGCTCGTGCTGCGCGCCCAGCAACTGGCCGTTGGAGGCGGGGATGGGGAAGCCGCGTTCGGCCAGCGTCAGCACCTGGTAGCCGCTGCCCGGCGCGACGAAGGCATTGGCTTCGGCGAAGACGTCCAGCGGGCCGGCGACGTCCAGCGCCTGCACGCCGGGGAACAGCAGCATGGCCACGCGTTTCATGGCGGAGTCCTGGCGACGAATGGGCTTGCCATTGTGACGCCCCTGGCAATTGGCAGCAAAGGGGAAAATGAATCGAATCCTGCCAGTCCAGGGGCTTTTTACCGCAGGTGAAAGGGCGGTCAATCCATTCAGCCAGGTTGGCAAGCCCTTATTGTTACGTTTTGCGCAGTAATCCCTTGTCGTATTGCCTCTGTGTCCGGAACGGCCGTTCAACTAAATTGAATATACGGCAAGGCCAAATGGCCAGCACGCCGGAAACCCGGAGAATCCCACCATGAAACGCACACTGTTCAGCCTGTTCGCCATCCCCCTGATGGGCGCCGCCCTGGCCGCCAATGCCGCCGATGCCGCGCCCGTGGTCTACCACTACGGCATGCAGCTCGATGTGGCCAAGGTGATCAGCATCGAGCAAGCCAACGACCGTTGCGAAGTTGCCCCGGCGAAAATGACCTACGCCGACTCCAAGGGCCAGGTCCACGTGCTCGAGTACCTGCGCCAGACCGAGATGTGCAGCGACATCTGACCCTCCCGGCGCAACGGGCGGCGTTCTTCCGCCGCCCGCGCCGCGCGACTCTGCCTCATTCTGCTCGACCTTCCTCGCAACCTTCCTTCTGCAACCGCGGCCAGTCGGCTATCTGCAAGAGCACGTCGCTCAGCGCCTGGGCGGCGCTGGAGAGCTTGTGCTCGGCCAGGCTGAACAGGCCCACGCGGCGCTCCACCGTGGGTTCGTAGAGGTCCACGCAGCGCGCGCCCAGCTCCTCCATCTGCTTCACGCACAG
This sequence comes from Pseudomonas sp. ADPe, assembly GCF_014843515.1. Taxonomy (NCBI): domain Bacteria; kingdom Pseudomonadati; phylum Pseudomonadota; class Gammaproteobacteria; order Pseudomonadales; family Pseudomonadaceae; genus Pseudomonas; species Pseudomonas sp. ADPe. The sequence goes on from NZ_CP062122.1 coordinate 6,424,529, forward strand.
GCGCGGCACCGCGCTCACCCCCAGGCCCTGGGCGACCATGCGCCCGACGGTGACCAACTGGTGGCTCTCGAAGGCCACCGCCAGCTTGCCGTGGCTGGCCGCCACGCTGTCTTCCAGCAGCAGGCGCACCGCCGAAGGGCGCTGCAGGGTGATGAAGGGCTGCTCCAGCAACTGTGCCCAGGTCAGCCGGCGCTGCCCGGCCAGGGGCGAGCCGGCCGGCAGCACGGCGACGAAGCGGTCGCTGTAGAAGGCCTGGAAGCTCAGGCCGTCGAGGCTGTCCGGCTCGAAGGCGATGCCCAGCTCGACGCGGCGGTTGCGCACCATCTCCAGCACCTGTTCGTTGATCACGTCGTGCACCGCCACGTTCACCTTCGGGTAGCGCTGGCGGAAGGCCATGAGCGCGCCCGGCAGCAGGTTGCCGGCGAAGGAGGGCATGGCGGCGATGGAGACCTTGCCCAGCTGGAGGGTGAAGTGCTGGCGCAGCAGCTCCTCGGCGTTGTCCCAGTCGGCCAGCAGGCGCCGGGCGATGGGCAGCAGGGTCTCGCCTTCGGGGGTGAGGGCGACGCTGCGGGTGGTGCGCACCAGCAACTGCCCGCCGAGGGATTCCTCCAGGTTCTTGATCGCCAGGCTCAGGGCCGGCTGCGACAGGTGCAGGCGCTCGCCGGCCTGGGCGAAGCTCAGGCTCTGCGCCACGGCGAGGAAGGCGCGCAGTTGCTTGACAGTCATTGATAAGCAAAGCCGAATAATCGATTGGAAAAACAAACTTAACAAATCAGTCCCCAGCGGTGAAGCTGCAGACGCTCTCCGACCGGCCGGTCGGAAACCCAAACTACAAGAGAGGCAGCAGCAGATGGCAGGACTCGACAAGCGGGTTGGCAGTTACGCGGAGGCCCTGGCCGGGCTCACCGACGGCATGACGGTACTGGCGGGCGGCTTCGGCCTGTGCGGCATCCCCGAGAACCTCATCGCCGAGATCCGCCGCCTGGGCGTGAAGGGCCTGACGGTGGTGTCGAACAACTGCGGCGTCGACGGCTTCGGCCTGGGCGTGCTGCTGGAAGACCGGCAGATCCGCAAAATGATCGCCTCCTACGTCGGCGAGAACGAACTGTTCGAACGCCAGCTGCTGTCCGGCGAACTGGAAGTGGAACTCACCCCGCAAGGCACCCTGGCCGAGAAACTGCGCGCCGGCGGCGCCGGCATCCCGGCCTTCTTCACCGCCACCGGCTACGGCACCCCGGTTGCCGAAGGCAAGGAAGTGCGCGAGTTCAACGGCCGCCCGCACATCATGGAACAGGCCATCACCGGCGACTTCGCCATCGTCAAGGGCTGGAAGGCCGACCACTACGGCAACGTCATCTACCGCCACACCGCGCAGAACTTCAACCCGGTGGTGGCCACCGCGGGGCGCATCACCGTGGTCGAGGTGGAGGAGATCGTCGAGCCGGGCGAGCTGGACCCCACCCAGATCCACACCCCCGGCATCTACGTCGACCGCATCATCCAGGGGACCTTCGAGAAGCGCATCGAAAAGCGCACCGTGCGTTCCTGAGCCCACCGGACAAGAGAGACAAGAAGATGGCACTGACCCGCGAACAGATGGCCCAGCGCGTGGCGCGCGAACTGCAGGACGGCTACTACGTGAACCTCGGCATCGGCATCCCGACCCTGGTGGCCAACTACGTGCCCGAGGGCATGGAAGTGATGCTGCAATCGGAGAACGGCCTGCTCGGCATGGGCGCCTTCCCCACCGAGGAAACCCTCGACGCCGACATGATCAACGCCGGCAAGCAGACCGTGACCGCCGTGAAGGGCGCGTCTATCTTCTCTTCCGCCGAGTCCTTCGCGATGATCCGCGGCGGCCACGTCGACCTCACCGTGCTCGGCGCCTTCGAGGTGGACGTGCAGGGCAACATCGCCTCCTGGATGATCCCCGGCAAGCTGGTGAAAGGCATGGGCGGCGCCATGGACCTGGTGGCCGGCGCCGACAACATCATCGTCACCATGACCCACGCCTCCAAGGACGGCGAGTCCAAGCTGCTCGACCGCTGCAGCCTGCCGCTGACCGGCGCCGGCTGCATCCGCAAGGTGCTCACCGACCTGGCCTACCTGGAGATCGTCGACGGCGCCTTCGTCCTGCGCGAGACCGCGCCGGGGGTGAGCGTCGAGGAAATCGCCGAGAAGACCGCCGGACGGCTGATCGTGCCGGATGACGTCAAAGAGATGACCTTCTGACACCCCCTGTAGCGGGCCCTGCCCGCGATCGCGCGCAGGAGTAGCACCCGTAGGATGGCGTTGAGCGAAGCGATACCCATCACCACCACTGAGTTAGTCGCGCTGTAAGAGCACCCTCTCCCTAACCCTCTCCCGCAAGCGGGGGAGGGGACTGGTCCGGCGCCGGGATGAGCACATGAGTCATCCTGGCACGGACAGCTCCCTCTCCCTTCAGGGAGAGGGCGGGGGAGAGGGCAGCCCAAGCCACCGGAGTGAGCCAATCATGCAAGACGTAGTGATAGTCGCCGCCACCCGCACCGCCATCGGCGCCTTCCAGGGCAGCCTGGCGAACATCCCCGCCCACGAACTGGGCGCCATCGTCATCCGCGAGCTGCTGCAGCGCAGCGGCGTGAAGCCCGAGCAGGTGGACGAGGTGATCCTCGGCCAGGTGCTCACCGCCGGCTCCGGGCAGAACCCCGCGCGCCAGGCCGCCATCGCCGCCGGGCTGCCCCATGCGGTGCCGGCGCTGACGCTGAACAAGGTCTGCGGCTCGGGCCTCAAGGCCCTGCACCTGGCCGCCCAGGCCATCCGCTGCGGCGATGCCGAGGTGGTGATCGCCGGCGGCCAGGAGAACATGAGCCTGTCGCCCTACGTGCTGCCCAAGGCCCGCACCGGCCTGCGCATGGGCCATGCGCAACTGGTCGACAGCATGATCGTCGACGGCCTGTGGGACGCCTTCAACGACTACCACATGGGCATCACCGCCGAGAACCTGGTGGACAAGTACGGCATCAGCCGCGAGGAACAGGACGCCTTCGCCGCCGCCTCGCAGCAGAAGGCCGTGGCCGCCATCGAGGCCGGGCGCTTCCGTGACGAGATCGTCCCGGTGAGCATCCCGCAGCGCAAGGGCGAGGCGCTGAGCTTCGACACCGACGAGCAGCCGCGTGCCGGCACCACCGCCGAGGCCCTGGCCAAGCTCAAGCCGGCCTTCAAGAAGGACGGCAGCGTCACCGCCGGCAACGCCTCCAGCCTCAACGACGGCGCCGCCGCGGTGCTGCTGATGAGCGCCGCCAAGGCCGCCGAACTGGGCCTGCCGGTGCTGGCGCGCATCGCCTCCTACGCCAGCGCCGGCGTCGACCCGGCAATCATGGGCATCGGCCCGGTCTCTGCCACCCGCCGCTGCCTGGACAAGGCCGGCTGGCAGCTGGCCGAGCTGGACCTGATCGAGGCCAACGAAGCCTTCGCCGCGCAGTCCCTGGCGGTGGGCAAGGAACTGGGCTGGGACGCCGCCAAGGTCAACGTCAACGGCGGCGCCATCGCCCTCGGCCATCCCATCGGCGCTTCCGGCTGCCGCGTGCTGGTCAGCCTGCTGCACGAAATGCTCCGCCGCGATGCGAAGAAGGGTCTTGCCACCCTGTGCATCGGCGGTGGCCAGGGCGTGGCCCTGGCCCTGGTCCGCGACTGATCGAGCCCCGCGTGCCCGTGTGACGGACGCCCCGGACGAACTCCGGGGCGTTCGGCGTTACAAAGAAAAATAACTCCAAGAAAATCGAGGTAGGAAAAATGAACGCGAAACTGCAACTGCAGGAAAGCCGTTCCGCACGCTTCGCCATGGCCTGCTCGGCCTGGGCCGAGCGCTGGTTCCCGGACTCCTGGGTGTTCGCCACCCTGGCGGTGCTGATCGTAGCCGTGGCCACCCTGGCCATGGGCGCGTCCCCCGGCGACACCGCCAAGGCCTTCGGCGACGGCTTCTGGAGCCTGATCCCCTTCACCATGCAGATGGCCTTCGTGGTCATCGGCGGCTACGTGGTCGCCAGTTCCGGCCCGGCCTCGCGGCTGATCGCGCTGCTGGCGCGGGTGCCGAAGAACGGCCGCTCGGCAGTGGCCTGGGTGGCCGTGGTGTCGATGCTCGCCTCGCTGCTCAACTGGGGCCTGAGCCTGGTCTTCGGCGGCCTGCTGGTGCGCGCCCTGGCCCGCCGCACGGACCTGAAGATGGACTACCGCGCCGCCGGCGCCGCGGCCTACCTGGGCCTGGGCGCCGTCTGGGCGCTGGGCCTGTCCTCCTCCGCCGCACAGCTGCAGGCCAACCCCGGCAGCCTGCCGCCGTCGATCCTCGCCATCACCGGGGTGATCCCCTTCACCGAGACCATCTTCCTCTGGCAGTCCGGCCTGATGCTGCTGGCCCTGGTGGTGGTGTCGGTGGTGATCGCCTACATGACCGCGCCGGGCGAATCCAGCGCCCGCGACGCCGATGCCTGCGGCGTGGACGTCAGCTTCACCCCGCCGAAGATGAGCAAGCCCAGCCGCCCCGGCGAGTGGCTGGAGCACAGCCCGCTGCTGATCCTGCTGCTGGTGGCCCTGGCCGCCGGCTGGCTGTTCCACGAGTTCGCCACCAAGCCGGCGATCCTCGCCATCTCCGGGCTGAACACCTACAACCTGCTGTTCCTGATGGTCGGCGCGCTGCTGCACTGGCGCCCGCGCAACTTCCTCGACGCCGTGGCCCGCGCGGTGCCGACCACCACCGGGGTGCTGATCCAGTTCCCGCTGTACGGCTCCATCGCCGCCATCATGACCACCGTCAAAGGCACCGACGGCGCCACCGTGGCACACCACATCTCCACCTTCTTCGTGCAGATCGCCTCCCACGACACCTACGCGCTGCTGATGGGCGTGTACTCCGCGGTGCTGGGCTTCTTCATCCCCTCCGGCGGCGGCAAGTGGATCATCGAGGCGCCCTACGTGATGCAGGTGGCGACCGAGCTGAAGTACCACCTGGGCTGGGCAGTGCAGATCTACAACGCCGCCGAGGCGCTGCCGAACCTGATCAACCCCTTCTACATGCTGCCGCTGCTCGGCGTGCTGGGCCTGAAGGCCCGCGACCTGATCGGCTTCTCCTTCGTCCAACTGCTGGTCCACGTGCCCCTGGTGCTGTTCCTGCTCTGGGCCCTGGGCACCACCCTGCAGTACCTGCCGCCGGTCATGCCGTAACCACGCAGACGGCCGCCAACGGCAGAAGCCCGGGCACCGCGAGGTGCCCGGGCTTTTTCATGGGCGGCCCGCCGGAGGTTCCGGCAATCGCGGACATGGCTTCTCGTAGGAGCGGGCCCTGCCCGCGATTCGCGCGCAGGGCGCGCTCCTACAGGGAATGGCGCGGGTGGGGCGGCGTAGGCGGATCTCATCCGCGAATTGCGCCGGAACCTCCGGCTATCGCGGACAAGGTCCGCTCCTACGCTGTTTTCCGGGTTCCCGTAGGATGGGTGGAGCGAAGCGATACCCATCGCCATGGCCGGAGGCAAAGCCCGGGTTCGACCATGGCGTTGGGGAATGACACAGATGTAGCGGCGAAGAACCGCGAACGGTTACGCCACCACCACCCGCTGCGGGTCGGCGGCTTCGCGGGCGGCCTTGCGGCTGGGCAGGGGCGGGTAGATCCACTGGGTGTTGATCTGCCGCTTGAGGGCCTTGGCCTCGGCGCCCTGCAGCTTGACCTGGCGCTCCCAGCCCTCGGTGTAGACCGCGCCCCAGGGGCCCAGGTCGAGGCAGGTGACGTAGACCGGCTGGGCGTAGGCCTGGGTGGGCAGGCCGAGGAGGTCGGCGGCGACGTTGTAGCCAGCGCTGCGGCCCATGTTCATCGCGTGCTGGCAGGACATCAGCGCGTGGTTGCCCGCATCGTCCACCTGCGCCAGGGCCACGTCGCCGGCGGCGAATACCGCGTCCACGCCTTTCACCCGCAGGTCGCGCGTCACGTGCAGGCGGCCGAGGGCGTCGCGTTCGCCGGGCACCTGGGCGGTCAGCGGGCTGGCCTGCATGCCGGCGGTCCAGATCACTGTCTTGGCTTCTATGCACTCGCCGGTGGTGGTGCTCAGGCCGTCGGCGTCGATGGCGTTGACCGCCGCGCCGAGGAAGCGCACCACGCCCAGTTCGTCCAGGGCCTGCTCGATCTGCGGGCGCGGGCCGGGGCCCAGGTCGGGGCCGATGACGTGGCTGCGCTCGACTATCACCACCCGCACCTCGGCATCCTCGCCCAGCACGCGGCGTACCCGCGCGGGCAGCTCGCAGGCGATCTCGATGCCGGTGAAGCCGCCGCCGGCCACCACCACCGTGTTGCGCGCGTCGCTCGGTGGCAGGTCGGCCAGGCGCGCCAGGTGCACGTCCAGGGCGCTGGCTTCGTCGGTCTGGTCGATGCTGAAGGCGTGCTCGGCCAGGCCGGGGATGGCTGGGCGGAACAGGCGGCTGCCGGCGGTCAGCACCAGGCGGTCGTAGGCGAGGGTGAAGCGCTCGCCGCGCTCGTTCACGGCTTCGACGCTGCGCTCGCCGGTGTGGATGCGCTCGACGCTGCCCTGCACGTAGCGCACCCCGGCGGCCTCGAACAGCGGCAGCAGCGGCGTGGTCATGGCGTGCGGGGTGGCCTCGTGCAGGCGCGGGCGCAGGTGCAGCAGCGGCTCGGGGGCGACCAGCGCGACTTCGACGTCGCTGCGGCCGTGCTGGTCGAGGACGCGGGCGGCGCCCAGCGCGGCCCACATGCCGGCGAAGCCGGAACCGATGACGAGGATGCGTTGTTGCATGGCGGGACTCCTGGGAAGGGAAATTTCGTGAAGGGGATACTAGGCGTTCGGCGGGCGGGGAATAACGGACAATCCGGGCGAAAACCGGCAGTCCAATCCAACCGGCGCTTGGACGTGGCCGCCGGCAGCGCCTAGGCTGCTTTGGGCCTACTCAGCACAGCGTCGCCCAGCCCTTGTTCGCGTAACCCCGCAGCGGAATCCGTTCGCGAGCAAGCTCGCTCCTACGAAAATCGAAAACCGAAAACCGAAAACCGAAATCAACCGAGAGCAGCGCCATGAACTTCAATCTGCAAGACAAGCTCGCCCTGGTCAGCGGTTCCACCAAGGGCATCGGTTTCGCCATCGTCCAGGGCCTGGCGCGCGAGGGCGCGCGGGTGGTCCTCAACGGCCGCAGCCAGGCTTCGGTGGACGCCGCCCTGGCCAAGCTGCGCGAGCAGCAGCCCGACGCCCGCGTCGAAGGCTTCGCCGGCGACCTGTCGCAACCTTCCGTCATCGCCGAACTGGTGCGTCTGCACCCGCAGGTGGACGTGCTGGTGAACAACCTGGGCATCTTCGATCCCAAACCCTTCGCGGAGATTCCCGACGAGGACTGGGAGCGCTTCCTGCAGGTCAACCTGCTGTCCGGCGTGCGCCTGAGCCGCGCCTACCTGCCGGGCATGAAGCAGCGCAACTGGGGCCGGGTGGTGTTCATCAGCAGCGAGAGCGGCGTGCAGATTCCGGTGGAGATGATCCACTACGGCGTCACCAAGACCGCCCAGCTCGGCCTGTCCCGCGGGCTGGCGGAGGACTGCGCGGGCACCGGGGTGACGGTCAACGCGGTGCTGCCGGGGCCGACGCATTCCGAGGGCGTCGACGAGTTCGTCGGCAAGCTCTCCGGCGGCCAGCCGTTCGCCGAGTTCGAGGCGGAGTTCTTCCGCAGCGCGCGGCCCAGCTCGCTGCTCAAGCGCTTCACCACGCCGGAGGAGGTGGCCAACCTGGTGGTGTACGTCTGCTCCGAGGCGTCCTCGGCCACCAATGGCGCGGCCCTGCGCGCCGACGGCGGGGTGGTGCGTTCGGCCTTCTGAGGCGCGTGGCTTCAGGCGATCTGCCGGAGCAGGTCGCGCAGCTTGTCCAGGGCCGGGTCGATGTCCAGCTTCTCGATGGCGCCGAAGCCCATCAGCAGGCCCTGGCGCACCGGCTCGCGGTCGTAGAAGCCGTCCAGCGGATAGATGCCGACTTCCAGCTTGCGCGCCAGCTCCACCAGCAGCGGCAGCTTCACCGGCACCCTGAACAGCAGCGCCAGGTGGAAGCCGGCGTTGGATGGCACCGCCTGCAGCCAGGGCGAGAGGTCGCCTTCGACGCGCGCCAGGATGCGTTCGCGGCGCGTGGCGTAGATGCCGTGGCAGCGGCGGATGTGCTTGAGCAGGCAGCCGTCGGCGATGAACTTGGCCAGCGCCCACTGCGCCAGGGTCGAGCTGTGCCAGTCGTTCAGCTGCCGCGCACGCAGCAGGGCCGGGCGCAGGCCCGGCGGCACCACCAGGTAGCCCAGGCGCAGCTCCGGCAGCAGCGTCTTGGAGAAGGTCCCGACGTAGGCCACCAGGCCCAGGCGGTCGAGGCTGTGCAGCGTCTCGTGGGGGCGGCCCTCGTAGCGGAATTCGCTGTCGTAGTCGTCTTCGATTATCACCGCGCCCAGCTCCGCGGCCCGCGCCAGCAGGGCCTGGCGCCGCGCCTCGCTCATCGGCATGCCGAGGGGGAACTGGTGCGCCGGGGTGCAGTAGATCAGCTGGGTGCCGTCGGGGATGCGTTCCACGCACAGGCCCTCGGCGTCCACCGGCACGCTGGCGATTTCCGCGCCCTGCATGGCGAACTGCAGGCGCGCCGGCGGGTAGCCGGGGTCTTCCATGGCCACCCGGGTGCCGGGGCGCACCAGCACCCGGGCCAGCAGGTCGAGGGCCTGTTGCGCGCCGTTGCAGACGATGACGTCCTCGTCGCGGCACTGCACGCCACGGCTGTAGGCGATGTGCCGGGCGATGGCGTCGCGCAGGCTGGGCAGGCCCTCGGGCTGCGCGTAGACCGCCCGCGGGCCCTGCATCTGGCGCAGGGCGAAGTGCACGCAGCGGCGCCAGTCTTCGTGGGGGAAGGTATTGAGGCTGCTGGCGCCGCCGAGGAAGTCGGCGCGCAGGGTGACGCCGGCGTGGGGGTGGACGATGCGCGTCTGCAGCGCCTCCCAGGTGTCGATGGCCTCCTGGGCGGCGTAGCGGATGGCCAGCGGGCGCTGCTCGTGGCGCGGCACCCGGGCGTTGACGAAGGTGCCGCTGCCGACGCGGCCGACCAGCACGCCCTCGTAGGTGAGCTGGGCGTAGATGTCCGACACTGTCTTGCGCGACAGGCCCAGCTGCTCGGCCAGCAGGCGGCTGGGCGGCAGCCGCGCGCCGGCGGCCAGGCGCCCGCTGTCGATGGCCTCGCGCAGCTGCGCGTAGAGTTGCCCGCCAAGGTCCTTCTGGCCCTGGATGACGATGTGCAACTCCATGAATGCCTCTCCGCGCTCGCTGTGTATTGGCGGAAGATTAGCCAGCGGCCGGGCCGGGCGCGAAGTTACGTAGCAGTTTTTCGTCGGATTGGCCACCCTGGCGCGGTGGCACGCCCGGCAGAATGGTCTTCATCTACCTTCGAGGAATTTCGCCATGGAACCACGCCTGGACTACTACACGGCCTCGCCGGAAGCGCTCAAGGCGATCCTGGCGCTGGAGGCGGCGACCTTCGACCTGTCCATCGAGAAGCCGCTGCTGGAGTTGGTCAAGGTGCGCGTCTCGCAGGTCAACAACTGCGCGTTCTGCGCCGACATGCATGCGCTGGAGGCGCGGCGCAGCGGCGAGTCCGAGCGGCGCCTGTACGCCGTGGCGGTATGGCGCGACTCGCCCTTCTTCAGCGACCGCGAGCGGGCCGCGCTGGCCTGGTGCGAGGCGGTCACGCTGCTGTCGCAGTCCAACGTGCCCGACGAGGTCTACCAGCAGTTGCGCAGCCAGTTCGACGAGCGCGAGGCGGTGGACCTGACCGTGGCCATTTCCGCCATCAACTGCTGGAACCGCCTGGCGGTGAGCTTCCGCCAACTGCCGGCGCTCTAGCGCCGCCGGGGTTGCCGCGGCAGGCTGCCGGGCAGGGCGTAGTAGCGGGCCCGCGCGGCCGGGCTGGCGCGCCAGAGGCGTTCGGCGGCGAGGTCGTCGGCCCAGCGGTCCAGGTCTTTTTCGGCGGGGTGCGGGAAGAGTCGGCGCAGCAGTCGGGCGAACATGGCGGTCACCTCTGTAACTCTTTAAGTGTATTTATATGGTTACTCAAGGCTGTATTCTGCGCTCGCCTTGTAACCTGTAAATTGTTTTTTAAAGAGTTACTGCGCCATTCGTCCGGGCAGACGCAGCCCGGCATCCGGGATAGGCCTTGGCGGGGAAGGGGAAAAGGCGGCTGCGGCGGGCGCCGCAGCCGGGGTGGGGCTCAGTCGAGGATGGTCAGGGTGACGTCGATGTTGCCGCGGGTGGCATTGGAGTACGGGCAGACGATGTGCGCGCGGTCCACCAGGGTCTGCGCCTGGTCGCGCGGCAGGCCGGGCAGGGAGATGCGCAGCTCCACCTCGATGGCGAAGCCGGTGGGCACCGGGCCGATGCCGACCACGCCTTCGATGGACGGGTCCTTGGGAATCGCCAGCTTGTCGCGGGCGGCGACGAACTTCATGGCGCCGAGGAAGCACGCCGAGTAGCCGGCGGCGAACAGTTGCTCCGGGTTGGTGCCGCGGGCGCCGTTGCCGCCCAGTTCCTTGGGCGTGGTCAGCTCCACGTCGAGCACGCCGTCGGAGGAAATGGCGCGGCCCTCGCGGCCACCGGTGGCTTCGGCGTAGGCGCGGTACAGCACGTTGTCGATGGACATGGCAGGGCTCCTGATCAGGGGAAGGGGACTGAACAGTCTTGGCCAGGCCGGCGCGGCTCGCCAGTCGCCCGGCGCTGTAACTTGAAAACGCCTGGACGAGGGTTACCATGGGCTCGACACCCCGATTCCGGAGCGAGCATGCGCGAAACCACCCCCCAGCCGCCTTACATCCTCGCCGACCACCCGGTGCTGGACTTGCTCAACAGCCTGAGCCGCGCCGATGCCGCGGCCCTGTCGGCTTCCGATGCCTGGCACAGCGATGCCGACGTGCTGCACTGGCTGGGCCTGCTGGGCCTGCCGGCGGAGGGCGCGGACTTCGCCGAGGGCGAGCTGCTGGCCGCCGCCATCGAATTGCGCGAGACCCTGCGCGAGCTGGTGGGCAAGCGCAAGCGTGGCGAGCCGGCCGACCCGGCGCGCTTCAACGCCTTCCTGCGCAAGGTCGCGAGCTACCCGCAGCTGGACTGGGAGGGGCAGGGCGCGCACCTGCGCCACCAGGCCGTGAAGCCCGGCGCCGAATGGCTGCTGGCGCCGCTGGCGGAGCAGGGCGCGCAGTTGCTCGCCGAAGGGGACTTCGACCTAGTCCGCGTATGCGAGCACCCGGACTGCACCCTGTGGTTCTACGACCGCACCAAGTCGCACCGCCGACGCTGGTGCAGCATGGCCCTGTGCGGCAACCGCCACAAGGTCGCCGAGCACCGCAAGCGCCAGCGCCAGGGCGACGCCTGAGGCTCAGCGCGGGCAGCTTGCGGCGGCCCGCGCCGGCTGCCAGGTGCAGGCTGCCCCCAACAGCAGGGCGGCGCCGGCCGCCAGCAGCGCCGGGCTGAAGCTGCCGTCCAGGTGGTAGAGCGCGCTGGAGGCCAGCGGCCCGACGATCTGCCCCACACCGTACACCGCGGTCATGGCCGCCAGCATGTTGAAGCGCACCTTCGCCGCCGCCAGGCGCGCGGCGGGCAGGGCGATGGTCGGCGTGCCCATGAAGGTGCCGCCCACCAGCAGGGCGCTGGCCAGGTAGGCCGGGGCGCTGTGCTGCAGCACCGGCAGGATCACCCCCAGCGCCTGCACCAGCAGGTTCGCCGCCAGCGCCCGGCGCGTGCCCAGGCGCCCGTGCAGCCAGTGCCAGAAGAAGCACGACGGCGCCGCCGCCAGGCCGAATACCGCCCAGGCCTGCAGCGGCGACAGCGCGCCGCCGCGCATCAGCAGCGGCAGGTAGGTGGCGGTGATGATGTAGCCGAAGCCGGCCAGGCCGTAGATCAGCAGCAGGCTCGCCGGCGCCATGGGTACGGCGGGCGCCGCATGCGGCGCCGTCTTGGCGGGCGCGGGTGCGGGGCGACCCAGCGCCGCCCAGGCCAGCAGGGCGAGAACGCTCCCGGCGCCGGCCAGCAGCAGCCAGATCGCCGGGCTGCCCAGGCCCGCGCCATGGCCGCCGGCGATCAGCTCGGCGGAAATCAGGATGCCCAGGCCCACCCCGGAGAACATCAGCGGCGCGCCGCCGTGGCGTTGCATCACGTGCAGCAGCCACACCGAGGCGCCTACCAGCGCCACCGCGCTGAGCACCCCGGCCAGCAGGCGCACGCCGATAGCGAACCAGGCCGGCGCCGGCACCGCCATGGCCGCCAGCCCCAGCAGGGTGCCTACCAGGGCCACGCGGCACAGGCTCGCCGCCAGGCGTTCCGGGCAGCGCGCCAGGGCCAGCGCACCCAGCAGATAGCCGGCGTAGTTGGCCGAGGCGGCCAGCGAGCCGCCGTTCACGCTGAGCACGCCTTCGCCGACCATCAGCGGGTAGAGCCCGGTGAAGGCGAAGCGGCCGAAGCCCATGCCGATGGCCAGGATGAGCGTGGCGCTCAGCGCCAGCGCGAGTTCGCTGCGTTGCTTCACGAGGCGGCCCCCAGGGTTTCGCGGAAACGTTCGAAGGCGCCGGTGGCGTAGCCTTCGCGCCAGACCAGGAGGGTGTCCACGCTCATGATCGGCAGCAGTCGCAGCGCCGGCGGCTCGCGCTGCAGGTCGAGCAGCGAGCGCGGCAGGATGCCCACGCAGGCGCCGGCGGCGACGCAGGCCAGGATGCCGTGGTAGGAGCCCACTTCCTGCACCTGCACGCGCGGGCCCTCGGCGTTCAGCCAGTCCTCGGCGATCTGCCGGTAGGTGCAGCCGCGGGAGAAGCCGGCCAGGGTGCGCACCTGCACGTCGCCCGGCCCGCGCACCGGCGGGTGGTCGCCGGGCAGGGCCAGCAGCAGTTCCTCGCGGAACACCGCCTGGCCCAGCAGGCCGCGCTCCAGGGCCGCCTCGAAGCCGGGTTCGGCGCGCAGCGCATCCGGGTGGGCCACCAGCGCGCAATCCAGGCGCCGCGACAGCACGCCGTCCACCAGCGCCTGGCTGGTGCCGGTGCTGACTTCCAGTTGCACCTGCGGGCAGGCGCGGTGGTAGGCCGCCAGCGGGCCGGGCAGGCGGCTGGCGGCGGTGCTCTCCATGCTGCCCAGGCGCAGGCTGCCGCTGGCCTCGCGGGGGTGCAGCGACTGCCGCGCCTCGGCGGCCAGGGCCAGGAGCTTCTCGGCATAGGCGAGGAACTCGCGGCCCTGGTCGGTCAGCGCCATGCGCTTGCCGTCGCGCAGGAACAGCGCCACGCCCAGGTCTTCCTCCAGCTGGCGGATGCGCGTGGTGACGTTCGACTGTACCCGCTGCAGGCGCGCGGCGGCGCGGGTCACGCTCTGCTCCTCGGCGACGCAGCGGAAGATTTCCAGGCTGGACAGGTCCATCGATGATCTCTGTTGGAGAATGTATTGCGCAGAATATTCTCCGTATGAGATTTTAAGTCAACCATCGATCAGCCCAGGAGATCACCGCCATGCCCCTTCGCCAACTGCTCGGCATCGAACACCCCATCATCCAGGCGCCCATGGTCGGGGTCTCCACCCCGGCGCTGGCCGCCGCAGTGTCCGAGGCCGGCGCCCTGGGCTCCATCGGCCTGGGCGCGAGCAGCCCGGCGCAGGCCCGCGAGCTGATCGCCCAGGTGCGCGCGCTGACGGCGAGGCCGGTGAACTTCAACCTGTTCTGCCACCGCCCGGGGCAGGCCGACGCCGCCCGCGAGACCGCCTGGGTGGAACACCTGCGGCCGCTGTTCGAGGAACTGGGCGGCGAGCCGCCGGCGGCGCTGCGGGAGATCTACCGCAGCTTCGTCGATGATCCGCAGATGCTGGAGGTGCTGCTGGAAGAGCGCCCGGCGGTGGTCAGCTTTCACTTCGGCCTGCCCGCGCAGGGCTGGATCGACCGGCTGAAGGCCGCCGGCATCGTCCTGCTCGGCTGCGCCACCAACCTGGCGGAGGCCCGCGCCGTCGAGGCCGCCGGGCTGCACGCGGTGGTCGCCCAGGGCTACGAGGCGGGCGGGCACCGCGGCATCTTCGAGCGCGACCACGATGAGCGCATCGGCACCCTGGCCCTGGTCGGCAGCCTGGCGCCGGTGCTGAAGCTGCCGGTGATCGCCGCCGGCGGCATCATGGACGGCCGCGGCATCCGCGCTGCCTTCGCCCTGGGCGCGCAGGCGGTGCAGATGGGCACGGCCTTCGTCGCCTGCCCGGAGTCCTCGGCCAACGCCGCCTACCGCGCGGCGCTGCAAAGCGAGCGGGCCTGGCACACCGAAGTGACCGCGGCCATCTCCGGGCGCCCGGCGCGCGGCCTGCCCAACCGCCTGTTCAGCGACCTGCAGCGCGCCGACGCCCCGGCGCTGCCGGACTACCCCATGGTCTACGATGCCACCAAGGCCCTGGTCGCCGCGGCCAAGGGCAATCCCGACTTCGCCGTGCAATGGGCTGGCCAGGGCGCGCCCCTGGCTCGCGAGCTGCCTGCGGCGCAGCTGGTGGCCACGTTGGTGACGGAGGCCGACCTGTAGGAGCGAGCTTGCTCGCGAACCAGCCCCGCTGCGGAATCTGTTCGCGAGCAAGCTCGCTCCTACGAAGAGCACCCCGCGCAAGATAGTTGCCCCTACTCCGAACCCTCGTGTAGGAGCGCGCCCTGCGCGCGAAATCGCGGGCAGGGCCCGCTACAGGTTTCCGGGAGGCACCTGTAGGAGCGGATTCATCCGCGATAGGCCTCAGTCGGCAGCCAGACCCGCCGCCGGCCGCGGCCGCCAACGTTCTGCAAGAAGCACCCCGGCAAGAGTCAACGCGCCGCCGTACAGGTGGTGCACGCCCAGGCGCTCGTCCAGCAGCACGGCGGCGATGGCCGCGGTGACCAGCGGCAGCAGGTTGAAGAACAGCGCCATGCGGTTCGGGCCCATCTCCTGCACCCCGCGCATCCACGCCAGCGGCGCGGCGATGGAGGCCAGCAGGCCGGCGTAGGCCACCAGCGGCAGGTTGCCGGCGTCCAGGCCGTGGTGCGGCGAGAGCAGGTACATCGGCAGCATCGCCAGCACCGCCACCAGCACCTGCAGGTACAGCAGCTGCAGCCCCGGCAGGCGGATCTGCCATTTCTTCAGCAGCACGCCGTAGAGGCCGTAGGCGAGGGTGGCCACCAGCATCATGCCGTCGCCCAGGCCGATGCCCTGGTGCAGCAGGCTGGCCAGGTCGCCGTGGGCGATCACCAGCAGCACGCCCAGCAGCGACAGCAGCGAGCCGAGCACGCCGCCGGCGTTGAGCCGCTGGCCGAGCAGGGCGCTGGCAAGGCCCAGGGACATCAGCGGCATCAGCGCGAGGATGATGCCCATGTTGGTGGCGCTGGTCAGGGACGCGGCGTAGTAGGCCAGGCTCTGGTACACGGCCATGCCCAGCAGGCCGAGCACCACGATCTTCGGCAGCAGCGGGGCGATCTGCGCGCGCCGCGCCAGCAGCGGGCGCAGCACGAAGGGGCTGAGCAGCACGGCCACCGCCAGCCAGCGGAAGAAACCGATCTCGGCCGGGGCGATGCGGCCCACGGCGAGCTTGTTGACCACGGTGTTGCCGCCCCAGACGAGCACGGCGAAGAGCGGGAAGAAATAGGTCATTGCAGCGGACATCTGTGAAGGACGGGCGCCATTGTCCCGCCGTCCGGAATGGCGCTTATACTTCATTCCGGACAACTCGCCACGTCATCCGGACATGCCCACGAAGAAATACATCCCCCTGCCGCTGCCGGACCATGCGGCCCTGCCGGCGCCGCTGTACTTCCGCTACGACGAGTTCGGCGCCGACACCCGCTCGGCGCCCCACAGCCACCCCTGGGGCCAGCTCAACTACGCCTCCCACGGGGTGATGCAGCTGGACGTCGGCGGCCAGCGCTTCCTCTCGCCGCCGCAGTACGCGGTGTGGGTGCCGCCGGGCGTGGAGCACGGCTGCTACAATCGCGAGGCCATCGTCTACCGCTCGCTGTACGTCAGCGCCGAGCTGTCCCGCCAGTTGCCGACAGGGCCCTGCACGCTGCAGATCGGCGACATCCTCAAGGCCATCCTTTCGGACTTCGCCGCGCGCGGGGTGAACATCCCCGAGAGCGCGGCCGACAAGCGCCTGGCCCAGGTGGTGCTGGACCAGTTGCAAGCCTCGCCGCGCCACGAGGACTACCTGCCGTTCGCCCAGAGCGCGCTGCTGGGCGAACTGCTCGCCGCGTTGCAGGCCGAGCCCGGCGACAACCGTTCGCTGGCCGACTGGGCCAGGCAGGTGCACAGCACCGAGCGCACCCTGGCGCGCATGTGCCAGCGCGAGCTGGGCATGAGCTTCGGCGAATGGCGCCAGCGCCTGCGTTTCCTCGCCGCCATCGAGGCGCTGGAAGCCGGGCGCGGGGTGCAGGAAATCGCCTTCGACCTGGGCTACAGCAGCGCCTCGGCCTTCATCGCCATGTTCCGCCGCCAGGCCGGCACCACGCCGGAGCAGTACCGCGTGGCGAGCCGGGGGTGAAAGGGAAAACGGCGTAAGCGAGCCGCGCCGAGGTGCTTTTGTAGGATGGGTTGAGCTTGCGAAACCCGTGCGGTAGGTGGCGATGGACGGTTCAGCGCGCCGCGGTCACCGGCTGCGCGCCCGGCACCGCGGCCTGCACGGCCTTTTCCTCGCGCGGGGTGCCTTCCGGTACCCAGCTGTAGTCCACCGGCAGGGCGCGGTATACCCAGTTGCTCACGGCGTCGCCCAGCGGCGCCTTGCCGAAGTAGGGGCTGACGTATTCCCAGACGATCTCGCCGCCCGGGGTGACCTGGAAGAAGCGGCCGTTCTGCCCCTCGTCGATCAGGGTGTTGCCGTTGGGCAGGCGCCGGGCGCTGCTGATGAACGAGCTGAAGAAGGCCCAGCCCGGCTGCTTCGAGCTTTCCGCGGTGTACTGCCAGACAATCTGCTTCTTCAGCGGGTCGATCTCCAGCACCCGCGAACCGGAGATCACCCCGCGCTGCACCGAGGGGTAGCCGGCGTCGCCCTGGTTGTCGAACACCAGCAGGTTGCCGGCGCCGGGAAGGCCCTCGGGGATGATGTGCGCGTCGTGCTGGCCGCTGATCTGGTCCACCGGGCGCGGCAGCTTCTGCGCGTTGCGCGGGTCGATCGGCGGCAGGTTCGGGCCCAGGCGCCAGACCACCTTGCCGCTGGCCTTGTCGATGATGGCGATGAAGTTGGCGTTGCGCGAATCGAACAGCAGGTTGTCCGGGGCGAAGCGCTGGTCGCCGGCGGCGTGCCAGCGGTTCGGGCCCAGCGGCGCCAGGTTGTTGATGTGCAGGTAGTCCGGGTTCTTGGTCGCGTGCACCAGCTTGAGCTGCTCGGCGCCGAAGCCGAACTCGTGCAGGTGCTCGGAGGCGGTCCAGCGCCAGGCCACCTGGCCCTGCGGGGTGACCTCGTAGATGACGTCGTCGATCACCTCCGGCACCTGGAAGCCCTTCACCGCATGCACGCGGTTGGCCAGCACCAGGGTGTTGCCGTTGGCCAGCCGGCGCAGGTCGTGGTGCTGGCGGGCGGCGCCGCCGGGGGCCTGGTCGCCCCATTGCCAGACGGTCTTGCCGGCCCAGTCCAGCTCGCCCACGGCCTGGTTGCGCAGGCCATTGCCGGCGGAGGCGAGCTTGCCCGGCTCGGCCAGGTCGGCGGTCTGCAGCAGCACGTGGCCGCGCTCGCCATTGGCGAGTTTCGGGTCGAGGATGGCCGAGGGGAAGCCGGGGCGGTCCCAGCGTTTCACCTCGTTGCCGTTCATGTCGATCAGGTGCGTCCTGTTGTCGGCGCCGCTGAAGATCACGTACTGGTTGAAGGCCTTCTGCGGGTCGTAGCGCGTCACCCCGGTGGGGTAGACGCTGGGCGCGGCGCTGACGGCGGCGGCCAGCAGCGGGGCGGAGAGAGCGAGCAGGGCGGTGGCGCGGGCATGCTTCATGGCAGTGGTCCTCGGGTCAGAAGTCGTAGCGGGCGGTCACGCCCAGGGTGCGCGGGGTGCCCAGCACGCCGGCGTAGCCGCCGTTGGCCGAGTTCCACAGGCTGGTGTAGTAGGTCTTGTCGAAGGCGTTCTTCAGCCACAGCGACAGGTCCCAGCGGCCGTCGCCGTAGTCGCCGCGCAGGCCCAGGGCGGTGTTGACGATGGCGTAGCTGGGGATCTGCCCGTAGTCGGAGTCGTCGATGGTGCCCACCGCCTTGGAGCGGAAGGCGTAGCTGGCGGTGACGTAGGGCTCCAGGTTGTCTTCCAGGCGCCACTTGTATTCGCCGTTGGCGTTGAAGATGTACTTGGAGGCGCCCACCACCTGGTGTCCACTGAGGTCGCAGGACGCCGGTGCGCCGCTCTGGAAGGAGACTTCCGGCGGGCAGGGCGCGTTCTTGTACGACAGGTAGCGCACATCGTTGTACGAGCCGTTGAGGTTCAGCGTCAGCCCGCGGACGGGCAGGGCGGTGGCCTCGAACTCCACCCCGCGCGAGCGCACGTCGCCGGCGTTGGTCAGGTAGGAGGTGCGGGTGGCCTCGTCGTAGGCGTTGGCCTGGTAGCCGTGGACCACGGTGGCGAACAGGTTGGCGTTGAGGATCAGGCGGTGGTCGAACAGCGTGCTCTTGATCCCCAGCTCGGCGTCGTTGGCCCGCTCGCTGCCCACCAGCAGGGAGTCGGCGCCGGCGGTGGGGGCGCTGGCCACGGTCAGGTTCACCCCGCCGGACTTCTCGCCGTGGGACAGCGAGGCGTAGCCCATCAGGTTGTCGTTGAAGTGGTAGTTCAGGCTGAGCAGGCCCGAGGGCGAGAAGCTGTACACCGAGAGATCGCCGGAATCGTAGGCGCCGGCCCGGCCGTTGCGCGCGGCCAGGGCCGCGCCGCTGACGGCGGCCCCGCCGAGGGGCGCATCGCGGCTGACCGAGGCGGATTTCTCCTCGTAGGTGCCGCGGATGCCGGCGGTGAAGTCGAGCCTGTCGGTCAGGTGCCAGGTGCCCTGGGCGAACAGCGCGTAGCTGTCGGTGTCGATGTGGCCGTCGCCCAGGCTGGTGACGTTGGCCAGCGCGCCGCTGGCGGTGCCGTTCCAGATGTCCGCCTGGGGGCCGTAGAGGTTGAAGGAGTGGTTGTCCAGGTCCTGGCCGAAGTAGTAGGCGCCCAGCACGTAGTCGAAGAAGCTGCCGGTGGGCGAGGCCAGGCGCAGCTCCTGCGACCACTGCTTGTCGCGCACCGAGACGCCGGCGTTGTAGGCCGCCGCCACGTTCAGGCCGTCGTCGTTGCGCGGGGTGAAGTCCCACCAGCGGTAGGAACTGATGGAGGTCAGCGAGAAGTCGTTGGCCAGCTTCCAGTTGGCCTCCAGCGAAGTGCCGCCCTGGAACACGGTGACGCGCTGGGCGGCATCGAAGTTGACCTTGCGGTCGTCGCCGTACACCAGCGTGGCGCCGGCGGCGCGGGCGCGCTGCTCGTAGCGGTTGACGCCGTTGAGGGTCGGCCCGGTGCTGAACAGGGTGAGGATGCCGTTGCTGGAGTTCTCCTCGTTGTAGTCGCCGATCCAGCGCAGGCTGAAGTCCTCGTCGGGCTTGTACAGCAGTTGGCCGCGGAAGCCCTGGCGGGCGCCGCCGTTGAGGGTGTTGCCGTCGAAGACGTTCTTCACGTAGCCGTCGTCGCGGGTGCGGTAGGCCGAGAAGCGCCCGGCCAACTCGTCGGTGAGCGGCCCGGAAACCGTGGCCTTGCCCTGGAAGTAGCCGTCCTCGCCGCCGGACACCTCGACGCTGCGCTCGGGGGTGAAGCTGGGCAGGCGGGTGGAGATGTTGATCACCCCGGCGGTGGTGTTCTTGCCGAACAGCGTGCCCTGGGGCCCGCGCAGCACTTCCAGCTGCTCGATGTCCAGCAGGTCGAAGGAGGCCATGCCGGGGCGGCCCAGGTAGACGTTGTCCAGGTACAGCCCGACGCTGCCTTCCAGGCCGTCGCTGGCCGGGTTGTTGCCCAGGCCGCGGATGGACACGCTGGACTGCCGCGCGTGGACGTAGGCGACGTTGGTGCTGGGCACCAGCTGCTGCAGGTCCTGCACGCGGTAGATGCGCTGGCTTTCCAGCGTCTCGCCGCCGAGCACGCTCATGGCGGTGGGCACGTCCTGGGAGTTCTCCTCGCGGCGCCGCGAGGTCACGGTGACGGTGCCCAGGGTGCTGGCCTCGCCCTGGGCCTGGGCGGCGGCCTCCTGCGGGGTGGCTTCCTCGGCGTGCAGGGCGCCCATGGCCAGGCCGCCGGTGGCCAGCAGGATGGACAGCGGCAACAGCCGGCGGCGGAAACGGGGCGCGGAATCTCGGTGGTGCATGGAAAGGTCCTGGAGAAGAGGTCGTGTCGCGCAGGACCGGTTTGGCCTGCAATCTTTTTATTCCGTATCGATCTTTATTTATGTATTTCGATTTATTTACGGAATAAGAGATTGCCTTTATAAGAAGGCCGTCCACCTTCGGACAATTGCATTTGCCCAATATTTTTTATGTAGAAAATGCATATAGACCTTCGCCAGCTCCGCCATTTCATCGCCCTTGCCGAGCACCGCAGCTTCGTCGCCGCGGCCGACGCCGTGTGCCTGTCGCAATCGGCCTTCAGCCGCAGCATCCAGGCCCTGGAACACAGCGCCGGCTGCCGCCTGGTGGACCGCGCGAGCAAGGAACTCAACCCCACCAAGCAGGGCCTGATCGTCCTGGAGCACGCGCGCCGGCTGGTCAGCGGCGCGCACAAGCTGGCCAACGAGATCGCCCTGTTCAATGGCCTGGAGGCGGGCGAACTGCGCTTCGGCGCGGGCCCCGCGCCGGCGGCCTGGCTGGTGCCGCGGGCCATCGCCGCGTTCAACGGGCGCTACCCCAAGGCGCGTGTGGCCTTCCAGGTGGAGCACTGGCAGGTGCTGGGCAAGCGCCTGCAGGCCGAGGACTTCGAATTCTTCGTCGCCGACACCCGCCATTTCGAGGCCAACCCCGAGTACCGCACCCTGCGCCTGAAGCCGCGCAAGTGGCACTTCTGCTGCCGCCCCGGCCACCCGCTGGCCGGCCAGGGGCAGGTGAGCGCGGCGCAGCTGCTGAGCTACCCCATCGCCACCAACCTCAGCCCGCCGAACCTCCGCAAGGTGCTGGTGGACCTCAGCGGCCGCCCCGACTTCCGCCCGGACATCGAATGCGAGAACGGCCACGGCCTGAACGCCGTGGTGCTGGCCTCCAACGCCATCGGCATCGCCAGCGGCCCGGGGCAGGGCGCCGGCGAGGCGCTGGTGGCGCTGACGGTGGCGGAGCTGCCGGAGGACCTGGAGGAGCTGCATACCCGCTACGGCATCGTGCACCGCGCGGGGTACAGCCTGTCGCCGCTGGCGGAGGCGATGATCGGGGAGTTGAGGCGAATCGATGAGGAGACGGTTTAGGGCTTTTCGTCTTTTCGTAGGAGCGAGCTTGCTCGCGAAGGGCTCCTCCCTTTGGCTACGGTGTTTCGGGGTTACTCCGCTCCCTCTCCCCAGCCCTCGGCTGCGCGCCCCGCCCTGAAGGGAGAGGGGGCTAGTCCGTGCTGAGAACAGGAAGGTTTCAAATGGAGACCTTCGGTGTTGCCGGCTGACTCCAGAACATCCAGGCACACCGAACGGTCCCCTCTCCCTTCAGGGAGAGGGTTAGGGAGAGGGCGCTCTCAACCCCAGCCCCCACAACTCCCGGTGAACTCTGTTCGCGACCAAGCCCGCCCCCACACCACCCACCCCATGCATTCCACGCATGCAAATCTTGCTGCAAATGCGTTTGCCAGAACGCCCCCGCGCCCCGCGAAATGACCGCTCCATCCGTCATCCCGAACGCCCCATGAGCCAGCCCCAGCCCATCCGCAACGTCCTCTACATCATGTGCGACCAGCTGCGTCGCGATTACCTGTCCTGCTACGGCCACCCGCACCTGCACACGCCGAACATCGACCGCCTGGCCGCCGAGGGCGTGCGTTTCGCCCGGGCCTATACCCAGGGCACCATCTGCGGGCCTTCGCGCATGTCCTCGTACACCGGGCGCTACGTCAGCAGCCACCAGGTGAGCTGGAACGCCGTGCCGCTGCCGCTGGAGGAGCTGACCCTCGGCGACTACCTGCGCCCGGCCGGCATCCGCACCGCCCTGGTGGGCAAGACCCACGCCACCGCCAACCTCGAAGGCATGCAGGCGCTCGGGGTGGACCCGCAGAGCGAGCGCGGTCAGCAACTGGCCGAGGCAGGCTTCGAGCCCTATGACCGCAACGACGGCATCTACCCCGACGGCGAGATGTTCGCCGACAAGCGCGAAAGCGCGCCCTACACCCATTACCTGCGCGGCCTCGGCTATGCCGGCGACAACCCCTGGCACGACTGGGCCAACGCCGCCGAAGGCGCCAACGGCGAGGTGCTCAGCGGCTGGCAGATGCGCAACGCCGGGCTGCCCACGCGCCTGCCGGAGCCGCACAGCGAAACGGTCTACGCCACCAGCCGCGCCATCGACTTCATGCACGAGCAGGGCGACAGGCCCTGGTGCCTGCACCTGTCGTACATCAAGCCGCACTGGCCCTATATCGCGCCCGCGCCGTACCACGCGCTGTACGGCCCCGGGCAGGTGCTGCCGGCCCTGCGCGCGGCGCCGGGGGAGGAGAGCGAACACCCGGTGTACAAGGCCTTCCAGCAGCACCAGGAGAGCCTGAACTTCTCCCGCGAGGAGGTGCGCAACACCGTGATCCCCACCTACATGGGGCTCATCAGGCAGATCGACGATCAGCTCGGCCGGCTGTTCGAGCACATGCAGTCCAGCGGCCGCTGGGACGACACCCTGATCGTCTTCACCAGCGACCATGGCGACTACCTGGGCGACCACGGCCTGGGCGAGAAGGAGTTCCTGCTGGAACCGGCGGTGGGTGTTCCGCTGCTGATCCGCGACCCGCGCGCGGCAGCCGACGCCAGCCGCGGCACGGTGGAGCAGGCCCTGGTGCAATCCATCGACGTGCTGCCGACCCTGCTCGACGCCTTCGCGGTGCCGCTGGCGGCGCACCGCGTTGAGGGCCGCTCGCTGCAGCCGCTGCTGCATGGGCAACGGCCGGCGGACTGGCGCGACTACGCCATCGCCGAATACGACTACGCTTTCCAGGCCCCGGCCCGCGAGCGCCTGGGCCGGCCCATCGACGCCTGCCGCATGTACATGGTGCGCAGCGAGCGCTGGAAGTACCTGGCCTACGACGGCTTCCGTCCGCAGCTGTTCGACCTGCAGGCGGACCCGGGCGAGCTGCGCGACCTGGGCGCCGAGCCGGCCTACGCGGACGTGTGCGAGCAGCACCAGCGCTACCTGTTCGACTGGCTGCGCGGCCTGAAGCGGCGCACCACCATCAGCAACGAGGAGATCGACCTGCGCGGCCAGGCCTTCCGCTATGGCGAGCCGGAAGGCGGCAAGCTGGTGCGCATCGGCGAGTGGTAGCGGCTCAACCCAGTTCGCGCAGGTAGCTCCAGGGATAGATGCCGCGCTCGTGGCCGTCGTCGAACACCAACTGTACGCCGTAGCCCTGGGGGTTCACGGCGCGCAGTCCGACTTCGGCGCCGACCAGCGTGATGCGCCCCTGCAGGCGCGCCGCGCGGCACTGCGAGCAGGGGCAGGCGCCGCGCAGGCGGGCGAAGGCGATGCGCTGCACTTCGCCGTCGCCCCAGTCGATGCGCAGCTCGCGCTCGTTGCTGGAACGGTGCAGGGCGCGGGGCGCGTTCATGCCGGCGCGCCCAGTTGGGTGAGGGCGATGCGCACGGCCTTGCGCACTTCCGGGTCGCCGTCGGCCTGGGCTGCCTGGAGCGCGGGCAGGGCGCGGATGTCGCCCAGCTCGCCCAGGGCCAGGGCGGCTTCCTTGCGCAGGTTGCTGATGGCGTGGCCGAGCAGGCCCTGCAAGGCTTCGCGGGCGGCCTGGTAGCGCAGGTTGCCGAGGGCCCGCGCGGCGCGCAGGCGCACCTGCCAGAAGTCGTCTTCCAGCGCTTGCAGCAGCGCCTCGCCGGCCTCCTGCAGGCCCAGCTTGCCAAGGGTGCCGGCGGCTTCCTCGCGGACCTTCCAGGCCTTGTCGCGCAATGCCGCGCCCAGCGCCGGCAGCACGCTGGCGTCGCTGGCCAGGCCGAGGGCGCCGGCGGCGGCGCGGCGCACCTCGCTGTCGGCATCGTCGCTGGCCAGGGCGGCCAGGCGCGGCAGGGCTTCGATGCGCTTGAGCCAGCCGAGGATGCCCACCGCCTCGCGGCGCACACCGGCGTCGGTGTCGTCCAGGGCGGCCAGGGCCGGGTTCACGCTTTCTTCCAGGCGCAGTTCGCGCAGGGCGCGCAATGCGCTGCGGCGCACGAAGGTGTCGGCGTGGGCCGCCCAGGGCAGCAGCAGGCGCCCGGCCTCGGCGGTCTTCAGTTCGCTGAGGCTTTGCGCGGCGGCTTCGCGCACCGTCTCGTCGCTGTCGGCCAGGGCCTGGCATAGGGCCTGGACCACTTCGGGTTCCTCCCAGGCTTCCAGCAGGCGCGCGGCCTCGGCGCGCACGGCGGCGGCCGGATCAATGGTCAGCGCCCGGGCCAGCCAGGGCAGGGCCTCGGGTTCCTCCAGGTCGGCCAGTTCGATCAGGGCGATGCGGCGCACGCCGGGGTCGGCGTGCTGCAGGCGCGGTTGCAGATCGAGGATGTCGGGGTTGTCGGTCGTGAACGGGGTCATATGGCGAATCGCGCTCTTGTCGGATCATTGTTCGGCAGGCCCAGGGGCGTCAGGCGCGGCAGTTGGCGGCCGTCTTCGTGGCGCAGCAGTTCCAGGCAGTGGCGTTTGAGGCGGGCGAAGCCGGCGCTGGTCAGCAGCTCGGCGTGGCGCGGGCGCGGGAAGTCCAGGCGGATTTCCTCGAGGATGCGCCCGGGGCGCGGGCTCATCACCAGGATGCGGTCGGCGAGGAACAGCGCTTCGTCTATGTCGTGGGTGATGAACAGTACGCTGGTGCGCAGACGCGTCCAGATGTCCAGCAGCAGCTCCTGCATCATCATCCGCGTCTGCGCGTCGAGGGCGCCGAAGGGTTCGTCCATCAGCAGCAGGCGCGGCTGGTTGATCAGCACCCGGGCGATCTCCACGCGCTGCTGCATGCCGCCGGAAAGCTGCGACGGCCAGCGATTGGCGAAGCCTTGCAGGCCCACCAGCTGGAGCATTTCCTCGGCCCGGGCGTGGCGTTCGGCGCGCGGCACGCCGCGCATCTTCAGGCCGAAGGCGACGTTGTCGCGCACCCGCCGCCAGGGCAGCAGGGTGTGCTGCTGGAACACCATGCCGCGCTGCGGCGAGGGGCCGCCCACCGGCTGGCCATCCACTTCCAGGCGCCCGCCGCTGGGGCGCAGGTGGCCGGCCAGGGCGCCGAGCAGGGTGGACTTGCCGCAGCCGGAGGGGCCGAGCACGCAGACGAATTCGCCCGGCTCGATGGCGAAGCTCAGCGAGTGCACCGCTTCGAAGACGTCGCGGCCGCTGCCCAGGTGGATCGACAGGTCCTCGACGCGCACGTGCCCGGCGGGCAATTGCTCGGGCAGGCTCATGGCTTGCCTCCGGCCTGGCGCTGCCAGGGCGTGGCCAGGGCGCCGAGCTGGCGCACCAGCAGGCTGCTGGCCATGCCGAGCACGCCGATGAGCAGCATGCCGACGACGATGTCGGGGTAGTTCTGCAAGGTGTAGGACTCCCAGGTGTAGTAGCCGATGCCCCATTGCCCGGAGATCATCTCGGCGGTCACCAGGCAGAACCACGAGGTGCCCATGCCGATGGCAAGGCCGGTGACGATGCTCGGCAGGGCGCCGGGCAGCACCACTTCGCGTAGCAGCGCCAGGCGGCTCGCGCCGAGGCTGCGGGCCGAGGCGAGCAGGCGCGGGTCCACCGCCTCGACGCCGTGGATGGTGTTGAGCAGGATGGGGAACAGCGCGCCGGTGAAGGTGATGAAGATCATCGACAGCTCGGCGCTGGGGAACATCAGGATCGCCAGCGGGATCCAGGCCACCGCCGGGATCGGCCGCAGCACTTCCAGCGGCGGCAGTAGGCCGTCGCGGGCCCAGCGGCCGCGGCCGATGGCCAGGCCCAGGAGCACGCCGGCGACGGCCGCCAGCAGGTAGCCGGCGAGCACCCGCGCCAGGCTCGCGCCCAGGTGCCGGCCGAGCTTGCTGGACTGCGCCAGTTGCACGGCGGCGTCCAGCACCTCGCCGGGGCCGGGGACGTTGGCGAAGGTGACCAGGCCGAGGTTCAGGTGCCGGGCGCTGGCCAGTTGCCAGAGCGCCAGGCAGGCCAGCAGCGAGGCCAGGCGCAGGCTCCAGCGGGACAGGGTTGTGAGGTTCATTTTCATGGCTCCGCAAGGGCCCGGCGCGCAGGGCGCCGGGCGTGGACGTCAGCGGCTGGCGACGGCCTGCTGGCTGGCACCGGCGAAGTCGCGCACTTCACCGCCGTTGCTCTGCGCGTAGCGCTCGGCCTGCTCCTTGAGCAGGAAGGCGTCCAGCGCGCCGTCCTTGCCCTGGACGAACCAGGCCTGGCTGGCCAGCAGCTTGATGCCGCTGTCGCTGGCCTGGGCATAGATGGCGCGGATGTCCTTGCCTTGCTGCTTGAGCTTGGCCAGCTCGCCCAGGGCTTCCCGGGCCGAGGCGTAGCTGCGCACCCTGGGTTCGCCGCGCACCCACACCTGCGCGACGTGGCGCGGGTCGGCGATGGCCTTGCCGGTCAGCGCGTCCGTGGCCGTTAGCGGCTGCTGGGCATAGTTCTTCAACGCGGCGTCGTAGTCGGCGCCGGCGGCCTTGAAGGCGGCGCGGATGTAGCGGTCGTCGACGAACTGCTCGACGTTCAGCCCGCGGTCGGCCTTCTTCAGCAGCTTCAGGGTGTCGATGGCGGTGGTCACGGCCTGGCGGTACTCCGGCTTCCAGGTCAGGTCGCGGGTCTGCAGGCCGAGTGGGCCGTGGAACAGGTAGTTCACCTCGGCGGGAATGCCGGCGACCTTCTCGATCAGTTCGCTGTACTTCTCCGGTTCCGCGGCCAGCAGCTGGTTGGCCTCGTAGGTGGCGCGCAGGTAGGCCTCGACGATCTCCGGGTACTTCTGCGCGTAGTCCGCTTCCACCAGCGCGCCGTGGAAGGTCGGCGCCTTGGCTTGCGAGCCGTCGTAGATCTTGCGGGCGATGCCGCGGCTCTCGAACAGCTCGGCGAAGGGCACGAAGTCGGCGTGGGCGGCGATCTTGTTGGCCTGCAGCGCGGAGCCGGCGACTTCCGGCGGCTGCGCGATGATGGTCACGTCCTTGTCCGGGTCCCAGCCCTGGGCGGCGATGGCGCGCAGCAGCAGGCCGTGGGCGGTGGAGGCGAAGGGCACGGAGATGGTCTGGCCCTTCAGCTCGGCCAGCGACTGCACCTGGGACGAGGCCGGCACCACGATGCCGTTGCCGCTGCCCTCGATGCTGCCGGAGAGCACGCTGATGAACAGGCTGCGCTTGCCAGCCGCCTCGTGGGCCACGCCGTTGAGCGAGCCGGGGAAATCGGCCATGGCGCCGAAGTCCAGCTTGCCGGCGACCATCTCGTTGGTCAGCGGCGCGCCGCTGGTGAAGTTCTTCCACTGGATGTCGTACTGCACGCCCTGGTACTTGCCGTCGTGGGGCAGGTACTTGGGCAGCAGGTTCAGCTCGCGGACCAGCAGGCCGCCGGCGGCGCAGTTGATGGTGGTGTCCTGGGTGCCGATGGCCACGCGGAGGGTCTCGGCATGGGCAGAAAGGCTGGCGATGGCCAGCGCGAGGCCGGCCAGGGTGGTGCGCAAGGTCATGGGTGTTCCCCTCGAATCATGAGTGTTGGAATCGTCTCCGCCGCCGGTGTGCGGTGGGAAACGAGGGGGCGTTGCATCAGGCGTCCGGTGGCGTGTCCGGTAGCTTTTCGTAGGAGCGAGCTTGCTCGCGAACGCTCCTCTGCCAAAGCGGGTTCGCGAGCAAGCTCGCTCCTACAAGGGCAAAGGGTTGGCATCAACGCAGCAGGTAGGGAATCTCCACCTTCACCGCGCCGGTCGGGCAGTCCTTCTCGCAGGGCATGCAGTACCAGCATTCGTCGAAGGCCATGTAGGCCTTCTGGGTGGCCGGGTTGATCGCCAGCAGATCCATCGGGCAGACCTCGACGCAGACGGTGCAGCCCTTGTCGGCGATGCACTTGTCCTCGTCCACGGTGACCGGGGCGCTGGAGCGGAAGAAGATTTCCTGGGGTTGGTGGGGCATGGCACGGCTACCTCGTGGTTCGATTGCACCCGCTCTCGTGGCGGCGGGCTGGGTGTTTCTGTCGGGATATGGCGCTCGGCTCACCACCCTCTCCCCAGCCCTCTCCCTGAAGGGAGAGGGGACTGTCCTGAGCGATGGATATTTCCGTACTCGCCGGCTAGCTCCGTTGTCGCGACTCGCGCCGAACAGCTCCCTCTCCCGCTTGCGGGAGAGGGCGGGGGGAGAGGGGCTCTAGGGCTCCTAGGCCGCCTCGTTCTTCACCCGCAACCGCTCATAGGCCTTCTGTTCCTCGTCGTCGAGGGCGATCAGGTAGGGCTCCACCGGCTTCTTGAAGCTGGTCATGGCGCCGCTGTCGTCCTTCTTCAGGTGCGCGTGGCAGAACCACTCGGCATCGTTGCGCTGCGGATAGTCCACGCGGTGGTGGTACAGGCCCCAGCGGCTCTCGGTGCGGAACAGCGAGGCGCGGGCGGCCATCTCGGCGCAGTCGCGGATCACGCTGACTTCCATGGCGCGCATCAGCTCGTGGGGGTTGTTCGCCTTGAGCTGCTCCAGGTCGCGGCCGATCTCGGCGAAGCGCTGCAGGCCGATCTCCATCTTCTTCGTCACCTTCGGCGGCTGCAGGTAGTCGTTGACCATGCGCCGCAGCTTGTACTCCACCTGGGCCGGCGGCAGGCCGTGCTCGCGCCTGAGCGGGGCGAAGACGCGTTCACGCTCGCGCTCCACCTGGGCCTGGTCGACTTCGCTGAAGTCCCGCTCGGCCACGTACTGCGCGGCGTTCTGCCCGGCGAACCAGCCGTAGGTGAAAGCGCCGAGCATGTAGTTGTGCGGCACCGCGGCCATGTCGCCGGCGGCGTACAGCCCCTTGACGCTGGTCTCGGCCTTCTCGTTGACCCACACGCCCGAGGCCGAGTGGCCGGAGCAGAAGCCGATCTCGGAGATGTGCATCTCCACCATCTGGCTGCGGTAGTCGGTGCCGCGGTTGGCGTGGAACTGGCCGCGGCTGGGGCGCTCGTTGCCGTGGAGGATTTCCTCGATGGTCTGGATGGTCTCCTCGGCCAGGTGGTCCAGCTTGAGGAACACCGGGCCGTTGCCGCCCTCCAGCTCCTGGTGGAATTCCCACATCATCTGCCCGCTCCAGTAGTCGCACTCGATGAAGCGCTCGCCCTTGGCGTTGGCCGTGTAGCCGCCCAGTGGCCCGGTGACGTAGGCGCAGGCAGGGCCGTTGTAGTCCTTGATCAGCGGGTTGATCTGGAAGCATTCCAGGTTCGAAAGCTCCGCGCCGGCGTGGTAGGCCATGGCGTAGCCGTCGCCGGCGTTGGTCGGGTTCTCGTAGGTGCCCATCAGGTAGCCGGAGGCGGGCAGGCCCAGGCGCCCGGCGGCGCCGCAGGCGAGGATCACCGCCTTGGCGCGGATCACCTGGAACTGCGCGGTGCGGCAGTCGAAGCCGAGCACGCCGTTGACCGCGCCCTCGGCGTCGGTGAGCAGCCGGGTGGCCACCAGGCGGTTGGTGATCTCCACCCGCGCGCGCTTGAGCTGGCGGTAGAGCACCTTCTTGATGTCGTGGCCCTCGGGCATCGGCAGCACGTAGGCGCCCATGTGGTGGACCTTCTTCACCGCGTAGTCGCCCACCTCGTCCTTCTCGAACTTCACGCCCCAGCGGTCGAGCTGCTCGATGGTCTCGAAACTGTGGGTGGCGTAGGCGTAGACGGCGGCCTGGTTGACGATGCCGTCGTTGGCCACGGTGATTTCCTTGGTGTACTGCTCGGGCGTGGCGTGGCCGGGGATGACGGCGTTGTTCAGGCCGTCCATGCCCATGCTGATGGCGCCGCTGCGCTTGACGTTGGCCTTGTCCACCAGCAGCACGCGCAGCTCGCGGTTGGCTTCCTTGGCCTTGATCGCCGCCATGGGGCCGGCGGTGCCGCCGCCGATGACGACGATGTCGTAGGCGCTTTGCCTGTCTTCGGGGAGGTCGCTGTGGCTCATGCTCGGGGGCCCTTGTGACGGTCGATGCGCAGGCGGTACTGGAAGGCGTCGCCGCGGTAATAGAGGTGTTCGTAGTCCAGCGGCTGGCCGTCGGCGCCGTGGGTGAGGCGCTCGATGCGCATCACCGGCGAGCCTTCCTCCACCTCCAGGGCGGCGGCCAGCTCGGCGTCGGCGAGGATGGCGTCGATGGCCAGGTCGGCATGCCCCAGGGGCAGGCCGCAGTCGTTCTCGAGGATCAGGAAGATGTCGCGGCTCACCAGGTCGGCCTTCTCCAGCCGGCGGCCGACGGCCTCGGGCAGGTAGGTGACCTCCAGCGACACCAGCTCGCGGTTGACCAGGCGCGCGCGCTTGATCTGCGCCACGCTGTCGCCCTCGGCCACCTGCAGGCGCGCGGCCACCTGGGCGTCGGCCGGCACGAAGCGGAAGCTGCGCAGGCGGTTGATCACCTCGTAGCCGCGCTCGCCCATGGACTCGGCCAGGCCCTGCAGGGTGCTGACGTTCTGGAACGCCTTGGGCCGGGCGACGAAGGTGCCCTTGCCGTGGATCTTGAAGATCAGGCCTTCCTTCTGCAGGTCGCCCAGGGCCTGGCGCACGGTGATGCGGCTGACGCCATGGGCCTTGCCCAGCTCGGCCTCGGAGGGCATGCGGCTGAGCGGCGGGTAGCTGCCGTCGAGGATGCGCGTGCGCAGCAGCTCCTTGAGCTGGCTGTACAGCGGGACGGGGGAGAGGGGGAGTAGTTCGGTCATGGCTATGACTTGTTATGACGAGTTGTGGGGCGACTATAGAGGAATAAGAATCCGGGTGTGAAAGACCGGATTTGCATATGGATATATGCATGTAGGGCGTATAACCGTTCGCGGTTATACGCCGATACGCCGGGGTCATAGCCAACGCCCAGGTCAACCCCGGCGCCGCCGGGAGTCAAGGCCAAACGGCGGATAACGCCGTAGGCGTTATGCGCCCTACAAAAGCCCCGCTATTCGTCCAGCGAATGGAAATGACGTCGTCACACCCCTGCTGCTAGCGTCCCGACAAAATCCCGGAGATTCCCCATGCCCTCCATCGAGCGACGCCTGCTGCCGGTCAACGGCATCCACCTGTGCGTGCACATCGCCGGCCCCGCCGATGGTCGCCCGGTCTGGCTGCTGCACGGTTTCCCCGAATGCTGGCACTCCTGGCGCGCGCAGATTCCGGCGCTGGTGCAGGCCGGCTACCGCGTGCACGTGCCGGAGATGCGCGGCTACGGCCGCAGCGACGCGCCCGAGCCCATCGAGGCCTACGACCTGCAGAGCCTGTGCGGCGACGTCCTCGGCGCCATGGACGCCCTCGGCCAGGGCCGCGCGGCGGTGCTCGGGCATGACTGGGGCGCCCTGGTGGCCTGGCACCTGGCGCTGCTGGCCCCGGAGCGGGTGGCGGCCCTGGCCGCGCTGTCGGTGCCCTATGCCGGGCGGCCCAAGCGGCCGGCCACGGAGATCCTCCGCGAGGTCTTCGCCGGGCGCTTCAACTACATCCTCTACTTCCAGCAGCCGGGCGTGGCCGAGGCCGAACTGGACGCCGACATCGAGCGCAGCCTGCGCCTGTTCTTCCGCGATGCCGGCGACGACGACCCCTTCCTCCAGGACAAGCCCGCCGACGCCCGCCTGTTCGAAGGCCAGCCCACGCCCCGGCAACTGCCGGCCTGGTGCGGCGAGGCGGACCTGGCGCATTACATCGAGACCTTCGCCGGCCGCGGCTTCCGCGGGGCGCTCAACTGGTACCGCAACTTCGAGCGCAACTGGCGCTTCAGCGAGCCCCTGGCCGGCCGCCAGGTCGGCCAGCCGACGCTGTTCCTGGTGGGCGACCGCGACCCGGTGGCGAGCCTGGAGGCCTATACCCTCAAGCGCATGCCCGAGGTGGTGGCGGACCTCGAACAGCACCGCCTGGAAGGCTGCGGCCACTGGGTCCAGAACGAGCGCCCGGCCGAGGTCAACGCCTTGCTGCTGGACTTCCTGGCGCGCCGCTACCCGGCCTGAACGGTGTCGGCGGCCGGTTCCGGCCACAGCGCCACCAGCACCAGCAGGGCGCCGACCAGCAGGTACGGCAGGCGCGGCTCGACGCCATAGAGCAGGCTGCCGGCCAGCGGCCCGAGCACCACGCCCAGGCCCTGGGCGGCGCCCATGGAGCCGGCGGTGGAGCCTTGCTCGTCGGCGTTCACCGCGTTGGCCGCCAGCGCCGAGAAGGCCGGGAACACCCAGCCCATGCCCGCCGCGGCGACGAAGAAGGCCAGCCACAACTGCCAGGCCTGCAGCGCCAGGCTGGTGCAGGCGAAGCCGATGCCGGCCACCAGCGCGCCGAAGCGGATCAGCCGCTGCGGCGCCCAGTCCAGGCGGCGCACCAGCAACTGGGCGAGGATCAACGCCACGCCCACGGTAGTCAGCGCCACCCCGGCGGCCTGGGCCGCCGCGCCCGGCGCCAGGCCCAGGCGGTCGAGGGCGAAGAAGCCGACGGTGATCTGCGCCACCGCCACGCAGAACATGGCGACGAAGGCCACCAGCATGGGCCGGCGCAGGCGCGCATCGCCCAGGCGGATGCTCTGCGCGACGCGCTGCAGGTGGTGCTCCTGGCGCTGCAGGCGGGTGAGCAGCGCCAGGAACCCCAGCAGCGGCAGCACACTCATGGCGTACAGCGGCAGGCTCAGGCTGTGCCGGGCGAGCAGGGCGGCGATGGCCGGGCCCAGCACCATGCCCACGGCATTGGCCGCGCCCAGGCTGGCCAGGGCGGCGGCACGCTGGCGCGGCGGGTAGTTGTCGGCGATCAGCGCCTGCCCGGCGGCCGGCAGCGCGGCGTAGAAGGCGCCCACCGCGCCACGCCCGAGCAGCAGGCCGAGGAACGACAGCGCGGCGATAGGCTGCAAGCGCAGCGCGGTATCGACGAAGACCGCCAGCAGCACGTAGGACAAGGTCACCCCGGCGCTGCCCAGCAGCAGGATGCGCCGCCGCCCCACGCGGTCGCTGGCATTGCCCCAGGGCCGCGCCAGCAGCAGCCAGAGCACGCCGGACACGGTGACCGCCGCGCCGGCCTGCCAGGCCTGCAGGCCGAGCAGCCGGGCGATGGGCCCGACCAGCGAGACGAAGGCCATCATCGCCATGGTCCCGGCCATGGTGGAGAACAGCAGCGGGCGCAGGTCGAAGGGCGTGCCGGCGGAGGCCTGGGCGGCTTCGGGGGTTTCGGACATGGGGGGACTCCTGGGGTTGGTGGGAAGTGGGATCAGGGCCGCAGGCGGCCCTCGACCAGCAACAGGTTGCGGCCGCGTACCCGTTCGACGCTGCCATGCACGCCGTACACCTCGCGCAGCAGGTGTGCGTCTATCACCTCGGCGGGCGGCCCGGCGGCGGCCAGGCCGCCCTGGTGCAGGACCAGCACCTGGTCGGCGCAGGCCAGCGCCAGGTTGATGTCGTGCACCACCATCAGGCTGATCAGCCCGCGCGCCCGGGTGACTTCGACTATGGCCTCGGCCACCTGGCACTGATGGTACAGGTCCAGGGCGCTGGTCGGCTCGTCGAGCAGCAGCACCCGCGGCTGGCGCACCAGCGCCTGGGCCAGGCCGACCAGTTGGCGCTGGCCGCCGGACAGGGCATCGATGGGACGGTCCGCCAGCGCCGACAGGTCCAGCGCTTCCAGCACCTGCTCGATGCCGCGCAGGGTCTGCGCGTCGGGGTGGCCTCCGCCCAGCAGCGACAGGCTGCGCCCGGCCATGGCCGCGGCGAGTACCGCTTCGAAGGCGCACAGGCGGGTGCGCTGCGGCAGGCTCTGCGGCAAGTACACCACCTGGCGCGCGCGCTCGGCCAGGGGCAGGCGGCCGAGGTCGACGCCATCCAGCAGCACCCGCCCGGCGATCGGCTGCAGGCCGGCGATGCCCCGCAGCAGGGTGGACTTGCCGGCGCCGTTCGGGCCGATCAGGGCGGTCAGGCTGCCCGGCGGCAATGCCGGCAGGTCCAGCTCGCGCAGGATGCGCCGGGCGCCGTAGCCCATGCTCAGCCGTTCGATGCCCAGTCCGTCGATGCGCGGGGCGTTCATCGCAGGCCTCCGCGCTGGCGCAGGACGATGGCCATGAAGAAGGGAATGCCGACCAGCGCCGTGACTATGCCCACCGGCACCAGCACGCCCGGCACCAGGGTCTTGCTGGCCACCGAGGACAACGACAGGATCAGCGCGCCGGCCAGGGCGCTGGCGGGGATGAACAGGCGATGGTCCTCGCCCACCAGCAGGCGCGCGATATGCGGCGCCACCAGGCCGATGAAGCCGATGGTGCCGACGAAGGACACCGCCAGCGCCGCCAGCAGGCTGATGCGCAGCAGGCTGAACAGGCGCAGGCGGCCGACGTCCACGCCGAAGCTGCGGGCGCGCTCCTCGCCCAGGCTCAGGGCGGTCAGCGCCCAGCTCTGGCGCAGGGCGAAGGGCAGGCACAGCAGCAGCGCCAGGGCCATGGCGGCGAGCTTCTCCCAACTGGCCCGGGCCAGGCTGCCGAGGGTCCAGAACACCAGCTGCTGCAGGCTGTCCTGGCTGGCGACGAACTGCAGCAGCGCCACCAGGGCGTTGAAGGCGAACACCAGCGCAATGCCGAACAGCACCAGGCTCTCCACGCCGAAGCCGCGCCAGCGCGCCAGGGCATAGAGCAGGGCCACCGAGGCGAGGGCGAAGACGAAGGCGTTGGCGGAGATCAGGTACTGCGCCGGCACGCCCGGAATGCCCATTTGCAGAACGATGGCCAGGGCCGCGCCGAACGAGGCCGCCGCCGACACGCCCAGGGTGAAGGGGCTGGCCAGCGGGTTGTCGAGCACCGTCTGCATCTCCGCGCCGGCCAGCGCCAGGCCGGCGCCGACCAGCACCGCCATGAGCGCGTAGGGCAGGCGCACCGACCAGACGATCACCGTTTCCACCCTGGGCACCGACTCCGGCGCCCAGAGAATCTGCAGCAGGCGCGACAGCGGCAGCGCCGAGGGGCCGCTGGCGATGTCCAGGGCCAGGCTGGCGAGCAGCGCCAGGCCCAGGAGCAGCAGCGCCAGGCGGCGCCGGGCGAAGCGGCGCCGGTAGCCGGCCGCGGCGCCTTCGTGGGCAAGCGGCAGGCTCATGGCTGCAGGCTGACGGTGAACACGCCGCTGGCGGGGATCGGCATGAAGCGCCGGTACAGCTCGGCGCGGGTGCGTTCGGGGTCGAGGTCGGCGAACAGTTCCGGGTGCAGCCACTTGGCCAGGGCCTGGACGGCGACCAGGTGTTCCGGCGAGTCGTAGAAGATGTGCCACATGGCGTGCACGTGGCCTTCGCGCACCGCGCGCAGTTCGTTCAGCGGCGCCCGTCGGGCGATCTGCGCCAGGCTGTCGCGGGCCTGCTGCGGGGTGGCCGTGTAGCCCAGGGTGACGCCGCCGCGGCCGGCGCCGAAGACGCCGGTGGCCACGTATTGCTGCGGGTCGCTGGCGAGGATGTATTCGGGGTTGAGGGTGCCGATGGCGCCGGGGATGCGCCCGGCGCCGATGTTCTGCCCGCCGGCCAGCTCGATCAGCTCGCCGAAGTTGCCGCGCCCGGGCGAGCCGCAGCAGTCCTGCAGGCCGGCGAGCATGTCGACGAACAGCCTCGGGCGCTCCAGTTCGCCGCGCGCCTCGGCGCTGGCCAATGGCTCGCGCACCGCCTCGATGGCCTGCTGGTAGAAGTCGATGAACTCGGCGGCGCGCTGCTGGCGCCTCAGGGCCTCGCCGAGCAGGCGCATGCTGGGCACGGTGTTGAGCAGCGGGTGCTCGCTGAAGTCGACGAACAGCACCGCCACCCCGGCCGCTTCCAGCTGGCGCAGCGCCTCGCTGCCCGGCCCCGGGCCGTGGCCGCCGCTGAGCGCCAGCAGCACCAGGTCCGGGTGAACGGCCAGGGCCTTCTCGACGCTGAAGGTGTCGGCCGAGGTGCCGCCCACCAGGGGCACCTGGTCGGCCTGCGGGAAGCGCGCCCGGTAGGCCGCGTAGCCCTGCACGTCGAGGCCGCGGAAGTCCCCCTGCCAGCCGGCGACCCGGGCGAAGGGATCGGCGCCTTCGAGCAGCGACAGCGAGTAGATCATGCGGCCTTCGCCAAGCAGCACGCGCTTGACCTGGGCCGGCACCTCGACCTTGCGCCCGGCGAGGTCGGTGAGCGGCGCGGCCAGCGCCGGTGCGCACAGGAGGAACAGCAGCAGGCCGCGGCAGGCCTGTTTCAGGAGGCTAGTCATGGGACGGGTTTCCTTGCGTGGAGGGGAGGGCCTGGCGGGCCGGGCGGCGGCGCCACCACAGCAGCAGGCCGGTGATGTAGAGCGCGGGCAGGGCCAGCCCGGCGAGAAAGGCGGCGGCCATGCCCGCGGCGCCGAGGCCCAGCCGTCCGTGCAGGGCCGAAAGCAGCGCCTTGGCTGGCGCGGCGCCGGCGAGCCCGGGCGGCAGCGCCAGCCAGGTGCCGGTCAGGGCGATCAGCAGCAGCGGCAGGTACAGCCAACTGGCGCACAGGTTGTGCCATTCCCGCAGTCGTCGCGTGCCCTGGCTGCCGCGCCGCAGGCTGGCCGCGGCCCACCAGTTGCGGCGGCCCGGCCACCACAGGTACAGGCCGCTGAGCAGCGACAGGCAGAGCGCCGCGCCACACGCCGCCAGCAACGGCAAGCCGAGTGGCGGCGGCAGCAACAGGCTGCGGTGCAGCGCGACCACCTTGGCCAGCCACAGGTCGTCGAAGACGAAGAAGGCCCGTGGCTCGCCGTCGTAAGGGTCGAGCATGGCCACCGCGGTGCCCGCGCGGTCGCCCAGGGTGCCGAAGACCAGGGCGTTGTCGCTGGTCAGGAAGCCCTGGCGTGGCGCCGCGCTGCCGAGGATGCGGGCGAAGCGCGGGTAGGCTTGCCGGGCGCGTTCGCGCAGTGCCGCGTCGTCCAGGGCGACGGCGTCGGCGGCATGGGGCTTGGCGCTGAGCGCGGCGGCGCCCAGCTCCCAGTGCAGGATGGGCCCGCGCAGCTCCAGCAGCGCGCCGCTGGCGCCCAGCAGCGCCAGCGGCAGGCCGACCAGCAGCGCCAGCCAGCGGTGCAGGGCCAGCCAGGCGCGACGCCGGCCGGCCCTGGTCGATGCAACCCGACAGGTCATCGGCGGCCTACCAGCGGTAGCTCAGGCTGGCGATCAGGCTGCGGTCCTCGCCGATGGTGCAACTGCTCGCGCTGCAGCCGTTGTAGTAGTGCTTGTCGGTCAGGTTGCTGGCGTTGAGCGACAGGCGCAGCCCCTTGGCTTCGCGGAACAGCTGGCCCAGCTCGTAGTGCACGGCGGCGTCCAGCAGGGTGTAGGAGGGCACCGTGATGGTATTGGCCGCGTCCGCCTCGGTGCGCCCGAGGTAGCGCACCCCGGCGCCGAAACCCAGGCCGGCGAGGGGGCCGTCGGGCTGGGTGTAGTCCAGCCACAGCGAGGCCATCTTGCGCGGCGTGTTGGTCGGCCGGTGGCCCTTCTCCACGGGGTTGTTGCTCCTGGTCACCTCGGCGTCGTTGTAGGTGGCGCTGCCGATCAGGTCCAGGCCCCGGGCCAGGCTGGCCTTGCCCTCCAGTTCCAGGCCGCGCACCCGTACCTCGCCGGTCTGCACCTGGTTGAGGTTGTTGTTGGGGTCGGTGGTCAGCACGTTCTCCTGGGTCAGTTCGTAGGCGGCCAGGGTGACGAAGCCGTCGTAGCCCTTGGGCTGGTACTTCACGCCGACCTCCGACTGCTTGGCAGTCAGCGGCTTGTAGGCGTTGCCGTAGAAATCGGTGCCCAGAGAGGGGTTGAACGAGGTGGAGTAGCTGATATAGGGCGCCAGGCCGTTGTCCGCCAGGTAGACCAGGCCGGCGCGGTAGGTGAACTTCTCGTCGCGCTGCTTGCTGCCGCTGTCCGCCAGGCGATTGTCGGTGCGCGCGCTGGAGCTGTCCTGGCGGCCGCCGAGGCTGAGCACCCAGTGCTTGTCGAAGGTGAACTGTTGCTGGGCGTAGACGCCGACCTGGTCGGCGCGTTGCTGGGTCTGCGCCATGGGCCGGTCGATGGGGCCGAAGCCCTGGCCGTACACCGGGTTGAAGATGTCGATGGAGGCGGCCTTGCCGGCGCGCAGGTAGTAGTCCTCGCGGGTGCGCCGGTAGTCCAGGCCCAGCAGCGAGGTCATCTCGGTGTCGCCGATGTTCCAGCGCGCCTGGGCGTTGTTGTCCAGGGCATAGACGTCGCCGATGATGCGGAAGCGGTAGGCGCTGCGCATCAGGGTGCGCTGGTCCGCGGCCAGGCCCATGCCGCTGGCGGTATTGGTGAGCAGGTTGACGTGGCTGTAGCGCGCGCTGGAGTGCAGGCTCCAGACGTCGTTCAGGCGGTGGTCCAGCAGGTAGCCGAGGGCGTACTGGGTGCGGTGGTTGTCCAGCCCCGGCTCGTCGAGGAACTGGTTGTGCTTGATCTTGCCGTTGGGGTTGGACAGCAGGCTGCCGCGTAGCGGCACGAACACCCTTGGCGCGCCGAACTCGTCCTCGGCGTACTCGGCCAGCACGGTCAGGTCGGTGTCCTCGTTGGGGCGCCAGGTGAAGGCCGGGGCGACGAAGGTCTTGCGGTCGACGATATGGTCGGTCTGGGTGTCGCTGTCGCGGCCCAGGCCGGTGAGCCGGTAGAGGAACTTGCCTTCGTCGTCCAGCGGGCCGCTGAAGTCGAACTGGCCCTGGCGTCGGTCGTGGTTGCCGCCGACCACTTCCACCTCGTGGAAGGGCTGGTCCAGCGGGCGCTTGCTGACCTGGTTGACCACCCCGCCGGGGGCGTTCTGCCCGTAGAGCACCGAGGCCGGGCCCTTGAGCACCTCGACCCGCTCCAGGCCGTAGGGCTCGACCTTCGGCCAGGCCTGGGTGGTGGTGCCGCGCAAGCCGTCGCGCAGCATGCCGGTGCTGGAGACATCGAAGCCGCGGATCCTGATCGAGTCGAAGCGCTGCGAGGCGGCGCCGGTGGTGTCCTGCACGCCGGCGGTGTAGCGCAGCGCCTCGGCCACCGATTGCGCCTTCTGTTCGTCCATCTCCTTGCGCGTGACCACCGACAGGGCCTGCGGCACCTCGCGGATCGGCGTGTCGGTCTTGGTGCCGCTGAGGCTGCGCTGGGCCACCACGCCGGGCACCGAGCCCACCGGGCTCTCGCCGGCGCCGAGCACGGTGCTGCTGTCCAGCGACAGCACGTCCTGCTCCTGGCGCTCGTCGTCCGCGGCCTGGGCCTGGCCCGGCAGGCTCGCCAGGCCGATGCCCAGGGCCAGGGCGTGTATCGCCCCGGCCAGGCGCAGGCCGCGCGGCAGCAGGTGGGAAGGGAAGTGTAGGGGGCTGGTCTGCCCGGGGCCGGTTGCCATGTTTCGCTCCATGCTGAGAGGGGTTCAAAAATGCGAATGCGAACTTATCTCAACAAGCATTCATGGCGCCGGGGGAAAACATTGGATTGCGCGACCATTTCTTTCGATCGGGAAAAACCGCGGAACCTGCGCTCCGCCACGGGCTCAGCGCAGCTCCCGGGGCGACACCCCGAAGCGCTTGCGGAAAGCGATGGAGAAGTGCGCCGGGCTGTAGCCGACGCGGTAGGCGGCGCTGGAGACGTTGCTCTCGCCGCTGGCCAGCAGGCGGTAGGCCTCGCTTAGGCGGACCTCCTGCAGGTAGGCATAGACGCTGCTGCCGAACAGCTGGCGGAAGCCTTCGGTGAGCTTGCGCGCGTTCAGCCCCACCTGGCGCGCCAGCGTGGCCAGCGGCGGCGAATGCTGCAGGTCGCGGCACAGCAGCTCGCGGGCAGCCTGCACCCGCTCCAGGTCGGCGGAGTTCAGGCGCGCCTCGGCGGCGCTGCCCGGGGGCTGGTCGGCGAGCAGGTCCTCCAGGCCCAGGGCGGTCATCTCCAGCGCCTTGCCGCCGAGGTAGAAGGCGCGGGAAGGGCCGTGCAGCGGGCAGGTGGCGATCTGCCGGGCCAGGGCCAGCAGCGAGCGCGAGGCCGGGCGGCAGAACAGCACCGGCCCGCCGTCGTGGCGCTGGCGGAACAGCCGCTCGGGCTCCAGGCCGACACTGCGGATCGCCGGGAAATCCAGCTGCACCGTGGTGTAGCGCACCGGCACGCCGCTGGCGAACAGGTGGTCGCCGCAGAACTCGCCCTGGTTGGCCACCGCGCACAGGGTGGGGCCGCGGATCTCCACCGGGGGCAGGCCCTCGACGCGGCAGTCGAGGCGGCCGCTGAGCACCAGGATCAGCTTCAGGCCCTTCCATAGCGGCTCCTGCATCCAGCCCTGGGTCTGGACCACCACGGTGCCGGCGGACAGGGTGATGTCCGCCGCGGCCTCGCCCGCCGGGGTGGCGCCGCAGCCGGGCACGCTCAGGGTGAAGTCGCTGGGCACGCTGCGCTGCATGGCCTTGCTGCTGGACATCCTTCTCTCCTTGCCTGGCGGATGGAGGCCTCAGGCTAGCACGGCGAAGTCGATCCATGAATGAGAATTATTATTGTTTGTGCCGGTCCAGGCCGTCATGTCCCGCCCCGCGGGCCCTGCGCGCGCCCTGGCGGTGGGCGCGGGTTCCACGATCCAAAGAAAAAGGCGCGGGATCGAAGGCGGCGGTCCTTGCCGCTGGCGGATCGCCGGGATATTGATAATCACTCGCAACAATCGGAGAGGGACCTCCCCGCAGCATTGCCCGGGTGCGCCCGGCGCACCGAAGCGGCACGCCTTGCCGCCACCCATACCCCGCAGACGCCCTGTACGGCCTTCCCCGCAAGGCCGCAGGCCCGCTCATGCCCGCAACCAGCGAGGAAGCAAGATGACCACCCGCGACGACCGCATCGACTGCCCCGATTGGCCCGAGGCCTATGTCCAGCGCTACCGGGATGCCGGCTACTGGCGCGAGGAGACCTTCTCCGGCCTGCTGCGCGAGGCCGCCCGGCGTTTCGCCGAACGCGAAGCACTGGTGGAAGGGGAGCGGCGCCTGAGCTACCGCGAGCTGGACGCGCGGGTCGACCGCCTGGCCGCCGGCCTGCACGGCCTGGGCCTGCGCGCCGGGGACAACGTGCTGCTGCAATTGCCCAACGGCATCGCCTTCGTCGAGGCCTGCTTCGCCCTGTACCGCCTTGGCGCGCGGCCGATCTTCGCCCTGCCGGCGCACCGCGAGCTGGAGCTTTCCAGCTTCTGCCGCTTCGCCGGGGCCCGCGCCTACATCTGCGCCGACCGCGCCGCTGACTTCGACTTCCGCGCGCTGGCCCGGCGGCTGCAGGCGGAGCAGCCGCAGCTGCGCCACGTGCTGGTGGCCGGCGAGGCGCAGGAGTTCGTCGCCCTGGCCGACCTCTACCGCGCCGAGCCCCTGGCGTTGCCCGAGCCGGCGCCGGAGGCGGTGGCCTGCTTCCAGCTGTCCGGCGGCTCCACCGGCGTGCCCAAGCTGATTCCGCGGCGGCACCGGGAATACCTCTACAACCTGCGCGCCAGCGCCGAGCTGTGCGGCCTGGGGCCGGACAGCACCTACTTGGCGGCGCTGCCCATGGCGCACAACTTCCCCATGTGCTGCCCGGGGTTCATGGGCACCCTGTACAGCGGCGGGCGGGTGGTGACCGCCGCGCAGCCGACGCCGGAATGCTGCTTCCCGCTGGTCGAGGCCGAGGGCGTGAGCCATACCGCCCTGGTGCCGCCGCTGGCCCTGGTGTGGATGGAG
This sequence comes from Pseudomonas sp. ADPe, assembly GCF_014843515.1. Lineage (NCBI taxonomy): Bacteria > Pseudomonadati > Pseudomonadota > Gammaproteobacteria > Pseudomonadales > Pseudomonadaceae > Pseudomonas > Pseudomonas sp. ADPe. The sequence continues at coordinate 6,466,401 of NZ_CP062122.1, forward strand.
GCCGCCGAGCTTCGCGGGCGCGGCCTGCCCGGCCTGCTGCTGCAGGTGGGCGGCGCGCGGCTGAGCGAGGCGGCGGCGCGGCGCGTCGGGCCGACCCTGGGCTGCCGCCTGCAGCAGGTGTTCGGCATGGCCGAAGGGCTGATCTGCTACACCCGCCCGGACGACGACGCCGAGCACCTGCTGCGCACCCAGGGCCGGCCGTTGTCGCCGGCGGACGAGGTGCGGGTGGTGGACGAGCAGGGCAACGACCTGCCGCCCGGGCAGGTGGGCCTGCTGCTGACCCGCGGGCCCTACACCATCCGCGGCTACTACCGGAACCCCGGGCAGGACGCCGAGTGCTTCACGGCCGACGGCTTCTACCGCTCCGGCGATCGCGTGGCGCTGACCGCCGATGGCTACCTGGTGGTGGAAGGGCGCGACAAGGACCTGATCAACCGCGGCGGCGAGAAGATCGCCGCGGAGGAGGTGGAGAACCTGCTGCTGGCGCACCCCGCGGTGCTGGACGCGGCGCTGGTGGCGATGCCCGACGGTTTCCTCGGCGAACGCAGCTGCGCCTTCGTGATCCGCCGCTCGGCGGCCGCCGCCGCTGAACTCAAGGCCTACCTGCGCGGCTGCGGGCTGGCGGCGTTCAAGCTGCCGGACCGCTTCGAGTTCCTCGAGGCCTTCCCGCAGACCGGCGTCGGCAAGGTCAGCCGCCGGCACCTGCGCGAGACCCTCCAGCGGCAGTACTTCACCCAGCGGGAGGCGAGCGCGCGTGGCTGAGGCGGGCTTCTCCCTGGCGGCGCTGCTGCGCCCCGTGCGCGGCCGCCTGCTGCTGGCGGTGGCGTTGCAGGCCGTGTCGGCGCTGGCCGGCATCCTGCCCTTCGTGGCCCTGGCCGAACTGGCGCCGGCGCTGCTCGCCGGGCACCTCGATGACGGCCGGGCGCCGCTCCTGGCCCTGGTCGGCGCCGCCGCGCTGCTGCTGCGCCTGCTGGGCCTGAGCTGCGCGCTGCACATGACCCACCTGGCCGACAGCGACCTGCAACTGCACCTGCGCCGCCGCCTGGCCGCCCATCTCGGGCGCCTGCCCCTGGGTTGGTACGCCGGGCGCAATCTGGCGCGGCTGAACCGGGTGCTGGTGGACGACGTCGGCGCCCTGCATCACTTGGTGGCGCACCTGCCCAACAACCTGGCCGCGGCGCTGGTGGCGCCGGCTGCCTGCCTGGCCTACCTGGCGCTGAAGGACTGGCGCATGACCCTGGTGGTGTTGCTGCCGCCGCTGCTGGCGCTGTGGCGCCTCGCCGCGCTGCGCTCGGCCGCCTACCGTGCCGACCGCCAGGCCCTGGGGGCCGCCATCGGCGGCCTGTCCCAGGCGACCCTGGGCTTCGTCCAGGGCATCGCCATGGTCAAGTCCTTCGGCCGTTCCGGGCAGGTGCAGGGCGCCTTCTTCGCCGCCGTGGAAGACTTCGCCCGCTTCTTCTCCGCCTGGGTCGGACGCTGGGCCGGGCTGGGCGCCAGCGTCGAGGTACTGCTCTCGCCGCTGCTGATGATCGCCCTGGTGCTGCTGGCCGGCAGCGGCCTGGTGCTGGCCGGCGAACTGCAACCGGTACAGCTGCTGCCCTTCGCCTTGCTCGGCCCGGCGCTGGCCGCGCCCGTGGCGGCGCTGGGGCACGGCGGCGACGCCATCGTCCAGGGCCGCGAGGCCGCGCGGCGCATTGGCGAATTGCTGGCCACCACGCCCTTGCCGCAACCGGCGCGGCCGCGCCAGCCCCAGGGCAGCGAAGTGCGCTTTGATGCGGTGAGCCTGAGGCGCGCCGACGGCAGCCTGGCCCTGGACGGCATCGACCTGGTGCTGGCGCCGGGCACGCTGACCGCCCTGGTGGGCGAGTCCGGCGCCGGCAAGTCGACGCTGGCCAGCCTGCTGCCGCGCTTCGCCGACGTCAGCGGCGGCGCCATCCGCATCGGCGGTGTGGACCTGCGCGAGATGGACGCCGCCACCCTGTACCGGCAGGTCGCCTTCGTTTTCCAGGAAGTCCGCCTGCTGCGCGCCAGCGTGCTGGACAACCTGCGCCTGGCGCGGCCCGAGGCCACCCTCGACGAGGTCAGGGCCGCGGCGCGGGCCGCGCAGATCGACGCGCGCATCGAACAATTGCCCCAGGGCTACGCCACCGTGCTGGACGGCAGCCAGGCGTTGTCCGGCGGCGAGCGGCAGCGCCTGGCCATCGCCCGCGCGCTGCTGGCCGATGCCCCCATCCTGGTGCTGGACGAAGCCACCGCCGCGGCCGACCCGGAGTCCGAGGCGGCCATCCAGCAGGCCCTGTCGGTGCTGGCGGCCGGGCGCACGCTGCTGGTGATCGCGCATCGCCTGGCCAGCCTGTGCGACGCCGAGCAGATCGTCGTGCTCGGTGGCGGCCGGGTGCTTGAGCGGGGGCGCCACGAGGCGCTGCTGCAGCAGGGCGGGACCTACGCCCGGCTGTGGGCGGCGGAGCAGGGGGGCGGCGCATGATCGTCGAACTGCTGCGCTGCCTGCAGCCGGCCCAGGCCCGGCGCCTGCGCCTGGCGGTGCTGGCCATGACCGCCGCGGCTGGCGCCCAGGGGCTGGCCCTGGGCTTGCTGCCGCTGGCCTTCGGCGAGCTGTTCGGCGACGCGCCGGCGTGGCACTGGCCGCCGGCCTTCGCCGGGCTGGCCATGCTCTGCCTGTGGCTGCGCCGGCATGCCCAGTTGCTCGGCTACCGCGCCGGCGCCGAAGCCGCCCGCGGGCTGAACCGGCGCCTCGGGCAGCACCTGGCGCGGCTGCCCCTGGAGTGGTTCGCCGAGCGCCGCGCCGCCGAGCTCAACCGCCTGGTCACCTACAACGTCCTGCAGGTGATGAGCGTCCCGGCGCACCTGTTGCAGCCGCTGCTCAACGCGGTGCTGACGCCGCTCGCGCTGCTCGGCGTGCTGGCCTTGCAGATGCCGCGCCTGGCCCTGACAGGATTGGCCGCGGCGCTGCCGCTGTGGCTGTTCTACCGCTGGGGCGTGCGCTGGGGCGGCGAGGCCGAGGAGGGTGGCGAGCGGGCGGGCACCGAGGCGGCGGCGCGGGTCCTGGAGTTCGTTCGCCAGCAGGCGTTGCTGCGCGTCAGCGGGCGCACCGAGGCCGGCTTCGCCCTGCTCGAACAGGCCCTGGAGGAACAGCGCCGCGCCCAGCGTCGCGTCCATTGGCGCACCTTCCCGGCCGCGCTGGGCCTGGCCGGCGCGTTGCAGGCGCTGTACACGCTTTTGTTGCTGGGCGGGCTGCACGCGGTGCTCGGCGGGCAGCTGGCGGCCACCGAGTTCCTCGCCCTGGGGCTGCTGGCGACCTGCCTGGTGGAGCCCATGGGCACGCTGGTGAACCTGGGCGCCACCTTGCGCCAGACGCGCCACGGCCTGCGCCAGTTGCGCCAGGTGCTGCAGGTGCCGCCGTTGCCCGAGCCCACCCGGCCGCGGCTGCCCGCCGACCCGCGTCTGCAGGCCCACGGCCTGGGCCTGGTGCGCCAGGAACGGCGGGTGCTGGACGGCATCGAACTCGACCTGGCGCCCTGCTCGCTCAACCTGTTGGTGGGCGCCTCCGGGGCTGGCAAGTCGAGCCTGCTGCGCCTGCTGGCGCGTTGCGCCGACCCGGATGCGGGCAGGGTGCTGCTGGGCGGCGTCGACCTGCGCGAGGTGGCCGCCGCCGAGCGCGATCGCTACCTGGCGTTGCTGCCCCAGGACTGCGGGGTCCTGCCCGGCAGCCTGCTGGACAACCTGCGCCTGGGCGACCCCGCGGCCAGCGATGCGACCCTGCTGGCGATGGCCCGCGCCTGCGGCCTGGACAGCCTCGCGGCACGCCTGGCCGAGGGCTGGCATGGCCCCCTGGGCGAGGCCGGGGCCGGCCTGTCCGGCGGCGAGCGGCAGCGCCTGGCCCTGGCCCGCCTGCTGCTCAAGGGCGCCCCCGTGCTGCTGCTGGACGAACCCACCGCGGCCCTGGACCCGGCCAGCGAGGCGCGCATCAACCGCCTGCTGCTCGGCCTCGCCGGCCGCCACACGCTGCTGCTGGCCACCCATCGGCCGAGCCTCGCCGAACACGCCGCGCAGATCCTCGTGCTCGACCAGGGCCGCCTGGTGCAGCGCGGCACCCACCGTCAGCTTCTGGCCCAGCCGGGCCGTTACCGAGAGCTGTTCCACGAGCGCGAAGCGGTCAACCGCTGGCGCCTGCGTGGCCCCATCCACCCAGCTTCCGCAAGGATTGCCCACCATGAACGATGACCCAGCACTGGCATGCGCTCATTCACCCCGGGCGCGCCCCGGCGATTGCCTCGCCGGCACCGATCCACACAGCCTGCGCGACTGGCTCGCGCCGGCCCTGGGCTGCGACGCCGCCGACATCGACGCCGAACTGTCGCTGATCGAACAGGGCCTGGACTCCATCAACCTCATGCGCCTGCCCACGCTGCTGGCCCGCCACGGCGTGCGCGTCGGCGTTGCCGAACTGATGGAGCGGCCGACCCTGCAAGCCTGGCTGCGCCTGTTCGCCGAGCGCGCCGGCGAGGTGGCCGGGCCGTCGCCGGTTGTGCCCGAGACGGGCGAGGGGTTCGAACTGACAGCCCTGCAGCAGGCCTACTGGCTGGGCCGCGACGAGCAGCGCAGCCTTGGCGGGGTGGCCTGCCAGCTGTACCAGGAACTGGACGCCGGCGAGCTCGACCCGCCGCGCCTGGAAGCCGCGGTACGCGCGCTGTGCCAGCGGCACGCCATGCTGCGTGCGCAGTTCCTCGCCGACGGGCGCCAGCGCATCCGCGGCGAACCGGCCTGGGCCGGCCTGCGCGTGCATGACCTGCGCCGCCTCGAGCGGGCCGAGCGCGAAGCGCGCCTGGCGCAACTGCGCGAAGCGCTGGCGCACCGCTGCCTTGACGTCGCCAGCGGGCAGGTCTTCGACCTGCAACTGAGCCTGCTGCCCGATGGCCGCAGCCGGCTGCACCTGAACCTGGACCTGCTGGTCGCCGACGTGCTCAGCTTCGCCATCCTGCTGCGCGACCTGGCAGCCTTCTACCGGGGCGAGGGCGAGACGCTGCCGACGCTGGGCATGGACTTCCCAGCCTACCTGGCGGCCCAGCGCGAGCTGCGCCGGCCGCAGCTGGCCAGTGCGCGCGAATACTGGCGTGCGCGCCTGGACACGCTGCCCGGCCCGCCGCAACTGCCCCTGGCCCAGGCCCCCGAGTCACTGGGCCGGCCGCGCTTCCGCCGCCTCCAGTTCCTGCTGCGGAAGCCGCGCCTGGCGCGCCTGGAAGCCCGTGCCCGGGCGCACGGCCTGACACTGGCCAGCGTGCTGGCCTGCGCCTACGCCCAGGTCCTGGCGCGCTGGAGCGCCAGCCAGCGTTTTCTCCTCAACCTGCCGTTGTTCGACCGCCAGCCGCTGGACAGCGGCGTGGCGCACATGGTCGCGGACTTCTCCAACCTGGTGCTGCTGGAGGTGGACCTTTCCCGCGCGGGCAGCTTCGCCGGGCAGGCCGCCGCCCTGCAGGCGCAACTGCACCGGGACCTGGGCCACGCGGCCTGGTCGGGCATGGAGGTGCTGCGCGAGCTGGCCCAGCGCCAGGACGGCGAAGGCCTGGGCGCCCCCGTGGTGTTCGCCTGCAACCTCGGCGAGCCGCTGGTGGACGCGCGTTGCCGCGAAACCCTTGGCCGTCCCGGCTGGGCGCTGTCGCAGACGCCCCAGGTCTGGCTCGACCACCAGACCTACCCATTGGAAGAGGGCCTGTTGCTGAACTGGGATGCGGTCGAGGGGCTGTTTCCCGACGGCCTGCTGGAAGCCATGTTCGCCGCCTATGAGCGCCTGCTCGAAGGTTTGGCCGAGCAGGACTGGGGCCAACCCGTGTCGCTGGAACTGCCGGCGGCGCAAGCGCAGGTGCGCTACCAGGTCAACGACACCCGGGCGGACCTAGAGCCCGGCGTGCTGCACCAGGGCTTCTTCGCCCAGGCGCGGAACAACCCCCATAACCTGGCCCTGGTGGCCCACGACGAGCAGGAACGCCAGTACAGCTACGCCGAACTGGCCGAGGCCGCCCTGCGCCTGGCCGCGGCGCTGCGCGAATGGGGCGTGGCGGCCGGCGACGGCGTGGCCATCACGCTGCCCAAGGGGGCGGGCCAGGTGATCGCCGTGCTGGGCGCGCTTGCCGCCGGCGCGTGCTACGTCCCGGTGGGGATCGAACAGCCGCCGGCGCGGCGCGCGGCCATCCTGCGCCAGGCCGGCGTGTGCCTGGTGCTGACCGACGCCGAGCGGGCCGGGGAGGACGCCTGGCCAGCCGGCACGGTGGTGCGCGAGCTGGCTGCCAGCCAGGCCTACGAGCCCCTGGCCAAGCCCTTGCCGGTGGAACCCTCGGCTGTCGCCTATGTGATCTTCACCTCCGGCAGCAGCGGCGAGCCCAAGGGCGTCGAAGTGGCCCACGGCGCCGCGCAGAACACCCTGGATGCGCTGCGCCGGCGCTACCGGTTGGCGGCCAGCGACCGCCTGCTCGGAGTTTCGGCGCTGGATTTCGACCTCTCGGTATTCGACCTTTTCGCCGTGCTCGGCGTCGGCGGCACCCTGGTCCTGCCGGCCGAGGCCCTGCGCAAGGAACCGACGCACTGGCTGCAACTGTTGCGCCGGCACGGCGTCACCCTGTGGAACTCGGTGCCGGCATTGCTCGACATGCTGCTGCTGCGCAACCGCGGCGGCCTCGGCCTGGGCGGCCTGCGCCTGGCCCTGGTCTCCGGCGACTGGATCGGCCTGGACCTGCCGCCGCGTCTGCGCCAGGTCGCCCCCGGCTGCCGCTTCGTGGCCCTGGGCGGGGCCACCGAGGCGGCGATCTGGTCGAATGCCCAGGAAGTCGCGGAGGTGCCGCCGCAGTGGCGTTCGATCCCCTACGGGCGGCCGCTGGAAAACCAGCGCTACCGGGTGGTCGACGGCCTCGGCCGGGACTGCCCGGACTGGGTCCCCGGCGAGCTGTGGATCGGCGGCGCCGGCGTCGCCCTGGGCTATCGCGGGCAAGCGGCGCTGACCCGCCAGCGCTTCGTCGAGCAGGGCGGCGAACGTTGGTACCGCACCGGCGACCTGGGCCGCTACTGGCCCGACGGCACCCTGGAATTCCTCGGCCGCCTGGACCAGCAGGTGAAGCTGCGCGGCCACCGGGTGGAACTCGCCGAAGTCGAGGCGGTGCTCGAACGCCACCCGGCGCTGGCGCGCGCCGTTGCGTTGGTGCTGCCCGGCGCCCGGGCCAGCCTGGTCGCCGCGGTGGTGCCGGCCGGCGGCCGCGAGACACCCGCGGAAGAGCAGCTGCGCGGCTGGGCCGCTGACTGGCTGCCGCCCCACATGCTGCCCGAACGCATGCTCGCCTTGCCCCGGCTGCCCCTGAGCGGCAACGGCAAGGTGGACCGCAAGGCCCTGGCCTGGCTGCTGCAGGAGCAGCTCCAGGGCAGCGCCCTGGCGCCGGACGAGGAACCGCTGGGCGAACTGGAAAGCGCGGTCGCCCGGCACTGGCAGGCGCTGCTGGAGGTACCGCGGGTGGGCCGCCACCAGGGCTTCTTCGCCCTGGGCGGCAATAGCCTGCTGGCCACCCGCCTGATCGAGCGCCTGGCCAGTGGCTTCGGCGTGGAACTGACACTCAAGGACTTTTTCGGCGCCGCCAGCGTCGCCGCCCAGGCCGCCCTGGTGGCGGCCCGGCAGGCGCAGCGGCGGGCGGGCGCCAACCCACTGGAGGAAGGGGCACTATGAATATCCACGCATTGCGCAACGAGCTCGACATGCTGGGCGTCGAGCTATGGGAAGAGAATGGCCTGCTGCGTTACCGGGCCCCGGCCGGGGCCCTGGACGAGGCGCTGCTGCAGCGCCTGCGCCAGGCCCGCGACGAATTGCTGCGCGCCCTGGCGGCGGAACGCGAGCAGGCCTTGCAGGGCGATCCGGCGGAGCAGGGCGAGCCCTTCCCGCTGACCGACGTGCAGGCCGCCTACCTGCTCGGCCGCAGCACGGCCTTCGCCCACGGCGGCGTCGCCTGCCACGGCTACCTGGAGTTCGCCTTCCCCGGCCTCGAGGTCGCGCGCCTGGAACGGGCCTGGAACCAACTGATCGAACGCCATCCCATGCTCCGCGCCGTGGTCAGCGCCGAGGGCCACCAGCGCATCCTGGCCGAGGTGCCTTACTACCGGCTGGCGGAGCACAGGCTGGATGCCGAAGGGCGCCGCCTGGCCGAACTGCGCGAACGCATGGAGCTGCGCCGCGCCGGCCCGGACTGCTGGCCGCTGGTGGAGCTGTGCGTCAGCCACGGCGCCGCCGGCGACTTCCTGCACCTGTCGGTGGACCTGCTGGTGTGCGACTACCAGAGCGTGCGCATGCTGCTCGGCGAACTGCACCAGCTGTACCACGGCGGCACCCTGGCGGAGCCGGCGCGGATCAGCTTCCGCGACTACGTCCTGGCCGAGCGCCGCCTGCGCGAAGGGCCGCGCTACGGCCGCGACCGCGACTACTGGCTGGCCCGCATCGACGGCCTGCCCGGCGCGCCCGAGCTGCCCCTGGCCGACGCGCAGCCGGGGGCGCGCTTCCGCCGCCTGGCCCTGCAGGTGGACGAGCGCGACTACCGCGCCCTCGGCCTCAACGCCGCCGGCGCCGGCATCGGCGTCTCCGCCGCGGTGCTCGCCGCCTATGCGGAAACCCTGGGGCGCTGGAGCCGGCGCGGCGACTTCTGCCTGAGCCTGACGTTGCTCAATCGCCTGGCGCTGCATCCCCAGGTGGAGCGCCTGGTGGGCGACTTCAGCTCGGTGGAGGTGCTGCAGTTGGACACCCGCCAGGCCGGCAGCTTCGCCGAGCGCGCCGCGCAACTGCAGGCGCGCCTGTGGGAGGACATGGACCACCGCTTGTTCTCCGGCATCGAGGTGCTGCGCGAGTTGGCGCGCCGCCGGGGGCGCGACGCCGCGCTGCTACCCTACGCCTTCACCAGCACGCTGGGCGCCGGCGGCGAGGCCGGCCGCGGCCCGTTCATGCCCGGCGCCGAGCTGGTCCATGGCATCAGCCAGACGCCCCAGGTGCTGATCGACTGCCAGGTCTCCGAGCGCGACGGCGGCCTGTGGCTGAACTGGGACTACCGCGAAGGCGCCTTTGCCGAGCCCGTGCTGCGCGCCATGTTCGATGCCTTCTGCGCGCTGCTGCTGCGCCTGGCGCGCGAACCCTCGGCCTGGGCGCTGGACGACTGCCTGGAGCTGCCCGCCACCCAGCGCCTGGCGCGCGAACTGGCCAACCAGACCGATGCGCCACTGCCCGAGGGCCTGCTGCACGAGCCGGTGTTCGCCCGGGCGCGCCTGGCGCCCCGGCATACGGCCCTGGTGCAGGGCGGGCGGAGCCTGGACTTCGCCGAACTGGCCGCGCGCGCCGAGGCCGTCGCCGCCGCCTTGCTCGACGCCGGCTGCCAGCGCGGCGAGCGCGTCGCGGTGTGCATGGACAAGGGCATCGAGCAGATCATCGCCGTGCTCGGCATCCTGCGGGCCGGCGCCGCCTACCTGCCGCTGGACACCAGCCAGCCCGAGGCGCGCCGCGAGCTGATCCTGGAGAATGCCGGGGTGTGGCGGGTGGCCACCCATTCGGCGCTGGAGGGCCGCCTGGCCTGGCCGGCGCGGATCGTCCAGGCGCTCGCCGTGGACCGCCTGCAGCCTTATGCCGGCGCGCCGCTGCCGGCCTCGCCCGCGCAGCCGGGGGAGCTGGCGTACGTCATCTACACCTCCGGCTCCACTGGCGTCCCCAAGGGCGTGATGATCAGCCACCAGGCGGCATTGAACACCCTGGCGGACATCAACGAGCGCTTCCAGGTCGACGCCGACGACCGCATCCTGGGCCTGGCCAGCCTGGGCTTCGACCTGTCGGTCTACGACATCTTCGGCGCGCTGGCCGCCGGCGCCACCCTGGTGCTGCCCGACGCGCAACGGCGCGGCGATCCCTCCCACTGGGCGGCCTGCGCCCGCGAGCAGGGCGTGACCCTGTGGAACTCGGTGCCGGCGCAACTGCAGATGCTCCTGCACTACCTGCGCTCGGAGCCCGGTGCGGCGCCGCAGCGCCTGCGCCTGGCGCTGCTCTCCGGCGACTGGATTCCGCTCAACCTGGCGGCGGAGAGCGCCGCGTCGCTGCCGCGCCTGCGCCTGGTGGGCCTGGGCGGCGCCACCGAGGCGGCGATCTGGTCGATCATCCAGCCACTGGACGAGGTGCCGCCGCACTGGCGCAGCGTTCCCTACGGCCGGCCGCTGGCCAACCAGCGCTTCCATGTGCTCGACGAGCGCCTGCGCGACCGCCCGGACGGCGTGGCCGGCGAACTCTACATCGCCGGCGAGGGCCTGGCCCTGGGCTACCTGGGCGATGCGCAGAAGACCGCGGAGCGTTTCATCCGCCACCTCGTCAGCGGCGAGCGCCTGTACCGCACCGGCGACCTGGGGCGCTACCTGGCGGATGGCAGCATCGAGTTCCTCGGCCGCGAGGACTTCCAGGTGAAGGTGCGCGGCCACCGCATAGAACTGGCCGAGGTCGAGAGCGCCTTGCTCGACTACCCGGGCGTGCAGTCCGCGGTGGTGGTGGCCCAGGGCGAGGAGGCCCTGGAGCGGCGCCTGGTGGCCTTCCTCTGCGCCGCGCCCGCAACGACACCGGCGGCCTGGCCCGGGGACCTGGCCGGGCAGGCGCGGGCGGCCGGGCAGGGCGTCGGCGCCGGGCTGGACCCAGGGCATATCCGCGAGATGTCGGAGCAGGTCGAGCGCGCCGCGCTGCTGGCCATGGCCGCCGCGTTGAAGCGGCCGGGGCTGTTCGACGACGACGGCCGTGGGCACTCCCTGGACGACATCTGCCAAGCCTGCGAGGTCGCCCCGCGCAACCGCCGGCTGATCCGCCGCTGGCTGCGCGCCCTGGTGGAGGAGGGCCTGCTGGCCTTCGACGAGGCCCGTGGCGGCTACTGCCGCCTGCAGGTCCGCGAGGACGCGTTGCGCCAGGCCTGGGCCCGCATCGACGAGCTGGAGCCGAAGGTGGGCTGGGGGGCCGAGGTGCTGCGCTACCTGCGCGAGAGCCAGGAGCGCCTGCCCGAGCTGATGAGCGACCGGCTGGACCCGCTGCACCTGCTGTTCCCCGAAGGGCGCACCGAGGTGGCCGACGGCGCCTACCGGCGCAACCTCATCAGCCAGTACCTGAACCGCGCGGTGTGCGCCGCGCTGCGCCGCATCGCCGCCGACTTCGACGCCGAACGGCCGCTGCGCCTGCTGGAGATAGGCGCCGGCGTCGGCGGCACCAGCTGCGACCTGATCCCGGCGCTGGCGGGGCTGCCGGTGGACTACCAGTTCACCGACCTCTCGCAGTATTTCCTCAACGAGGCCCGCGAACGCTTCGCCGACTATCCCTGGGTGCGCTACGGCCTGTTCGACCTCAACCAGGAGCCCTGGCGCCAGGGCATCGCCGACAACTCGCTGGACGTGATCCTCTGCGCCAACGTGCTGCACAACGCCCGCGATGCCGGCCGGGTGCTGGCGCGCCTGCGGCGCATGCTGGCGCCGGGCGGCTGGCTGGTGTTCATCGAGGCCACCCGCGACACCTACCAGATCATGGCGTCGATGGAGTTCAAGGAAGGTCTCACCGAGTTCGAGGACCTGCGCCGCGAGCTGGACACCACCTTTCTGCGCCGCGAGCAATGGCAGGCCCTGCTGGCCGAGGCCGGGGCCGAAGCGCCGCTCTGCCTGCCGGAGGCCGGGGAGGCCATGTCCTGCATCGGCCAGCACCTGTTCATCGCCCGCTTCAAGGCCGACCGCCAGCGCCTAGAGCCGGCGGCGCTGCGCGAGCACCTGGCCCTGCGCCTGCCGCAGTACATGCTGCCGGCGGAGCTGCTGGTGCTCGACGAACTGCCGCTGACCGCCAACGGCAAGGTCGACCGCCAGGCCCTGGCCTCGCTGCGCACCCGCGGCGCCGAGCAGTCCGCCGCCAGCGGTGAACCGCCGCGGGACGAGCTGGAGCGCGCCATCGCCGAGGTCTGGCAGGAAACCCTGCGGGTGCCGGCGGTAGGCCGCGAGCAGGGCTTCTTCGAGCTGGGCGGCGATTCGCTGCTGGTGGCCCAGGTGGTCGGCCGCCTGCGCGAACGGCTGCCGGCATTGCGCAGCGTGCAGTGGGACCAGTTGCTGCGCCAGTTGATCAACCAGCCGACGGTGGCCGCGCTGGCCGATTTCGTCCGCGCCCGCGACGAGCTGCGGCCGGGTTCGCCGCTGGTCTCGATCCGCGAACAGGCGGCAGGCCACAAGCGCATCTTCGTCCACGACGGCAGCGGCACCCTGGCGCCCTACCGCGCGCTGTTCGGCGCCCTGGAAGGCGGCGCCGACGGGCTGGTGCTGGCCGACGTGGCCGGCTACCTGGCGCTGGAGCCCGAGCAGGCCATCCGCCGACTGGCCGAAAGCTATGCCGACACCCTGCAAGCCGCCGGGCTGCGTAGCCTGAGCATCGTCGGCTACTGCCTGGGCGGCCTGCTGGCCAGCGAGCTGGCGAGCTGCCTGAAGGCGCGGGGCGTGGCGGTCGAGGCGCTGACGGTGATCAGCAGCTACCGCGTGCCGTTCCTGATCGAGGACGACCTGCTGGCTGAATACGTGTTCGCCCGGGTGATGCAGGCCGACCCACGCGCCTTGGGCTACCCGCTGGACGAAGCCGGCCTGGAGCAGGCCATCGCCGAGGCCCTGCAGCGCACCCCGGGGCGGGTGACGCGGGGCGTATGGCAGGAACTGGAGGAGCGCCCGCAGACCCGCGACGCCCTGGCGGCCATGCGCCGGCTGGCCGCGCGCTCGCCCGGGCAGCGCCTGCAGGCCATCGCCCTGGCCATGCGCCATGCCGGCTCGCAACTCAGCGACCTGGACTGGCTCGGCGAGCAGCTGCGCGTGTTGCGCCATAGCCTGGCGGCGGTGGCGTTGCACCAGGCCACGCCCTACGACGGCGACATGCTGTTCGTCCGCCAGACCGGCGAGGTCCAGGTGTTGCCGGGCATGCATCGCGACATGAGCGCCTACTGGCGCGAGCTGTGCCTGGGCCGCCTGCAGGTGGTCGACGTGCCCGGCGACCACTTCAGCTGCATGCAGGCGCCCCACGTCCAGGCGGTGGCGCGGGCCTGCGGCCAACGGCAGGAGACACCGGCATGAATGACGCACCCATAGGCCTGCTGGGCGCCAGCGGCAGCGTTGGCCGCGAGGTCGTCCGGCTGTTGCGGCCGGGCCACCGGCTGCGCATCGGCGGGCGCGACCCGCAGGCATTGCAGCGCCTGGCCGGGGAACCGGGGGCCGTGCAGGCGCAGCCCCTGGACCTGAACGACGAAGGCGCGCTGCGCGGTTTCGTCGCCGGCTGCCGCCTGGTGGTCAACTGCGCCGGCCCCAGCTACCGGGTGCTCGACCGCGTGGCGCGGGCGGCCCTGGCGGCAGGCGCCGACTACCTGGACGTCGGCGGCGACGACCTGCTCTGGCAGCGCCTCGAAGGCCAGGTACCCGAGGGCCGTCGTGTGCTGCTCTCGGCCGGCATGTTGCCGGGGCTGTCCGGGCTGCTGCCGCGCTACCTGGCCGCCGGCCTGCAACGCATCGACGAGATGCGCTGCTACGCCGGCGGCCTGGGGGCGCTTTCCGCCAGCGCCGCCGAGGACTTCCTGCTCAGCCTCGACCCGGCCTACGGTTTCGGGCGGGCCCGCCAGGCCTGGTGCGACGGGCGCGCAGTGGCCTGGAGCGGTGCGCCCGTCGAGGCGTTGCGGCGCCCATGGAGCGGCAACCGCGACTTGCTGGCCACGGCCTACCTGGGCGCGGAGGGGCAGCGGCTGTTCGCCTCGCTGGGCGTGGCCCGCGGCAGTGCCTTCAATCTGTTCGAGGACGGCCAGTTGCTGGCCTGCCTGCGGCGCATCCAGGGGCGCGGAGCGGCGGAAAGCGACAGGGCCGGGAGGGTTGCCGAACTGGTCGCCGCCAGCCGCCTGGACGCCGCCGGGCGCACGCCCTACCAGTTGCTGGCCGTGGAGCTGAGCGGCTGCAGCGGCGGGCGCGAGGTGCAGCGCAGCGCCTGGTTGCGCGCTGGTGACGGCTCGCGCCTGACGGCGGCCATGGCGGCCTTCGCCGTGGAGTGCCTGGAGCGATTGCCTCCCGGGCTGCATTTCGCCGCCGAGGTATTGCCGCCAAGTAGCTGCCTGGAGCGCTTGCAGGCCTGGCTGCCCGAGCTGCGCCTGGGCCTGGGCGAGGCCGCCGCGGAGCGCGGCCAGGCAGTGGAGGGCGCATTGTGAGAGGGATGCCGGAAAGTCCCTGGCTGCGCCGCTTTTCTGGATTGCTGAGCCCCGGCTTCCGCCTGCTGTGCCTGCCCCATGCCGGCGGCAGCGCGAGCTTCTTCCGCGACTGGCGCAAGCACCTGGAGCCGGACGTGGAACTGCTGGCCGTCCAGTACCCGGGGCGGGAAGAGCGCTACGGCGAGGCGCCGGCGGCCAGCCTGGAGGCTATGGCCGCCTGCATCGCCGAGGCCTGCGCCGGCCTCGACGAGCGTCCGCTGGCGTTGTTCGGCCACAGCATGGGGGCAGCCGTGGCCTACGAGGTCGCCCTGGCCCTGCAGGGGCGCGGGCGGGCGCCCCTGCACCTGTTCGTCTCCGCGCACCCGCCGCCCCATCGCCAGCGTGGCGGCAGCCTGCACCGGCAGGCGGACGCGGCGCTGCTGGCGGACGTGCGCCGGCAGTCCGACGGCCTGCCCTGGGCACTGGACGAGCCGGCCGTGCGCGAGCTGTTCCTGCCGGCATTGCGGGCGGACTACCGGCTGATCGAGCGCTACCGGCGCGAGCGCGTCGAGCCGCTGGATTGCCCTGTCTCGCTGCTGCTGGGGGAGGACGACGACGAAGTGAACGATGACGAGGCCCTGGCCTGGGCCGCCGCCAGCCGCTGTGGGCTGGATGTGCGGCATTTCGCCGGCGGCCATTTCTACCTGCGCGCCCAGCGCCGCGTCGTGCTCGACCACCTCGGCGGCTGGCTCGCCAGTTACCGCGAGCCGGCCTGGCAACTGTGGCCCTGAGACCCTCGCAAGGAGCGAATGCAATGAAAACCCCGGAACAATGCGGCAGCCTCGACGACGTGCGCCTGGGCATCGACAGCCTCGACCGCGAGATCATCGCCGCCCTCGGGCGGCGCCTGGCCTACGTCAAGGCGGCGGCCCGCTTCAAGCCGGACGAGGCGAGCATCGCCGCGCCGCAGCGGGTCGCCGCGATGCTGCCCGAGCGCCGCGCCTGGGCCAGCGCCGCCGGGCTGGACCCGGCCTTCATCGGCCCGCTGTATGCGCAGATCATCCAGTGGAACATCGACCAGCAGGTGCGCCACTGGCGCCATCGGCACGGGCAGCAGGAGGACGGGCAGGCATGAGCACGGAGCCGTTCGACGAACTGCGGGCGAGCTTCAGCGCGGCCGCGAGCCAGGCCCGCGAGCAGGGCCGCCCGGTGCTGGCGGTGAGCAGCACGGCCTGCGCGGAACTCGACCCCGTCCGGCTGTTCGCCGCCAACCGCCAGGTGTTCGGCCAGAGCCTGCTGTGGCGGGCCGGGGAGGGCGCCGAAGCGATGGCCGGCTTCGGTTGCACCCAGGAGATCAGCCCGCCGCCGGCCGGGCGCTTCGCCGCCAGCGCCGAGGCCTGGCGCGAGCTGCTGGCGCGCACGAGCTGGCGCGGCGCCTGCCCGCCGCGCCTGTGCGGCGGCTTCGCCTTCGACGCCCGGGCGCCGGCTGCGCCGCACTGGCGCGCCTTCGCCAGCACCTCGCTGGTGCTGCCGCGCATCCTCTACCTGCGCCGGGCCGGGCGCTCTTTCCTGGCGTTCAGCCGCTGGCTGGAGCCGGGCGCCGACGTCGACGCCGCCGTCCGTGAGCTGCGCGCCGACTGGAGCACCTTGCTGGCGCGCTACCTCCACCGCCCGCGCTGCCCGGCAGCGCTGGAGGAGGCTGAGTCGAGCGAGGCGCTGGACGCCGGGGACTGGCAGGCGCGGGTGGCGGCGGCGGTGGCGCGCATCGTCCAGGGCGAGCTGCGCAAGGTGGTGCTGGCCCGCGAAGTGCGTCTGCACGCGGCGGGCGGCTTCCCCTGCGGGCAGGTCCTGGAGCGCCTGGCCCAGGCCGGCCCTTCGGCCTGCCTGTTCGCCTTCGACCGCGGCGGCAGCTGTTTCCTCGGGGCGACCCCGGAGCGCCTGCTGCGAGTCGCCGCGGGCGAGCTGGACACCGTGGCCCTGGCCGGCACCCTGGCGCGTGGCGCCACGCCCCAGGAGGACGCCCGCCTGGGCGCCGCGTTGCTCAACAGCGCCAAGGACCGCCACGAACATGCGCTGGTGGTCGAATGCCTGCGCGAGGCGCTGTCGCCCTATTGCGAGCGCCTGCACATCGAGGCGCAGCCGCGCCTGCACCGCCTGGCGCGGGTGCAGCACCTGCTGACGCCGGTGCGTGGGCAGCTGCGCCCGGGCGTGGACGTCCTCGACCTGGTCGCGGCCCTGCATCCCACGCCGGCGGTGGGTGGCCTGCCGCGGGAGGCGGCGCTGGAACACATCCGCCGCCACGAGGGCATGGAGCGCGGCTGGTACGCCGCGCCGGTGGGCTGGTTGGACGCCGCGGGTGACGCCGAATTCTGCGTGGCGCTGCGCTCGGCCCTGGTGCGCGGCGACACGGCGCACCTGTTCGCCGGCTGCGGAATAGTCGCGGCCTCCGAGCCGCAGGCCGAGTACCGGGAAACCTGCCTGAAGTTGCGCACCATGCAGGACGCGCTGGCGCCGCTGGCGCAGGCGCCTCAGCGCCGGCTGTCCTGATCGCGGCCGCGCCGGTACGCCCCCGGCTGCTGCCCGGTGCTCTTGTGGAAGGCGCGGGTGAAGGCCGCCACCGACTGGTAGCCGACCGCCGCGGCCACCTCGGCCACGCTCTGGTCGGCCTTGAGCAGGCGGCAGGCCTGGCCCATGCGCAAGGCCAGCAGCACCTGGCCGGGGGATTGCCCGCAGGTTTCGTTGAAGCGCTTGAAGAAGGCCGAGCGCGACAGCCCGGCGCAGGCCGCCATGTCCTCCAGCGTCCAGGGCAGCTGCGGCTGCTCGATCATGCGTTCCAGCAGGCCGGCGAACTGCGGCTGCCGGGCCAGGGCCACCAGGCCGCCGAGGCCGGGGTTGTCCAGCACCTGCTGGCGCAGCACATAGAGGAACAGCAGGTGGCTCAGGCGTTCCAGCAACTGCTGCGAGGGCGCCGGCTGGCGCGCGCATTCCTCCAGGATGAGTTCGAACAGGCTGCGCGCGGCGCGTTGCGAGGGCTCCTCGGCGCGCAGCACCAGATAGGCGGGCAGCGCCTCGATGATCAGCGCCGAGAGCCCGGAGTGGAAGTGGAAGAAACCGCAGACCAGGCCGACGCCGTCCTCGGCCTGCAGCTCCAGCGCGCTCATGGCCTGGCGCGGCTGGCAGGCGGCGGCCTCGGCGCTGGCGGCGTCGGACAGCCGGTAGGGCAGGTCGCGCAGCAGGAACACGGCGTCGCCGCCCTCCAGGCGCACCGGCGCCTCGCCCTCCAGGTGCAGCCAGCAATGGCCTTGCACCACCAGGTGGAAGCTGGCCCGGGCCAGGCCCTGGGTGGAGGCGTGCCAGCCGCCGCAGTAGCGGCCCACGTGGAACAGGCTGGCGTCCAGCTCCAGGCTGTCTAATAACCAATCGACAAGGGGGCTCGACGAAATCATCTAATGAAAAGACTCAGGAGCAAGTGATAGCGACTTTAGAATATTGAACGGTTTTCTTATTACCAACAGACTTTTTCGACACCTACCGCACACGGAGTCGAACCCATGTCCCGCCTGCCCATCCAGACCCTCGACAGCGCCCCGGAAGCGGCAAAGCCGTTCCTGCAGAACGCGCTGAAGAACTCCGGCTTCATTCCCAACCTGCTCGGCGTGCTGGCCAACGCCCCGGCCGCGCTGGAGACCTACGTCACCGTCTCCGGCCTCAACGGCAAGGCCGAGCTGGGCCTGGCCGAGCGCGAGGTGGTCCAGCTGATCGCCGCCACCACTCACGGCTGCGACTTCTGCGTGGCCGGGCACACCGCGGTGGCGGCCAACAAGGCCAGGCTACCTGAGGAAGTGATAGCCGCCCTGCGCGAACAACGCGAACTGCCGGAGCCGCGCCTGGAAGCCCTGGCCGCCTTCGCTCGCGAGGCCATCGCCAGCCGCGGCGCGGTCAGCGACGCGGGGCTCGCGGCCTTCCGCGCCGCCGGCTTCAGCGACGGCAATGCCCTGGAAGTGCTGCTGGGCATCAGCCTGGCGACCCTCTGCAACTTCGCCAACGTACTGGCGCAAACGCCGCTGAACCCCGAACTGGCCAAGTACCGCTGGGAAAAGGCCTGAGTTGCGCATGACCGGGCGGCTGCCCCGCGGCTGCCCGCCAAAAGGAGAGCGACCATGCTCGATCCGACCCTGAACCACTGGCTCGACGCCCAGGCCGAGGCCCTCGACCTCGGCCATGCCGACCCGCAGTCGGTGCTGCCGCAACTGGCCAGCGCCGGGCTGTTCGGCATCGGCGTGCCCGAGGCGCGCGGCGGCGCCGGCGGCAGCCTGCTCGACGCGGTGGAGGCCATCGCCGCGGTGGCCGGCCATTCGCTGACCGCCGCCTTCGTCTTCTGGGGCCAGCGCGCCTTCATCGAATACCTGCTGCAGAGCCCCAACCAGGCGCTGGGCGAACGCCTGCTCGGCGAACTGCTGGACGGCCGCCTGGCCGGCGCCACCGGGCTGTCCAACGCCATGAAGTTCCTCTCCGGCATCGAGAGCCTGCAGGTGCGGGCCACCCCGGCCGACGACGGGTGGACGCTGGACGGCCGCCTGCCCTGGGTGACCAACCTGCGCAAGGGCCACTTCGTGGTGGCCGCGGCCATCGAGCGCGAGGGCGCGGCGCCGCTGGTGGCGGCCATCCCTTCGGCCAGCGCCGGCCTTGCGCGTTCCGACGATCTGCAACTGCTCGGCCTGCAGTCGAGCAACACTGCCGCTCTGGATTTCGACGGCGTGGCGCTGCCCCGCGAGTGGCTGCTGCACGACGACGCCCGGCGCTACCTGCCGCAGGTGCGCCCGGCCTTCCTCGGCCTGCAGTGCGCCATGACCATCGGCCTCGCGCGCCGGGCCCTGGAAGCGGTGCGCGAGCACCTGGGCGGCAGCCGCTCGGTGCTGCGCGAGGAAGAGGAACGTCTGCGCGGCGAACTGGACGGCCTGGTCGAGCGCCTGCGCGCGGGGCTTTCCAGCGGCGAGTTCAGCGCCGAACCGGCGCGGCTGTTCCGCATCCGCATCGGCCTGGCCGAAGGCGCCGCCGCGGCGGTGCAGCTGGAGCTGCAGGCCAGCGGCGGCAAGGCCTACCTCAGCCGGCACGGCGCGGCCTTCGCCCGGCGCTGGCGCGAGTCGGCCTTCGTGCCCATTGTCACGCCCAGCCTGGTGCAACTGCGCGCCGAGCTGCAGCGCCAGGAGGCGCGGGCATGAGCGAGGTGCTGCTGCAGGCCGCCGGCGTCGCCCTGGGCTACCCCGAGGGCAAGGGCTGGCGCAGCGTGCTGGAAGGCTTCGAGCTGAGCCTGGCGCCGGGGGAGGTGGTGTCCATCCTCGGCCCCAGCGGTGTCGGCAAGTCCAGCCTGCTGCGCGTGCTGGCCGGGCTGCAGAAGCCGGCGGCGGGCGGCGTGCGCCTGCTCGGCGAGGCCATCGACGGCCCGCACCCGCGCGTCGCCGTGGCCTTCCAGGACCCGAGCCTGCTGCCCTGGCTGAGCCTGGAGAAGAACGTCGCCTTCGGCCTGGACTTCGCCCGCCAGCCGAAGCAGGACAAGGCTACGCTGCACCAGCGCGTCGACCAGGCGATCGCCGCTGTCGGCCTGCAACACGCGCGCGGCTACCTGCCGGCGCAGCTTTCCGGCGGCATGGCCCAGCGCGCCGCGCTGGCCCGCTGCCTGGCGCGCCAGCCGCAGGTGCTGCTGCTGGACGAACCCTTCGGCGCGCTGGACGAAGTGACCCGCGCCGACATGCAGCAACTGCTGCTGCAGGTGATCCACGAACGGCACACCGCCGCTGTGCTCATCACCCACGACATCGACGAGGCCCTGCTGCTCTCCGAACGCATCCTGCTACTGGGCGACACCCCGGCGCGGACGTTGGGCGAATGGCGCATCGACCTGCCGCAACCCCGTGCGGAGCTGGTCGAGGAACTGGGCGCGCTGCGGGTCGAGATCCTCAAAACCCTACGGCGGGCGAGCCGATCCCACGCGAATTCCCACCCTGCGCCGGAGGCTGCCCATGTGCCTGGACGATCCCACTCATTCTCGACGTGACATTCTCAAACTCGCTGCGCTGCTCTCCGCAGCCGGCGCGCTGCCGCTGCTGACCAGCCTGCGCGCCCGCGCCGCCAGCGAGCCGGACGCCCCGGTGCGCATCGGCTACCTGCCGATCACCGACGCCACTCCGTTGCTGGTGGCCCACGCCAACGGCCTGTTCGAGGTCGAGGGCATCAAGGCCGAGCGCCCGGTGCTGCTGCGCAGCTGGGCGCAGGTCATCGAGGCGTTCATCTCCGGGCAGGTCAACGTCATCCACCTGCTATCGCCGATGACTGTCTGGGCCCGCTACGGCAGCAAGGTGCCGGCCAAGGTAGTGGCCTGGAACCATGTTGGTGGCTCCGGCCTGACCGTGGCGCCGGACATCACCGAGCTGAAGCAGCTGGGCGGGCGCACCCTGGCCATCCCGTTCTGGTACTCGATCCACAACGTGGTGCTGCAGCAACTGCTGCGCGACAACGGCCTGGCGGCGGTGAGCAAGCCGGCCGACGCGGCGCTGGCGGCCAACGAGGTCAACCTGGTGGTGCTGCCGCCCTCGGACATGCCGCCGGCCCTGGCCAGCGGGCGCATCGCCGGCTACATCGTCGCCGAGCCGTTCAACGCCCTGGCGGAGAACCTCAAGGTCGGGCGCATCCAGCGCTTCACCGGCGACGTCTGGCGCAACCACGCCTGCTGCGTGGTGTTCATGCACGAGCACGACCTGAACGGCCGCCCGGAATGGTCGCAGAAGGTGGTCAACGCCATCGTCAAGGCCCAGCTGTGGACCCGCGACAACCGCGCCGAGGCGGCGAAGCTGCTGTCCAAGGACGGCGCCAACCGCTACACCCCGCACGCGCCGGAAGTGCTCGGCCGGGTGCTGGCCCCGGCGCCCGGCGAGCGCGAGAAGTACCTGGCCGACGGCGCCATCCGCCACGCCGACTGGCACGAGGAGCGCATCGACTTCCAGCCGTACCCGTTCCCCAGCTACACCGAGGAACTGGTCAGGCGCCTGAAGGACACCCTGATCCAGGGCGACAAGGGCTTCCTCGCCGCGCTGGACCCGGCGCACACCGCGCAGGACCTGGTGGACGACCGCTTCGTGCGCAACGCCCTGGCCCAGGTCGGCGGCCTCGGCGCCTTCGGCCTGCCCGAGGGCTTCGCGCGCAGCGAGGAGATCGCCACGTGACGGCGCCGGCACTCTCCGGCCGCCGCCACTGGCTGCTGGGCCTGGCCGGGCTGCTGGCGTTGCTCGGCCTGTGGTGGAGCGGCGTGCACCTGTTCGGCGGCGACGGCCTGGGCCAGCTGTTCTCGCCCCAGGCCACCCTGGCCAGCCTGGGCGAGCTGCTGGGCCGCGCGGAGCTGTACCAGCACGTGCTGGTGAGCCTCAGGCGCGTGCTGCTCGGCCTGCTCCTGGCGCTGGCGGTGGGCGTGCCCCTGGGCTTGCTGGTGGGCGCCTCGCGCAATCTGGAGGCGGCCACCACGCCGGCCTTCCAGTTCCTGCGGATGATCTCGCCGCTGTCGTGGATGCCCATCGCGGTGATGCTGATGGGCGTGGGCGACCAGCCGATCTACTTCCTGCTGGCCTTCGCCGCGGTCTGGCCGATCCTGCTCAACACCGCCGCCGGCGTGCGCCAGCTCGACCCGCGCTGGCTGCAGCTCTCCCGCAGCCTCAGCGCCACGCCCTGGGAGACGCTGCGCAAGGTGATCCTGCCCGGCGTGCTCGGCCACGTGCTGACCGGCGTGCGCCTGGCCATCGGCATCCTCTGGATCGTCCTGGTGCCCTGCGAGATGCTCGGCGTCAGCGCCGGGCTGGGCTACTACATCCTCGACACCCGTGACCGCCTGGCCTACTCGGAACTGATGGCCATGGTCCTGCTGATCGGCGCCCTGGGCTTCGCCCTCGACGCCCTCGCGCGCAGCCTGTACCGCCGGCGGGCGGGCTAGGCCATGCATTTTCCCGGCACTGCGTCTATATACAGGCAATGAGCCGGCGCCATCGCGCCGGGCAGCCGAGGAGGGTGGGCCATGCGCATTCTTGTGGTCGGGGCGGGTTCCACGGGTGGTTTCTTCGGCGCGTGCCTGGCCCGGGCCGGGCGCGACGTGACCTTCCTGGTGCGCGCCGGGCGGGCGCACCAGTTGCAGCAGGAAGGGCTGCAGGTGCTCAGCCCCCATGGCGATTTCGTGCTGACGCCGCAACTGGTCGGCGCCGAGCACCTGGACGGGCCCTACGACCTCATCCTGCTGACGGTGAAGGCCTACGCCCTGGAGGCGGCGCTGCGCGACATCGCCCCGGCGGTGGGGCCGGGCACGATGATCCTGCCGGTGCTCAACGGCATGCACCAGGTCGACGCCATCGTCGATCACTTCGGCCGCGGGCCGCTGCTGGGCGGCGTGTGCAAGATCGCCAGCACCCTGGACGAGCGCGGCCGCATCGTCCAGTACGGCACCCTCAACGAACTCTCCTACGGCGAGATGGACGGCGCCCGCAGCGAGCGCATCCTGCGCCTGGACGCACTGCTGCAGGACGCCGGCTTCGACGCCCGCCTGAGCCCCGACATCCACCGCGAGATGTGGGAGAAGTGGGTGCTGTTGGCCGCCCTGGGCGGCATCACTTGCCTGATGCGCGGCAACGTCGGCTCGGTGGTCGCCGCGCCCCAGGGCGAGGCCTTCGTCAACCGCCTGCTGGACGAGGTGGTGGCGGTGGTCCGCGCAGTGGGCCTGGAACCGCGCGAAGCCTTCCTCGCCGAGGCGCGCCGGCAGCTGACCCTGCACGGCTCGCCGCAGACCTCGTCGATGTACCGCGACCTGATCGGCGGCCGCCCGGTGGAAGCCGAGCAGATCATCGGCGACCTGCTCGGCCGCGGCCAGGCGGCCGGGCTGGACCTACCGCTGCTGCAGGCGGCCTTCGTGCACCTGGCGGTGTACGAGCAGGGGATGGGCTGAGCGGGGTTGGAAGGACCAGTCGCTTCCTGAGTGCCTGCAGGAATAGGCCAGGCGTTGCAGGCAGCACTATAGCGGGGTGGCAATCGGATGGCCATTTCGATATCCGCCTGCTGACCTCATCCGACGATCCTGAGTACTCCCCCCCGAGCGGACGGAGCGGTGCGCTTTGGGCCTGGCTATCCATCCATGGCGGCCATTGCCAGGCGCGGAGCCGGCAGATACTGGCAGCCGGATAACGCTGCTATTCATGCTCTCCACACGCCCTGGCACGAAGCGAGTCCGAGTCACTCATGGAATAACGGGCCATCGGACATCAGCACGAATGAGCGTTATCACACCAGAGTGAAATCCCCTCAGGACTCTCCAATAATCCGGGGCTTATGGAGGAAACCTCCTGTCAGTACTTTCAAGTGTCTTCCAATATCATGGGTTTATTGTTCCTTGTTGATATCTATAGCTGGTGGGCTGTTGAGATTTTTTGTTTCGCCTCCTTCCTGTTCGATCGGATAGTTGGAAAGTTCTCTATAGAGAATTACGTTGGTTTCCGTCGGGCGCTGATCTGGTTCTGTGCCTGGCTTAATCAAGAAAATCAACTGGAGACTGAAAACATGAAAAATCAAAACAGTGATGCTCTGGACGCCTCGGGGTTTAGTTGGCCGCCGCTTTCCTGGTCGCCTGCGCATGACGAGACGTCCATCTGAGTGCTGAATGTGAGGGAGGCGAAAGCCTCTCTCACTAGTGGAGGAGATGTGAGATGCATAGACAAAATGGAATTCTTGATCTATTCGACTCGAGTGAAGTCATCATCCTTAGCGACAACGAGACGTTTAATTCGCTGGTTTCCGAGCAGGGTTGGCCAACGGCAAATTTGGCTGAGTTATCGCGTGCTCCGCAATGCTCCGTGGTTTTTTCATTCAGTGATGCCGCAGCAATCCGTTCGCATGATTTGGCTGCACAGTATCCGGAGTCGCGGATGGTCTTTTGTGCTCTTCACGTCTTCGATGCTTCGCTGGAAACCGCCCTCTATTCCTTCGATCTCATGTGCGCCAGCGATTTCAAAAACGCATTGGAAAAACAATGCATTGCAGCGGAAATGATGGAAACCTCTTCTCGTTTGCGACTTTGTGGGCAGGGTGCCGATGGCTGGGTCGATCTGGACAGCTCGGTCAAGCCTTACGCGCTGCTCAAGAGTGTCGAGGGGCCCTTCGTTCATTCGGTAGCGGAGTTCTTCGAAGTGCACCACGCGCATTTGCATAGGAAGCAGGCCGCGCCCTTTTGGGTGAGTGGTGAGTTTTTGGTATCAGGCGTGCTTTCAGTCATGCGTCCGACGGGGCGACTCCCTTATGAAAACTCCACTCGTGACGTGGATGCATTCGTGCAGAAAGTGGCCGCCGCCAACTCGGTAAAAATGATCGTCACTGACAATAAGGTGACGTCATTTTGCATTGATGCCGAGGAACAAGTAGATTTCCTGCGAATTTTGGGTGGTGATCGTCAAGAGTTGGTAACAGAGTTTGCGATAGGTGTGAATGAAGCGATCGAGGAGAAAATCGACTATGCCAGAAACTCCCAGTTGAATGAGGGTATAGAGGGTATTCACCTGGCAATTGGTGACGGTGTTTCCGGATATCACATCGATTTTCTGTGCCCCTCGGTTGGTGTTGAAGTAGAAGGGTAAGTATTGGGGACGGAATATGCACCTCGTTATGAGGTGCATATTCCGCCCGTTGAGCAGCTGGACTTGCAGGAAACTTGGCGACGTCCGCCGTAAAAGAGCAGGAAATGGTGACTTCGCTATTCTCGAAGTGAGATTCCTTCTCCCAGAATGGCCTCCCTTGTTTTCCTCATTAACTCAACTATGTCTGCTTCGGTCAGTGAACGTTCCGGGTGCCTGAACGAGAGGCGTACCCCCAGACTCATCGTTCCTGCTGGCAGGTTTTCCCCTTCATAGCGATCAAATAGGCGGATTTCTTCCAGCAGGGGCGCGCTAGACATCTTGATCAGTTGTTCCAGTATCCGATATTCGTAGCCTCTTGGCAGTAATACCGAAATGTCCCGTTCCGCGGCGGGGTGGCGCTGGAGACTTGAGAATGTCGATGGATTGCTTGGCAGGGGCAGATCGAGTTCCGCCAGATAGATTTCTTTTCGCCCAAGCCTGTCTTCCAGGCTCGGGTGGATTCGCCCCGCATGGCCAATGACCTTGCCACCGTAGCCTATGCTGGCCGTGATGCACGGGTGTAGACCAGGTACCGTCGCCGGGCGCCAGTCGAGGCTGATATTGGCGCTAGCGGCCAAGGATTGCAGGATTCCTTTCAACAAGAAGAAATCCACTTTCCTTCCAGGGAGCCAGGAAGGTGCCTCGAAATGGCCGCATACCAGCAGCCCGATCTTTTCTTTTTCCTGCTTGCCGAAGACATGGCCGATTTCGAATAGCATGAGGTCGGTTTGCTGGTGATTGTTCCTGGCCAACTCCAGCAACCCCGGCCATAAGCTGTTTCTCAGTACGGATTTTTCATTGCTGAGGGGTTTGGTGAGTGCTACGCGCATCCCCTCGGCATCGAACACCTGATGCTCCTGGGGGCTGATAAACGCGTAATTTATCACCTCCTGGAAACCCGAGGCGGCCATCCAGCCGCGAATCGCGCGATGAGTGCAGTCGTTGATTCCTGGCGTGAAGTCCAGCTTCGGCAGTGTTTCCGGGATGTGCTCATAACCAACGAGTCTGGCAATCTCTTCCACCAGATCTTCTTCGTGCTGTAGATCGAACCGCCAAGTGGGTGGGATAACCTCCCAGGTCCACTTTGCGGGCGAAATGACACACCCTAGGCGGCCCAACAGCCGCTGCTGAATCTCCTCTGGAACATCCAGGGCCGCTATCTGTAGAAGTCGGGAGGGACGGTAGTGGATTGGCGCGCGAATGACGTCCGTTCCTGTGTCCACTATGCATTCACTCCTGTTGCCGCCCGCCAGTTCCACGATCAGCGCTGCCGCGCGGGCCAATGCGATGGGAGCCAGATTCGGGTCGACCCCTCGCTCGAAGCGGTACTGGGCATCGCTACCCAACTTGTGTCTCCTGGCACATCTGCGGACGGCCTGCGCATCGTAGTTCGCCGCCTCCAGAAGCAGGGAGGTGGTGCTATCGTTGATTTTTCTCGACATGCCCACCACCACTCCCGCCAGGCCAATGACTTCATGGCGCCGAGAGGAGAGTTGGGCGCTTACCACCATATCGGATGAAGTGAGTTGAACGGTTGTGCCGTTTCCCAACTCCAGGCTCTCTTTGGGGGACGCCCGTCGAACGGCAATCGAGATCATGTCCTGCTTTCGGTCGTAGGCCTGGAGCGGCTGGCCCAACTCGAAGGTGACGTAGCGGGTGATGTCGCTGACGTTGTTCTCCGGTGCCAGGCCCAGGGCGACCAGGCGGCGTTGAAGCCAGATCGGGCTGGGGGCGGGCCTGACTTCGTCAATGCTTGAGGCGACGAGACGCTTGCAAAGCGCGTCGGTGTAGAGGCGTAACGGTTTTTGCGGCGCACTGGCTGGTGCGGGGGCTGGGTTCTTGTACGGGATTTGCAGTTTGGCGGCAAGATCGCGAGCGACGCCCAGGATACTCAGGGCGTCAGCGCGGTTGGGCGTGACTTCCAACTCGAATACGACCTCGGGAGGCCAGTCCAATTTCATGCCAGGCGACATATCGGCGCCGAACTTCAAGGTTTGTTTTCCAGTCTCCGGCAGCGCTACGTCCGCTGTCGTGCAGATCGACGCCAAGGTCGCGGGTGTTCTGCTTCCCGGCAAGTCCAGGGGCGGTGTCGTTACGGATTCGGGAGGAAGGAAGACGACGCCAACTCGGTCGCCCTCGGTGAGATCGGGCAAGTCGCTGAGAACTGTATGGGTTGTGTTTCCGTCCCGGAGTTTTACTGGCCTGGGTGTCAGATTTGGCGCCAGTGGCGCGAGCGTTTCCACTTCGACGACAACGGCTGTTCGGGGGAGGCCGGCGAGTTGGATGCTCCTCTCGACATTCAAGCCAATGCCACAAAGCAGTTCGGCAGTCTCGGCGGGAGAGGGCAGGCCTGGCACCCATTCGGCCAGCCAGGAATAGGGCACTTTCATACGGCTGTCCCCCGAACCTGGCGGAGGAAACGAGTGTCATTCTGATGGAAGTAGCGAATGTCTGGAATTCCATAGGCAATCATTGCAAGGCGTTCGATACCCAGGCCGAAGGCGAACCCGCTGACGTTTCGATAGCCGACGCCCTCCAGAACATTGGGATGCACCATCCCGCAACCGCCGAGCTCCAGCCATTCCTGCTGGCCGCTGCGAGGGTTGTGCCACCAGACTGAAAATTCGGCCCCGGGTTCGACGAAGGGAAAGTAGGAGGGTTGAAGGCGGGTTTTCGCGCTGTCACCAAACAGGGCTGTCGCTACGGCGCTGATGGCGCCCCGCAAGTCACTCATGCTGAGGCCCTCGCCCACTACCAGAGCTTCCAATTGATGAAACTGGGCTTCATGGGTCTGGTCTACCGCCTCGTTGCGAAACACCTTGCCGGGGGAGACGACCCTGAAGGGTGGGGCGTGGGTCTCCATGTAGCGCACCTGGACCGAACTGGTGTGTGTTCTGAGCAGACGGCCGTCGTGAGTCCAGAACGTATCCTGGGTGTCTCTGGCGGGGTGGTCGTCGGGGAAGTTGAGCGATTTGAAGTTGTAGTGGTCGCTTTCCAGTTCCGGGCCCGCGATAACTTCGTATCCCAGCGACTGGAAGATATCCAGCAACCGGCCGATGGTGCGGGTTAGAGGGTGCAGGCCTCCACAGGAGAGCGCGGCACCAGGGAGGGTGACATCCACGGACTGGTCGTTCAGGGCTTGCAACCTGGCTGC
Organism: Pseudomonas sp. ADPe; assembly: GCF_014843515.1. Lineage (NCBI taxonomy): Bacteria > Pseudomonadati > Pseudomonadota > Gammaproteobacteria > Pseudomonadales > Pseudomonadaceae > Pseudomonas > Pseudomonas sp. ADPe. The sequence goes on from NZ_CP062122.1 coordinate 6,494,477, forward strand.
CGTCGCTAGATTGTCCTTCTGGATTTCTATCGCACCTAGGCAGTTTCTCTTCAACTCATTGAGACCTGCGGCCACCGATGCTCGCTCTGCTTCGGGCAGCTCTTTGAGGCGACTGAGTTCTCTGGTAATTAACCCTGACTTTCCTAGGTATTTTACTCTGAGTGTGTTCAGTTCCTCGATTGTGCTGGCCTTGTGTATTTCCGCGAGAATGTTTTCTATCAAGGTTTTTTCTCCTTGTTTTCCTGATCGGTGCTGGCTGGCTATATCCAGCCGTGGCTGATCGTGTGGCTCAAGGCTTGTGCGCGAGAGGTGACTTGGAGTTTCTTGTAGATATTCGAGAAGTGAAACTTCACGGTGGGCTCCGAGATAGAAATCAGCTGTCCTATTTCCCATGCTGTTTTCCCCATGGCGGACCACTTCAGTACCTCGAGTTCGCGGTCGGATAAAGGACTGCCACGGGCGTGCAGGCATTCGACCAACGCTGTCCGAATGGCCGGAGCTAAGGCACTGATAACGTATTTGTCGGTATCATCCAGTTGGTGGCTTTCCGTCAGGACCGAACAGATGACTGCCGAGTTTGTCTTCGCTGACTTCTGACAGGGTGGGGGAAGGTAGATGAACTCATGGAGGGACTTTCCTTCGGCGCTGCCATGGCCGATCGACTCCGGGCCCGGCGGCTTTGCCGCTTTCCACCAACGCGAGGAAGGGCTTTTCATTAAAGGGATCAATGAGCGTGGAGTGATATTGGACGCATAGGGCGGATGGCTCTCTGCAATGCCGTCCGAGTGGCGGGCCGACTCTATCGACAAAATAAGTGCTGGCGTTTCGCCTCCGCTTATCTGGAGAATGCTTACCTGGACCACCTCAAGGGCCTGGCGCATCCAGATAATGGCCTTTTCGACTGCGTCTTTGTTCTTCTCGGTAACACAGGTGATGACATGATCGGTCAGTGCTTCTTGGTCTTCTGGGCTCAACCATATTTTTGTCGTCTGTTTTTCTTTCATGGCAATGTCCCTTGCTGTTGTGTCCGATAGCTTTCCTTTTTCCGGGTTACAGACTGCCTTGCGGCGCCCTCAATGAAGAATTGCGTCGTTTCAGATTGTGGCAGGTCGGCGGATTTTTCAATTGACGACTTGCCAGGTGATTATCCACTTCTTTGTACGAAAAGTATTAGGTGTGTGAATTTTCTGTTTGGTTCTAATGGATAGGGATTACTGGGTGTAACTTTTTGAGGAGTTTTTAGGGTTGACCGTGAAAGTTCCTGCCTTGGATTGCAGCGTTTACCTTTCGCGTCGAAGAATTTTCTTGCAAGGTTGTCTGAGCCAACAAAATCTTCAACCTGTAGCTGCGGCATCTAAAGCCTTCTGGCTCGGCAGACGGGCGCGCATCGGGTAAGGTGCGCGCTTGCCTTGTCGTCCGGGAGGGACCATGTCGTCAGACCCCGCGCAGCTACGCCTGCGCCGCGCCGATAACGATTCCCGCCGCGCCGCCCAGGTCCTGGGCCTGTGCCTGCCCGGCGATGTGGTGCTCTACCTGCTGCTGCCCATGTACGCCGCCGACTTCGGCGTCAGCCTGGCCCAGGCGGGCATCCTGCTGGCGGCCAACCGCCTGGTGCGCATCGTCGGCTACGGCTGGGTGGTGCGCTTCTACGCCCGCCACGGCGACCGCGCCACCTGCAGCCTGGCGGCCTGCGCCTCGGCGTTGTGCGCGCTGGGGTATGCGACGCTCTCCGGCGTCGCCGCGCTGCTGGTGCTGCGCCTGATGTGGGGCCTGAGCTACGCCAGCTTCAACCTCAGCACCCAGACCCTGGCCACCGCCGAGGCCCAGGGCGCCGCGCGCCGCGCCGGGCGTTCGCGGGCGACCATCTCCATCGGGCCGATGCTGGCGTTGCCGCTGGCGGCGGTGATGGCCCAGGCCTGGGGGCCGCGCAGCGTGTTCTTCGTGCTCTGCGCCAGCGCATTGCTGGGCCTGTGGCGGGCGCGCTCGCTACCGGCCCAGGGGCACGACCTGCATACCCCCAGCGGGCGCCGCCTGCGCCTGCCGGACAGCATCGCCACCTGGTCCTTCATCGAGGGCGTGACCCTCGACGGCCTGTTCATCTTCGGCCTGTCGCTGTACGCGGAAAGCCACCTGGGCGGCACCGGCGTGCTGGTGGCGGGCATCCTGATGGCGGTGCGCTACCTCAGCGAGATGCTCTTCAGCCCCTTCGGCGGCCGCCTGGCCGACCACTTCGGCGCGCTGCGCATGCTGGTGACGCTGTCCCTGGCGACCTCGGCGGCGTTGCTGATCTTCGGCAGCCACTGGCTGTTCGTCGGCGCCTTCCTGGTCCTACTGCTGCGCGCCCTGCAGCTGCCGCTGGTGATGACCCTGGTGGCCCAGCGCAACCCGCAGAACCGCATCCAGGCCCTGGCCGGCAACGCCATCTGGCGCGACATAGGCGCAGGCCTGGGGCCGATGCTGGCCGGCGTGCTGCTGCCGGTGGTGCCGGCGTTCTGGGCCTACGCCGGCGCCGCGGCGGTGCTGGCGCTCAGCGCGCTGGGGTGTGCCTGGCGGCGTTGATCGTGTGGGTTCGATCGCGGACGGAGTCCGCTCCTACCCCTCCGGCAAACACAATGCCCGTAGGATGGTGTTGAGCGAAGCGATACCCATCGCCATGACCGCATGGGTTTCGCAAGCTCAACCCATCCTACGAAGAGCACCCCGGCGCGGCCTGTAGGAGCGCGCCCTGCGCGCGATTCGCGGGCAGGGCCCGCTCCTACAGGGAATGGTGCGGGCGGGGCGGCGTAGGAGCGGATCTCGTCCGCGATGCTCTAAGGGCTGGCCTCGATATTGACCGTGGCGGTCATGCCGGCGCTGAGGTGGATGTCCTTCGGCACCTCCAGCAGCTCGATGCGCACCGGGATGCGCTGGGCCAGGCGCACCCAGTTGAAGGTCGGCTCGACGTTGGCCAGCAACTGGGTGTCGGGCAGGGCGTTGCGGTCGGTGATGCCGCTGCTGATGCTCTGCACCCGGCCCTTGAGCACGCGTTCGCCGCTCATCAGCGTCACCCGCGCGCGCTGGCCGACGTGGATGCCGGGCAGCTTGGTTTCCTCGAAGTAGGCGGTGACGTAGAACGAGCCCTGGTCCACCAGGGCCATGGCGGCCTGGCCGGTCTGCGCGTAGTTGCCCTGGGCCAGGCGCAGGTTGGTCACCTGGCCGTCGCGCGGGGCGCGCACCTCGCTGCGCTGCAGGTTGATCTCGGCCAGGTGCGCCGCGGCCAGGGCTTCCTGGTACTGGCTGTTGGCGATATTGGCGTTGAGCTGCGCGGTCTCGCGGTCCTCGGCGCTGATCGCCGCGCTGGTCAGGCGCTTGCGGCGGTTGGCTTCGCTCTGCCGCAGCAGGTATTCCTGCTTGCGCGTCTCGGCCAGGGCGCGGGCCTGGTCGAGGTTGGCCTGGTAGCGGTCGCGGTCGATGCGCATCAACAGGTCGCCGGCCTTGACCTTCTGGTTGTCGACGATGGGCAGCTCGGTGACCCAGCCGGACACGTCCGGGGCGATCACCACCACGTCGGCGCGCACCCGGGCGTCCCGCGTCCAGGGCGAGAGCATGTAGTAGCGCCACAGCCAGAGCCCCGCCAGCACGGCGGCGGCGACCACCAGCAAGGTGGTCAGCACTCGCAGGAAACCTCGCACGCAACGCTCCTCGTTATCCGTTGACGGCGCCGGCGCACCAGGTGACGGCGGCCAGCAGCAGGGTGAACAGGGCGCAGTCGAACAGCGCCTCGTGCCAGATCCAGCGCCCCGCCGGTGTGGCCTGCAGCAGCTTGCGCAGCGCGATGGTCAGGGCCAGGGCGAGCAGCGCGTAGAGGAACATCGGGCTGACGTAGACGCCGCCCAGGGGCTGTTCAACCAGGGCCATGCTCGTCCTCCAGGCGGCACCAGGCGCGCCAGGTGTTGCTCAGCTGGCGCAGCGCGGCGCGGGCCAGGCGGTTGTTCTCGGCCAGGTGGCCGGGGTCGCTGCGCAGGGCGGCGTCCAGTTCGTCGCAGAGTTCGTCCAGGCGCGCCTCGCGCCCCGGGGCCGGGCCGGTCTGGAACAGGTCGCCCAGGTTGTCGAGGAAGGCCTGCCGGCGCTTGCGCAGCACGCCGCGGGCGCCGGCCAGGCAGTGGCGCAGGTGCAGCAGTTCGCTGCCCATGTCCAGCGCCAGCAGGCCGTCGAGCCAGCGCCGCTGCATGGCCTGGGGCAGCAGCGCGTAGTGCCGCGCCAGGCGGATCAGGCGGTCGGCCATGCGCCCGCCGAACCAGCTTTCCGCCTGCTCCAGCGGGTAGCGGGTGAGGCGCCCCAGGTCCAGCGCCATGGCCTGGCCCAGGCGGCGGATCACCCAGTCCGGCGGCAGCGCCAGCAGGCGGAACACCATGGCGGCGAAGCCCACGCCGATGACCGTGGCCTGGGCCGAGTTGAGCAGGCTGGCGAAGTCGTAGTGCATGTCGTTGCGCGGCGCGATGAAGGTGATGAACTGGATGGCGAAGGTGGTGGCGGTGCCGATCAGCGCCGGCGGCCCGGCCATGCCCAGGGCGGCGAAGAACAGCGGCACGCCCAGGGCCATGCACAGCAGGGGGAAGCCGTTCCACTGCGGCAGCAGCCACTGGTCCACCACTATGGAGGCCAGCAGCGCGTAGAGGATGCCGCGCAGGAAGCTCATGCTCAGCTCCACGGCGTTGTCGCGGTTGGCGAACAGGCTGCAGAGGATGCCGGCCATGAGCATGCCACCCACCGCCGCCGGCCAGGCGCTGGCCAGCCAGAAGGCGGCGATGCCCAGCAGCGCCAGGGCGCTGCGCAGGCCATAGAACAGCGCCATCAACCAGTCGCGGTGCCAGGACAGGCCGCTGCTGGTGGCGCCGCTGAACTCGCCGCTGGCCACCCCGGCGGCGGCCGTTTCGGCGGCTTCGACCTTGATCAGCAGCACCGCGCAGCGCGCCAGGCAGTAGCGCAGGTCGTTGTCCAGGGCCTCGTCGGCGCTGGCCTGCAGCAGGCGGTCGCGCAGCGCCTGCAACTGTTCGGGGGTGTGGCGCGGCAGCAGTGTCAGCAGCTCGTCGAGCCAGGGTTGCAACTGCGCTTGCGCTTCGGGCGAGAGCACCTGCCGCTGGCGCGACGCCCCGCGGGCGGTGCGCAGCAGGCTCAGCACGTCGCGCGACAGGGTGCGCAAGGCCAGCGCGCGGCGCTGGCCCTGGTGGCCTTCGAACCAGGCGTGGTCGCGCTGGGCGTCGGCGGCGACGATCCGGCCGAGCAACTGGAGGATGCCCTCCGGTTCGCGGGCCTGGCCGCGCAGCGCATTGGCCGCCGCCTGCAGAGCGGCGTCCAGGGTTTCGCGGGCGACCCGCGCGAGGTTTTCCTCGACCCGCTGCGGCCACAGGGTGGCGCTGACCACCGAGGCGCAGACGATGCCCAGGCAGATTTCCGTGCAGCGCGCCACGGCCTGGTCGAACACCTGCAGCGGCACGTTGATCGCCGGCAGGGCGATGATCGCCACCGTGTAGCCGGACAGCACGAAGGCGTAGGAAACGTGGTTGCGCAGCAGGGTCGAGGCCGCGGTGCACAGGCCCATCCACAACGCCACCACCAGCAGGAACAGCCAGGGCGTCTGGGCGAACAGGGCCATGATGAGCACCGCCATGCTGGTCCCGACCAGGGTGCCGAGCAGGCGGAACAGGCCCTTGGCGACGACCATCCCGGACAGCGGCTGGGACACGATGAACACCGTCATCAGCGCCCATTGCGGCTGTTCCAGGTCCAGGCGGAAGGACAGCCAGAGGGCGATGCCGCCGGCCAGCAGGGTCTTGCCGGCGAAGCGCAGGGCAGGGCCGCTGGGGGCGATGAAGGCGATCAGGGCAGGGCTGGCTAACACGGCGTCGACAGGCTCCGGCTGAGGCTTGCGGCCCGCTCAGGTGGCGCGCATCAAGGGCGGCGCGGCCCCGTTATCGGGAAGCATAGTCGATGGGGCGGTTCGCTCGGTGCATGGGGGTTCAGAGGGCGGGTTCGGCAGTGGTGTGTAGGTGGAGCCCGTTGCCCTCACCCCAGCCCTCTCCCAGAGGGAGAGGGGGCCGTTTGGAGCGGGGGGTGAGTTCGGAGTTGTCCTGTACTCCTCACTACCCCCGCCATTCCCGCGAACGCGGGACGCGGCTCCATCACCAACAGCGCTTGCGCTGGCCCGAAGGGAAATAACCCAGTGCTTTGCACGTGGGTTCAGGGAGTTTGGCGATTGCGCTTCACGCTGAACGGTTCCCTCTCCCGCTTGCGGGGGAGGGTTAGGGTGGGGGAGCGGAGTAGAGGTTTGGCAGTGGAGTGTCGGCGGAGCCCGTTGCCCTCACCCCAGCCCTCTCCCGGAGGGAGAGGGGGCCGTTCGGAGTGGTTGGCGAAGACGGAGTTGTCCTGGGACCCCTGTGCGCCCTGCGCGCGATTCGCAGGCCGCACCGGGGGCTCGCTCCTACGAAAAGCGTTGATAGCCGGCGGCGCGGGTCACAGCAGCAGCGTTCGGATGTCCCCCAGCAGTTCGCCCAGGCGTTTGGTGAAGCGCGCCGCGGCGGCGCCGTTGATCACCCGGTGGTCGTAGGACAGCGACAGCGGCAGCATCAGCCGCGGCTGGAAGGCCTTGCCGTCCCACACCGGCTGCATAGTCGCCTTGCTCACGCCCAGGATCGCCACTTCCGGCGCATTGACGATCGGCGTGAAGCCGGTGCCGCCGATGTGGCCGAGGCTGGAGATGGTGAAGCAGGCGCCCTGCATGGCGTCGGCCGAGAGCTTCTTGGTGCGCGCCTTTTCCGCCAGCTCCGCCGCCTCGGCGGCCAGCTGCAGCAGACTCTTCTGGTCGACGTCGCGGATCACCGGCACCAGCAGGCCGTCCGGGGTGTCCACGGCGAAGCCGAGGTGCACATACTTCTTGCGGATCAGCGCCTTGCCGCTGGGGGCCAGGGAGCTGTTGAAGTCCGGCAGTTCCTTCAGCAGGTGCGCGCAGGCCTTGAGCAGGATCGGCAGGATGGTCAGCTTGGTGCCGGCCTTTTCCGCCACCGCCTTCTGCGCCACGCGGAAGGCTTCCACCTCGGTGATGTCGGCCGATTCGAACTGGGTCACGTGGGGCACGTTCAGCCAGCTGCGGTGCAGGTTGGCGGCGCCGACCTGCATCAGGCGGGTCATGGCCACTTCTTCCACTTCGCCGAACTTGCTGAAGTCCACTTCCGGGATCGGCGGGATGCCCGCGCCACCGGCACCCGGCGCCGCGCCTTTCGGCCGTTGCAGCTGCTGCTTGACGAACAGTTGCACGTCCTCCTTGAGGATGCGGCCTTTCGGGCCGGTGGCCTGCACTTCGGCCAGCTCGACGCCGAACTCGCGGGCCAGCATGCGCACGGCGGGGCCGGCATGGACCTTGGTGCCGTCGCGGCTGGGCGCGCCTACCGGTGGCGGCGCCTCGGCCTTCGCCGGCGCGACGGCGGGCTTGGCTTCCGGCGCAGGTGCTTCCGACGCTGCCGGTGCCGAGGGTGCTGGAGCCGGGGCCGCCTCGCCCTCGGCCTCCAGTTCGAGGATTTCGTCGCCTTCCTTCAGGGTGTCGCCCACCTTGACCTTGATGCTCTTCACCACCCCGGCCTTGGGCGCGGGGATTTCCATGCTGGCCTTATCGGATTCGAGGGTCAGCAGGCTCTGCTCGGCCTCGATCTTGTCGCCGACCTTGACCAGCAACTCGATGACTTCACCCTGGCCGTTGCCGATGTCGGGTACGCGGATCAGCTCACTCACAATGCTTCTCCTCAGCAGTCCAGGGGGTTGCGCTTGTTCGGGTCGAGGCCGAGCTTGACGATGGTCTCGGCGACCACCTTGGGCTCGATGTCGCCGCGGTCGGCCAGGGACTCCAGCGCGGCCAGGACGATCCAGCGGCGGTCCACCTCGAAGAAGTCGCGCAGCTTGCGGCGGCTGTCGCTGCGACCGAAGCCATCGGTGCCCAGCACCTTGTATTCCTTGCCCGGCACCCACTGGCGGATCTGCTCGGCGTACAGCTTCATGTAGTCGGTGGAGGCGATGACCGGGCCCTTGCGGCCTTCCAGGCATTGCTCGACGTAGCTCAACCTGGGCTTCTGCTCCGGGTGCAGGCGGTTCCAGCGTTCGGTGGCCAGGCCGTCGCGGCGCAGCTCGTTGAAGCTGGGCACCGACCAGACGTCGGCGCCGATGCCGAAGTCCTCGCGCAAAATCTTCGCCGCGGCTTCCACCTCGCGCAGGATGGTGCCCGAGCCCAGCAGCTGCACGTGGTGGGCGGCGTCCTTCCTGTCCTCCTCCAGCAGGTACATGCCGCGGATGATGCCTTCCTCCGCGCCGGCGGGCATCGCCGGGTGCGGGTAGTTCTCGTTCATCACGGTGATGTAGTAGAAGATGTTTTCCTGCTCCTGCAGCATGCGCCGCGCGCCGTCGTGGATGATCACCGCCAGCTCGTAGGCGTAGGTCGGGTCGTAGGTGCGGATGTTCGGGATCACCGAGGCGAGCACGTGGCTCTGCCCGTCCTCGTGCTGCAGGCCTTCGCCGTTCAGGGTGGTGCGCCCGGCGGTGCCGCCGAGCAGGAAGCCGCGGACCATGGCGTCGCCGGCGGCCCAGGCCAGGTCGCCGATGCGCTGGAAGCCGAACATCGAATAGAAGATGTAGAACGGCAGCATCGGCTGGCGGTAGTTGCTGTAGGCATTGCCGGCGGCGATGAACGAGGACATGGCGCCGGCCTCGGTGATGCCTTCCTCGAGTATCTGGCCCTTCTTGTCCTCGCGGTAGAACATCAGCTGTTCCCTGTCGACCGGCTCGTACAGCTGGCCCACCGAGGAGTAGATGCCGAGCTGGCGGAACATGCCCTCCATGCCGAAGGTGCGCGCCTCGTCGGGGATGATGGGGACGATGCGCGGGCCCATTTCCTTGTCCTTGAGCAACTGCGAGATGATCCGCACGAAGGCCATGGTGGTGGAGATTTCGCGGTCGCCGGTGCTGTCAAGCAGGGCCTTGAGGGTGTCCAGCGGCGGCACCGGCACGCTGAAGGCGTTGCCCGGGCGGTGCGGGACCGAGCCGCCCAGCTCGGCGCGGCGCTCGGCCAGGTACCTGGCCTCGGCGCTGCCGGGCTCGGGTTTGTAGAAGGGCACTTTCTCCAGGTCCGCGTCGCGGATCGGGATGTTGAAGCGGTCGCGGAAGGCGCGCAGGCTGGCCACGTCGATCTCGTGGATGTTGTGGGCGATGTTCTTCGCCTCGCCGGTGCCGGTGCCGTAGCCCTTGATGGTCTTGGCCAGGATCACGGTCGGCTGGCCCTTGTGGTTGACCGCCTGGTGGTAGGCCGCATAGACCTTGTAGGGGTCGTGGCCGCCGCGGTTGAGGTTCCAGATTTCCTCGTCGGAGAGGTCCTTGACCATCTCCAGCAGCTCCGGGCGGGTGCCGAAGAAGTGCTCGCGCACGTAGGCGCCGTCCTTGGCCTTGTAGTTCTGGTAGTCGCCATCCACCGCCTCGTCCATCCGCGCCTGCAGCAGGCCGGCGGTGTCCTTGGCGAACAGCGGGTCCCAGAGACGGCCCCAGATGACCTTGATGACGTTCCAGCTGGCGCCGCGGAACACGCCTTCCAGTTCCTGGATGATCTTGCCGTTGCCGCGCACCGGGCCGTCCAGGCGCTGCAGGTTGCAGTTGACCACGAAGATCAGGTTGTCCAGCTTCTCGCGCCCGGCCAGGGAGATGGCGCCGAGGGATTCGGGCTCGTCGGTCTCGCCGTCGCCGAGGAAGCACCACACGCGCTGCTGGCCCGGGGGGATGAAGCCGCGGCTTTCCAGGTACTTCATGAAGCGCGCCTGGTAGATCGCCTGGATCGGCCCCAGGCCCATGGACACGGTGGGGAACTGCCAGAAGTCCGGCATCAGCCAGGGGTGCGGGTAGGACGACAGGCCGTGGCCGTCCACCTCCTGGCGGAAGTTCTCCAGCTGTTCCTCGCTCAGGCGCCCCTCGATGAAGGCGCGGGCGTAGATGCCGGGGGAGGCGTGGCCCTGGAAGTAGATGAGGTCGCCGCCGTGTTCCTCGGTGGGGGCGCGGAAGAAGTAGTTGAAGCCGATGTCGTAGAGCGTCGCCGAGGAGGCGAAGGTGGAGATGTGCCCACCCAGGGACGGGTCCTTGTGGTTGGCGCGCATCACCATGGCCAGGGCGTTCCAGCGCACCAGCGAGCGGATGCGCCGCTCCATGAACAGGTCGCCGGGCATGCGCGCCTCGTGGGTCACCGGGATGGTGTTGCGGTACGGGGTGGTGATGGCGTAGGGCAACTGGGTGCCGGTGCGGCTGGCCAGCTCGCCCATGCGCGTCATCAGGTAGTGGGCGCGCTCTTCGCCTTCGCGGTCGAGCACCGACTCCAGGGCGTCCAGCCACTCCTGGGTTTCAACGGGATCGATATCGTGCATTGCGGAATACCTTGCCGGTTGCGATAGGTCCACGCTTGTTCAGCGCCCCGGGCAATCCCCCGGCCGAAGGGGCCGGAAAGCCGCTGGACCAATCGCCGGCAGGGCCGACGTCCCGGCATGCGGGAGGCTGCTGGTCGCTGCGAAAGAAACCCGGGTGGTCGCTATAGCCTAGCTGGCAAGACGCGGGGCGCCACCGGCAATAAGTCGCAGAAGGCCTTTCAGGGCGCGCCCGGCGCTTCGTCGCGCAGCGCCAGGCTCAGCTCCTGCAGGCGCTGTTGCAGGGCCTGCAATTGCCGGGACTGCTCGCGGCCGTGCTGTTCCAGGCGCGCCAGTTCCTCGCCCTGGGCCAGGTTGCGCTGCTCCAGCACCGAGCGGGCGCCTTCGGCCTGGGCCCGCTCCTGGCGCAGGGCTTCCATCGCCAGGGCGTGGCGGGCCAGTTGTTGCTGCTGTTCCTGCTGCTGGTCGCGCAGCAGGCGGGCCTCGGTGAGCAGGCGCGCGTTGTCGCGGTTCAGCCGCGTCAGCTCGTCCTGGCGCGCGGCCAGGTGCTGCTGCGACTGGCGCAGTTCTTCCGTCAGCTGCTGCAGCTGGGCCTGGTGCTGGCGTTGCTCCTGTTCCTGCTGTTCCTTCGTGGCCTGGCGCTGCTGCTCCAGGGCGAAGCGGGCGTGGTTGTGCTTTTCCTCCAGCGAGGCGATCTGCGCGTCACGCTCGCACAGGCGGGTTTCCAGGTCGCCGGCGGCCTGGCGCAGGCGCGCGCTGGTCAGCTCGCCCTGGTGCTTCTGCTGGCGCGTCTGTTCCAGCTGCTCGCGGGTTTCCCGCAGTTGCGCCTCCAATGCCTGGTTCTGCGCCTGTAGCTGCTCGATGCGCGCCTGGGCGCCGCGGACCTGCTGCTGGTAGTCCAGGCGCTCGCGGGACAGCCGGGCGCGGTCCTCGGCCACCGAGTCGCGGGCTTCCTGCTGCAGGCGCTCGGCCAACTGAGTGACCAGATTGCCCAGTTCCTCGCTGAGGGAGAGGGGATGCCCGGCCGTGCCGCCGGCCTCGGCTTCCAGTTCCTTCAGGTAGCGATGGATGGTGGTCTTGGAACCGGTGTTGCCCAGCTCGACGCGCAGGGCATCGATGCTCGGGTTTTCCCCGCGGGCCAGTATGGCCATGCGTGCTTTCTGTACCAGCGCCTTGTTGATCCCGCCCCGTGCCATGGCCGCTCCGCTCGTTTCGTACCGTACTACGTAGCATGTAATTACATACTAAAAATGTGCGATGCGAAAGCGCCCAATGCGCCGCCCCTGAGGGCGGCGCGTAGGGGGGATTCGAAGGTCGATGAGCAGAGTGGGGCGGACGTGGCGCCGGTTCAGCGCCGACGGCTCACCAGGCAGACGGCGGCCAGTGCCCCGCAGGTGGCGGCGAGGATGAGCGCGACCTGCCAGGGATGCTCGCTGGCATAGTCGCCGCCGCGGCGCAGCGCGCGCCGGCCCTGGTAGGCCAGGCGGTCGCCGATGGCCTGGCAGTCGTCGCTCAGGTGGCGCAGGCGCGCCTTGAACGCGGGGATGTCCTTGGCAGCCAGCTCGCGGCCGCCATCGAGCAGCGCCGTGAGTTCGTCGACCAGGTTCTGCAGTTCGGCCACGCTGTCGTGGCGGCGGGAGGGAAACCATCGATGCGGGGTCATGGGGTTCTCCTGTGGTGTCTTCGGGCGGCCTGGCCCGGGGCGTTGCCCGGCGCCGTCCGCGGTTGATCGTCCCCAGTAGGTTTAGCCGGTTTCCTTCGGCAGAGGCCGGCGCCCGATGAGGGTTCGGGGATTCGGATGGCCGCGGCGCTCAGCCGGAACCGTGGGTCTGGGCCAGCTGGCGGGCCATCTGCAGGTGCAGGCGCAGCACCGCCAGGTTGTTCTGGGCGAATTGCCGCAGGTCCTCGTCCTCGGTCTGTTGCGCCGCTTCGCTGAACAACTGCAGCGCCTCTTCCTGGGCGCGGACCTGGCTGCTGGCGAAGGCCGCGTCGAAGTCGTCCTGGCGCGCCTCCAGGTCCTTCAGCCTGGCGCGGCTGGCCTCGTCGGGCCCATCCGCCAATTGCAGCTGGCGGCTTTCGGCCAGGGTCTTGAGCTGGACCTGGGCCTTGGTGTTGTCGTCGATGAGGTGGACGGCGAAGGTCTTCACGTCCGCCGAGCGGCTCTTGCTCAGCGCCAGCTTGGCCGCGCCCACATTGGCCAGGCTGGTGGCCGAGGCGCGGCTGACGAAATCCTGCACCCCGGTATCGGCCGCCAGCAGCGGTGCGGATACCAGCAGGGCGCCCCAGAGCAGGGCGCCGCGGAGGATGCCAGTGCCTTTCATGTTCGATGCTCCTTCCTCGTTGCGTGGCGTCTACATGGGTTGACGGGCGCAGGCGCCCCGGGGTTCCGAAGGCTTGCCGGGGAAATGCCGCGGGAAGTTGCCGGGCGGAGATTGCACGTGGAAAACAGGAAGCATTACCATTTGCTCATTCTTCGCGTTTATTCCTCCCATGCCCGCCAAACCCCCGCGCAAGCCTGGCCTCTTCGAACACTACGAGGAGCTCATCGGAGCCTGGACCCGCCGCCTGCGCAATCGGCACGAGGCGGAGGACCTGGCCCACGACACCTACCTGCGCCTGCTGGAAGCCCCGCAGGCCACGGTGGCGCAGCCGCGCGCCTACCTGCACCGCACGGCGCGCAACCTGGCCATCGACGCCTTCCGCCGCGAGCAGGCGCACCCGCCGGTGAGCATGGAGCACCTGGACGAGCACGAAGCGCCCGACGGCGACCCGGAGACCACCATGCATGCGGTACAGCTGGCCAGTTCCATCGAACGCGCCCTGGCCGAGCTGCCGGCCAATTGCCGCAAGGTATTCGTCTGGCAGAAGCTGGAGGGGCTGTCCCAGGCGGAAATCGCCGAGCGCCTGGGGTTGAGCAGGAACATGGTGGAAAAATATATGATCCGTACCCTGCGCCACCTCAGGGACCGCCTGGGCGACACACCGTGATGAAGGACCAGCCAGTGAAACCGAGCCCAAGCACCTTGCCGGGGAGCGCCCCATGGCGTTGACCGAACAACCGCGCGACGCCGCCGCCCGCTGGTTCGCGCGGGTGCAGGACGGCGCCCTGGACGCCGCCGAGCAGGCCGCCTTCGACGCCTGGCTGGCGACGCCGGAACACCGCCATGAATTCGAGCAGCTGCAGCGCCTGTGGGGCGCCGCCGACCTGATCCCGGCGCAGCGCCTGCGCGAACTGGCCGCCGACGAGCCGGTCGCCTTGCCTCCGCAAAAGACCCGGCGGCGCTGGCCGGCGTTCGCCGCGGCGGCCTGCGTGGCCGGGCTGGCCGCTGGCGTCGCGCTGTTCAGCGGCTGGGGCCGCGACTACAGCGCCGAGTTCCACACCGCCCTGGGCGAGCGCCGCCAGGTGGAGCTGCCCGACGGCAGCCAACTGGAGCTCAACGGCAATACCCGCCTGCAGGTACGCTTCCGAGACCTGCGCCGCGACGTGACCCTGGAACGCGGCGAGGCCATGTTCAGCGTCGCCCATGCCGCCGACAGGCCCTTCGTGGTCGACGCCGGCCTGGGCGCGGTGACCGTCACCGGCACGCGCTTCGACGTGCGCCGCGACGCCGACGAGGTGCGGGTGGCGGTGGAGGAGGGCAAGGTACGGGTTGCCGGGCGTGAAGCGGCCAGCGCCGAGCAATTGCTGACCGCGGGCCTGGGCACGCATATCGACGCCCAGGGGCGGGTGGCACCGGCCACGGCCACCGACGTCGCCGCGCAGACCGCCTGGCGCGACGGGCGCCTGGTGTTCAACGGCGCGAGCCTGGCCGAAGTGGCCCGCGAGGTTTCCCGCTACCGAGCCCAGCCGCTGCGCGTCGGTAGCCCGGAAGTGGCGAAGATGCGCCTGACCAGCGTGTTCCGCGTGGACGACACCAACGCCTTGCTGATGGCGCTGCCGCACCTGCTGCCGGTCAAGGTGCGGACCTTGGCCGACGGCTCAAGCGAAATAATTCTCCGTTAGATTCAGGTTTTCATCGCCCTGTTTCGTCTTCCCCGGCAAAGGCTCGCAAGGCCCGTTTCCTGCGCGCCGCCATTGAGATCTCAAGGAACAGGAACATCGTGACCAACCCTTCGCTCCGCCGCTCCAACCGCACCGCCCGCCACCTGCTGCCGCTGGCCCTGAGCCTGGCCATCGCCGCCGCCATCGGCCAGGCCCAGGCCGCCCAGGTGGACATCCGCCCGATGCCGCTGAACGACGCACTCAAGCAACTGGGCCAGCAGACCTCGCTGCAACTGTTCTTCACCCCCGACCTGGTGGAAGGCAAGCAGGCCCCGGCGGTCAGCGGCGAGCTGACTCCGGAACAGGCCCTGGAACGCCTGCTGCAGGGCAGCGGTCTGGACTACGAAGTGGTCGGCAACGGCATCGTCCTGCGCAAGCGCGCGGCCGGCGCCGACGAACCGCTGCAGATGGAATCTTCCGAGGTGAAGGTGGTCGGCGACTGGCTGGCCGACGCCCAGGAGCGCGACGTGCAGAACCACCCCGGCGCGCGCACCGTGGTGCGTCGCGAGGCCATGCAGGAGAAGGGCGTGGTCAGCGTGCGTGAAGCCTTGCGCGGCATTCCCGGCGTGCAGGTGCAGGACAACAATGGCACCGGCGGCAGCGACGTTTCCCTCAACGTCGGCGTGCGCGGCCTGACCTCGCGCCTGTCGCCGCGTTCGACCATCCTCATCGACGGCGTGCCGGCCGCGGTGGCGCCCTACGGCCAGCCGCAGCTGTCGATGTTCCCCGGCGTGGCCGGCAGCTACGACAGCATCGACGTGGTGCGTGGCGCCGGCTCCGTGCGCTACGGCCCGCAGAACGTCGGCGGGGTGATCAACTTCGTCACCCGCGCCATCCCCGAGAAGTTCTCCGGTGAAGTGGGCACCACCGTCGAACACGCCGGCCACGGCGGCTGGAAGCAGATGCACAACGCCTTCATCGGCGGCACCGCGGACAATGGCATCGGCATGGCCCTGCTGTATTCCGGGGTGAAGGGCGACGGCTACCGCGACAGCAACAACCACAACGACATCGACGACGTCACCCTGAAGACCCACTGGGCGCCCACCGACACCGACGATTTCGCCCTGAACCTGCACTACTACGATGGCACCGCCGACATGCCCGGCGGCCTGACCCAGGCCCAGTACGACCACGACCCGTACCAGTCGGTGCGCGACTACGACAACTTCCGCGGCCGCCGCAGCGACGGCTCGTTCAAGTGGACGCGCAAGATCGACGACCTGACCCAGCTGGAAGTGCTGACCTACTACAGCGACAGCTTCCGCGGCAGCGACATCGCCAACCGCGACCTCAAGACCCTCGCGTCCTACCCGCGCAACTACCACACCTTCGGCTTCGAGCCGCGCGTCTCGCGAATCTTCTTCATCGGCCCGACCACCCAGGAGGCGAGCATCGGCTACCGCTACCTGAAGGAAGACATGGAAGAGCGCGCCTCCCAGGTGGCCCTGGTGAACAACGTGCCGACGCCGCAACCCGGCGCCGACGGCCACGTCTACCAGGACCGCACCGGCGGCACCGAGGCCAACTCGCTGTACATCGACGACAAGATCGACGTCGGCAACTGGACGGTTACTCCCGGCATCCGCTTCGAGCGCATCTCCACCGACTGGCAGGACCGCCCGGTGCTGGACAACAAGGGCAAGCCGGTGCAGGCCAAGAGCCGCAGCAAGGACTACAACGAGCCGCTGCCGGCGCTGAGCGTGATGTACCACGTCTCCGACGCCTGGAAGCTGTTCGCCAACTACGAGACCTCCTTCGGCAGCCTGCAGTACTTCCAGCTCGGCCAGGGCGGCCGCGGCGACCAGACCGCCGACGGCCTGGAGCCGGAGAAGGCGCGCACCTACGAGATCGGCACGCGCTACGACGACGGTGCCTTCGGCGGCGAGGTGACGCTGTTCTACATCGACTTCGACGACGAACTGCAGTACATCAGCAACGACGTGGGCTGGACCAACCTGGGCGCTACCAGGCACCAGGGCATCGAGACCTCCGCGCACTACGACCTGGCCGCGCTGGACCCCCGCCTGGAAGGCCTGACCGCCTACGGCACCCTGACCTACACCCGCGCCACCTACGAAGGCGAGATCCCCGGCTTCAAGGGCCGCGACCTGCCGTTCTACTCGCGCCAGGTGGCCACCCTGGGCTTGCGCTACGTGCGCGACCGCTGGACCTACAACGTCGACGCCTTCGCCCAGTCCGCCCAACGCGCCCCCGGTCCGAGCACCAACGCCGACGGCAGCTTCACCCACGACTACATCACCGAGCCGACCGCCTTCGCCCAGTCCGCCCAACGCGCCCCCGGTCCGAGCACCAACGCCGACGGCAGCTTCACCCACGACTACATCACC
The DNA here is from genome assembly GCF_014843515.1 of Pseudomonas sp. ADPe. Lineage (NCBI taxonomy): Bacteria > Pseudomonadati > Pseudomonadota > Gammaproteobacteria > Pseudomonadales > Pseudomonadaceae > Pseudomonas > Pseudomonas sp. ADPe. Next base: position 6,511,291 of record NZ_CP062122.1, read on the forward strand.
GAGCCGACCGCCGACGGCCAGTACGGCGACATCCCAGGCTACGCCTTGTGGAACGCCCGGGTGGGCTACGACTTCGGCCCGCAACTGTCCAACCTCAAGCTTGGCGCGGGGGTGAAGAACATTTTCGACAAGGAGAGCTTCACCCGCTCCAGCGACAACAATGCCGGCATCTACGTCGGCCAGCCGCGGACGTTCTTCGTGCAGGCCAGTGTGGGGTTCTGAGGGGAGCTTGATCTGGGATGGGCGTCGGGGTGTCAGGATGACGCCCAACCTCCCGGCCACTCCGGACAGCCCCCTCTCCCTTCAGGGAGAGGGCTGGGGAGAGGGAACGGAGTTTGATCCGAGGCATGGTGTTTCTCCTGACGCCGTGTTTCCCCCTCCCTAACCCTCCCCCGCAAGCGGGAGAGGGGACCGTCCGGTGTGAACGGGAAGTCCTGAGTCAGCCGGAAAGGTCTGCACCGCGCTTGCGCTCCGTAGGATGGGTTGAGTTTGCGAAACCCATGCTGTCATGGCGATAGGTATCGCTCCGCTCAATCCATCCTACGCCGGGGTTTCGGCTGGCACGGCTTCTCGTAGGAGCGCGCCCTGCGCGCGATTTCGCGGGCAGGGCCCGCTCCTACGCGCTGAACCGGCGAATCGCCTCCAGCACCGTATCGCGATCACCACGCAAGGGCTGCCTGCCCAGGTATTCGACGAACCGCGGATCGTCCAGCAGCGCCAGGAAGCGCTCACCATCCTCGGTCAGGCGTTCGCCGTCGCTGGGAGTGCCGACCTCGTTGCCGTGGTAGATGCCCTCCAGCAACCCCAGGCGGCGCAACAGGTCGGTGAGGATCAGGGCGTTGGCGATGACCACGTCGGCATCTGGCGTTTCCGCGCCCAGGCGGCGGTGCAGTTCGGCGTGGTAGTGGCGGGCGATGGCCTCCACCGGGAAGGGCCCGCCGTCGGCGCGAAGGGCGCCGTCGAGCAGGCGCCGGGTCAGTTCCAGGTCGATCATGGCTTGGCTTCCGTCACTGCGCGCGGTCTCCTCGCATGGATATTTCAATGGTTCCGCAGCCCCCTTGAGCGGCGGGCCGGCCCTGCTCGTAGTAAAGCAGGCGCCAGGGCTGCCGTCAGCGCAGGTGCCGACAGCGCCAGGCTGCGCTAGGCTGGCGAACCGTCATCGCCCGAAGAACCCCCGCCATGCCGACGCCACCCGTGGAGTACCGCCTGACGACCCGCGACGCCGTGCTGGTGCGCCCCAGCCTGGCGCTCTGCGAGCCCTTGCGCCGGGCGCTGCAGGACAGCTACGTGGAGCACGCGCCCTTCCTCGACTGGGTGACCCCGCAGGTGAACGCCGAGCAGGTGCTGCGCTCGCTCAAGGGCGCCATCGCCAACTACGCCGTGCCCTTGGCGGAGAAGCGCCTGTTCCTGCTGTCCGCCGACCGCGCCGAGGTGATCGGCTGCATCGGCCTGCAGCCGCGGGGCAGGGGAGAGAGCTACGTGATCGGCTACTGGGCCAGTTCGCGCTTCGCCGGCCAGGGCTACCTGAGCGCGGCGCTGCGCGAAGTCTGCGGGCAGTTGCCGCGGGTCCGGCTGTACCTCACCACGTCCTCGGCCAACCCGCGCAGCCAGCGCCTGGCCGAGGCCGCCGGCTTCCGCCTGGTGCGCACCCTGCGCGGGGTGCGCAACGATGCCTGGCACGGCACCCAGGACACCCTCATCTACCGCCGCGAACCGCCGGCCTGACGCACGCAGGCGGCGAACAGCGGGTCCTGCAGGTAGGCCACGTTCAGGCGCATCCAGGGGTTGGCCTGGCCGCGGTCGGTGCTGAAGATCGCGCCCGGCGCCAGGGCCAGGCCCTGGGGCAGCACGTCGCGGGTGAAGGCCTCGGCGTCGTCGATGTGCGGGAAGCGCGCCCACAGGTACAGGCTCTGCTGCGGGCGGCACAGCACTTCGGCGCCCAGCGCGTCCAGCACCGCGAGCCCGGCGTGGGTGGCGGCGGCGACCTGGGCCTGCAGGCGGGTGAGGTGGCGCAGGAAGTAGCCTTCGCCCAGCGCCACGTCTACCGTGCGCTCGCACAGCTCCGAGCAACTGGTGTGCAGCAGCATCTTCAGGTCCGCCAGCTCCTCGATGCGCTCGCGGCTGCCGGCGATGAAGCCGACCCGCAGCGAGGCCGAGATCGACTTGGAGAAGCTGCCGACGTAGAGCGTGCGGCGTAGCTGGTCGAGGGTGGCGACCTTGATCGCCGAGCTGGGCTTGAAGTCGGCCATGGCGTCGTCCTCCACCAGCAGCAGGTCGTGCTCGTCGGCCAGTTTCAGCAACTGGTGCGCCTTCACCGGCGAGATGTCCGAGCCGGTGGGGTTGTGCCCCACCGACTGCAGGAAGAACAGCTTCGGCCGCTCGCGGCGCAGCAGTTGCTCCAGCGCCTGCAGGTCCGGCCCGTCGGCCAGGCGCGGCACGCTGAGCATGCGCGCGCCCTGCAGTTGCAGCTTGCCGAACAGCGGGTAGTAGCCGGGGTTTTCCACCAGCACCGCGTCGCCGGGGGCGACGAAGCGCCGGACGATCAGGTCCAGCGCATGGTTGGCGCCGTGGGTGGTGAGGATCTGCCGCGGGTTGCCGTCGATGGCGTAGCCGGCCAGGCGGCGCACCAGGCTCTGGCGCAGGGCCGGGTTGCCCAGGCGGTTGCCGTAGCGGAACAGCGAATTGGCGTCGGTGCGCAGCACCTGGCGGGTGAAGCGGTCCAGGCGCATGTCCTGCAGCCAGGCCACCGGCGGGAAGCCTTCGCCCAGCGGCGCCCGGGCCGGCTCGTGGACGAACTGCTGGCGCATCATCCAGATGGTGTCCAGGGCGCGGGTGTAGGGCAGGGGTTCCTCGGCCTCGCTGCTGCGCGGGGCGCTGGCGCGGACGAAGAAGCCCTTGCCGTGGCGCGCTTCCACCAGGCCCTGGGCGGCCAGCAGTTCGTAGGCGGTGATCACGGTGTTCTTCGAATGGCCGTGCAGGCGCATGTATTCGCGCAGCGAGGGCAGGCGGTCGCCGCGCTGCAGCGCGCCTTCGCGGATCTGCCGGGCGAGGGACTGGGCGACCTGTTCGGCGAGGGTCTGGCGGGGCACGGCGGTCTCCGGGGTGTCATGGGTACAGTGTGGGTACTGTTGGGGCCAACTGTACCTTCATCGGCGGGACCAGTCATAGCACCTTGGGGCCTCGGGCGGCCCGGCGCCACCCGCATCCCACTCCACACAAGAATGACAATGGACGCCCCGATGCTCATCGATTCCCGCCTTCCCGCATTCCGCAACCTGTCGCCACGCCAGCGCCTCGACCACCTCGCAGCCCTGTTGCAGCTGCCCGAGCTGCAGCACCTGGCCACGCCCGGCGCACTGCCGCTGGAGGTGGCCAACGGCATGATCGAGAACGTGCTCGGCACCTTCGAGCTGCCCTACGCGGTGGCCAGCAACTTCGTGGTCAACGGCCGCGAGCTGCTGGTACCGATGGTGGTGGAGGAGCCGTCGATCGTCGCCGCCGCCTCCTACATGGCCAAGCTGGCCCGCGCCGGCGGCGGCTTCCAGACTTCCAGCAGCGCGCCGCTGATGCGCGCCCAGGTCCAGCTGGTGGGCCTGGGCGACCCGTTCAACGCGCGCCTGGCGCTGCTGCGGCACAAGGACGAGATCGTCGAGCTGGCCAACCGCAAGGACCAGTTGCTCAACAGCCTGGGCGGCGGCTGCCGCGACCTGGAAGTGCACTGCTTCGCCGACAGCCCGCGCGGGCCGATGCTGGTGGCGCACCTTATCGTCGACGTGCGCGACGCCATGGGCGCCAACACCGTGAACACCATGGCCGAGGCCGTGGCTCCGCTGATGGAGCGCATCAGCGGCGGCCAGGCGCGCCTGCGCATCCTCTCCAACCTCGCCGACCTGCGCCTGGCCCGGGCCCAGGTCCGTATCGCCCCACAGCAGTTGCAGTCGCCGGACTACAGCGGCGAAGCGGTGATCGAGGGCATCCTCGACGCCTACTGCTTCGCCGCCGTCGACCCCTACCGCGCGGCCACACACAACAAGGGCATCATGAACGGTATCGACCCCCTGATCGTCGCCACCGGCAACGACTGGCGCGCCGTGGAGGCGGGCGCCCACGCCTACGCCTGCCGCGGCGGCCACTACGGCTCGCTGAGCACCTGGGAGAAGGACGCCGAGGGACACCTGGTGGGCAGCATCGAGATGCCCATGCCGGTGGGCCTGGTCGGCGGCGCCACCCGCACCCATCCGCTGGCCCAGCTGTCGCTGCGCATCCTCGCTGTGCGCAGCGCCCAGGAACTGGCCGAAATCGCCGTGGCCGTGGGCCTGGCGCAGAACCTCGGGGCCTTGCGCGCCCTGGCCTGCGAAGGCATCCAGCGCGGCCACATGGCCCTGCACGCACGCAACATCGCCCTGGTGGCCGGCGCTCGCGGCGAGGAAGTGGACTGGCTGGCGCGGCGCCTGGTGGAAGCCGGCGACGTGCGCGCCGACCGCGCCGTGGAGCTGCTGCGCGAAAGGCGCGGCGCATGAGCGGCTTCGTCAGGATCGTCGAGGTCGGCCCGCGCGACGGTCTGCAGAACGAGCCACAGGTGCTGCCGGTGGAGGCGCGCATCGATCTGGTCCGGCAACTGGCGGACGCCGGGCTGCGGCACATCGAGGCCGGCGCCTTCGTCTCGCCGCGCTGGGTGCCGCAGATGGCCGGCAGCGACGAGGTGCTGCGGCGCCTCGGGCACCGGCCCGGGGTGCGCTTCAGCGCCCTGGTGCCCAACCTGGTGGGCCTGGAGGCGGCGCTGGCGGCCGGCTGCGAGGAGGTGGCGGTGTTCGCCGCCGCCTCCGAGGCCTTCTCCCAGCGCAACATCAACTGCTCCATCGACGACAGCCTGCTCCGCTTCGAGCCGGTGCTGGCGCTGGCCCGCGAGTGGGGCGTGCGGGTGCGCGGCTACGTGTCCTGCGTGCTCGACTGCCCCTACAGCGGCCCGGTGGCGCCGCAGCAGGCCGGCGAGGTGGCCGAGCGCCTGCATGCCCTGGGCTGCTACGAGATCAGCCTGGGCGACACCCTCGGCAAGGGCACCCCGGACGCCACCGCCCGGCTGCTGGAGCACTGTGCCCAGCGCCTGCCGCTGACGGCGCTCGCCGGGCACTTCCACGACACCTTCGGCATGGCCCTGGCCAACCTGCTCGCGGCGCTGCAGGCCGGGGTGCGCACCTTCGACAGCTCGCTTGCCGGCCTCGGCGGCTGCCCCTATTCGCCGGGCGCCGGCGGCAACGTCGCCACCGAGGACGTGCTGCACCTGCTGCACGGCATGGGTTACGCCACCGGTATCGACCTGCCGGCCGTGGCCCGCCTGGGCACCCTCATCAGCCGCCGCCTGGGCCGGCCCAACGCCTCGCGCGCCGGCCGCGCCCTGGTGGCCGCCGAGCGCCGCAGCACCGCGCCCGCACTCTGACAACAAGAAGCCCGGCAGGGCAGGAGACTCACCATGGACACCCGCGACAGGGCGCCGCTGCCAGCGCCGAACCCGCATCCCGATTCCCGCCTCTACGAAGTCTGGGGCGACACCGTCGACAGCCGCCACCTGGCCGGCGCCATCGCCATAGGCGCGCTGGTCAGCCTGGGCGCCTTCCTGCTCGCCGAGCGGCTGTTCCTCGGCCTGGTCGAATCCGTGCAGATGGCCCGCGCCTACGCCATGCTGGTGGGCATCCTCGGCTGCCTGGCCGGCGGGGCGATCAGCGCCGTGCTGTTCAAGCCCAAGCGCCGGGTGGTCGAGCACGTGGCCGACGCCGCCTGGCGCGAGCGCGCCCTGCGCGAGCTGGAGGCCGAATACGGCGGCCTCGGCGAACTGCACGACCTGCCGCCGGAGGTGCTGGCGGAGCTGAAGGCGGTGCAGCTGTACGAACTCTTCGCCCAGGCGCGCACGCCCCGGGAGAAGCCCGCGCCCGCCGGGCTGCCGGCAACGGGAGGGGCGGCCTGATGGAGCTTTTCATCGAGCAGTTGCCCATCGCCCTGCTGATGGCCGTGACCGGTGCGCTGCTGTTCGCCGCCATCGGCCTGGTCTCCGGCAGCGACGAAACCACCACCCTGGCGCCGCTGACGCTGCTGGTGGTGCTGCTGGGCGTGGCGCCGGCCGGGGTGTTCGCCTTCTTCCTCGCCGGCGCGGTGGCCAAGCACATGACCCACGCGGTGCCCACGGCGCTGCTGGGCATCCCCGGCGACACCATGGCCACGCCGCTGATGCGCGAGGCGAACTTCCTGCGCAACCTCGGCGTGCCGCACATCGCCCTGCGCAAGATGATCTCCGGCGCGGTGCTGGCGGCGTTCCTCGCGGTGCCCCTGGCGGTGCTCTTCGCGGTGCTGCTGGCGCCCTTCGGCGCGGCCATCAAGCAGGCGGCGCCCTGGGTGTTCCTCTGCGCGGCCCTGGCCATCGCCTGGTTCTCCGCCGGGCGCTGGGCCGCGCTGCTGGCCCTGGGGCCCTTCGTGCTGCTGATCGTGGCGCTGCAGGCGCTGACCGCCCAGCACGGGGTGAAGCTTACGGTCAGCTACTTCCTCGGCATCGCCGTGGGGCCGCTGATCGTCTCGCTGTTCGCCCTGCTGGCGCCCGCCGAGCGCCAGCGCATGCGCCGCAGCGAGCCGCGCACCTTCGCCCTGGCGCCGGACGTGAAGGGCTGGGACGGCTACTTCCCCAACCCGCTGAAGGTGCTCGACCGCCGCCAGACCGGCTGGACCCTCGGCGCCGCCGCGCTGTCCAGCGCCACCTTCGTGTTCAGCCCGGTGGCCATGACGGTGATCCTCGGCGAGGTCGTCGGTTCGCGCATCCGCCACGCCTACCACCGCCTGACCTCGGTGCTGGCCGTGCGCAACGGGGTGACCGAATCCACCTACATCGCCGAGGCGATGATCCCGCTGATCGCCTTCGGCCTGCCGCTCAGCCCGGTGGCCGCGGGCCCGGCGGCACCGCTGTTCAACGCGCCGCCGCGCTTCCACGTGGACGCCGCCAGCGGCCAGGTGCACAACCTGCACAGCCTGATGGGCCCCTGGGAATTCCTCGTGGTCGGCCTGCTGGCGGTGCTGGTGGCGGCGCTCGTCGCCTATCCCTTCGCGATGAACTTCGCCCACCGCGCCGCCGCTTTCGTCGCGCGGCGCGTGAGCCACGAGGCGGTGATCGCCACCTTCGTCGGTCTGGTCCTGGTGGTCGGCCTGTGGGAGGGCGGGCTGCTGGGCCTGCTGGTGATCCTCAGCGTGGGCCTGGTCGGCGGCCTGCTCGGGCGCTTCCTCGGCTTCAACATCGGCGTGCAGTTCATGGGCTTCTACAGCGCCGTGCTCAGCGTGCCGGCGCTGCTCGCGCTGGCCGGCTGACGCCCCTGGTCGGCCCGCCGCCCGCGCCGGGGCGGCGGCGCTAGACTGGAGCAAACGGGGGCGGGAAGCCCCCGCCAGCCGGCCGCGCCGGCGCCACGGGGCAGTGGGGCGGCGCCGCTTCCCGGAGGTGAGCCATGAGCATGTCCAGTCGCTTGCAGAATTGCCTGTCGCAGCATCGCAGCCGCTACGATCTGCTGCCCCACGCCACGTCCATGACCACCCGCGAGGCCGCCCGCCGCGCCGGCGTGCCGCCGCAGCAGATGGCCAAGCCGGTGATCCTCGACGACTTCCAGGGCCACTGGCTGATGGCCGTGGTGCCGGCCAGCCGCCAGGTCGACCTGCACAAGGTGCACAAGCTCACCCGGCGCAACTGGCGCCTGGCCCGCGAGGGCGATTTCTCCGCGCGCTTCGAGGACTGCGCGCCCGGCGCCATCCCCGCGGTGGGCAGCCTGTTCGGCCTGGAAACCCTGATCGACGAATCCCTGGGCGAGCAGGCGGACATCTACTTCGAGGCCGGCGACCACAACGCCGTGGTGCACATGAGCGGCCGCCAGTACCTGGAACTGATGCCCGAAGCGCGGCAAGGGCGCTTCTGCGAATAGCCGGGTCGGTGGGCGTCAGGCCATGTCGCTGTGGGCGAAGCCCTGGCCGAGGAAGTCCAGCAGGCCGCGCACCGACGGCAGCAGGCCGCGCCGCGACGGGTAGACGGCATGCACGATGCCGGTGCGCGGCGCCCAGTCCGGCAGCAGGTTGAGCAGGCTGCCGCCGGCCAGTTGCTCGCGCACCACCACCGAGGGCAGGTGCACGGCGCCCACGCCGGCCACCGCCGCCTGGCGCAGCGCCATCAGGTCGTCGGTGATCAGCCGCGGCTGGTAGCGGGCCTGGGCGCGCACGCCGTCGGGGCCGTCCAGCTGCCACTGGTAGTCGCGCTGCGGCGAGCCCCAGTGCAGCGTCGGCAGCGCCGCCACCTCGGTGGGCGAGGGGCGCTGGCCCAGGCGCTGGCGCAGGGCCGGCGCGCCCACCACCATCTGCCGGCTCTCGCCCAGCACCTTCATCACCAGCTCGCTGCCTTCCAGTGGCGGGAAGCGCACGCGCAGGGCGATGTCGAAGCCTTCCTGGATCAGGTCCACCTGGCGGTTGGTGGCCTCCACCTGCAGCTCCACCAGCGGATAGCGCAGCATGAACTCGGCCAGCATCGGGCCGACCCAGAAATTCAGCAGCGCCGTGGGGCAGCTCAGCCGCACCCGGCCCTGGGGTTCGGCGCGGTGGCGGTCGATGACCTCGGCGGCGCCCTCGGCCTCCACCAGCATGGCCAGGCAGTGGCGGTGGTATTCCTGGCCGATCTCGGTCACCGAGAAGTGCCGGGTGGAGCGCTGGATCAGGCGCACGCCCAGGCGCTCCTCCAGGGCGGCGATGCGCCGGCTGAGCTTCGACTTGGGCTCGCCCAGGGCGCGCCCGGCCGGGGCGAAGCCACCGTGCTCGACCACCTGGGCGAAGTAGTAGAGGTCGTTGAGATCTTCCACGGCGCTGTTCTCCAAATGGAACGCTGAAGGTGATTTTCGCAGTCTACCGGCTATAGCGTTGCAGTCCTAAGGTGTCTCCATGCACTCAGGAGGCACCCCATGAAAGACATCCTCGGCATCTACAGCGCCCCGCGCCCGCACTGGGTCGGCGACGGCTTCCCGGTCCGCACCCTGTTCTCCTACGACCGCCTGGGCAACCAGCTCAGCCCCTTCCTGCTGCTCGATCACGCCGGGCCGCAGGACTTCCCCGGCGACGGCGCCCGCCGCGGCGTCGGCCAGCACCCGCACCGCGGCTTCGAGACCGTCACCCTGGTCTACCAGGGCGAGCTGGAGCACCGCGACTCCAGCGGCGCCGGCGGACGCATCGGCCCCGGCGACGTGCAATGGATGACCGCCGGCGCCGGCATCCTCCACGAGGAGTACCACGCCCCGGCCTTCAGCCGCAGCGGCGGCACCCTGCACATGGTGCAGCTGTGGGTGAACCTGCCGGCGCGGCACAAGCTCACCGCGCCGGCCTACCAGACCCTGCTGGACGCCAGCATCCCCCGCGCCGAGCTGCCCGGCGGCGCCGGCCAACTGCGGGTGATCGCCGGCGACTACCGCGGCCACCGCGGCCCGGCCCACAGCTTCAGCCCGCTGGACCTGTGGGACCTGCGCCTGAACGCCGGCAAGGCCTTCGAACTGCGCGTCGAGCCGGGCCGCAACACGGCGCTGGTGGTGCTGCGCGGCAGCCTGCGGCTGAACGGCGGGCAACGGGCGGAGGAGGGCCAACTGGTGCTGTTCGAGCGGCAAGGCGATGCCATCCACATCGAGACCGAAAGCGACGCCCTGGCGCTGCTGCTGTCCGGCGAGCCGCTGGACGAACCCATCGTCGGCTACGGCCCCTTTGTCATGAACAGCCGCGAGCAGATCGAGCAGGCCCTCGACGACTTCCGCCAGGGGCGTTTCGGACAGATGGCCGGCTGAGCGTCACGTGCCGGACTCGGCCAGCGCCTAGTCTGGTTGGATGCCCGCGCCGGAGCGCGCGGGCCGTTCGGGCAGGACGCCCACTTGCGAGGAAACGAAAATGAGCCGATTCGACAACGTCGCCAACTTCGCCGGCCAGCGCCCGGTGATCGACCCCGACGACACCGCCATGCTGCTGATCGACCACCAGAGCGGGCTGTTCCAGACGGTCAAGGACATGCCCATGACCGAACTGCGCGCCAACGCCATCACCCTGGCGAAGATCGCCAGCCTGGCGAAGATCCCGCTGATCACCACAGCCTCGGTGCCCCAGGGCCCCAATGGCCCGCTGATCCCCGAGATCCACGAGGCCGCGCCGCATGCGCAGTACGTGGCGCGCAAGGGCGAGATCAACGCCTGGGACAACCCCGACTTCGTCGCCGCAGTGGAGAAGACCGGCAAGAAGACCCTGGTCATCGCCGGCACCATCACCAGCGTGTGCATGGCCTTCCCGGCGATCGCCGCGGTCAACGCCGGCTACCGGGTGTTCGCGGTGATCGACGCCTCCGGCACCTACTCCAAGGCCGCCCAGGAAATCACCCTGGCCCGTGTGGTGCAGGCCGGCGTGGTGCCCATGGACACTGCCGCGGTGTGCTCGGAAATCCAGCGCACCTGGAACCGCCCCGATGCCACCGACTGGGCCGAGGCCTACAGCCACATCTTCCCGCACTACCGCCTGCTGATCGAAAGCTATGCCAAGGCCCAGGCGGTGGTGAGCAACCACGAAACGCTGGATTCGCAGCGCTGACGACACCCCTTGCCCGGCGTGGGCCGGGCGTTTCCCCCAGCAAGAGGAAAGCGCAATGAGCAAGCCCTATGTTCGCCTCGACAAGACCCAGGCCGCCGTGCTGCTGGTCGACCACCAGGCCGGACTGCTGTCCCTGGTACGCGACATCGAACCGGACAAGTTCAAGAACAACGTGCTGGCCCTGGCGGACCTGGCCAAGTACTTCAAGCTGCCGACCATCCTCACCACCAGCTTCGAGAGCGGCCCCAACGGCCCGCTGGTGCCGGAGCTGAAGGAACTCTTCCCCGACGCCCCGTACATCGCCCGCCCGGGCAACATCAACGCCTGGGACAACGAAGACTTCGTCAAGGCGGTGAAGGCCACCGGCAAGAAGCAACTGATCATCGCCGGCGTGGTCACCGAAGTCTGCGTGGCCTTCCCGGCGCTGTCGGCCCTGGAGGAAGGCTTCGACGTCTTCGTGGTTGCCGACGCTTCCGGCACCTTCAACGAAGTCACCCGCGACGCCGCCTGGCGCCGCATGGAAGCCGCCGGCGCGCAACTGATGACCTGGTTCGGCGTGGCCTGCGAACTGCACCGCGACTGGCGCAACGACATCGAGGGCCTGGCGGCGTTGTTCTCCAACCACATCCCGGACTACCGCAACCTGATCAGCAGCTACAGCACGTTGACTGCTGGGAAGTGAGTCTGGGGCGCGCCGGTGCAGCGGTGCGCGTGGACCCACAGACCGCCGACCGGGGACGCCCGGTCGGCGGTTTTTTGGCTGAGCTTCGAGGGCGAAGTCTGTACCCGCTCCCTGAGGGGCCGTTCGTGCCACCGGGACGTCCGGCGTGGCCGGTGAGTCCAATCGCGGACAAAGTCCGCTCCTACCCAAATCGGCGGGCACGGCTTTTGCTCTTCGTAGGAGCGCGCCCTGCGCGCGAATCGCGGGCAGGGCCCGCTACGGTTCCAGGAAGCACGGCTTTTCGTAGGATGGCGTTGAGCGAAGCGATACCCATCAGCGCAACCGCATGGGTTGAGCCTTGGCGAAACCCATGCGGCCAGGCGATGGGTGCCATATTCGCTGGGGTGTAGGAGCAACTGTCTTGCCGACTGTGCCGAGATGCGCCTCAACGGATGGGTTGAGCTTGCGAAACCCATGCGGCCGAGGTGATGGGTATCGCTTCGCTCAACACCATCCTACGGGGTGGTTTGCCGGCGCCCTACGAACGCGCAGCCGAGGGCGCTCTTAAACCCCATCCGCAACCGCCCCCACGCTACCCCCATCCCCCACCCGCCGCAGCAACTCCACCAACGTCCGCGCACACCCCGGCAACGCCTCGCGCTCACGCATCAATACACTGCGCTCACGCACCACCCAGGGCTCGTCCAGCTGCAGGATGCTCAACCCCATGCTGCGCTGGTGGCGGCGCGCCGCGGTTTCCGGGAGCACGCCGATACCCACCCCGGCCTCGATCATCCGGCAGGCCGCCTCGAAGCTGGCCACCTGGATGCGCAGGTTGAGGGTGCCGCCCAGGCGTTCCACCTGCTCGCGCAGGAAGCTCTGCAGGGTGCTGCCCTCGTGCAGGCCGACGTGGAAATAGCCGAGGGTGTCGGCCAGGGTAGGGCGGCCCAGGCGTTCCAGGGCATGGCCGGGCGGCACCACCAGCACCAGGTGGTCGGTGCTGAAGTGGAGGATCTCCAGGCCCTCGGCGCGCACCGGGCCGGCGACTATGCCCAGGTCCGCCGAGCCGTCGAGGATGGCGCGGACGATGTCGCGGTTCAGGCGCTCCTGCAGGTCCACGGTGACGGCGGGGCGCTCGGCGAGGAAGCCGGCCAGCACTTCCGGAAGGAACTCGGTGACCGCCGTGGTGTTGGCGAAGATGCGGATGTGCCCGGCCTGGTCGCCGCCCTGTTCGCCGAAGTCGTCCTTGAGCCGTTCCACCTGGCGCAGGATCAGGCGCGCGTGCTGCAACAGGCGCTGGCCGCTGGGAGTCAGCTCCACGCCGCGGTTGTCGCGGTACAGCAGACGGCTGTCGAGCTGGCCTTCCAGGGCCTTGATGCGGGCGCTGGCGGCCGCCGCCGAGAGGTGCGCGCGGCGGGCGCCCTGGGTCAGGCTGGGGGATTCGGCGATGTGCACGAAGAGGCGCAGGTCGGCCAGGTCGAAATGCATGGCGAAGGTATCCGGGTGGCGTTCGGTTTCGGTTAACGCCGGATTATGGAAATGCGGATTCTCGGAACGCAAGCCCCTCGGCATCCTGTTCGGAAACTTCCACGGAAGAGAAACCATGAGTGAAATGTCCTACGCAGCCTGGATAGGCCGCACCCAGGAAAGCCAGGAAGAACTGAGCACGCTGCTGGTCAGCCGCCTGGCCGCCACCCTCGGCGAGCCGGCCCCCGCCGCCGGCGAAGCGCTGCCGCCGCTGTGGCACTGGGCATTCTTCCAGGACGCCGTGCCCGAGGCCGGCCTGGGCGCCGACGGCCACCCGGCGCGCGGCGGCTTCCTGCCGCCGGCGGACGGGCGCAACCGCATGTGGGCCGGCGGCCGCCTGGAGTTCCACGAGCCGCTGCTGGTCGGCCACGAAGCCAGCCGGGTGACCACCATCCTCAAGGTCGAGGAAAAGCACGGGCGCACCGGCGCGCTGCTGTTCGTCACCCTGCGCCACGACTACCTGCAGGAGGGCCGCCTGGCGCTGCGCGAGGAGCAGGACATCGTCTACCGCGAACCCAGCCCGCCCAAGCTCGGCGGCACCGAGGCGCTGCCCGAAGGCGCCTGGCGCGAGGCGGTCGAGCCCAGCCCGGTGCTGTTGTTCCGCTACTCGGCTGTAACCTTCAACGGCCACCGCATCCACTACGACTGGCCCTACGTCACCGGCGCCGAAGGCTACCCCGGCCTGGTGGTGCACGGCCCGCTGATCGCCACCCTGAACCTGCGCGCCTTCTGCCGCGCCAACCCCCAGGCGCGCCTGCGCCGTTTCGCCTACCGCGGCCTGCGCCCGCTGATCTGCCCCGAGCCGTTCGAGCTGGGCGGCCGCCCCAGCGGCCCCGGCAAGGCCGAGGTCTGGGCCGGCAACGCAGCCGGCATCGCCCAGCGCGGCGAAGTGGAATTCGACTGAACCCCCATCGAGGAACCCCCATGAGCAGCACCCCGGAAGAACTGCAGGCCATCCGCGAAGGCGTGCGCGCCCTGTGCGCGGAATTCCCCAGCGCCTACTGGCGCGAGATCGACGAGCGCAAGGGCTTCCCCGAAGCCTTCGTCAAAGCCATGACCGAGGCCGGCTGGCTGTCGGCGATGATCCCCGAGGAATACGGCGGCTCCGGCCTGGGCCTGGCCGAGGCCTCGGTGATCCTCGAAGAGGTGAACCACTGCGGCGGCAACTCCGGGACCATCCACGGGCAGATGTACAACATGTTCACCCTGCTGCGGAACGGCAGCGAGGAGCAGAAGCGTTATTACCTGCCGAAGCTGGCCAGCGGCGAGCTGCGCCTGCAGTCCATGGGCGTCACCGAGCCGACCACCGGCACCGACACCACCAAGATCAAGACCACCGCCGTGCGCCAGGGCGACAAGTACGTCATCAACGGCCAGAAGGTGTGGATCTCCCGCGTACAGCACTCCGACCTGATGATCCTGCTGGCGCGCACCACGCCGCTGGCCGAGGTGAAGAAGAAGGCCGACGGCATGTCGATCTTCCTGGTCGACCTGCGCGAGGCCATCGGCAACGGCCTGACCGTGCAGCCGATCGCCAACATGGTCAACCACGAGACCAACGAGCTGTTCTTCGACAACCTGGAAATCCCCGCCAGCAGCCTGATCGGCGAGGAAGGCAAGGGTTTCCGCTACATCCTCGACGGGCTCAACGCCGAGCGCACGCTGATCGCCGCCGAGTGCATCGGCGACGGCCGCTGGTTCATCGAGAAGGCCAGCCAGTACGCCCGCGACCGCGTGGTGTTCGGCCGCCCGATCGGGCAGAACCAGGGCGTGCAGTTCCCCATCGCCGAGGCGCACATCGAGGTGGAAGCCGCCGACCTGATGCGCTGGAAGGCCTGCGCGGAATACGACGCCGGGCGCAACGCCGGGGCCGCGGCGAACATGGCCAAGTACCTGGCGGCCAAGGCCAGCTGGGAGGCGGCCAACGCCTGCCTGCAGACCCACGGCGGCTTCGGCTTCGCCAACGAGTACGACGTCGAGCGCAAGTTCCGCGAGACGCGCCTGTACCAGGTGGCGCCGATCTCCACCAACCTGATCCTGTCCTACGTGGCCGAGCACCTGCTCGAACTGCCGCGCTCCTTCTGACCTGCGAGCCCAAGGACGACAAGCGATGAACAATACCCACGCCCTGGCCGAATTTCTTGCCGGCCTGCGCTACGAAGACCTGCCGGCCGCGGTGGTCGCACGCACCGAAGACCTGTTCCTCGACTGGCTCGGCTCGGCCCTGGCCAGCCAGGGCCGTCACCCGATTCCGCTGTTCCAGCGCTATGCACAACGCATGGGCCCCGTGGACGGACGCAGCCGCGTGCTGGTCGACGGTTCATCGACTTCGGCGTACTTCGCCGCGCTGGTCAATGGCGCCAGCTCGCACCTGGTGGAACAGGACGACCTGCACAACAGCTCGGTGCTGCACCCGGCCACGGTGGTATTCCCGGCAGCCCTGGCCGCCGCCCAGGACCTGGGCAAGTCCGGCCGCGAGCTGATCCTCGCCAGCGTCGCCGGCTACGAGGCGGGCATCCGCATCGGCGAGTTCCTCGGCCGCTCGCACTACCGCATCTTCCACACCACCGCCACGGTCGGCACCCTGGCCGCCGCCGTAGCCGTTGGCAAGCTGCTGGGCTTCGACAGCCGCCAGTTGGTGAACTGCCTGGGCAGCGCCGGGACCCAGGCCGCCGGGCTCTGGGAATTCCTCCGCGACGCCGCCGACTCCAAGCAACTGCACACCGCCAAGGCTGCCGCCGATGGCCTGCTCGCCGCCTACCTGACCGCCGATGGCCTGAGCGGCGCACAGAACATCCTCGAAGGCGAGCAGGGCATGGCCGCCGGCATGTCCAGCGATGCCGACCCGCGCAGACTGGTGGACGGCCTGGGCAGCCGCTGGGCGCTGGTCGAGACCTCGTTCAAGTTCCACGCCTCCTGCCGCCACACCCATCCCGCGGCCGACGCCCTGCTGGCGCTGATGCAGCGCGAAGGGCTGCAGGCCGAGGACATCGCCCGCGTCACTACCCGCGTGCACCAGGGCGCCATCGACGTGCTCGGCCGTGTGGTGGTGCCGCAGACGGTGCACCAGGCGAAGTTCTCCATGGGCACGGTGCTGGGCCTGATCGCCGTGCATGGCAAGGCCGGGCTGGTGGAGTTCGAGCAGTTCGCCCTGCAGGACCCGCGCGTGGCCGCCTTCCGCGACAAGGTGGGCATGCAGCTGGATGCCGAAGTGGACGGCGCCTACCCGCAGCGCTGGCTGGGCCGCGTCGAGGTGCTCACTACCGATGGCCGCCAGTTGCACGGCGGCATCGACGAGCCCAAGGGCGACCCGGGCAACAGCCTCAGCCGCGCCGAGCTGGAAGACAAGTTCCGCCGCCTGCTGGCCTTCGCCGGCGCCCGCGGCGAAGCCGAGGCCAGCCGGCTGATCGACGCCAGCTGGCGCCTGCACGACCTGCCGAGCCTGGAAGCCTTTGCCTGAGTAGCCCACGGCCCTGGCGGGCGGCCTCCGGAACCCGGGGGTTCACAGAGCGCGGGGCGCCGCCCGCCCGGGCCGTGGATACACACCGATAGCGCCGCGCCGTCCATGGCGGCGGCGCACGAGACACCTGGAGCACCCATGAACCCGCGTCCCCTCGACGGCATCACCGTCATCAGCCTGGAACACGCCATCGCCGCGCCGTTCTGCACCCGCCAACTGGCCGACCTCGGCGCCCGCGTCATCAAGGTCGAGCGCCCCGGCGTCGGCGACTTCGCCCGCGGCTATGACGAGCGCGTGCGCGGCATGGCCTCGCACTTCGTCTGGACCAACCGTTCCAAGCAAAGCCTGGCCCTGGACCTCAAGCAGGGCGAGGCCCACGCCGTGCTGGAGCAACTGCTGGAACAGGCCGACGTGCTGGTGCAGAACCTCGCGCCCGGCGCCGCCGCGCGCCTGGGGCTGTCGTTCGAGGCGCTGCACGAACGCTTCCCGCGCCTGATCGTCTGCGACATCTCCGGCTATGGCGAAGGCGGCCCCTACGAGCAGAAGAAGGCCTACGACCTGCTGATCCAGAGCGAGAGCGGCTTCCTCTCGGTCACCGGCGGCCCCGGCCCGGACGAGATGGCCAAGGCTGGCTGCTCCATCGCCGACATCTCCGCCGGCATGTACGCCTACAGCGGCATCCTCTCGGCGCTGCTGCTGCGCGGGCGCACGGGGGAGGGCAGCCGGGTGGAGGTCTCGATGCTCGAGGGCATGGCCGAGTGGATGGGCTTCCCCATGTACTACGCCTTCGAGGGCCAGGCGCAGCCGCCGCGCGCCGGCGCCGCCCACGCCACCATCTACCCCTATGGACCATTCCCCGCCGGCGACGGCAAGAACGTGATGCTCGGCGTGCAGAACGAACGCGAGTGGAAGGTCTTCTGCGAAATGGTGCTGCGGCGCCCGGAACTGGCGGAAGACCCGCGCTTCACCGCCACCAGCCTGCGGGTGGCCAACCGCGACGCCCTGCGCGCTCTGATCATCGAGGCCTTCGCCGGGCTGAGCGCGGCGCAAGTTGTGGAGCGCCTGGAACAGGCGCAGATCGCCAACGCCCACGTCAACGACATGCAGGGCCTGTGGAGCCACCCGCAACTGCAGGCCCGCGACGCCTGGCGCGAGATCGACAGCCCGGTGGGCCGCCTGCCGGCGCTGCTGCCGCCGGCCCGCAGCAATGCCTATGCGCCGCGCATGGACGCCGTGCCGGGCCTGGGCGAGCATACCGACAGCCTGCTCGCCGAGCTGGGCTACAGCGCCGCCGACATCCAGCGCCTGCACGAGCAGGGCGCAGTGTGAGCCGAACCTGACCAAGGACCCCGCATGAGCCCCATCGTCCGTTCCGCCCTGTTCGTCCCCGGCAGCCGCCCGGAGCGCTTCGCCAAGGCCCTGGCCAGCGGCGCCGACGCCGTGATCGTCGACCTGGAAGACGCCGTCGAGCCCGCGCTCAAGGCCCGCGCCCGCAACGACCTGGCGGCCTTCCTCGAAGCCAATCCGCAGGCCCGCGTGCGAGTGCGGGTGAACGCCACCGGGCACCCCGAGCACGTTGCGGACCTGGAACTGTGCCGCCTGCCGGGAGTGGCGGGCATTCTTTTGCCGAAGGTCGAATGCGCCGACGACCTGCGTGCCGCGTCAGCCTGCGGCAAGCCGATCTGGCCATTGATCGAAAGCGCCCGCGGCTTGCTGGCCGTGGGGGAAATAGCCGCCTGCGCCGGCGTCGAGCGCCTGACCTTCGGCGGCCTCGACCTGGCCCTGGACATCGGCATGAGCAGCGGCACCGCGGCGGCCGCCATGGTCTACGACCAGGTGCGCCTGAGCCTGCTGCTGCATTCGCGGGTCAACGGCCTGCAGGCGCCGCTGGACACCGTCTACCCGGCCTTCGACGACGCCGAAGGCTTCGCCGCGACGCTCCGCCATGGCCGTGACCTGGGCCTGGTGGGCGCGCTGTGCATCCACCCGAAGCAGGTCGCCGTGCTCCACGCCGCCCTGGCCCCCAGCGCCGAGGAACTGGCCTGGGCACGCCGGGTGCTGGCCGCGGCCGAAAGCGGCGCGGCGGCCTTCCAGGTGGACGGCCAGATGGTCGACGCCCCGGTCCTGGCCCGCGCCCGCCGCCTGCTCGCCAATGCAGGCGAGTCGTAGGGCGTACAAAGTCCTACACCTTCCGGTAATGCCCCGTAGGATGGTGTTGAGCGAAGCGATACCCATCGCCACGGCCGCATGGGTTTCGCAAGCTCAACCCATCCTACGAAGAGCACTTCGGTGCCGTAACGTAAACTAATCAGGCGAACACGAAATACTTGCGCACCGTCTCCACCACTTCCCAGGTGCCTTTCAGCCCCGGCTCGATGACGAACACGTCGCCGGCCTTCAGGTGCACCGGCTGCTCGCCCTCGGGGGTGATGATGCAGTAGCCGTCGAGGAAGTGGCAGTACTCCCACTTCTCGTAGTTCACCTCGAACTTGCCGGGGGTGCAGATCCAGGTGCCCATGATCTTGCTGCCGTCCGCCGAGGTGTAGGCATTGAGGTTGACGGTGTGCGGGTCGCCGCCGATGCGCTTCCACTTGGTGGCATCCAGCATGGGGGTGGGGCAGGTTTCGCGCAGTACGGTGATGAAGTCGGACATGACAGCTCCAGGTCGGTGGGATGTGGCCCGCCACCATAGGGGCAACGGCCACGCCGGAGTTGCCTGGATTCGACGCCGATGTGCCTGGAAACGCTGCGGCCTTGACCCGTGGCAATCCATGCGAGGGGTGTTCCTGTATTCATTGTGCGAATCCTGCCGCCGGTAGGTTTGAAACCTGGCGATTCCTTGCCTACACCTAAAGGCGAGCCAGACTGTTGCAGCGATGCTGCACAGCCGGGGAGTAGGGCACGCCAAATACGTCAAACGACCAAGGAACGACATCCATGACAAGCAAACTGCTCGGCAAGAGTGCGATCTTCGCGGTTCTCGGCGCCGCCAGCCTGTTCGCCCAGGCGGACCAGGCCGGGGGCAACGGCTGCGGTTGGGGCAACATGCTGTTCGAAGGGCAGCGCGGGTTGTTCCCGCACCTGCTGGCCACTACCACCAACGGAACTTCGGGCAACGCCACCTTCGGCCTGACTTCCGGCACCAACGGCTGCAACTCCGATGCGCGGCTGGGGTATGGCGGTCGTTCGATCTTTGCCATGAACGGCATGCTCGACAACATTGCCGAGGATATGGCCAAGGGGCATGGAGATGCGCTGGATGCCTATGCCACCCTGCTGGGGGTGCAGGCTCAGGATCGTGCGCATTTCGCGCAGGTTACTCAGCGGCACTTTGGGGAGATTTTTGCCAGTAAGGATGCGACTGGGGAGCAGGTCTATGCCAACACCTTGGCGGTGATGCAGCGTGATCCGACGCTGGCGCGCTATGCCAAGCAGCCTGCCTGAGGTTCGCGTAACGAGGCTGTTCACTTAAGAGAGAATGCCGTTTCTCTTCATGGGGGAAACGGCATTTTCATGTGGGGTGGGGCTAGGGCTTCGATTTTTAACTCGTCATTCCCGCGAACGCGGGACGCGGCTCCATCGCGAACAGCGCTTGCGCTGGCCCGAAGGGGAATAACCCAGTTGCCTTCTTGCTCGGTATAACGCGCCGCTCCGAGTCTGCGGACATTTCTCGTTTCGCCCCCTCGGGCGAGTCCCTTTTGTCAATCGCCACAAAAGGAACCAAAAAGGCTTGCCCCGACATACGGGCCCGATGGAGCCGGGCTACCCTCGCGAATTCCCCCGCCACGGAGGCCCGCCCCGAGGGTACGTCCCTGTAGCCCATCGGGGCTCTCGCGACATCCATGTCGCATGACCTCCTGAGCGCGGGTTTCGTTCGGCCTTCTGAAGGGGCACTCCGGTGCGCTCGGATATTCCTCTGGAAATCCTGCTCTTCGTAGGAGCGAGCTTGCTCGCGAACCCCGCAGTCACTGGGCTCCCGCGTTCGCGGGAATGACGGGGATAGATAGGTGCTTCAGGGTAACTCTGGATTCTCCCTTCGCTGAGGACAGCCCCCTCTCCCTTCAGGGAGAGGGTTGGGGAGAGGGCGCTCTTGAAGCCAGCGCCTACGCCACCGGCAAACCCCGTTCGCGAGCAAGCTCGCTCCTACAGTCATGATGGCATCGGTGTATCGGCCAACGGCGTATAACCGCGAACGGTTATACGCCCTACGAACCTGCCGGCTGACACTGCGTTATCCACCCACGCCGAACAGCCCCCTCTCCCTCCGGGAGAGGGCTGGGGTGAGGGCAACGAACTCCACCAACACTCCGCTACCAAAACCTGTAACTCCGCTCCCCCTCCCTAACCCTCCCCCGCAAGCGGGAGAGGGGACTGTTCGGTGTGATGCTCAACCACGAACCCGTCTGAAATAGCCAATGGGCAACGGCGCATAACCGCGAACGGTTATGCGCCCTACGTTCTGGCGCGCTACCGCCGGATGCTCCGGGCCGGGCCCTCAGGACGGATGAGGCTGCGCCACGCCAACCGGCCGCTCGTCCGCCACCATGACGCGGTTGCGGCCGGCCTGCTTGGCCTGGTAGAGCAGGGCGTCGGCGGTCGCGAGCACCGCGCCGACGTCCGTCCGTCCCTCGCTGCTGAAGGCCACGCCCAGCGACAGGGTCACCCGCCCCACCTGCGGGAAGTCCGTGCGTTCCGTCGTCAGGCGGATGCGTTCGGCGACTTCCGCCGCCACGCCGAGCGAGGTGGCCGGCAGCAGCAGGATGAACTCCTCGCCGCCGGCACGGCACGGCAGGTCGCCGCTGCGCGAGTTGCACCGCAGCACCTCGGCGAAGGCTTGCAGCACCTGGTCGCCGGCGGCATGGCCGAAGGTGTCGTTGACCTGCTTGAAGTGGTCGATGTCCATGCTGATGACCGCGAAGGGCTCGCCGCGCGCCACCCAGCTCGCCAGGGTCGCCTCCAGCGCGCGGCGGTTCGCCAGGCCGGTCAGCGGGTCGCTCTGGGCCTGGCGGTTGAGCTGGCCGATGCGCTCCTGGGTCATCTGTCCGCCGATGATCAGCGCCCGGCGGATGCGCCAGGCCTCGAAGTACCAGGCGCGCACCCCCTCGATGCGCTCGGTGTTGTCCAGCTGCGCCGCGTAGTCGGCCAGCCGGCGCAGGGGATGGCTGATCCGCGCGGCTATCCACCACAGCAGCGGGAAGCCGAGCAGGATCATCGGCACTATCCCCGCCAGCACCTGCAGCATCAGCGCGCGCACGGCGCCGAGGGTGACGCTCAGCGGCTGCTGCGAGACCACGCCCCAGCCGCTGTCCGGCACCGCCGCGTAGCCGGCGAGCATCTCCAGGCCCTCGTGATTGGTGACCTGCATGGCGCCGCTTTCGCCGCGCAGCGCGGCGTCCACCGCGGCGTTGACGCCGATCGTCTGGCCGATGCGCTCGCGCTCGGGGTGGTAGAGCAACTGGCGCTGCTCGTCCACCAGGTAGACGAAGGAGGTGTCCTTCTGGAAGTGCCGGCTGACGATGTGGTTCAGCGAATTGGCGCGGTTCAGGTAGATGGTCCCGCCGACCAGGCCGAGGTAGTCGCCGCGGGCGTTCCACACCGGATGGGAGACGAACACCACCCGCTCGCCGGACTGTGAATGGAAGGCCGGGCTGATCATCGCCTGGCGCATTTCCAGGGGGCGCTTGGAGAGGATCTTGCGCCCATTGGCGCTGAGCCACTGGGGCAGGGCGCTGAGGATCCGCCCGGTCGCGTCGACGATGACCACGGTGTTGAAGCTGCCGTCCTGGCGGGCCAGGCGTTCCACCTCGGCGCCGCGGACCGCCGCATCGGCGAAATCACGCCCGAGGACAGTCGCGCTATAGGCCAGGCGGTCCAGGGACGAGGCGAGGCTCTGGCTGATGCTCAGCGCAACCTTGGCCGCATAGGCCCGGTTGTGTTCCAGCGCACTGAGGACCAGCGTCTCCCGCTGAATCCGGTAGGTGGCGAACAGGTCGTTGGCCAGGGTCGCGATGGCCGCCAGGGAGGCGAACAGAAGGATCAAGGTGCGCAGGTTGAGCCTGGGCATGGGCCCCAAGGACATGGTGGATTCCGTCGATACTGTGGAGATCGCCGCGCCATCCACCCGGGCCGGACATGCCTGGCGCGAGCGCGCTTTCGAGGGGCTCGACGCCGTGGCTGAAGGCAGGTGGATGGCAGACGCCAGGGCGCCATTATGGACAAGGCCGGGCGCCGCGCCGGGGGTATTGGCGGAGATTCAGGGGCGGGGGCTGTAAAGCAGGAAGATTCCGTCGGGAATATGGGACAGGTCGGGGCGGCTGCCCCTTGCCCCGGCAATGCACGGCATCCGGCACCGGGGCGCAAGGGGCTTCAGGCGCGGCGGGCGGGCTGTTCGTCCTTGGCCACTCTGGCGCAGCAATGCAGCAGGGCATCGCGGATCATGAAGTTGACCAGGGTCGGGGAAACCCCCAGCTCGCGGGCGATCTCCTTCTGCTGCACGCCGTGCAGACGGTACATCTCGAAGGCGTAGCGGGTACGCTCGGGCAGCTGGCTCAGGGCCTCGTCGATCTGTTCGAGGGTGTCGAAGTTGATGTGCAGGGTTTCCGGCGTGGCGCCGTAGGCCGCCTCGGCCTCCATCAGCTCCTGCGGCGCGCCGGTGTGGCGCTGCTCCAGCGCCTGCTTGCGGTAGTGGTCGATGGCCAGGTTGCGCACCACCTGGAACAGGTAGCTCATCTGCGCCTTCAGCGGAATGGAGGCGCCGGAGGCGCTCTGCAGGCGGAAGAAGGTGTCCTGCACCACGTCCTCGGCATGGGAACGGCAGCCGAGGAAGCGCGAGGCGAACTTGACCAGGATGGAACGATTCTCGATGAAGGTCGCGACCAACGGGGAGGCATAACGGGAGGTGGGCAGTTCATCCAGCATGAGAATCACCTAGCGGCAGTGTGGGTGGGCAAATCGCTAGTCAGGTACGCATCCAGCGAGCCGAGCCGGAAAGTATTTGAAATGAGAATCATTGTCAACAATTGTAAATGAATGTTCTTGCTGGCCGGAAAGCCCCGTGCAGACTGGCTTTGTGCCATCCGGGCGGGCTCGCCGGCCTAGCTGAGAACACTAATTATTTCGAATGATCGTCCGTACACCTCTGAGAGAACCGGCTGAAGGCCCAAGTGGGACTTTTCCGGTCGATGACCAGTCGCGGTTGCACTCAGCAGGAAATCCAAATGGACGCGTTCGAACATCCCTCCTCAATGGCCCAGGCCCTGCGCCAGCGTGCCGGCACCCAACCCGACCGGCTGGCCTTGCGCTTCCTGGCCGAAGACGGCGCCGGCGACCTGGTGCTCAGCTATGCCGAGCTGGACCGCCGCGCCCGCTGCATCGCCGCCGCCCTGCAGGCCCGGGCGGGGCAGGGCGAGCGCGCGGTGCTGCTGTTCCCCAGCGGCCCGGACTACGTCGCCGCCTTCTTCGGCTGCCTGTACGCCGGCATGGTCGCGGTGCCCGCCTACCCGCCGGAGTCGGCGCGCCGCCACCACCAGGAACGCCTGCTGTCGATCATCGACGACTGCGCGCCGCGCCTGGTGCTGACCCAGGCCGAACTGCGCGGGGCGTTGCTGGAAGGCTGCCCGGCGCTGTCCGGCGCCGCCGCGCCGCAGCTGCTGTGCGTCGACGAACTGGACCTGGCCGGCGCCGAGGCCTGGGTGGAAACCGAGGTCCGCCCCGAACACATCGCCTTCCTGCAGTACACCTCCGGCTCCACCGCGCTGCCCAAGGGCGTGCAGGTCAGCCACGGCAACCTGGTGGCCAACGAGCGGCTGATCCGCGGCGGCTTCGGCATCGGCGCCGACGATGTGATCGTCAGCTGGCTGCCGCTGTACCACGACATGGGCCTGATCGGCGGCCTGCTGCAGCCAGTCTACAGCGGCGTGCCCTGCGTGCTGATGTCGCCGCGCTATTTCCTCGAACGGCCAGTGCGCTGGCTGGAAGCCATCAGCCGGCACGGCGGCACCGTCAGCGGCGGGCCGGACTTCGCCTACCGCCTGTGCACCGAGCGCGTCAGCGAATCGGCCCTGGCCGGGCTGGACCTGAGCCGCTGGCGCGTGGCCTTCTCCGGCTCCGAACCGATCCGCCAGGACAGCCTGGATAATTTCGCCGCCAAGTTCGCCGCCAGCCGCTTCGAGGCCTCCAGCTTCTTCGCCTGCTACGGCCTGGCCGAGGCCACCCTGTTCGTCAGCGGCGGCCAGCGCGGCCAGGGCATCGCCGCCCTGGGCGTGGACGAGGCGGCCCTGGCGCAGAACCGCATCGAAGCGGGCAGCGACAGCGTGCTCATGTGCTGTGGCCGCAGCCAGCCGGAACATGCGGTGATGATCGTCGACCCGCAAAGCGGCGCCACCCTGGGCGAGAACCAGGTAGGCGAGGTCTGGGCCGCCGGGCCGAGCATCGCCCACGGCTACTGGCGCAACCCCGAGGCCACGGCCAAGGCCTTCGTCGAGCGCGACGGCCGCACCTGGCTGCGCACCGGCGACCTGGGCTGCCTGCGCGACGGCGAGTTGTACGTCACCGGGCGCCTGAAGGACATGCTCATCATCCGCGGCCACAACCTCTACCCGCAGGACATCGAACGCGCCGTGGAAACCGAGGTGGATGCGGTGCGCAAGGGCCGAGTGGCCGCCTTCGCCGTGCAGGTCGATGGCGAGGAGGGCATCGGCATCGCCGCCGAGGTCGGCCGCGCGCTGCAGAAGCGCATCCCGGCCGACGCCCTGATCGACGCCATCCGCCAGGCGGTGGCCGAGGCCTGCCAGGAGGCGCCCAAGGTGGTGGCGCTGCTCAACCCCGGCGCGCTGCCGCGCACCTCCAGCGGCAAGCTGCAGCGCTCGGCCTGCCGCACGCGCCTGGCCGACGGCAGCCTGGACGCCTACGCCGTCTACCCCGGCCTGGCACCCCGGGCCGAAGCCGCGCCGGAGCAAGGCGCCGATGCCTTGCAGGCACGCATCGCCGAACTCTGGCGCGAGCACCTGGGCGTCGAGCGCGTAGGCGCGGACGACAACTTCTTCCTGCTGGGCGGCAACTCCATCGCCGCCGCCCAGGTCATGGCCGCGCTGCGCGAGGCCCTGGGCGTCAACCTGAACCTGCGCCTGCTGTTCGAAGCGCCGAGCCTGGCCGCCTTCAGCGCCGCCGTGGCCGCTCGCCTGGCCAATGGCGCCGCGGTGGAAGCGCCCATGGCCCAGCTGCCGCGCGGCGGCGACCTGCCGCAATCCGCGGCCCAGCGCCGCCTGTGGCTGAACTGGCAGATCGAACCCCAGGGCTGCGCCTACAACATCCCCGGCGGCTTGCTGCTGCGCGGCGAACTGGACGAAGACGCGGTCTACGACAGCTTCGCCCGCCTGGTGCAGCGCCATGAGTCGCTGCGCACACGCTTCCTCGAACGCGACGGCCAGGCGCTGCAACGCATCGAACCGCGCGGCGAGTTCCACTGGCAGGTGCTGCAACTGGACACCGGCGAAGCCGAACGGCGCCGCGAGGCCGAGGCCCGCGAGCCGTTCGACCTGGAAAAGGGCCCGCTGCTGCGGGTGAGCCTGGTGCGCCTGGACGACGACCTGCACCAGCTGTGGGTGACCCTGCACCACATCGTGGCCGACGGCTGGTCGCTGAACCTGCTGCTGGACGAATTCGCCCGCCTGTACGCCGAGGCCCTGGGCGGCCAGGCCGCCGAGCTGGCGCCGCTACCGGTCGGCTATGCCGAGTTCGCCAGCTGGCAGCGCCAGTGGCTGGAGGCGGGCGAGGGCGCCCGCCAGCTGGGCTACTGGCGCGAACAGCTGGGCGAGGAAGCCCCGGTGCTGGAACTGCCCACCGACCACCCGCGTGGCAGCGCCGCCTCGCCGGCGGCGCGCCTGAGCCTGCGCCTGGACGACAAGCTTGGCCAGGCCCTGCGCGAAGCGGCCCAGGCCAACCAGGCCAGCGTCTTCATGTGGCTGCTGGCGGCCTTCCAGGCCCTGCTGCACCGCCACAGCGGGCAGGCCGACATCCGCGTCGGCGTGCCCAGCGCCAACCGCCAGCGCCAGGAAGTCCAGGGGCTGGTCGGCTTCTTCATCAACACCCTGGTGCTGCGCGCCACGCCCGCTCCGCGGCAGGCCTTCGGCCAGTTGCTGGCCCAGGTGCGCGAAGCCACCCTGGGCGCCCAGGAACACCAGGACCTGCCCTTCGACAGCCTGCTGGAAGCCCTGCCGGGCCACGGCGGCCAGCCGTTCCAGGTGCTGTTCAACCACCAGCAGCGCGACCTTTCCGCCCTGCGCCGGCTGCCTGGCCTGCTGGCCGAGGAACTGCCCTGGCACAGCCGCGAGGCCAAGTTCGACCTGCAATTGCAGACCGAGGAAGACGCCCGCGGCCGTCTGCGCCTGAACTTCGACTACGCCGCCGAGCTGTTCGACGCCGCCAGCATCCAGCGCCTGGCCGACCAGTACGTGGCGCTGCTGCGCCAGGTGGTGGCACAACCGCAGCTGTGCCTGGGCGACATCGCCCTGGCGACGGACGCGGAACTGGCACGCCTGGAGCAGTGGAGCAGCGCGCCCTGCGAGCCGGCGCGCAGCTGGCTGCCGGAGCAGCTGGAACGCGCATTGCCGGCCCACGCCGAACGCGTGGCGCTGCAATGGGACGGCGGCGAACTCAGCCACGCCGAACTGCACGCCCAGGCCAACCGCCTGGCCCACTACCTGCGCGACAAGGGCGTGGGCCCCGACGTGCCGGTGGCCATCTGTGCCGAACGCTCGCCGCAGCTGCTGGTGGGCCTGCTGGCCATCCTCAAGGCCGGCGGCGCCTACGTGCCGCTGGACGCGGACTACCCCGCAGAACGCCTGGCCTACATGCTCGACGACTGCGGCGCCAGCCTGCTGCTGACCCAGTCCCACCTGCTGGAATGCCTGCCAAGCCTGGAAGGCGTCGCCACCCTGTGCTTCGACGGCCTCAAGCTGGACGGCTGGCCGAGCAGCGCGCCGGGCCTGCACCTGCACGGCGACAACCTGGCCTACGTCATCTACACCTCCGGCTCCACCGGCCAGCCCAAGGGCGTGGGCAACACCCACGCCGCCCTGGCCGAGCGCCTGCAATGGATGCAGGCCACCTATGCGCTGCGGGCCGACGACGTGCTGATGCAGAAGGCCCCGGTGAGCTTCGACGTCTCGGTGTGGGAATGCTTCTGGCCGCTGCTGGCGGGCTGCCGCCTGGTGCTGGCCGGCCCCGGCGAGCACCGCGACCCGGCGCGCATCGCCCAACTGGTGCGGCAGTTCGGCGTGACCACGCTGCACTTCGTGCCGCCGCTGCTGCAACTGTTCATCGACGAGCCGGGCGTGGAGGAATGCACCAGCCTGCGCCGCCTGTTCTCCGGCGGCGAGGCGCTGCCGGCGCAGCTGCGCGACCGGGTGCTGCAACGCCTGCCCGGCGTGGCCTTGCACAACCGCTACGGCCCGACGGAAACCGCGATCAACGTCACCCACTGGCACTGCTCGCTGGAGGATGGCGCGCGCTCGCCCATCGGCCGGCCGCTGGGCAACGTGGTCTGCCGCGTCCTCGACAGCGAGCTCAATCCGCTGCTGTCGGGCGCCGCCGGCGAGCTGTGCATCGGCGGCATCGGCCTGGCCCGCGGCTACCTGGGCCGCCCGGGGCTGAGCGCCGAACGCTTCGTCGCCGACCCGCTGGGCGCGCCCGGCGCACGGCTGTATCGCACCGGCGACCGCGCGCGCTGGAGCGAGCAGGGCGTGCTGGAATACCTCGGCCGCCAGGACGGCCAGGTGAAACTGCGCGGCTTCCGCATCGAGCTGGACGAAATCCGCGCGCGCCTGCTGGCCCAGCCCGGCGTGGCCCAGGCCGTGGTGCTGATCCGCCAGGCCGGCAACCTCGGCAGCCAACTGCTGGGCTACTACACCGCGACCGCCGATGCCCCGGCCAAGGCCGAACACGGCCAGGCCCTGCGCACCGCGTTGCAGGCAGCATTGCCGGAATACATGGTGCCGGCGCAGCTCATGCGCCTGGACAGCATGCCCCTGGGCCCCAGCGGCAAGCTGGACCTCAAGGCCCTGCCCGAGCCGAGCGGGCAGCAGCGCGAGCACGTCGCCCCGCGCGACGAGGTGGAACAGCGCCTGGCCAGCATCTGGAGCGAAGTGCTGGGCCTGCCGCAAGTGGGCCTGGACGACGACTTCTTCGAACTGGGCGGCCACTCGCTGCTGGCCACCCGGATCGTCTCCCGCGCGCGCCAGGCCTTCGCCATCGAGCTGCCGCTGCGTGAGCTGTTCGACGCCAGCCGCCTGGGCGCCTTCGCCGAGCGGGTACGCCAGCTGCGCGCCGCCGGCAGCCGCGACAGCCAGGGCGCGATCCGCCCGGTGGACCGCAGCCAGCGCGTGCCGCTGTCCTACTCGCAGCAGCGCATGTGGTTCCTCTGGCAACTGGAGCCGGACAGCCCGGCCTACAACGTCGGCGGCATGGCGCGGCTGCGCGGCGTGCTGGACCTGGACTGCTTCGAGCGCGCCCTGCAAGCCCTGGTGCAGCGCCACGAGACCCTGCGCACCCGCTTCCCCAGCGTCGACGGCGTGCCGCATCAGCAGGTGCAGGAGGACAGCGGCCTGCGCATGCAGCGCCTGGACTTCTCCCACCTCGACACCGACGCCCGCCAGCAGGCCCTGCAGCAACTGGCCGACGACGAGGCGCACAAGCCCTTCGACCTCGAACAGGGCCCACTGCTGCGGGTGTACATGGTCCGCCTGGCCGAGGACGAGCACTACCTGGTGCTGACCCTCCACCACATCGTCACCGAAGGCTGGGCCATGGACATCTTCGCCCGCGAGCTGAGCGCGCTCTACGAGGCCTTCCTGGCCGGCCGCGAATCGCCCCTGGCGCCGCTGCCGGTGCAATACCTGGACTACAGCCTGTGGCAGCGCGACTGGCTGGAAGCCGGCGAACGCCAGCGTCAGCTGGACTACTGGACCGCCCAGCTGGGCGACGAGCATCCGGTGCTGGAACTGCCCGGCGACCGCCCGCGGCCGCCGGTGCAGAGCCACCGCGGCGACCTCTACCGCTTCGACTTGGCGCCACAGCTGGCCGAGCGGGTGCGCCGCTTCAACGCCGGCAACGGCCTGACCCAGTTCATGACCATGACCGCCGCCCTGGCCGTGCTGCTGTACCGCTACAGCGGCCAGCAGGACCTGCGCATCGGCGCGCCGGTGGCCAACCGCATCCGCCCGGAGAGCGAAGGGCTGATCGGCGCCTTCCTCAACACCCAGGTGCTGCGCTGCCGCCTCGACGGGCAGATGAGCGTGGCCGGGCTGCTGGAGCAGGTGCGGCAGACGGTGATCGACGGCCAGTCGCACCAGGACCTGCCCTTCGACCACCTGGTGGAGGCCCTGCAGCCGCCGCGCAGCGCCGCCTACAACCCGCTGTTCCAGGTGATGTGCAACGTCCAGCGCTGGGAGTTCCAGCAGACCCGCCAGTTGGCCGGGATGACAGTGGAGTACTGCGTCAACGACGCCCGCGCCACCAAGTTCGACCTCAACCTGGAAGTCACCGACCTCGACCAGCGCCTGGGCTGCTGCCTGACCTACAGCCGCGACCTCTTCGACGAGCCGCGAATTGCCCGCATGGCGCGCCACTGGCAGAACCTGCTGGCGGCGATGATCGCCGACCCGCAACAGCGCCTGGGCGAGCTGCCGATGCTGGATGCCGGCGAGCAGGATGCGCTGCTGACCTGCAGCGGGCCGCAACTGAGCGATACCCTGCACGGCCTGTTCGCCGCCCAGGCCGCGGCCACGCCGCAGGCCCCGGCGCTGACCTTCGCCGGCCAGAGCCTTAGCTACGCCGAACTGGACACCCGCGCCAACCGCCTGGCGCGCCTGCTGCGCGAACGCGGCGTGGGCCCGGAAGTGCGCGTCGGCCTGGCCCTGGAACGCTCGCTGGAAATGGTCGTCGGCCTGCTGGCCATCCTCAAGGCCGGCGGCGCCTACGTGCCGCTGGACCCGGAATACCCGCTGGAACGCCTGCACTACATGATCGAGGACAGCGGCGTGCGCCTGCTGCTCGGCCAGCCGGCGCTGTTCGAGGCCCTGGGCGCGCTGCCCGAAGGCGTCGGCCGCTGCTGCCCTGCGCAGGAGGGCGCGGCCCTGGCGGCGCTGGACGACGGCCCGCTGCCGGCCTTCGCCCAGCCGCAGCACCTGGCCTACCTGATCTACACCTCCGGCTCCACCGGCAAGCCCAAGGGCGTGGCGGTGTGCCACGGCGAGATCGCCATGCACTGCCGCGCGGTGATCGAACGCTTCGGCATGCGCGCCGACGACTGCGAGCTGCACTTCTATTCCATCAACTTCGACGCCGCCAGCGAGCGCCTGCTGACGCCGCTGCTGTGCGGCGCCCACGTGGTGCTGCGGGCCCAGGGCCAGTGGGGCGCCGAGGACATCTGCCAACTGATCGCCGAGCACCGCGTGAGCATCCTCGGCTTCACCCCCAGCTACGGCAGCCAACTGGCCCAGTGGCTGCAGACCCAGGGCCGGCAGCTGCCGGTGCGCCTGTGCATCACCGGCGGCGAGGCGCTGACCGCCGAGCACCTGCAACGCATCCGCCAGGCCTTCGCGCCGCGCTACTTCTTCAACGCCTACGGCCCCACCGAGACGGTGGTCATGCCCCTGGCGGCCCTGGCCCCGGAGCAGGTGGAAGCCGGCGCCGGCGTGCCCATCGGCAGCCTGGTGGGCGAGCGCAGCGCCTGCCTCCTCGACGCCGACCTGGCCCTGGTGCCCCAGGGCGCCGGCGGCGAGCTGTACGTCGGCGGTGCCGGCCTGGCCCGCGGCTACCACGAACGCCCGGCGCTGACCGCCGAACGCTTCGTGCCCGACCCCTTCGGCGCGCCCGGCGGGCGCCTGTACCGCACCGGCGACCGCGTGCGCCAGCGCGCCGACGGCCAGGTGGAATACCTCGGACGCATCGACCAGCAGGTGAAGATCCGCGGCTTCCGCATCGAGCTGGGCGAGATAGAGGCGCGCCTGCAGGAACACCCGCAGGTGCGCGAGGCGGCCGTGCTGGCCATCGACGGGCCGAGCGGCAAGCAACTGGTGGGCTACGTGGGCTGCGCAGAGGCGGGCGCCGACGAGGCGGCCCAGGCCGAACTGCGCGAGGCGCTCAAGGCGCACCTCAAGCAGCAACTGCCGGACTACATGGTGCCGGCGCACTTGGTGCTGCTGGAGGGCCTGCCGCTGACCGCCAACGGCAAGCTCGACCGCCGCGCGCTGCCGGCGCCGGACGCCAGCCTCGGCCAGCGCGCCTACGAGGCCCCGCGCAGCGAGCTGGAACGCCAGCTGGCGGCGGTCTGGGGCGAGGTGCTGAACGTCGCCCAGATCGGCCTGGACGACAACTTCTTCGAACTGGGCGGCGACTCCATCCTCTCCATCCAGGTGGTCAGCCGCGCCCGCCAGCAGGGCATCCAGTTCAGCCCGCGCGACCTGTTCCAGCACCAGAGCGTGCGCAGCCTGGCCGGCGTCGCCCGCAGCGCCGGCACAAGCCTCGCCGAGCAGGGCGAAGTGCAGGGCGAGAGCGCGTTGACGCCGATCCAGCAGTGGTTCTTCGAACTGCCCCTGGAGAACCGCGCGCACTGGAACCAGTCGCTGCTGCTGGAGCCGCGCCAGGCGCTGGACGCCGAGCTGCTGCGCCAGGCCCTGCTGCAACTGGTCAAGCACCACGACGCCCTGCGCCTGACGTTCCGCCAGGAAGGTGGCCGCTGGCACGCCGAACACCGGGCTGCGGACGATGGCGCCTGGCTGCTATGGCAGGCGCAGGTGGCGAGCTTCGACGACTGCGCCGAAGTGTTCGAGCGCGCCCAGCGCAGCCTGGCCCTGGACGGCCCGCTGCTGCGCGCGGTGCTGGTGGACGGCCCCGGCGCCCAGCGCCTGCTGCTGGCGATCCACCACCTGGTGGTGGACGGCGTGTCCTGGCGCGTGCTGCTGGAAGACCTGCAGCAGGTTTATCGCCAACTCGCCGCCGGCGAAGCGCCGCAACTGCCGGCCAAGACCAGCGCCTTCCGCGACTGGACCGCGCGCCTGCAGGCCTACGCCGGCAGCGAGCCGCTGCGCGAGGAACTGCACTGGTGGCGCGGCCAGCTGGACGGCGCCCCCGGCGCCTGGTTCTGCGACAACCCGCAAGGCCGCAACGACGAGGCCCTGGCCCGCAGCCTGAGCCTGCGCCTGGACCGCGAGCGCACCCGCCAGTTGCTGCAACAGGCGCCGGCGGCCTACCGGACCCAGGTCAACGACCTGCTGCTGACCGCCCTGGCCCGGGTGCTCTGCCGTGTCAGCGGCGAGGCCTCGGTGCTGGTGCAGCTGGAAGGCCACGGCCGCGAGGCGCTGTTCGACGACATCGACCTCAGCCGCACGGTCGGCTGGTTCACCAGCGCCTTCCCGCTGCGCCTGGCGCCTGCTGGCGAGGCGGGCGAAGCGGGACTGGCGGCGTCGATCAAGGCGATCAAGGAACAGCTGCGCGCCGTGCCGCACAAGGGCCTGGGCCACGGCGTGCTGCGCCACCTGGGCGACGAGGCCGGGCGCCGCGCCCTGGCCGAGCTGCCGCAGCCGCGCATCACCTTCAACTACCTGGGCCAGTTCGACCAGAGCTTCACCGACGACGCCCTGTTCCGCCCGCTGGACGAACCCACCGGGGCCATCCACGACGCCGCCGCGCCGCTGCCCAACGAGCTGAGCGTGGACGGCCAGGTCTACGGCGGGGAACTGGTGCTGCGCTGGACCTACAGCGCCGAGCGCTACGAAGAGCAGACCATCGCCGACCTGGCCAACGCCTACCTCGGCGAACTGCAGGCGCTGATCGCCCACTGCCTGGCCGACGATGCCGGCGGCCTGACGCCTTCCGACTTCCCCCTGGCGCGCCTGAGCCAGGCGCAGCTTGACGCCCTGGCGGTGCCGGCGGCGCAGATCGACGACGTCTACCCGCTGACGCCCATGCAGGAGGGCCTGCTGCTGCACACCCTGCTGGAGCCGGGCACCGGCATCTACTACATGCAGGACCGCTACCGCATCGACAGCGAGCTGGACCGGGAGCGCTTCGCCGCCGCCTGGCAGGCCGTGGTGGCGCGCCACGAGGCGCTGCGCGCGTCCTTCTCGTGGAACGCCGGCGAGGCCATGCTGCAGGTGATCCACAAACCCGGCCGGCTGCGCATCGAGTTCCTCGACTGGAGCGAACTGCCCGCCGACGGCCACGAGGAACGCCTGCAGGCCCTGCACAAGCAGGAACGCGAGGCCGGCTTCGATTTGCTCGAGGAGCCGCCCTTCCACCTGCGCCTGATCCGCCTGGGCGCGGCGCGCCACTGGTTCATGATGAGCAACCACCACATCCTCATCGACGCCTGGTGCCGCGGCCTGCTGATGAGCGACTTCTTCGAGATCTACGCCGCCCTGGGCGAGGGCCGCGCGCCGCAGCTGCCGGCCGCGCCGCGCTACCGCGACTACATCGCCTGGCTGCAGCGCCAGGACCTGGAGCACTCGCGCCGCTGGTGGCAGCAGAACCTGAACGGCTTCGAGCGCGCGACCTACATCCCCAGCGACCGGCCGATCCTCCACGAGCGCGCCGGGGAAAGCGGCGGGATGATCGTCGGCGACCGCTACACCCGCCTGGACGCCGCTGACGGCGCGCGCCTGCGCGAACTGGCGCAGCGCTACCAGCTCACCGTCAACACCTTCGCCCAGGCGGCCTGGGCCCTGGTGCTGCGGCGCTACAGCGGCGAGCGCGACCTGCTGTTCGGCGTCACCGTGGCCGGGCGCCCGGTGGGCCTGCCGCAGATGCAGCGCACCGTGGGGCTGTTCATCAACAGCATCCCACTGCGCGTGCAGCTGCCGGCGCCCGGCGCGCGGCAGACGGTGCGCGACTGGCTGACCGGGCTGTTCGAACGCAACCTGGAACTGCGCGAGCACGAGCACCTGCCGCTGGTGAGCATCCAGGAAGCCAGCGAACTGCCCAAGGGCCAGCCGCTGTTCGACAGCCTCTTCGTGTTCGAGAACGCCCCGGTGGAAGTGGCGGTGCTGGACCGCGCGCAGAGCCTGAAGGCCAGCTCCGATTCCGGGCGCACCCACACCAACTTCCCGCTCACCGTGGTCTGCTACCCCGGCGACGACCTGGGCCTGCACCTGTCCTACGACCAGCGCTATTTCGAGGCGCCGACCATCGAGCGCCTGCTCGGCGAGTTCAAGCGCCTGCTGCTGGCCCTGGCCGACGGTTTCCATGGCGACGTGGCCGAACTGCCGCTGCTGGGCACTGGGGAACGGCGCTTCCTGCTGGAGGACTGCAACCGCAGCGAGCACGCCTACCCGCTGGAGCAGGGCTACGTGCGCCTGTTCGAAGCGCGGGTGGCCGCGCACCCGCAGCGCATCGCCGCCAGTTGCCTGGACCAGCAGTGGAGCTACGCCGAGCTGAACCGCCGCGCCAACCGCCTGGGCCACGCGCTGCTGGCCGCCGGCGTCGGCTTCGACCAGCCGGTGGCCCTGCTCGGCGAGCGCGGCCTGGACCTGCTGGGCATGATCGTCGGCAGCTTCAAGGCCGGCGCCGGCTATCTGCCGCTGGACCCGGCGCACCCGACGCAGCGCCTGACGCGCATCCTCGAACTCAGCCGCACGCCGGTACTGGTGTGCAGCGCCGCCTGCCGCGAACAGGCCCTGGCGCTGCTCGCCGAGCTGGGCTGCGGCGGTCGCCCGCGCCTGCTGGTGTGGGACGAGGTGCAGCACGGCGCGGCCGCCGAGCACGACCCGCAGCGCTACAGCGGGCCGCGCAACCTGGCCTACGTGATCTACACCTCCGGCTCCACCGGCCTGCCCAAGGGCGTGATGGTGGAGCAGGCCGGCATGCTCAACAACCAGTTGAGCAAGGTGCCGTATCTGGCGCTCGGCGAGGGCGACGTGATCGCCCAGACCGCCTCGCAGAGCTTCGACATCTCGGTCTGGCAGTTCCTCGCCGCGCCGCTGTTCGGCGGCCGCGTGGCCATAGTGCCGAACGCCATCGCCCAGGACCCGCAGGCCCTGCTGGAACACGTGGTGGAGCAGGGCGTGAGCGTGCTGGAAAGCGTGCCCTCGCTGATCCAGGGCATGCTCGCCGAGGAGCACAAGGCGCTGCCCGGCCTGCGCTGGATGCTGCCCACCGGCGAGGCCATGCCGCCGGAACTGGCGCGGCACTGGCTGCAACGCTACCCGCAGGTGGGCCTGGTCAACGCCTACGGCCCGGCGGAATGCTCGGACGACGTGGCCTTCTTCCGCGTCGACGCGGCCTCCACCGAGGCCACCTACCTGCCCATCGGCAGCCCCACCGACAACAACCAGCTGTACCTGCTGGATGCCGAAGGCGACTTCGAGCTGGTGCCCCTGGGCGCGGTGGGCGAGCTGTGCGTGGCCGGCACCGGCGTCGGCCGCGGCTATGTCGGCGACCCGCTGCGCACCGCCCAGGCCTTCGTCCCGCACCCCTTCGGGGCGCCGGGCGAGCGCCTGTACCGCACCGGCGACCTGGCGCGGCGCCGCGCCGACGGCGTGCTGGAGTACGTCGGGCGCGTCGACCACCAGGTGAAGATCCGCGGCTTCCGCATCGAACTGGGCGAGATCGAGGCGCGCCTGCACGAGCTGCCGGAGGTGCGCGAGGCCGCCGTGGCGGTGCAGGAAAGCGCCACCGGCAAGTACCTGGTCGGCTACCTGGTGCCCGCTGCGACGGTAGTAGAGGAGGGCGCCTGGCTCGAACAGGTGCGCCAGCACCTGCGCGCCGACCTGCCGGACTACATGGTGCCGCTGCACTGGCAGGTGCTGGCGCGCATGCCGCTCAACACCAACGGCAAGCTCGACCGCAAGGCCCTGCCGGCGCTGGACATCGGCCAGGCCCTGGCGCACGCCTACCAGGCGCCGCGCACGGAGCTGGAGGCCACCCTGGCGCAGATCTGGGCCGAGGTGCTCAAGGTCGAGCGCGTCGGCGTGCTGGACAACTTCTTCGAACTGGGCGGGCACTCGCTGCTGGCCACGCAGATCGCCTCGCGGGTGCAGAAGGCCCTGCAACGCAACGTGCCGCTGCGGGCCATGTTCGAGTGCAGCACGGTGGAGGAACTGGCCAGCTACATCGAGGCCCAGGCCGCCAGCGCCATCGACGAGCGCAAGGCGGCGCGCCTGGACGACCTGATGTCGCAGCTGGAAATGCTCTAGCCCGGCACCTCCCGCGGGGCCGCCGAGGCCCCGCGGGGGGATCGCGAAACACCTGCAGCCCACGCGCGGTTCGCCGCGCGCAGGCCGCCCTGCGCCCGCGAAAAGGGCGCCGGGGCAGGGCACGGCCGGCGGTAAATCCCGAGCGCCGCGCTGCGTTATTCACTACAGCCGCTCCGCCATCGCGGGGCACCCGTCAACCGTGGCACACCACCACGTCTCGAGGTTGAAGACATGCAAGTCGCTACCAGCGTCATCGATGACCAGCCTGCCCATGCCGAACCGGCCGCGGGCGAAACCCTCTACGAATTCACCGAATCGCCGCTGCTGGCGCGCCAGCGCCACCAGGAGTCCAACGCGCGCAGCTACCCGCGGCGCATCCCCCTGGCGCTGAAGAAGGCCCGCGGGCTGTACGTCGAGGACGTCGAGGGCCGCCGCTTCATCGACTGCCTGGCCGGCGCCGGCACCCTGGCCCTGGGCCACAACCACCCGGTGGTGATCGAGGCGATCCAGCAGGTGCTGGCCGACGAACTGCCGCTGCACACCCTGGACCTGACCACCCCGGTGAAGGATGCCTTCGTCCAGGACCTGTTCGGCCTGCTGCCGCCACAGCTGGCGCGCGAGGCGAAGATCCAGTTCTGCGGGCCCACCGGCGCCGACGCCGCGGAAGCCGCGCTCAAGCTGGTGCGCACCGCCACCGGGCGCAGCACCGTGCTGTCGTTCCAGGGCGGCTACCACGGCATGACCCAGGGCGCCCTGGGGCTGATGGGCAACCTGGGGCCGAAGAAGGCCCTGGGCGCGGTGCTGGGCAACGGCGTGCAGTTCCTGCCGTACCCCTACGACTACCGCTGCCCCTTCGGCCTCGGCGGCGAGGCCGGGGTGCGCGCCAACCTGCACTACCTGGAGAGCGTGCTGAACGACCCGGAAAGCGGCGTGCCGCTGCCGGCGGCGGTGGTGGTGGAAGTGGTGCAGGGCGAGGGCGGCGTGGTGCCCGCCGACCTGCAGTGGCTGCGCGGCCTGCGGCGCATCACCGAGAAGGCCGGGGTGGCGCTGGTGATCGACGAGATCCAGACCGGCTTCGGCCGCACCGGGCGTATGTTCGCCTTCGAGCACGCCGGCATCGTCCCCGACGTGGTGCTGCTGTCCAAGGCCATAGGCGGCAGCCTGCCGCTGGCGGTGGTGGTCTACCGCGACTGGCTGGACACCTGGCAGCCCGGCGCCCATGCCGGCACCTTCCGCGGCAACCAGATGGCCATGGCCGCCGGCTCCGCGGTGATGCGCTACCTCAAGGAACACGACGTGCCCGGCCACGCCGCGGCCATGGGCGAGCGCCTGGCCGAGCACCTGCGCATCCTCCAGCGCAGCTACCCGCAGCTGGGCGACATCCGCGGCCGCGGGCTGATGCTCGGGGTGGAAGTGGTCGACGCCGAAGGCGCCGCCGACAGCCTCGGCCACCCGCCGGCCAACCCCGCGCTGGCCTCGCGCATCCAGCGCGAATGCCTGCGCCGCGGGCTGATCCTCGAACTGGGCGGCCGCCACGGCGCGGTGGTGCGCTTCCTGCCGCCGCTGGTGATCAGCGCCGAGCAGATCGACGAAGTGGCCCGCCGCTTCGCCCACGCCCTGGCCGCGGCGGTGCCATGCCTGGCGTAGGGCGTATAACCGTTCGCGGTTATACGCCGTTACCCACCCCCCGGATCAACCTCGTGGCCGCCTGGAGTCGAGGCCAATCGGCGGATAACGTGGAACGTTATCCGCCCTACGCGCTGTGTTTGCCGGAGGGCGTAGGAGCGGATCTCATCCGCGAACCGCGCCGGAACCTCCGGCTATCGCGGACAAGGTCCGCTCCTACGAAGGGCCTCGGCACCTAATTTTCCCCCCACCCACTTCGTTAACCCTTAGCGGCCACCCCCGGGGCGGCCGGCCCATCCAGTTGAGGAAAGCGCAATGACTTCTGTATTCGACCGCGAAGACATCCCATTCGAAGTGGTGGTGAACCACGAGGAGCAGTACTCCATCTGGCCGCAGTACAAGGAAATCCCCGCCGGCTGGCGCGCCGTGGGCAAGAGCGGGCTGAAGAAGGACTGCCTGGCCTATATCGAGCAGGTCTGGACCGACATGCGCCCGCTGAGCCTGCGCCAGCACATGGACAAGGCGGCCGGCTGAGTGGCGCTGCGACTCTTCTGCCTGCCGTACTCCGGCGCCAGCGCCATGGTCTACAGCCGCTGGCGGCGCAAGCTGCCGGCCTGGCTGCAGCTGCGCCCGGTGGAGCTGCCGGGGCGCGGCGCGCGCATGGCCGAGCCGCTGCACACCGAGCTGGCCGGCCTGGCCCGGCAGCTGGCCCGCGAGCTGCACGACGAAGTGCGCCAGGGCCCCTACGCGGTACTCGGCCACAGCCTGGGCGCGCTGCTCGCCTGCGAGCTGCTCTACGCCCTGCGCGAGCTGGGCAGCCCGACGCCCCTGGGGCTGTTCGCCTCGGGCACGGCGGCGCCGTCGCGGCGCGCGGAATACGACCGCGGCTTCGCCGAGCCGAAGAGTGACGCCGAGCTGATCGCCGACCTGCGCGACCTGCAGGGCACCCCCGAGGAAGTGCTGGCCAACGCCGAGCTGATGAGCCTGACGCTGCCCATCCTGCGCGCCGACTTCCTGCTCTGCGGCAGCTACCGCCACCAGCGCCGCGCGCCGCTGGCCTGCCCCATCCAGGTGCTCGGCGGGCGTGCCGACAAGGCCAGCGAGGAACAGCTGCTGGCCTGGGGCGAGGAAACCTGTGCCGACTTCGAACTGCAACTGTTCGACGGCGGGCACTTCTTCATCCACGAGCAGGAGGCCACCGTGCTGCCCTGCATCGAGCGGCGCCTGCAACGCTGGCGCGCGGGCGAGGGTTCGCTCGCTCCCCTGGCGCAGGCCGCGACCTTCTGAGCCCATCGGCAACGCGTGGGCCGGGTGCTGGCGACGGCACCCGGCTTTCGCCGCTTCCTGTTTATAACTATTTGATATTTAGGTAGAAATTATTTCCTGCCGGCCGTCCCGATCAGCGCCGCGAAGCTAATTTTCCGCCGTTCCTGTCCGTTCCCCATGAGCCCACTCGAGCCCTGGCGCTCGTTGCCCACGTGCACGGAAGAAGACAGATGAACGCAGAACAGTCCCTGAAACTCGCCCGCCGCTTCATAGAGCTGCCCCTGGAAAAACGCCGGATGTTCCTGGACAGCCTGGCCGCGGAAGGCGTCGACTTCTCGCTGTTCCCGATTCCGGCCGGGGTGGAGAGCGCCGAGCGCAACCGGCCTTCCTACGCCCAGCAGCGCATGTGGCTGCTCTGGCAGCTGGACCCGCACAGCGGCGCCTACAACCTGCCCGGCGCCGTGCGCCTGCAAGGGGCGCTGGACCGCCAGGCCCTGGAGCGCGCCTTCGCCAGCCTGGTGGAGCGCCACGAAACCCTGCGCACTGTCTTCGTCGCGGATGCGGACGGCACCCCGTTGCTGGCGCCCATGCCTGGCGAACTGCGCGTGGCCTACGAGGACTTCAGCGCCCTGACCGCGGGCCAGCGGGAAGCGCGCGTGCGCGAGGAAGCCCAGCGCGAGTCGCTGCAGAGCTTCGACCTGGGCCGCGGCCCGCTGCTGCGGGTGCGCCTGATCCGCCTGGGCGAGCAGGAACACGTGCTGCTGCTGACGCTGCACCACATCGTCTCCGACGGCTGGTCGATG
Organism: Pseudomonas sp. ADPe; assembly: GCF_014843515.1. Classification (NCBI taxonomy): domain Bacteria; kingdom Pseudomonadati; phylum Pseudomonadota; class Gammaproteobacteria; order Pseudomonadales; family Pseudomonadaceae; genus Pseudomonas; species Pseudomonas sp. ADPe. The sequence goes on from NZ_CP062122.1 coordinate 6,551,443, forward strand.
AACCTGCTGATCGAGGAATTCGGCCGCTTCTACAGCGCCTACGCCCAGGGCCGCGAGGCCCAGCTGTCGGCGCTGCCGGTGCAGTACGCCGACTACGCCCTGTGGCAGCGTAGCTGGCTGGAGGCCGGCGAGCAGGAGCGCCAACTGGACTACTGGCGCAAACAGCTCGGCGAGCATCACCCAGTGCTGGAACTACCGGCCGACCACCCGCGCCCGGCCCAGGCCAGCTACCGCGGCGCCCGCTACGAATTCGCCGTGGAACCGGCCCTGGCCGAAGCGCTGCGCGCCGCCGCGCGGCAGCAGGGGCTGACGCTGTTCATGCTGCTGCTGGGCGGCTTCGACGTGCTGCTGCAACGCTACAGCGGCGAGGGCGACCTGCGCGTCGGCGTGCCCATCGCCAACCGCAATCGCGCCGAGGCGGAGGGGCTGATCGGCCTGTTCGTCAACACCCAGGTGCTGCGCGCGGTATTCGATGCGCAGACGCTGGTACAGGACCTGCTGGCCCAGGTGCGCGACAGCGTGCTGGGCGCCCAGGCCCACCAGGACCTGCCGTTCGAACGCCTGCTGGACGCCTTCCAGGTGGAGCGCAGCCTCAGCCACAGCCCGCTGTTCCAGGTGATGTACAACCACCAGCCGCAGGTGGCCGACATCGAGGCCCTGGACGACGTGGCCGGCCTGCGCCTGAGCCGCCTGGACTGGCAGAGCCGCACCACCCAGTTCGACCTTTCCCTGGATACCTACGAGAAGGGCGGCCGCCTGTACGCCGCGCTGACCTACGCCACCGACCTGTTCGAGGCGGCGACCATCGAGCGCATGGCGCGGCACTGGCAGAACCTGCTGCGGGCGATGATCGACGACCCACAGTGCACGGTGGGCGAGCTGCCGATGCTGGATGCCGGCGAGCGCGAACTGATCCTGCAGCAGTGGAACGCCACGGCTACCGAATACCCGCTGCAACGCGGCGTGCACCAGCTGTTCGAGGAACAGGCCGAGCGCTACCCGGATGCGCCGGCGCTGGCCTTCGGCGAGCAACGCCTGAGCTATGCGGAACTGAATCGCCGGGCCAACCAGCTTGCCCACTTGTTGAAAGCGCATGGCGTCGGCCCGGACTGCCTGGTCGGCATCGCGGTGGAGCGCTCCATCGAGATGGTCGTCGGCTTGATGGCGATCCTCAAGGCCGGCGGCGCCTACGTGCCGCTGGACCCGGAATACCCCGCCGAGCGCCTGGCCTACATGCTGGAAGACAGCGGCGTGAAGCTGCTGCTGAGCCAGTCGCACCTCGACCTGCCGTTGGCCGAGGGCGTGCAGCGTATCGATCTGGATCAGGACGGCGATTGGCTGGAAGGCTACCGCGAGGCCAATCCCGCTGTGGTTCTGGACGGCGAAAACCTCGCCTACGTGATCTACACCTCCGGTTCCACCGGCAAGCCGAAAGGCGCGGGCAACCGCCATCGCGCACTCACCAACCGCCTGTGCTGGATGCAGGAAGCCTACGGCCTGGATGCCAGCGATACCGTGTTGCAGAAGACGCCGTTCAGCTTCGACGTCTCGGTCTGGGAGTTCTTCTGGCCGCTGATGACCGGCGCACGCCTGGTCGTCGCAGCACCAGGCGATCACCGCGATCCGGCGAAGCTGGTGGAGCTGATCAACCGCGAAGGCGTCACCACGCTGCACTTCGTGCCCTCGATGCTGCAGGCCTTCCTGCAGGACGCCGCAGTTACCAGTTGCTCCAGCCTGAAACGCATCATCTGCAGCGGTGAAGCGCTGCCGGTGGATGCACAGCAGCAGGTCTTCGCCAAGCTGCCGCAGGCCGGCCTGTACAACCTCTACGGCCCAACCGAAGCGGCCATCGACGTCACCCACTGGACCTGCGTGGAGGAGGGCAAGGACGCCGTCCCGATCGGCCAGCCCATCGCCAACCTGGGTTGCTACATCCTCGACGACAGCCTGGAACCTGTTCCGGTAGGCGTACTGGGCGAACTGTATCTGGCCGGCGAAGGCCTGGCCCGCGGCTACCACCAGCGCCCGGCGCTGACCGCCGAACGCTTCGTCGCCAGCCCCTTCGTGGCCGGCGAGCGCATGTACCGCACCGGCGACCTGGCGCGCTACCGCGCCGACGGCGTGATCGAATATGCCGGCCGCATCGACCACCAGGTGAAGCTGCGTGGCCTGCGCATCGAACTGGGCGAGATCGAGGCGCGGCTGCTGGAGCACGAATCGGTGCGCGAAGCGGCGGTGCTGGCCGTGGATGGCAAGCAACTGGTCGGCTACGTCGTGCTCGATGCCGAGCAGGACGACTGGCGCGAAATCCTGGCCGCGCATCTGGCCGCCAGCCTGCCGGAATACATGGTCCCGGCGCAGTGGCTGGCCCTGGAGCAGATGCCCCTGAGCCCCAACGGCAAGCTCGACCGCAAGGCACTGCCCAAGCCCGATGCGACCGTGGCCCAGGCCGACTACATCGCGCCGCGCAACGAGGTGGAACAGCGTCTGGCGGCCATCTGGCAGGACCTGCTGGGCATCCCCCAGGTCGGCCTGGACGACAACTTCTTCGCCCTGGGCGGCGATTCCATCATCGCCATCCAGGTGGTCAGCCGGGCGCGCCAGGCCGGGCTGCAGCTGAGCCCGCGCGACCTGTTCCAGCACCAGAGCGTGCGCGGCCTGGCCCAGGTGGCCCAGCCCCTGGCGGCTACTCCGGTGGAACAGGCACCAGCCCATGGCGAGGCGGCGTTGGCGCCGGTGCAGCATTGGTTCTTCGAGCAAGCCATCCCCGAGCGCCAGCACTGGAACCAGTCGCTGCTGCTGCAGGCCCGCCAGCCGCTGGACGGCGAGCGCCTGGAGCGCGCGCTGCTGCGCCTGCTGGCGCACCACGACGCCCTGCGCCTGCGCTTCCGCCAGGAAGACGGTGCCTGGCATCAGGCCTATGCCGAACAGGCCGAAAGCCCGCTGTGGCGCCGCCAGGCCGCTTCGCCCGAGGCGCTTACCGCACTCTGCGAAGAAGCCCAGCGCAGCCTGGACCTGCAACAGGGCCCGCTGCTGCGCGCGCTGCTGGTGGACCTGGCCGACGGCGGCCAGCGCCTGCTGCTGGCGATCCACCACCTGGTGGTGGACGGTGTGTCCTGGCGCATCCTGCTGGAAGACCTGCAGCGCCTGTACGCACAGCCGGACGCCGAGCTGCCGCCGCGCAGCAGCGCCTACCAGGCCTGGACCCGCCAGTTGCAGGAACAGGCCCGACAATGCCAAGGCGAGCTGGCCTACTGGCAGGCGCAACTGGCCGACGCCCCGCGCAGCCTGCCATGCGACAACCCGCAAGGCGCGCTGGAGAACCGCTACGAACGCAAGCTCGCCCTGACCCTCGACGCCGAGCGCACCCGCCAGCTGCTGCAGGAAGCCCCGGCGGCCTACCGCACCCAGGTCAACGACCTGCTGCTGACCGCCCTGGCCCGGGTGATCTGCCGCTGGAGCGGCGAGGCCAGCGTGTTGGTGCAACTGGAAGGCCACGGCCGCGAGGATCTGGGCGGCGGGCTGGACCTGAGCCGCAGCGTCGGCTGGTTCACCAGCCTGTTCCCGCTGCGCCTGGCCCCGGCCGCCGACCTCGGCGCCTCGATCAAGGCAATCAAGGAACAACTGCGCGGCGTACCGGACAAGGGCGTCGGCTACGGCCTGCTGCGCTACCTGGCCGGCGCCGAAAGCGCCCAGGCCCTGGCGGCGCTGCCGCAGCCGCGCATCACCTTCAACTACCTGGGCCAGTTCGACCGCCAGTTCGACGAAAACGCCCTGCTGGTACCGGCCACGGAAAGCGCCGGCCAGGCCCAGGACCCGCGCGCGCCCCTGGCCAACTGGCTGAGCATCGAAGGCCAGGTCTACGGCGGCGAGCTGAACCTGAGCTGGGCGTTCAGCCAGGAGATGTTCGCAGCGGCCAGCGTGCAGCGCCTGGTGGACGACTACGCGCGCGAGCTGCAAGCGCTCATCGACCACTGCCGCGACCCGCGCCACGCCGGGGCGACGCCCTCGGACTTCCCCCTGGCCGGCCTGGACCAGGCGCAACTGGACGCGCTGCCGCTGGACCTGGCCTCGGTGCAGGACCTCTACCCGTTGTCGCCGATGCAGCAGGGTATGCTGTTCCACAGCCTGCACGGCCAGGCCGGCGACTACGTGAACCAGCTGCGCATGGATATCGGCGGGCTGGACCTGGCGCGTTTCCGCGCCGCCTGGCAGGCCGCGCTGGATGCCCACGACAGCCTGCGCAGCGCCTTCCTCTGGGCCGACGGCTGGGCGCAGCCGCTGCAGGCCGTGCTCGGCCACCTGGAACTGGACCTGCGCCTGGCGCCGGCCGGCAGCGACCCGCAGGCCCTGGCCGAGGCCGAGCGCGCCGCCGGCTTCGACCTGGCCCGCGCGCCCCTGCAGCGCCTGCTGCTGGTGCCCCTGGCCGACGGCGGCCTGCACCTGGTCTACACCTACCACCACATCCTCATGGACGGCTGGAGCAACGCCCGGCTCCTCGCCGAAGTGCTGCAGCGCTATGCCGGCCAGGCGCCCGAGGTGGCGCCGGGGCGCTACCGCGACTACATCGCCTGGCTGCAGCAGCGCGACCTCGGCGCCGCCGAGGCCTTCTGGCGCGAACAGCTGGCCGCGCTGCCGGCGCCCACCCGCCTGGGCGGTCGGGAGCATGCCCAAGCCACTGGCCAGGGCGAGCACCTGCACGAACTGGATGCCGCCACGACACAGCGCCTGACGGCCTTCGCCCAGGCCCAGCGCGTCACCCTCAACACCCTGGTGCAGGCTGCCTGGTCGGTGCTGCTGCAACGCCACGCCGGCCAGTCGACGGTGGCCTTCGGCGCCACCGTCGCCGGCCGTCCCGCCGAGCTGCGGGGCGTCGAAGGGCAGGTCGGCCTGTTCATCAACACCCTGCCGGTGATCGCCACGCCGCAGCCACACCAGAGCGTGGCGGACTACCTGCAGGAGCTGCAGGCGGCGAACCTGGCCTTGCGCGAGTTCGAGCACACACCGCTGTACGACGTCCAGCGCTGGGCCGGGCAGGGCGGCGAGGCGCTGTTCGACAGCATCCTGGTGTTCGAGAACTTCCCGGTGGAGCAGGCCCTGGACCGCGCGCCCGCTGGCCTGAGCCTGCGCATGGCGGCCAACCACGAGCAGACCAACTACCCGCTGACCCTCGGCGTCACCCTGGGCGAGCGCCTGGCGCTGCAGTTCGTCTACGCCCGCAGCGCCTTCGACGCCGTTGCGATCGCCAGCCTGGAGCAACAGCTGCGCCGGGTGCTGCTGCAGATGGCCGAGGCGCCGCAGCAGCGCCTGGGCGAACTGGCCTTGCTGGACGCCGGCCAGCGTCGCGAGGCGCTGGCCGACTGGCAGCAGCCGCTGCAAGGGCTGCCGGGGGAGGGCGTGGCCGCGCTGTTCGACCGCCAGGCTGCCGCGACGCCCGATGCCGTGGCATTGGTCCAGGGCGATGCGCAACTGACCTACGCCGAGCTTGCGGCCCGCGCCGAGGCCATCGCCCGGGGCCTGCGCGCCCGCGGCGTGGGTGCCGAGAGCCTGGTGGCGATCGCTGCCGAGCGCTCCTTCGCGCTGGTGGCGGGCCTGCTGGGCATCCTCAAGGCTGGCGCCGGCTACCTGCCGCTGGACCCGGACTACCCGGCCGAACGCCTGGCCTACATGCTGCGCGACAGCCGCGCGGCCTGGCTGCTGCACGACGTCGCCGCGGCGGCCCGCCTGGCGCAGCTGGAAGGCGTCGAGCGCCTGGCCCTGGACGATGCCGGCTGGCAGGCCCAGGCCCCGGCCGGGGCGCTGCCGCCGGTGAACGGCGGGCAACTGGCCTATGTGATCTACACCTCCGGCTCCACCGGCCGGCCCAAGGGCGTGGCGGTGAGCCAGGCGGCGCTGGCCGGACACTGCCTGGCGGCGGCCCGGGCCTACAAGATGGAGCCGGCAGACTGCGTGCTGCAGTTCGCCTCCATCAGCTTCGATGCCGCCGCCGAGCAGCTCTTCATGCCGCTGCTGGCGGGCGCCAGGGTGCTACTCGGCGCCGCCGGGCAGTGGAGCGCCCAGCGCCTGGCCGACGAGGTGCAGCGCCACGGGGTGAGCGTGCTCGACCTGCCCCCTGCCTACCTGCAACAGCAGGCCCAGGAGCTGCTGCGCAGCGGTCGCGGCATCGCCGTGCGCGCCTGCATCCTCGGCGGCGAGGCCTGGGACGCGAGCCTGCCGGAGCAGGGCGCGCTGCGGGCGCGGCAGTGGTTCAATGCCTACGGCCCCACCGAGGCGGTGGTCACACCCCTGGCCTGGCGCTGCCAACTGCCGCTGGCGGCGAGCCCGGCCATCGGCCGGGCCCTGGGCGCGCGCCGCGTGTGCATCCTCGACGCCGCCCTGCAACCCTGCGCGGCAGGCATGGTCGGCGAGCTGTACATCGGCGGCGAGTGCCTGGCGCGCGGCTACCTCGGGCGGGCCGGGCAAACGGCCGAACGCTTCGTTGCCGACCCCTTCGCCGGCGACGGCGCGCGCCTGTACCGCACCGGCGACCTGGCGCGCTACCGCGCCGACGGGCAGATCGAATACCTCGGGCGCATCGACCAGCAGGTGAAGATCCGCGGCTTCCGCATCGAGGTCGGTGAAATCGAGAGCTGCCTGCTGGCCCACCCGCGGGTGGCCGAGGCGGCCGTGCTGGCGCTGGACGCCGCCAGCGGGCCGCAACTGGCGGCCTACCTGGTGGCCGCCGGCGAGGCGGGCGACGCCTGGCTGGCCGAGATTCGCCAGTGGGCGGAGCAGCGCCTGCCGGCGCACATGCTGCCGACAGCCTGGCAGGTGCTCGCCGGCCTGCCGCTGAACGCCAACGGCAAGCTCGACCGCCAGGCCCTGCCCAGGCCGGACCTGGCGGCCGGCCGCACTGCCGGCGAAGCGCCGCAGGGCGCCCTGGAGCAGCGCGTGGCGGACATCTGGGCGGAACTGCTGGGCGTCGAGGGCATCACCCGCGACGAGCACTTCTTCGAGCTGGGCGGCCATTCCCTCAGCGCCACCCGGGTGATCTCGCGCCTGCGCCAGGAACTGGGGCGGGAGGTGCCGCTGCGCAACCTGTTCGAGCAGCCGACACTGGCCGCCTTCTGCGCCGCCCTGCAGCGCCTGGAGGCGCAGGCCGCGCCGAGCCTGCGGCCGCTGCCCAGGGACGGCGAGCTGCCGCTGTCCCACGCCCAGCAGCGCATGTGGTTCCTCTGGCAACTGGAGCCGGACAGTGCCGCCTACCACCTGCCCAGCGTGCTGCACATTCGCGGCGCGCTGGACCGGGAGGCGCTGCAAGGGGCCTTCGACTGGCTGGTGCAGCGCCACGAGAGCCTGCGCACCCGCTTCGAGGCCGTGGAAGGCCGCGCCGTGCAGCGGGTCTCGCCGGCACTGCCGCTGCCCATTGCGAGCCGCGACTGCGCCGGCCTGGACGACGACGCCCTGCGCCAGCGGGTGGCGGAAGCCATCCGCCAGCCCTTCGACCTGGCCAACGGCCCGCTGCTGCGGGTGTGCCTGCTGGATCGCGGCGGGGACGACGCCGTGCTGGTGGTCGTTCTGCACCATATCGTTTCCGATGGCTGGTCGATGCAGGTCATGGTCGACGAGCTGCTGCAGGCCTACGCCGCCCTGCGCCGCGGCGAGCAGCCGGGCCTGGCGCCGCTGGCGCTGCACTACGCCGACTACGCGGCCTGGCAGCGCGCCTGGCTGGACGGCGGCGAAGGCGAGCGGCAGCTGGCCTACTGGCGCCAGCGCCTGGGCGCCGAACAGCCGCTGCTGGAATTGCCGGCCGACCACCCGCGCCCGGCCCAGGCCAGCGGCCGCGGCCGGCGCCTGGAACTGGCGCTGCCCGGCGAATTGGGCAAGGCGCTGCAGGCTTGCGCGCGCCGCGAAGGCGTCACGCCGTTCATGCTGCTGTTGGCGTCCTTCCAGGTGCTGCTGCAGCGCTACAGCGGCCAGTCCGACATCCGCGTCGGGGTGCCCATCGCCAACCGCAACCATGCTGGGACCGAGCGGCTGATCGGCTTCTTCGTCAACACCCAGGTGCTGCGCAGCGAGATCGACGGCCGCCGGGACGTCCGTAGCCTGCTCGGCCAGGTGCGCGAGGCTGCCCTGGGCGCCCAGGCGCACCAGGACCTGCCGTTCGAGCAACTGGTGGACGCCCTGCAGCCCGAACGCAGCCTCAGCCACAGCCCGCTGTTCCAGGTGCTGTACAACCACCAGAGCGACGAGCGCCAGGGCACGGAAGTCGAAGGCCTGCGCATCGGCAGCTTCCCCTGGGAAGGCGCCACGGCGCAGTTCGACCTGGCCCTCGACACCTGGGAAAGCCCGGCCGGCCTCGGGGCGGCGCTGACCTACGCCACCGACCTGTTCGAGCCAGCCAGCATCGAGCGCATGGCGCGGCACTGGCAGAACCTGCTGCGGGCGATGATCGACGACCCGCAGCGCGCGGTCGGCGAACTGCCGATGCTGGATGCCGGCGAGCGCGAGCTGATCGTCGAGCGCTGGAATGCCACGGCTGCTGAATACCCGCTGCAGCGGGGCGTGCACCAGCTGTTCGAGGAGCAGGCCGAGCGTCATCCGGATGCACCGGCGTTGGCCTTCCGTGAGCAGCGCTTGAGCTATGCCGAGCTGAATGCGCGTGCTAACCGCCTGGCCCATGCGCTGATCGAGCGGGGTGTGGGGCCGGATAGCCTGGTCGGCATCGCGGTGGAGCGCTCCATCGAGATGGTCGTCGGGCTGATGGCGATTCTGAAAGCTGGCGGCGCCTATGTGCCGCTGGACCCGGAGTATCCCGCCGAGCGCCTGGCCTACATGCTGGAAGACAGCGGCGTGAAGCTGCTGCTGAGCCAGTCGCACCTCGATCTGCCGGGCGTACAGCGCATCGATCTGGATCAGGACGGCGACTGGCTGGATGGTTACAGCGCTGCCAATCCTGGCATCTTCCTAGACGGCGAAAACCTGGCCTACGTGATCTACACCTCCGGCTCCACCGGCAAGCCGAAAGGCGCGGGCAACCGCCACCGCGCGCTGACCAACCGGCTGTGCTGGATGCAAGAGGCTTACGGACTGGATGCTAGCGATACCGTCCTGCAGAAGACCCCGTTCAGCTTCGACGTTTCGGTATGGGAGTTCTTCTGGCCGCTGATGACCGGTGCCCGCCTGGTCGTTGCAGCGCCGGGCGACCACCGCGATCCTGCGAAGCTGGTGGAAGTGATCAACCGTGAAGGCGTCACCACGCTGCACTTCGTGCCCTCGATGCTGCAGGCGTTCTTGCAGGATGAAAGCGTTTCGTCCTGCAGCAGCCTGAAATGCATCGTCTGCAGCGGTGAAGCGCTGCCGGTGGATGCCCTGCAGCAAGTCTTCGCCAAGCTGCCGCAAGCCAATCTCTACAACCTCTATGGCCCCACCGAAGCCGCCATCGACGTCACCCACTGGACTTGCGTGGAGGAGGGCAAGGACGCCGTTCCAATCGGCCAGCCTATCGCCAACCTGGGTTGCTACATCCTCGACGACAGCCTGGAACCTGTTCCGGTAGGCGTACTAGGCGAACTGTACCTGGCCGGGGAAGGCCTGGCTCGCGGCTACCACCAGCGCCCGGCGCTGACCGCCGAACGCTTCGTCGCCAGCCCCTTCGTGCCCGGTGCGCGCATGTACCGCACCGGCGACCTGGCCCGCTACCGCGCCGACGGCGTGATCGAGTACGCCGGGCGCATCGACCACCAGGTGAAACTGCGCGGCCTGCGTATCGAACTGGGCGAGATCGAGGCGCGCCTGCTGGAACACGAATCGGTGCGCGAAGCGGCGGTGCTGGCCGTGGACGGCAAGCAGCTGGTCGGCTACGTGGTGCTCGATGGCGCAAGCGACAACTGGCGTGAAACCTTGAGCGCGCACCTGGCCGCCAGCCTGCCGGACTACATGGTGCCGGCGCAGTGGCTGGCCCTGGAACAGATGCCCCTGAGCCCCAACGGCAAGCTCGACCGCAAGGCGCTACCCAAGCCGCAACAGGACCCGCAGCAGGAACGCGTCGCGCCACAGAACGAGATGGAACGGCGCATCGCCGCCATCTGGGCCGAGCTGCTGAAGCTCGACGAAGTGGGCGCCACCGACAACTTCTTCGCCCTGGGCGGCGATTCCATCGTCTCCATCCAGGCGGTCAGCCGTGCCCGCGCGGCGGGCATCCACTTCACTCCGAAGGAACTGTTCCAGCACCAGACGGTGCAGGCCCTGGCCCGAGTCGCCCGCAGTGGCGCCGCGGCCCAGGCGGACCAGGGGCCGGTGACCGGCGAGACGCCGCTGCTGCCGTTCCAGCGGCTGTTCTTCGAACAGGCCATTCCCAACCGCCAGCACTGGAACCAGTCTCTGCTGCTGCAGCCGCGCCAGGCGCTGGATGCCCAGGCGCTGGAAGCGGCCCTGCAGGCCCTGGTCGAGCACCACGACGCCCTGCGCCTGCGCTTCACCGAGGTCGATGGCCAGTGGCGTGCCGAACACGCCGGAGTTACCGGCGAACCTCTGCTGTGGCTAGCCGAGGCCGAGAACAGCGAGGTCGTAGAGACCCTGTGCGACGAAGCCCAGCGCAGCCTGGACCTGGCTCGCGGGCCGCTGATCCGCGCGCTCTTGGTGAGACTGGCCGACGGCAGCCAGCGCCTGCTGCTGGCTATCCACCACCTGGTGGTGGACGGGGTGTCCTGGCGCATCCTGCTGGAGGACCTGCAGCGCGCCTACGAACAGCGCCTCGCCGGCCAGGCACCGCAACTGCCGGCCAAGACCAGCGCCTTCAAGGCCTGGGCCGGGCGCCTGGCGGAATACGCCCGCGGCCCGGCGCTGCAGGTCGAGCGGCAGTACTGGCAGGACAGCCTCGGCGGCGTCGAGGCCGACCTGCCTTGCGACAACCCCGCCGGCAGCCTCAGCCAGCGCCACGCCGCCCACGTGCAGAGCCGCCTGTCGCGGCCGCTGACCGAGGCGCTGCTGAAGCAGGCCCCGGCCACCTACCGCACCCAGGTCAACGACCTGCTGCTGACCGCCCTGGCGCGCGTGCTGTGGCGCTGGACCGGCCGGCGCGCCAGCCTGGTGCAGTTGGAAGGCCACGGCCGCGAGGCGTTGTTCGACGACCTCGACCTGAGCCGCAGCGTGGGCTGGTTCACCAGCCTGTTCCCGGTGCGCCTGGAACCCGCCGAGGACCTCGGCGAGTCGCTGAAGGCGATCAAGGAGCAACTGCGCGGCGTGCCGAACAAGGGACTGGGCCATGGCCTGCTGCGCTACCTGGCCGACCCGCAGAGCGCCGCGGCCCTGGCCGCGCTGCCCCAGGCGCGGGTGACCTTCAACTACCTGGGCCAGTTCGACGAGGCGGCGCTGCTGCGGCCCGCCGCCGAGCGCGCCGGCGCCGAGGTGGACGCCGACGCGCCGCTGGACAACTGGCTGAGCCTCAACGGCCGGGTCTACGACGGCGAGTTCAGCCTGGACTGGAGCTTCAGCCGCGAGCAGTTCGCGCAAGCGACCCTCCAGCGCCTGGCCGAGGACTACGAACGCGAACTGGCCGCGTTGGTGGAGCATTGCCTGCAACCCCGGCAACGCACCCTCACGCCCTCGGACGTCCCCCTGGCCGGGCTGGCCCAGGCGCAGCTGGATGCGCTGCCGGCGGCGCTGGCGACAGTCGAAGACCTCTACCCGCTGTCGCCGATGCAGCAGGGCATGCTGTTCCACAGCCTGTACGAGACGGACCAGACGGCCTACGTAAACCAGCTGCGCATGGACCTGCACGGCGTCGACCCGCAACGCCTGGCAAGCGCCTGGCAGCGCGCGCTGGACCTGCACCCGAACCTGCGCGCGGCCTTCGTCTTCGTCGACGACCAGCCGCTGCAGGCCATACCCGCGGCCGTGGAACTGCCCTTGGAAATGCTCGACTGGCGCGAGCGCGCCGATGCCCCGGCGGCGCTGCAAGCCCTGGCGCAGGCGCAGCTGCAACGCGGCTTCGCCCTAGACGAGGCACCGCTGCTGCGCCTGCACCTGGTGCGCCTGGGCGCGGAGCACTACCACTGCCTGTTCACCCATCACCACATCCTGCTCGACGGCTGGAGCACCGCGCGCCTGCTCGGCGAGGTGCTGCAGGCTTATGCCGGCGAGACGCCGCAGCCCGCCGCAGGCGCCTACCGCGACTACATCCGCTGGCTGGGCGAGCGCGACGCGGCGGCGGCCGAGGCCTTCTGGCGGCAGCGCCTGGCGCCGCTGCAGGTGCCCACGCGCCTGGCCAGCGTGCTGGGCGCCGAGGCGCCGGCAGGCGAGGAGGGGCACGGCGACCACGTACTGCGCCTGCCCCAGGCGCTGGTCCAGGCCCTGGACGGCTTCGCCCGGCAGCAGCGGGTGACGCTCAACAGCGTGCTGCAGGCGGCCTGGCTGCTGTTGCTGCAACGCTACACCGGGCAGGACTGCGTGGCCTTCGGCGCCACCGTGTCCGGCCGGCCCGGCGAGCTTGCCGGCATCGAACAGCAACTGGGGCTGTTCATCAACACCGTGCCCCTGATCGCCAGCCCGGCGCCGCAGTGCAGCGTCGCCGACTGGGTGGCCCAGGTGCAGGACGCGGCCAGCGCCGCCCGCGAGTGGGAACACACCCCGCTGTACGACATCCAGCGCTGGAGCGGGCACGGCGGCGAGGCGCTGTTCGACACCCTGCTGGTGTTCGAGAACTACCCGGTGGCCGAGACCCTGCAGCGCGGCCTGCCCGGCGGCCTGCGGGCCGAGAACGTGCAGGCCTTCGACCAGACCCACTACCCGCTGAGCATCGCGGCCCTGCTCGAAGGCGAGCTGCGCCTGGAGTTCCGCTACCAGCGCCGGCTGTTCGGCGCGGCTCGGGTGGCGGCCATCGCGGGGCACCTGGCGCAACTGCTGGAAGCCTTCGTCGCGGCGCCCGAGGCCAGGCTGGCCAGCCTCGACATGCTCGGCGCCGACGAGCGCCGGCTGCTGCTGGATACCTGGAACCCCTGCCTGCCGGTGGCCGACAAGCGCTGCGTGCACCAGCTGATCGAGGAACAGGCGCGCCTGCGCCCGCAGGCGACGGCGCTGATCTTTGGCGACCTGCAGCTCAGCTACGCGCAGCTCAACGCCCGCGCCAACCGCCTGGCGCACCACCTGCGCCGTCTTGGTGCCGGCCCCGAGACGCTGGTGGGCATCTCGCTGCAGCGTTCGGTGGAAATGGTCGTCGGCCTGCTGGCCACCCTCAAGGCGGGCGCCGCCTACGTGCCGCTGGACCCCGACTACCCGGCCGAGCGCCTGGCCTTCATGGTCGAGGAAAGCCGCATCGCGCTGTTGCTGACGCAGTCGCACCTGCAGGGGCGCCTGGCGCTGCCCGCGGGCGTGCCCAGCCTGAGCCTGGACACCCTGGCGCTGGACGCCGAGCCGGACGGCGACCTGCCGAACCTCAGCCGGCCGCAGCACCTGGCCTACGTGATCTACACCTCCGGCTCCACCGGCCGGCCCAAGGGCGTGGCGGTGGAGCACGGCCCGCTGGCCATGCACTGCCTGGCCATAGGCGCGCTCTACGGCATGACCCCGCAGGACCGCGAGCTGCAGTTCGCCTCGATCAACTTCGACGGCGCCCACGAGCGCTGGCTGGTGCCGCTGATCCACGGTTCGGCGCTGATGCCCCGCGACAACGAGCCGTGGAGCGTGGAGCGCAGCGTCGAGGAAATCCGCCGGCACGGCATCACCATCGCCTGCTTCACGCCGAGCTACCTGCAGCAGATGGTCGACCACGTCGAGCAGGACGGCATAGGCCAACTGCCGATCCGCTCCTTCACCGTCGGCGGCGAAGGCACCTCGCGGCACACCTTCGAGCGTATCCAGCAAGTGCTGGCGCCCGAGCGCATCATCAACGGCTACGGGCCCACCGAAACCGTGGTCACCCCGCTGATCTGGCGCGCCTACCGCGGCGACGGCTTCAGCGCCCAGTACATGCCCATCGGCCAGCCGGTGGGCGAGCGCAGCGCATACATCCTAGACGAGCAGCTGCGGCCGCTGCCGCTGGGCCTGGTCGGCGAGCTGTACGTCGGCGGCAGCGGCCTGGCCCGCGGCTACCAGGGCCGCTCGGAACTGACCGCCGAACGCTTCGTGCCCGACCCATTCGGCCAGCCGGGCGGCCGGCTGTACCGCACCGGCGACCTGGCGCGCTATCGCGAGGACGGGGTGGTGGAGTACCTCGGCCGGGTGGACCACCAGGTGAAGATCCGTGGCTTCCGCATCGAACTGGGCGAGATCGAGGCGCGCCTGCTCGAACGCGAAGAGGTCGGCGAAGCCCTGGTGATGGCCGTGGAAGGCCCCACCGGCGCGCAACTGGTCGGCTACCTGGTGGCCGCGCCGGGACGCTCGGAGGCCCTGGATGAAGAGGCGCTGAAGGCGGCGCTGCGCGAAACGCTGCCCGACTACATGGTGCCGGCCCACCTGATGCAACTGGCCGCCATGCCGCTGTCGCCCAATGGCAAGGTGGACCGCAAGGCCCTGCCGCGCCCGGCCCTGGAACGCGCCGGCGGCGCCGGCGCGCGCCCGGTGACGCCGCTGCAGCGGGCCCTGGCGGCGATCTGGGCGCAGCTGCTGCAACTGCCGGAGGTGGGCCTGGACGACCACTTCTTCGAACTCGGCGGGCATTCGCTGCTGGCGACCCAGGTGGTCTCGCGGGTACGCCGCGAACTGGGCCTGGAGCTGCCGCTGCGCAGCCTGTTCGAACAGCCGGTCCTGGCCGCCTTCGCCGCCCTGGCGGCCCGCGCCGGGGCCGACCAGGCACCGCCGCTGCAGGCCCTGCCGCGCAGCGGCGACCTGCCGCTGTCCTACGCGCAGCAGCGCCAGTGGTTCCTCTGGGAACTCGACCCGCAAGGCTGCGCCTACAACATGCCGCTGGCCCTGGAACTGCGCGGCGAGCTGGACGTGGCACGCCTGGGCCGGGCCTTTTCCGCCCTGGTGCAGCGCCATGAGAGCTTGCGCACGCGCTTCGTCCGGCAGGACGGCGAGGTGCGCCAGCGCATCCTCGACAGCCAGGCGCCGGAGTTGGCCTTCCACGACCTCGGCGAGCTGCCCGAGGGCGAGCGCGAGGGCCGCGCCATGGCCATCTTCGCGGCGGCCCGGGCACAGCCCTTCGACCTGGAGCAGGGCCCGCTGCTGCGCATCGACCTGGTGCGCCTGGGCGCCCGCCGGCACCGCCTGGGGCTGGTGCTGCACCACATCGTCTCCGACGCCTGGTCGATGCGCGTCATGGTCGCCGAGCTGAGCGCTCTCTACGCCGCTGGCGGCGACGCGCGGGCGGCGGGGCTGCAGCCGTTGCCGCTGCAGTACGCCGACTACGCACAGTGGCAGCGGCAGTGGATGGACGGCGGCGAGGGCGAGCGGCAACTGGCCTACTGGCGCGCCTGCCTGGGTAGCCAGCACCCGGTGCTGGAACTGCCCGCCGACCGGCCGCGGCCGGCCCAGCGCAGCCAGCGCGGGGCCAGCCTGGCGCTGCAGCTGCCGGCGGCGCTGGTCAGCCGCCTGCGGGCCCTGGCCAGCGCTCATGACAGCACGCTGTTCATGCTCCTGCTGGCGGCCTTCCAGGCCTTGTTGCATCGCCTCAGCGGCCAGGAGGAAATCCGCGTCGGGGTGCCGGTGGCCAACCGCACCCGCCAGGAAACCGAGGGCCTGCTGGGCTTCTTCATCAACACCCTGGTGCTGCGCGCCGACTTCGCCGACGACCAGGCCTTCCCGGCGCTGCTGGGCCAGGTCCGCCAGCGCATGCTGGAGGCACAGGCCCACCAGGAACTGCCCTTCGAGCAACTGGTGGAGGCGCTGCAGCCGGAGCGCAGCCTGAGCCACAGCCCGCTGTTCCAGGTGCTGTTCAACCACCAGGGCGAGGCGGGCCCGCAGGCCGGGGCGGCGCTGGACGGCCTGCAGCTGGAGATGCTCGAGGGCGGCGCGCCCGGCGCCCAGTTCGACCTGCTGCTCGACACCGCCGAGCACCAGGGCGCGATCGCCGCCACCCTGGTGTACTCCACCGACCTCTTCGATGCGTCGAGCATCGAGCGCCTGGCCCGCCAGTGGACCTGCCTGCTGCAGGCGCTGGCCGAGGACCCGCAGCGACGCGTCGCCGAACTGCCGCTGCTGGACGAGGCACAGCGCGCCGCGCGCGCGGCCGAGGGCCAGGGGCCGCGGCGCGACTACCCGTTGCAGCTGTGCGTGCACCAGTTGATCGAGGAACAGGTGCGCCGCACGCCCGAGGCGGAAGCGCTGTACTTCGCTGGCGAACGCCTGAGCTATGCCCAGGCGAACCGCCGGGCCAACCAGCTGGCGCGCCTGTTGCGCCAGCGCGGGGTCGGGCCGGAAGTGCTGGTCGGCGTGTGCATGCAGCGCTCGCTGGAGATGCCCATCAGCCTGCTGGCGATTCTCAAGGCAGGCGGCGCCTACGTGCCGCTGGACCCCGACTACCCGGCAGAGCGCCTGGCCTACATGCTGGAGGACAGCGGCATCGGCCTGCTGCTGACCCAGGCCGGGCTGCTGCCGTCGCTGCCGCCGGTCGCCGGCGTCGAGGCCCTGGCGCTGGAGCACCTGGCGCACGAGCTGGCGGCGCAGGAGGATTCGGACCTGGAGAACCTCTGCCAGGGCGAGAACCTTGCCTACGTCATCTACACCTCCGGCTCCACCGGCCGGCCCAAGGGCGCCGGCAACCGCCACCTGGCCCTGCACAACCGCCTGGCCTGGATGCAGGAGGCCTACGGCCTGGGCGCGGGCGACAGCGTGCTGCAGAAGACGCCGTTCAGCTTCGACGTCTCGGTGTGGGAATTCTTCTGGCCGATGATGACCGGCGCGCGCCTGGTGGTGGCGCGGCCCGGCGAGCATCGCGATGCGCAGCAGCTGATCGAGACCATCCGCGAGCAGGGCATCAGCACGCTGCATTTCGTGCCCTCCATGCTGCAGGCCTTCCTCCAGCATCCGCATGCCGGGCAGTGCGAGAGCCTGCGGCGCATTATCTGCAGCGGCGAGGCGCTGCCGCTGGAAGCCCAGCAGCAGGTGTTCGCCAGGCTGCCGGCGGCGGCCCTGTACAACCTCTACGGCCCCACCGAGGCGGCCATCGACGTCAGCCACTGGACCTGCCGCGAGCGCGCCGGCCACTCGGTGCCGATCGGCCAGCCCATCGCCAACCTCGGCTGCCACGTGCTCGACGCCGAACTGGAACTGGCGCCCGGCGGGGTGACCGGCGAGCTCTACCTGGGCGGCACCGGCCTGGCGCGCGGCTACCACCGCCGCCCGGCGCTGACCGCCGAGCGCTTCGTGCCCGACCCGCGCGGCAACGGTGAGCGCCTGTACCGCAGCGGCGACCTGGTGCGCTGCGGCGCCGACGGCGTGCTCGACTACCAGGGGCGCATCGACCACCAGGTGAAGATCCGCGGGCTGCGCATCGAACTGGGCGAGATCGAGGCGCGCCTGCAGCAACTGCCGGGCATCGCCGAGGCCGTGGTGCTGGCCCTGGACGGGCGCACCGGCAAGCAACTGGTGGCCTACCTGGTGCCGGACGAGCGGCGCTGGCTGGACGACCCGCAGCAGGCCGAGGCCGCGCGCCAGGCAGTGCGCCAGGCCCTGCGCGAGACGCTGCCGGAGTACATGGTGCCGGCGCACTTCTGCCTGCTGGAGCGCATGCCGCTGTCGCCCAACGGCAAGCTGGAGCGTAAATCGCTGCCGGCGCCGAACGTTCAACAGACACACCGGAACCACAGGGCGCCCGAGAGCGCGCTGGAGCAGGAACTGGCGGAGGTCTGGCGGGAAGTCCTGCAGGTCGATGAAGTGGGGCTGGACGACAACTTCTTCGACCTCGGCGGACACTCCCTGCTGGCCTCCCAGGTGATCGCCCGGCTGCAGCAGCAAGGCCGCAAGGTTCCCCTGAAATGGCTGTTCGAGGCCGCCGATCTCGACGCGTTCGCGCGCCAGGTGGCCACGTTGCAGTCCCCCGCGGCCGATGCCGACCTGGGGGAACTGGAAGCCTTCCTCGACGAGTTGGAGAACGTGTGATGGACAAGACCACCGCCTTGCGGATCGCCCAGCGCTTTGCCGGACTGGGCCCGCAGCAGCGCCGGCAGTTCCTGGACAAGATGCAGGCGCAGGGGGTGAGCTTCGAGCAACTGCCGATACCGCCGGGGGAGCCGGCGGCGGAGGGCGAGCCGCTGTCCTATGCGCAGCAGCGGCTGTGGTTCCTCTGGCAGCTGGAACCGCAGGGCAGCGCCTACAACATGCCCCTGGCGCTGCGCCTGCACGGGCCGCTGCAACTGCCCGCGCTGCGCTCGGCGTTCGCCGCGTTGCTGCAGCGCCATGCGGTGCTGCGCAGCGTGTTCCGCATGGGCGAGGCGGGGCCCCGGCAGGTGCTGCGCGAGGACGTCGCGGTGGACCTGGCCGTGCAGGCGGTGGCCGACGAGGCGCAGCTGCGCGCCGCCGTCGAACACGAGACCGCGCGGCCCTTCGACCTGCAGGAGGGGCCGCTGCTGCGCACCCGCCTGTTGCGCCTTGGGGAGCAGGAGCACGTCCTGGTCATCACCCAGCACCACATCGTCTCCGACGGCTGGTCGATGCGCCTGCTGGTGGACGAACTGCTGGAGAGCTACGCCGCCTTCGCCGCCGGCAGGCTGCCGGAGCTGGCCGAGCCGCCGATCCGCTACGCCGACTACGCGGCCTGGCAACGCCGCTGGATGGAGGCGGGGGAAGGGCAGCGGCAACTGGACTACTGGCGCGAACGCCTGGGCGAGGCCGGCCAGGCACTGGAGCTGCCGCTGGACCGCCCGCGGCCCCGCGAGTTGCAAGGCGAGGGGCGGCGCCTGGGCTTCCAACTGCCGGCGGAGCTGGTCCAGGCTCTGGAGCGCCTGGCGCGCGCCGAGGGCGCCACGCTGTTCGCCCTGTTGCTGGCCAGCTTCCAGGCGCTGCTCTACCGCTACAGCGGCCAGGAGGACATCCGCGTCGGCGTGCCGGTGGCCAACCGCAGCCGGGTGGAAGTCGAGGGCGTGCTCGGCTTCTTCGTCAACACCCTGGTGCTGCGCGCCCAGGTGCAGGGCTCGCTGGGCTTCCGCCAGTTGCTGGCCCAGGTGCGCGACAGCGTGGTGGGCGCCCAGGCCCACCAGGACCTGCCGTTCGAACAGGTGGTGGAGGCGCTGCAGGCCGAGCGCAGCCTGGAGCGCAACCCGCTGTTCCAGGTGATGTTCAACCACCAGCAGGCCGCGACCTCGCTCGCAGCGCCCGGCGCGGCCCCCGGCGGGCTGCGCCTGGAGATGCTCGAATGGGAGAACGTCAGCGCCCAGTTCGACCTCACCCTGAATACCGAGAGCACCACCGACGGCGGCCTGGCGGCCTCGCTGATCTACCCCCGCGAGCTGTTCGACGAGGCGACCATCGAACGCCTGGCCGGCGACTGGCAGCGCCTGCTGGAAGCGGCGGCCGCGGACCCGCAGGTGCGCATCGGCGAGTTGCCGCTGCTGGCCGCCGAGGAACGCCAGGCCACCTTGCAGCGCTGGAACGGCGGCCTTCGCGAATACCCGGTCGCCGATGGCCTGGCGACGATCGTCGCCGGCTGGGCGGCGCGCACCCCGGACGCGGTGGCGGCCAGCCTGGGCGAGGCGCGGCTGACCTACGCCGAGCTGAACGCCCGCGCCAACCGGCTGGCGCGCCACCTGGCGACGCTGGGGGTGACCGCGGAAGTGCGGGTGGGCATCGCCCTGCCGCGCACCCTGGACATGCTGGTGGCGCTGGTGGCCACGCTCAAGGCCGGCGGCGCCTACGTGCCGCTGGACCCGGACTACCCGGCAGAGCGCCTGGCCTACCTCGCCCAGGACAGCGGCATCGGCCTGGTGCTCGGCGACGCGGCGGCCGCGGCGCTGCCCTGGCCGGCCGGTATTCGCCTGCTGCGCCTGGACGAGCTGGAAGCGAGCCTGGCGCAATACTCCACGGACAACCTGCCGCCACGTTCCACGCCCGACAACCTGGCCTACGTCATCTACACCTCCGGCTCCACCGGCAAGCCGAAGGGCGCGCTGCTCAGCCAGCGCAACGTATTGCGCCTGTTCAGCGCCACTCGGGACTGGTTCGGCTTCGACGCCGGCGACGTCTGGACGATGTTCCACTCCTACGCCTTCGACTTTTCCGTCTGGGAAATCTTCGGCGCGCTGCTGCATGGCGGGCGTCTGGTGCTGGTGCCCTTCGAGACCAGCCGCTCGCCCGAGGAGTTCCTGGCCCTGCTGCGGCGCGAGCGCGTCAGCGTGCTCAACCAGACGCCGTCGGCGTTCCGCCAGTTGCTGCCGCTGGCCTGCGCCGGCGGCGACGACCTGGCGCTGCGCTACGTGGTGTTCGGCGGCGAGGCGCTGGAGATCGCCAGCCTGCGGCCCTGGTTCGAACGTTTCGGCGAGCGCCGCCCGCAACTGGTGAACATGTACGGCATCACCGAGACCACGGTGCACGTCACCTATCGCCCGCTCGGCCTGGCCGACCAGGAAGGCGGCGCCAGCAGCCCGATCGGCGAGATGATCCCGGACCTGGGCGGCTACGTGCTGGACGCCGACCTCAACCCGGTGCCGCGCGGCTGCATGGGCGAGCTGCACGTCGGCCATGCGGGCCTGGCGCGAGGCTACCACCAGCGCGCGGCGCTGACCGCCGAGCGCTTCGTGCCCAATCCCTTTGCCGGCGACGGCAGCCGCCTGTACCGCACCGGCGACCTGGCGCGCTACCGCGCCGATGGCGTGCTCGACTACATCGGGCGGATCGACCACCAGGTGAAGATCCGCGGCTTCCGCATCGAACTGGGCGAGATCGAGGCGCGCCTGCTCTGCCACCCGGCGCTGCGCGAAGCGGTGGTGCTGGCGCAGGACGCGACCCATGGCAAGCAACTGGCCGCCTACCTGGCCCCCCGGGATGCGAGCCTGGCGCAGGAGGGCGCCGAAGAAGCCCGCCAGGCCCTGCGCCAGG
Organism: Pseudomonas sp. ADPe; assembly: GCF_014843515.1. NCBI lineage: Bacteria > Pseudomonadati > Pseudomonadota > Gammaproteobacteria > Pseudomonadales > Pseudomonadaceae > Pseudomonas > Pseudomonas sp. ADPe. The sequence goes on from NZ_CP062122.1 coordinate 6,572,392, forward strand.
CATTGAAGGCCCACCTGCTGGAAACCCTGCCGGAATACATGGTACCGGCGCAGATGCACCTGTTGCCGGTATTGCCGTTGACCACCAACGGCAAGCTCGACCGCAAGGCCCTGCCCAGCATGGGCGGCGGCGAGCTGCGCCAGGCCTGGGCGGCCCCGCAGAACGAGGCGCAGGCGCGCCTGGCGCAGATCTGGGCCAGCGTGCTGGGCCTGGAGCAGGTGGGCCTGGACGACAACTTCTTCGAACTGGGCGGCGACTCGATCATTTCCATCCAGGTGGTCAGCCGCGCCCGCCAGGCCGGGCTGCACTTCACGCCCCGCGATCTGTTCAGGCACCAGAGCGTGCGCGCCCTGGCCGAGGTCGCCCAGGTTGGAACCGAAGCAGGACCGCGGGCGGCGGCCGAGGGCGAGCTGCCGCTGCTGCCGATCCAGCGCTGGTTCTTCGAGCTGCCGCTGCCCGTGGCCGCGCACTGGAACCAGTCGCTGCTGCTGCGCGCCGAATCCGCGCTGGACGGCCAGGCGCTGGAGCGCGCCCTGGCGGCCCTGGTGGAACAGCACGACGCCCTGCGCCTGGGCTTCGTGGCGCATCCCCAGTGGCATGGCGTCTACCGCGACGCGGCAAGCCAACGGCAGTTGCAGCGACAGGACCCGCTGCTGTGGCGCCGGCAGGCACGCGACGCCGCCGAGCTGGAAGCACTGTGCACGGCGGCCCAGGCCAGCCTGCGCCTGGACGGCCAGCTGCTGCGCGCGCTGCTGGTGGACATGGCCGACGGCAGCCAGCGCCTGCTGCTGGCCATCCACCACCTGCTGGTGGATGGCGTGTCCTGGCGCATCCTGCTGGAAGACCTGCAGGGGCTCTACCAGCAGCAACTGGAGGGCCAGCCGGCGCAGCTGCCGCCGCGCACCAGCTCCCTGCAGGACTGGCACGCCGCCCTGCAAGGCTATGCCAGCGGCGCCGCCCGCGAGCAACTGGACTACTGGCGCGCCCAGCTCGATGGCGCCCCTGCAGGGCTGCCCGGCGTGCCCGCCGAACTTCCGCCCGGCGCCCTCGACGGCCGCCTGGCCGCCAGTGCCTGTACGCGGCTGGACGCCGAGGCGACCCGCCAATTGCTGCAGGACGCCCCCGGCGCCTATCGCACCCAGGTCAACGACCTGCTGCTGTGCGCCCTGGCGCGGGTGGTCACGCGCTGGAGCGGCGAGCCGTGCATGCTGGTGCAACTTGAAGGGCATGGCCGCGAGGACCTGTTCGACGGCATCGACCTGACCCGCAGCCTTGGCTGGTTCACCAGCCTGTTCCCGCTGTGTCTGAGCGTGCCCGCCGAGCCCGGCGCGGCCATCCGCGCGGTGCGCGACCAATTGCGCGCGGTGCCGGACAAGGGCCTGGGCTTCGGCGCGCTGCGCTACCTGGGCGATGCCCGCGCGCAGGCCGAGCTGGCCGCGCTGCCGGCGCCGCGCATCACCTTCAACTACCTCGGCCAACTCGACCGCAGCCTCGCCGCCCAGGGTCCGCTGCAGCCGGCCGGCGAATCGCCCGGCGCCGAGCGCGCCGAAGGTTCGCCGCTGGACAACTGGCTGGCGATCAACGGCCAGGTGTACGGCGGCGAGCTGCACCTGTACTGGACCTACAGCAGCGCGCTGTTCGACGCCGGCGTGGTGGAGGGCCTGGCCGCGGCCCTGGAGGACGAACTGCGCGCCCTGCTAGAGCATTGCCTGGGCGCCCGCGGCCAGGCGCGCCCGGAGGACTTCCCCCTGGCCGGCCTCGACCAGGCCGCGCTGGACGCCCTGCCGCTGGAGCTGGCACGGGTGGAGGACATCTACCCGCTGTCGCCGATGCAGAAGGGCATGCTCTTCCACAGCCTCGAAGACAGCGAGCCGGGGCTGTACGTCAACCAGTTGAGCCTCCGCGTCGACGGCCTCGACCCGGCGCGCTTCGCCGCCTGCTGGCAGCAGGCCTGCGCGCGCCACGCGATACTGCGCAGCGGTTTCCTCTGGCAGGCGGGGCTCCGGGAGCCCCTGCAGTTCGTGCTGCGCCAGGCGCCGGTGCCGATCCGCGAGGTGGACTGCCGCGCCGCGGCGGACGCTGCGGCACAGGTGGCCGAGCTGGCGGCGCAGGACTGCGCCCAGGGCTTCGATTTCGCCGCGCCGCCGCTGCAGCGCATCACCCTGGCGCGGTTGGAGGACGATGCCTGGCAGCTGATCTGGACCAGCCACCACATCCTGCTGGACGGCTGGAGCAGCTCGCAGCTGGTCGGCGAGGTGCTCGGGCTGTATGCCGGCGAGACGCTGCCGGCGCCGCGGGGGCGCTATGCCGACTACATCGGCTGGCTGCAGCGGCTCGACGCCGGGCAGCTGCAGCGCTTCTGGCGCGAACGCCTGGCGCAGCTGGACGAACCCTGCTACCTGGCGCCCGGCATGGCGCCGCGGCCCGAAGGCGGGCGCAGCGGCCATGCGGCCATCTACTCCACCTTCGATGTGCCGACCACGCGCCGCCTGCAGGCCTTCGCCCAGGCCCAGCGGGTGACGGCCAACACCCTGGTGCAGGCGGCCTGGCTGTTGCTGCTGCAGCGCCACACCGGCCAGGCCAGCGTGGCCTTCGGCGCCACCGTGGCCGGGCGCCCGGCGGCGCTGCCCGGCGCGGAGAACCTGCTGGGGCTGTTCATCAATACGGTGCCGGTGATCCAGCGCATCGAGCCGACGCAGCGGGTGGGCGACTGGCTGCGGCAACTGCAGCACTACAACGTCGAGGCCCGCGAGCACGAGCAGGCGCCCTTGCACGACATCCAGCGCTGGGCCGGGCAGGGCGGGCAACCGCTGTTCGACAGCCTGGTGGTGTTCGAGAACTACCCGCTGGACCGCCGCCTGCAGGAGGCCGCCGGCGGCGGGCTGCGCTTCGGCGAGTCGAACATGCGCGACGTCACGCACTTCCCCATGGACCTGGCGGTGCACCTGGGCGAGACCCTCAGCATCGAATTCCTCTACCTGCGCCAGTCGTTCGCCGACGCAGGCGTTCTGGCCATCCGCCGGCATTTCGAGCACCTGCTGCTGGCCCTGCTGGAGGATGCCGGGCGCGCCCTGGGTTGCCTCGGCCTGGAGCCGCCGACCGGCATCCGCGCCTTGCCGCAGGAGACGCCGGCCGCGCTGCTGCCACAGCGCATCGGCGACTGGGCGGCGCGCCAGCCGCAGGCCACCGCGCTGGTCTGCGCCGGCCAGCGCATGAGCTACGCCGAACTGGACCGCCGCTCCAGCCAGCTGGCGCACTGGTTGCGCGCCCAGGGCATCGGCCCCGAGGCGCGGGTGGGGGTGGCGCTGGAGCGCTCCTGCGAACTGCTGGTGAGCCTGCTGGCGGTGCTCAAGGCCGGCGCGGCCTACGTGCCGCTGGACCTCGGCTACCCGGCCGAGCGCCTGGCCTTCCTGGTACGCGACTCGGCCATGGCGCTGCTGCTGACGCGCCAGGCCCTGGGCGAACGGCTCGGCCTGCCCGAGGGGCTGGCCCGCGCCGACCTGGACGCGTTGCAGGCGGAGCTCGACGCGCTGCCGGCGCGGGCGCCGGCCGTCCAGCTGCACGAGGACAACCTGGCCTACCTGATCTACACCTCCGGCTCCACCGGCACGCCCAAGGGCGTGGCCGTGGCCCACGGCCCCATCGCCCGGCACTGCCGCGCCATCGGCGCGCTGTACGAGCTGGACGAGCGGACCTGCGAGCTGCATTTCCTCTCCTTCGCCTTCGACGGCGCCCACGAACGCTGGCTCAGCGTGCTCGGCCACGGCGGCAGCCTGCTGCTGCGCGACGAGGAGCTGTGGACTCCCGCGCAGACCCTGGAGGCCATGCGCGAACACCGGGTGGACGTGGCCTGCTTCCCGCCGGCCTACCTGCTGCAACTGGCCGAGGAGGCCGAGCGCCAGGGCTGGGCGCCGCCGGTGGGCACCTACTGCTTCGGCGGCGACGCCGTCGCCGAGGCCAGCTTCGAACGGGCCAAGCGCGCCCTGCGGCCGCGGCGCCTGGTGAACGGCTATGGCCCGACCGAGACGGTGGTCACGCCGCTGTTATGGCGCGCCGACGGCGACGCCCATTGCGACGCCGCCTACGCCCCCATCGGCAGGGGCGTGGGCCCGCGCCGCCTGCGCCTGCTGGATGGCGACCTGAACGCGCTGCCCGCCGGCGTGGCCGGCGAGCTGTATCTCGGCGGCGCTTACCTGGCGCGCGGCTACCTCGGCCGTCCCGCCCTCACCGCCGAGCGCTTCGTCCCCGACCCCTTCGGCAACGGCGAGCGCCTGTACCGCAGCGGCGACCTGGTGCGCGAGCGCGACGACGGCCTGCACGACTACCTCGGCCGCCTCGACCACCAGGTGAAGATCCGCGGCTTCCGCATCGAGCTGGGCGAGATCGAAGCCGCCCTGCGCGCCCTGGAGACGGTGCGCGACGCCGCGGTGATCGCCCGCGACGGCGAGCAGGGCCGGCAACTGCTGGGCTACGCGGTGGCCCCCGCGGGCAGCGAGGCCGGGTTGCTGGCGGCGCTGCGCCAGCGCCTGCCGGAGTACATGCTGCCGGCGCGCCTGCTGTGCCTGGAGCGCCTGCCGCTGCTGCCCAACGGCAAGCTCGATCGCCAGGCCCTGCCGGCGCCGGAGGCGGCCAGCGAGCGCGCCTACCTGGCCCCGCGCAACGACCGGGAGCGCCGCCTGGCGGCCATCTGGGCGGAAATCCTGGGCGTCGAGCGGGTAGGCTTGGACGACAACTTCTTCGAGCTGGGCGGTGATTCGCTGCAGGCGCTCAAGGTCATCGCCAGGGTCCGCCAGGCGCCGGAGCTGGGCCTGGAGCTGCGCCTGCGCGACCTGATGCAGAAACCCAGCATCGGCGCCCTCTGCGGCCAGGCCCGGGAACAGGACCTGAACCCGCTGCTGGCGCTCAACGGCGCCGGCGCCGAGGCGACTCTGTTCTGCCTGCATGCGGGCTTCGGCACCGTGTTCGACTACGAGCCCCTGGCCCGCGCACTGGAGGGCAGCCACCCGGTGCAGGCGGTGCAGTGCCGCATGCTGCTGAGCGGCGAGTGGACGGACGATTCGCTGGAGGGCATGGCCATCGACTACGCCCAGTACATTCGCCAGCAGCAGCCCCGGGCCCCGTATCACCTGTTCGGCTGGTCGCTGGGCGGCACCCTGGCGACGCTGGTGGCCGCGGAGCTGGAGCGCCAGGGCCAGGAAGTGGCCTTCCTCGGCCTGCTCGACAGCTACGTGCCGGGCGAGGAGGGCGTGGCCGACGGCAGCTGGGAGGACGACCTCGAGGCCTTCCTCGGCGTGGTCCTGGGCCTGCCGCCGGGGGCGGCGGAGGACGAAGCGCCGAGCGCCGCGCCGCAAGCCGCCGAGGTGGCGCGGCGGACGGCCGCGGCCCTGGCTCGCGCCAATGGCGACAGCGCCTACGCGGCCCTGGGGGCGGACGAGCTGGCGCGAGTCTTCCTCGTCGCCTGGCGGCTGAAGCAGTTGTCCCTGGCGCTGCCGTCGCTGCCGGCCACCCGCGTCGCCGCGCACTGCTGGTGGGCCGCGCAGCGCCAAATACCGCTGCTGCCGGGGCGCCAGGCGCTGCACGAGGCGATCGACGCCGGCCACTTCGAGCTGCCGCGCCACCCGCGCTTCATCGCCGCCCTGCGCCAGGCGCTGGCGAGCCGCACGGCGCTGGCCTGAAACCTTCCCCAACGCGCCGGCCAGGGTACCTCCTGGCTGGCGCCGGTCTTCCTGCGGAGTGATTGCATGTCCCTACATCCGGATCTCGAGGCCTTTCTCGAGCTGGTCGAACTGGGCCGCCTGAGCGGCAAGAGCCAGGCCTTCCAGGACCTCGGCGCAGAACGCGCTCGGCGCGATTTCGAGGCGGCCTCGCTGTCGCTCGACAGCCCCGTCGCCGCCGGCCTGGAGGTCGAGCGGCTGAACTACCCCAGCCGCGACGGCCAGGAACTCGCGGCCCGTCTCTACCGGCGCAGCGGTGCGCCACGCCCGGCGCCGGTGCTGCTGTACCTGCACGGCGGCGGCTACGTGGTCGGCAGCCTGGACTCCCACGACGCCCTCTGCCGGCGTCTGGCACTGGCGAGCCGCTGCGCGGTGCTGGCGGTGGATTACCGCCTGGCGCCGGCCTGGCGCTTCCCCACGGCGCTGGAGGACGTGGCGGACGCCCTGGTCTGGCTGCGCGAGCAGGGCGCGACCCTGGGCCTGGACCCCGCGCGGGTGGCCTTCGGCGGCGACAGCGTGGGTGCCAGCCTGGCCCTGGTGCTGGCTTTGCAGGCCGCCGCCGCGCCCGAAACCGCGGCGCTGCGACCGCGCGCGCTGCTGCTGGCCTACCCGGTGGCCGACGCCAGCCGCCAGCGCCCCTCGCACCAGCGCTACGCCAGCGGCTATCTGCTGGAGAGCGCGACCCTGGAATGGTTCTACGACAGCTACGCGCGCAACCCGCAGGACCGCCTCGACTGGCGCTTCTCGCCACTGCTGGCGCCGAGCCTGGACGGCCTGCCGCCGGTCCACCTGGCGCTGGCCGGCCACGACCCGCTGTACGACGAAGGCCTGGCGCTGGCCGAGCGCCTGCGCGAAGCAGGCAACGACCTCACCCTGGACCTGCGCCCGGACCTGACCCACGACTTCATGCGCATGCACGGGCTGGTGGGAGAGGTGGCCGCCATCCATGCCAGCCAGGCTGCCTGGCTGGATCGTTGGCTGGTGGGGTGAGCGTTTTGCCGGTTGCTTCCCTCACCCCAGCCCTCTCCCGGAGGGAGAGGGCCGTTCGGAGCGGGTGGTGAGTCCAATCGCGGACAGAGTCCGCTCCTACGCCCCCGGCAAACACAACCCGTAGGATGGCGTTGAGCGAAGCGAAACCCATCACCGTGGCCGCATGGGTTTCGCCAAGGCTCAACCCATCCTACGGAAAGCGCCTCGGCGCAGCCGGCAAGACAGTCCGCAACCCTCAGCCCAGCCCTCTCCCTGAAGGGACAGGCGGTGAGTCCGGAGTCATCCTGCGTAGGATGGGTTGAGCGAAGCGATACCCATCATCACCTGTCGCGCAGACACGAAAACGCCGTTTCCCCGCGAAGGGAAACGGCGTTGTCGTTCAGGCCGACGGCCTGCGGTTCGCTCAGAAGTCCCAGCGGGTGGTGAGCATCAGGTTGCGCGGCTCGCCGTAGTAGCCGGTGTTGTAGAACCCGATGTTGCTGAAGTACTTCTTGTCGAACACATTGTTCAGGTTGAGCGTGGCCGACAGGTTGTCGGTGACCTGGTAGCGCGTCATCAGGTCCACCAGCCAGTAGCTGCCCTGGGTGTATTTCACCGTTTCGTAGTTCTGGTCGCTGACGTTCGTCCAGATCTTGCTCTGGTAGCTGGCGCCGCCGCCGACGGTGAATTGGTTCAGCTCGCCCGGCAGCTGGTAGGTGGTGTACAGGCGGAACAGCTGGTCCGGGTTGAGGGTGCGGATGCGGTGGCCATCCTTGTCGCGGCTGACCGCGTGGGTGTAGCCGGCCTGCAGCTGCCAGCCCGGCAGGAGCTCGCCGGAAACCTCCGCCTCGAAGCCGCGGGTCTTGGTGCCGTCGACGCTTTCGTAGGCGATGCCGCCGGAAGGGGTGACGTCGCTGGTCTCGACTGCGAGGTTGTCCTGCTGCGACTCGAACACCGCGAAGCTGGCGTTGAGCAGGCCGTCGTAGAACTCGCCCTTCACGCCCAGCTCGTAGCTCTTGCCTTCTTCGGGCTCCAGCGGCTTGTCGTTGATGTCGCGCAGTTGCTGCGGCTGGAAGATGCCCGTGTAGCTGGCGTACACCGAGTAGTTGTCGTTCAGGTCGTACACAGCGCCGAGATAGGGCACCACCACGCCGCTCTTGCGGGTGCTCTGCGGGGTGACGTAGTAGCCGTACTGGCTGTCGGAGATCTGCTCGGCGCTGTCGTGGTAGTCGGCCACGCGGGCGCCGGCGATCAGCGCCAGGTCGTCGGTCGGCTTCAGGCGCACGGTGCCGTAGTAGCCGGACTGGTGCAGCTGCGAGTAGTTCTTCAGGTTGGCCTTGGAGCCCCAGTCCGGCTCGGGGAACTTGCCGTTCCAGGTGAAGATGTTGGGGATGCTGGGGTCGTAGGGGGTGGGGTAGTCCCAGTAGCCGTTGCCCTTGGTCACCGAGCGCGAGGCGTTGTAGCCGAACACCGCCTCGTGCTCGCGGCCGAACAGTTCGAAGGGGCCGGAGGCGTACATGTCCACCGAGTCGCGGCGGGTGTCGCCGGTGTACTTGCCGTGGAAGAGGATGCCGCCTTCGCCGGTGACCGGGTCCGGGTAGCCGCCGCCGGCGGAGCCCAGTGGGGCGTGGTAGCCGCTTTCCTGGTGGTTCAGGTGCAGCTTGAGCGTCCAGTTGTTCTCCAGCGTGTGCTCGAGGGTGGCGAAGACCGTGCGGTTGTACTGCTCCCAGGAACTCCAGTTGGCGCCGGGGTTGAAGGATCGCGGGAAGTCGGTCTTGGAACCGTCGGAGTAGAACAGCGGCACCCCGGCCCAGTTGGAGGCGGTGGGGGTGGTGTCCTGGTAGTCCATGCCGATGCTGAACAGGGTACTCGGCGTCAGGTCGGCTTCGAGGATGCCGTAGTAGGTGGAGTTCTTCTGCTCGTAACGGTCCATGTAGGAGTTCTTGTCCTGGTAGGCCGTGACGAAGCGTCCGCGGATGTTGCCTTCGTCGGTCAGCGGGCCGCCGACGTCCAGCTCGCCGCGGTAGTTGTCCCAGGAGCCGGCGCCCAGCGACACGTGGCCGGCGAAGCTGCGGGTCGGGCGCTTGCGGATCAGGTTCAGGGCCGCGCCGGGCTGGCCGCTGCCGGTGAGCAGGCCGGTGGCGCCCTTGATCACCTCGATGCGGTCGTAGATGGCCATGTCGCTGAGGGTCTTGCCGTCGGCATAGGCGGTATCCAGGTAGGAGGGGATGCCGTCGTACTGGAAGTTGGTGATCTGCGAGCCGCGCGCCCAGTAGGCGCTGCGCTCGCTGTCGAGCTTCTGCACGGTGACGCCCGGGGTGTGCTTCATGACGTCGTCGATGCTGTTGAGGCCGAAGTCGTCCATCTGCTGGCGGCTCATCACGGTGACCGTCTGCGGGGTTTCCCGCGGCGTCAGCGGCAGCTTGGTGATGCTCGACACCAGGCCGGTGGTGTAGGAGCCGGTGCCGTCGGTGGTGGCGCCCAGCCCGCGGCCCTCGATGGTCACCGCGCCCATCTGCAGGAGGTCGGAGGTGACCGCGCTGAGGGTGATGGTATTGCCTTCGCGGTGATAGGAGATGCCGCTGCCCTGCAGCAGCGTGTCCAGCGCTTCCTCGGGCTCCAGCGAGCCGCTGACTCCCCTGGACTTCACGCCCTTGACCACGTCCGGGCTGTAGAGGACTTCCAGGCCGGCCTGCTTGCCGAACTCGCGCAGGGCGCTGGCCAGCGACTGGGCGGGAATGTCCAGCTTCACCGGCTCGGCGTGGGCCACGCCGGCGCTCAGCAGGGCGGCGAGCAGGGCGCCGGGCAACAGCCGGCGCTGAGGGGCAACGGGGTGGATGGCCTTGGCCAGCCGGCTTCGGCTGATGCGGGGGCGGGACATGGGGGGATGGACTCCTTATGGTGGATGCAGAATCTATATGCTGATGAGAAGCATTATTTTTATGAAGATGCAGTTGCTCTGATGGCATTCGCCCTGATAACGAACCAGGCGCAGCGGAATTTAGAAAAAAGTGGCGCTCTGCTATCGTCTGCCTCGGGCGCCGCCTTGGCGCCCGAGGCATCCGGCCGGGGAGGGCTGTGGCCCGGCCCTCAGGCCAGGGCCCGCTCGCTGACCAGTTGCCCCTGCTCCATGCGCACCAACTGGTCGGCAACGTCGAAATAGCGGTCGTCGTGGGAGATGACGATGAGTGTCCGGCCCTGGCGCTTCAGGTCGGGCAGCAGCTCGGTGTAGAAGATGCGGCGGAAGGTCGGGTCCTGGTCGGCGGCCCATTCGTCGAACACCAGGATCGGACGCTGGTCCAGCCAGGCGTGTACCAGGGCCAGGCGCTTGCGCTGGCCGGTGGAGAGGTCGGTGGTGGTGAAGGCGCCGTCGGCCACCCCGACCTTGTGTGCGATCTCCAGGCGCTCCAGGTAGCGCGCGGCTTCGGCGGGTATGTCGCGCTGCCCGTCCATCAGCTCCTCGAAAAGGAAGAAGTCGGCGAAAATGGTGGTGAACAGTTGCCGGTAATCGTCGCGGCTGCTGGCCTCGACGACCTTGCCGTTGACCAGCACCTCGCCGCTGTGGGGCGTGTACAGGCCCAGCAGCAGCTTGATCAGGGTGGTCTTGCCGCCGCCGTTCTCGCCGACCACGAAGAGCAGCTCGCCGGCCTCGATCTTCAGGTTCAGCGGGCCCATGACGAAGGGCGGGGCGTCGCCCACCGCCGGGTAGGCGTAGCGCACGTCGCGCAGCTCCAGGGTGCGCAGGGGCTCCATGGCCGGCTCCCGCGCGTCGCCCTCCAGCAGCAGGTAGGGCTCGGGGTTGGAGAAGCGCTCGTTGAGCTCGGCGATGCGGCGCAGGGCGATGCGGTTGCGGCCGAGCAGCGGCAGCAGGCCGAGCACGCTTTCCAGCGGGCCCTTCATGAACAGCAGGGTCATGATGAAGCCGCTGAGCACGCTGCGATCGCTGGTCGGCCACCAGGTCTGCACGGCGAGGGTGGCGCCTATCACCACGAAGAACAGCAGCGAGCCGAAGGTGCTGGCGGCGAGGAAGATGTTCACCGAGCGTACCTGCAGGCGGCAGATGTTGTCGGCGGTCTCGCCCAGCTGGTGGCGGTGCAGGCGTTGCCGGCGCGGGCGGTGGATGCGCAGTTCCTTGGCGCCCTCGGCCATGCCCCGGTAGTGCTTCTGCAGCAGGTCTTCCTGTTCTCGCGCCTGTTCGAAGCCGGCCAGGCCGCGGCCGCGGGCGATGTACTGGGCGATGGTGCCGAGGACCACGGCGCCGGCGGCGACGAGGAACATCGGCAGGGACAGGGTCGCCAGGTAGCCAAGGCACCCTAGGGTGACGGTCAGCGAGATGATCAGCTGCGGCAGGCCGAAGGCCAGGTCGCTGACGGTGTCGATGTCGTGGGTCAGCACCGGGATCAGGCGGTGGCTGCGGTAGCGTTCGAGTTGCTCGATGGGCGCCGAGAGCACCCGCCCGCCGAGGTCCTTGCGCAGCCGCGCGATCACCTTCTGGCCGACGTAGTTGGTGCCGACGTTCGACAGGATCGAGCTGAGCAGGGCCAGGGCGCAGATGGCGGCGAAGGCGAACATCATGCCCTGGGTCATGCCGCCCTCGGCGTTCAGCACGCGATTGATGGCGGTGAGCAGGGCGGTGATGCTGATGCCGCCGACCACGCCCAGGGCGATGGACAGGGCGAGGGTCGCCCAGAAGGGCTTGAGGATACCCAGGAGTTCCCGGGTGGCGCTGCGCTGCGTTGCGGACATGGGGTTACCTCGGCGCGTCGGGGCGCGACGCACGGGATGCGAAGGTTGAAGTGGCGCCCACCCCGGTAACGAGCGCGGGCGCGGGAAAATTAGCCGGTCGGCCGCCGAGGCCGCGCTCAGAGTTCGCGGGCGACGCGGAAACCTATCCAGTCGCCGCGGTCGCTCTTGTACGCATTGTTGCGGTTGCCCGAGCGGGAGAAGATCGGCGCCTCGCCCCAGTCGTTGCCGCGGATCTGCACCAGCTTGCAGTCGCTGTCGATCCAGGCGCTGCCGTCGCTGGGGGCGCCGTCGTAGTTGTCGTGCCAGCAGTCGGCGACCCATTCGTAGACGTTGCCGTGCATGTCGTACACGCCGAAGGCGTTGGGCGGGAAGCTGCCCGCCGGCGAGGTGAAGTTGTAGCCGTCGGCGGCGCCGTAGGTGTTGGCGTGCTTGGCGATGCTGTAGTCCTTGCCTTCGTCGAAGGGGAACGGGAAGGGCCCGGCGCTGCCGGCGCGGGCGGCATATTCGCGTTCGGCTTCGCTGATCATCCGGTAATGCTGGCCGGTCTTCTTCGACAGCCAGGCCGCGTAGCGCTTCACGTCCTCGTAATCGACGCACACCGCCGGCTGGCGCGGGCCCTGCTTGTAGCGCGGCTTGCCGGCGATGCATTCGCGGCCGGGGCGGGTGTCGCCGTTGGCCAGGCGCACGCCTGTGGCCTTCAGGTAGGCGTCCAGCTCGGCGGCGGTGACCTGGTAGCGGCTGATGGCGAAGGGGTGGGCGAAGGTGACGCTGTGCAATGGGCCTTCGTCCGGCTGGCGGCCCGTCTCGTCGTCCGGGGTGCCCATGGTGAAGCTGCCGGCGGGCAGCACCACCATCTCGGGGCAGTCCTTGCAGTCCTTGAACACGGCGCCCGGCTTGTGCGCCTCGGCGGCGAAAGCGGTGGGGGCGGCCAGGAGCAGGGTGGCCAGGGCCAGGGGCGGTAATGCGTGCATGGCGGTTCTCGTGAAGTGGGAAGCAGGTCAGGCGAGCTGCGGGGCGAGGATGTCCAGCACCCGGTCGATCTGCGCCTCGTCGTTGAGCAGGCTGGGTGCCAGGCGCACCACCGGGCCGACGTCGCGGTCCACGGCGTCGCTGATCACCTTGTGCGCCATCAGGTGCCGGGCCACGGCGTCGCAGTCGCGGCCGTCGACGCGGAAGAAGGTGAAGCCGGAGGAGAGTTCCGGACTGGTCGGCGTGACCAGGCGCACTTTCGTGTGCTCGGCCAGGCGCTGCTTGAGGTAGCCGTTGAGCTGGTGGATGCGCGCCTGGACGTCGGCCTTGCCCAGCTGCAGGTGCAGCTCGAAGGCCTTGCCCAGCGCCAGGCGGTGCTCGAAGGCGTGGTAGCCGCCGGGGGTCATCAGGGTGCCGAAGCTGTCGGCGCGGGTGAAGGTGGGGATGCTCGGCACCAGATGGTCCTGCAACTGCTCCTCGCGGGCGATGATGACGCCGGTGCCGCGCGGGCCGAACAGCCACTTGTGGGTGCCGGCGATGAAGTAGTCGCAGCCGAAGTCGGCGAAGTTCGCGTCTTCCACGCCGAAGCCGTGCACGCCGTCGACCACGTAGATGATCCAGTCGGCGGCGTCGCGGTTGCGGTTGGCCTCGGCCACCAGTTGGCCGATCTCGCGCACCGGCAGCTTCACGCCACTGCCCGACTGCACCCAGGTCATGCCCAGCACCCGGGTTTCGGGGCGGATGTTGCGGTGGATATTGGCGAGGATTTCGTCGGCCGAGGTCCGGTGCGGGTCCTTGAACAGGGGAAATTCGCGTACCTGTGTGCCCATGCGCTTGTGGCGGTATTCCAGGGTGGTGTAGGTGGAATAGTGTTCGTGGCTGGAGGTGAGGATTTCCTTGCCCGGCGCCACCAGCAGGCCGCCGTAGATGGCCGCGAGGCCGTCGGTGGTGCTGCCGGTGAGGGCCACCTGCGCCGGCTTGACGCCGAAGTAGCGGCCGGCCCAGGCGCGCGCCTCGTCCTCGTATTTCCAGACCTCCTCGCGGTCCCAGTCCACCGCCTCGCCGGGGTTGGCGTTGAAGCGTGCGCGCAGCGCGTCTATGGCCTGCTGCACCGGGCGCGGGTGCGAGGTCAGCAGGAAGTTGGCGAAGTGCAGGTAGTCCGGATCGAGGTCGAATTGCCGGCGCAAGGCCTGCCACTTGTCCGCGCCGGCCGGCGCGGTGGCGGCCAGGGCCAGGTCGGATGTCTGCAGCAGGGGCAGGCTGGCGGCGAGCAGCCCGGCCTGCTTGAGGAAGGTACGGCGGTCGTTCATGGAATGTCCTTGGCGCGGTTCAGCGGGTGGCGACGGGCGGCTTGGCGCGCTTCTGCACCTCGCCCCATACGCGCAGGAAGTTGCCGCCCCAGAGCTTGGCGATGTCGGCGTCGGAGTAGCCGCGGGTGATCAGCTCGGCGGTGACGTTGCGGATTTCGCTCTCGTCCTTCCAGCCGTCCAGGCCGCCGCCGTCGTTGAAGTCGGAGCTGATGCCGACGTGGTCGATGCCGACCTTCTTCACCGTGTAGTCGATGGCGTTGACGAAGTCCGCCAGGCCGGCCTTGGGCTCCTCGTCGAGGATGCCGTAGAGGCTGCTGGCGTATTCGCCGAACTTCTTCTCCGGCCAGATGGCGATCACCGGGTCGCCGGGCATCAGCGCGTAGTCCAGGCCGGCCAGCGGCGGCAGGTCGAAGCGCGCGCGCAGGGCGTCGAGCTTCTCCAGGGTGGGCTTGCTCAGCGGGCGCAGATAGGCCGGGAAGCCGACCACCTGGATGACCCCGCCGCTGTCCTTGATCAGCTGCATCTCGTGGTCGCTGAGGTTGCGGCGGATGTCCACCAGCGCGCGCGGCGCCGAATGCGAGGCGACGATGGGCGCGCGGCTCAAGACGGCGACCTGCTCCAGGGCCTTGGTCGACATCTGCGAGACGTCGATGATCACCCCCAGGTCATTGAGCCGTTGCACCGCCTGCTTGCCCAGGGGCGAGAGGCCGCCCAGGGCGTCGGCCGAATCGTTGAAGAAGGGCAGGGGGCGGGAGGAATCGGACCAGCTGTTGTTGCCCACGTAGTTGAAGCCGAACATGCGCACGCCACGGGCGGCCCACAGGTCCAGCTGGGACAGGTCGTCGCCCAGCGGGTAGGCGTTGAGCATGCTCATGACGATGGCGAACTTGCCTTCCATGGCCAGGCGGCGGAAGTCCTCCGGCGTGTAGGCGATGCCCACCCGCTCGGGAAAGTCGCGGACCATGCCGGTGAGAATCCTGTAGCGGATTTCCTGCTGGTGCCGCGCCTCGTCGACGAAGCCCGGCGTGGGCTTGTGCGGGGCGTCGGGGCCGCTCCACATCTCCGGCCAGCCGAAGATCGCCAGGGCCGCGCCGGACAGGCGGCCACGCCCGGCCTTGACCAGGTCCAGCTGCGAGGGGCCGTCGCGGTCGGCCTCGTGGCCCTCGGTGCCGAAGTCCAGGGGCACGGTCACCCGGCTGTCGAAGGACAGGATGCGCTCGTGCAGCGCCTCGGCGTGGGCCATCACCTCGCGCGGGTAGGGCTGGGCGCGGGCCAGCAGCAGCCAGGCCGCGGCGCCCGCCACGAGGGCCAGTACGAGCAGGGGCAGGGTGAGCCAGAGGATCTTTTTCGTGCGGGTGCTAGTCATTGCCGTCCCAGTCAGCGTTGGAGTCGGATGGCAGCCCGGGGCAGGGCATCGCCTGTGGGGGAGGACGAGGCGTGCGGGCGGAAATTTAGCGCCGGCGCACCGCTAAATTTGCCGCCGGGCCGACCGTTCTAGCCTCGGTACAGCCTGCTTGGCGACGGACACAGGACGGACGATGACGGTTTCTCGACGCGGTTTCATGGCGGCCCTGGCGGTGACGGGGGCGGCGGCGTTGCCGACGGCGGCTTACTTCGGCTACCGCGAACTGCAGCGCCGCGAGCTGGACGCGCGGGAGCCGGAGACGCCCGGCGAAGCCAGCCTGGAAACCAGCGCCGGCGCCGAGCTGCGCCTGGCCGACCGCCTGCGCGGCATCTGGGATCTGCGCCTGCTTGACCCTGGGCTCGGCCTGCCGGGCCTGCCCGCCGAAGGCCTGCAACTGGTCCTCGACTGCGGCCCCCGCGGGCGCGGGCTGATCGGCTGGCTGGACACCCCCGAGCGCCTGCGCGGCACGGAACAGCCGCGCTACCGGGTGCTCGGCGACCTGGTCGGCGCCAGCTCGGCGAACATCCGCTGGCGCCTGCTGGGCGAAGGCAACACGCCCAGCCACGAATGCAGCGCCGTGTTCGACGAGGTGTGGGACAACTTCGCCAACGCCGGCGACGGCACCCTCAGCGGCCGCCTCCAGCGCCTGGACCGCGACCTGTCCCTGCCGCAGCAGGACTGCCGCTTCGTCGCCAAAAAACGCCCCTTTCCCCTGGCCCGCGAGCGCCTGCCTCTCAACGAGGCGCTGCTGGCCTGGCTGGTGTCGCCGCAGCACCGCCTGTTCCACCAGCTCTGGCATGCCTCGCGGGACAAGTGGCACCACCTCGACGAGGCCCAGCGCAACGCGCTGCGCGGCGTGGGCTGGCAGCCCGGGCCGCTGGACGCCGAACGCGACGCGCGCGGCCGGCACAAGGACCGCAACGCCTCGGGCATCGACTTCCTCTTCATGCACCGCCGCATGCTGGCCAAGGCCCGCTCGCTGCAGGACCTGCCGTCCTGGCAGCGCCTGCCGCCGCCGGCGGTGCCGCTGGAATACGACCGCGCCGGCTTCATCCGCTACTTCGAGAACGCCGACGGCTGCTCGGTGCCGCCGGCCTGGGTGGCGGTGGACGATGACGAATACAGCCAGTGGCTGCACGGCCTGAAGAGCGCCGACGCCTACCACGGCAACTTCCAGGTCTGGGAGTCGCAGTACCAGGACCCGGCCTACCTGGCGAAGCTCACCCTGGGCCAGTTCGGCTCGGAGCTGGAACTGGGCCCGCACGACTGGCTGCACATGCGCTGGGCCAGCGTGACGCGCGACCCGTCCAACGGCGCGCCGCTGATGACCGACCGCAACTACGCCGACTTCGCGCCGCGCTGGTTCCTGCGCGAGAACGACTTCCTCGGCGACCCCTTCTCGTCCCACGTGAACCCGGTGTTCTGGTGCTTCCACGGCTGGATCGACGACCGCATCGAGGACTGGTTCCGCGCCCACGAGCGCTTCCACCCGGGCGAGGTGCGCCGCGCCGAGGTGCTGGGCATGCCCTGGTTCGCCCGCGGCCGCTGGGTGGAGATCGACGACCCCTGGCTGGGCCCATCCACCCACGGCTGCGGCCTCTCCGACCTGCAGGCGAGCAGCAGCGACCTGGCCCTGGACGTGGAGACCATGAAGCTGGCGCTGCGCGTCGTCTTCACCGAGGAGGAGGAGCGCAAGGGCTGGCTCGCCCGCGCGCCGCGGCGGCCGTGGTATGCGCGGAATCTGAAGCTGGCGGAGCGCTGAGCCGGGCGGTGAATCGCTGGCACGCAAGGGGAGTGTCGTTGCCAGGTGGGTGGCTCAGACGTCCAGCCCCTGTTCCCGCTCCAGATCGATCAGCCGGGTGGTGGGGCCGTCGGGGCGCAGGCGTTCGCGGATCAGTTCTGGCCATTGGCGGCGGGAGCGGCGCTTGGCGACGTCGTAGGTAAACTTCTGGATGGCGAACATGGGCGCAAAAAAAGCGCCGCCCACTATGCCTACAACATCGCTGTATTCGAGATAGTTACGCCCCTTGTTGGCCTTGTATTTTTCGACGAGCACTGCCCAAAAGGCGCCTATGAGCTGACCGGATGAGTTCGTGTCAGTCAGGCTTCGTATCAACGCATCCGACTCGCTGTGTCGTCCCTGTTCATCGAACCAGGGACCGTTGTCCATGAAGGCCCGCAGGTATTCCCAGAAGCCTTGCTGCATCGACAGGCGCTTGCCGATGGGTAGGCCCACGGGAACGATGACTCGCTCCTGTGGGTGGCCGTAGCGGTGCATCAGCACTTCCAGCGCAGCATGGCGCATCCGGCCATAGTTAGGGCCCACGGTGGCGAACTCGTAGGCTGCCGCCGTAATGCCATCCCAGGGGGAGTGATACAGCTTGCCGTCCTGCTCGTAATACAGCTCACGGGTTCGGCGGTTGATAACCAGGGGGAGGGGGAGGGGGCGTAAAACTTCCCAGAGAAAGGGGACAACTAGCGAAATCAAAACGAACAGTAGGCAATAGGTAAGCCATTCCCAATCCCTTTCCATGTAGGAATGCAGCGCTCCTACTAATCCAAGGATGCCGTTTATCTCCCCTATCATTCCGGTTGGAATACCTTTGAACGAACTATCCCCATGCTTGATGGCGATATGGCTCTGCGTATGTTCCTCCACATCCGGCAGGCTCATCAGGGATGCACCGGATGGCTGGTCGGCATACAGCAGGCAACTGTCGGATGCCCCGCGCAAGCGAGGTTCGAAGGGGTGTGGACGGGGTTCGGTCATGGACTGGCCCGAGTTGGGTTTGTCGGGGAATCCCTCAGACATTTGGCCCTTGCTCCCGCTCCAGATCGATCAGGCGGGTGGTGGGGCCATCGGGGCGCAGGCGTTCGCGGACCAGTTCTGGCCATTGGCGGTGGGAGCGGCGCTTGGCGACGTCGTAAGTGAAATACTGGATCACTTCTATGGGAAACATCAGCGGGCCGGAGAGCAGCAGTAGGAAGCGGGTCGCACTTAGGAAGTTCTTTCCATTGTTGGCCTTGTATTCTTCTTTCAGCAGCATCCAGTCCAGGCTGAGGGAAGTTCTTCTCTTGTTGATGACCAGGCTGAGGTTGAACTCAGGCGACTCGCTATGTCGGCCCCGCTCGTCGAACCAGGGACCGTTGTCCATGAAGGCCCGCAGGTATTCCCAGAAGCCTTGCTGCATCGACAGGCGCTTGCCGATGGGCAGACCCAGGGGAACGATGACCCGTTCCTGCGGGTGGTCATAGCGATGCATCAGGACTTCAAGCGCAGCATGGCGCATCCGGCCATAGTAGAGACCCACTGTGGCGAACTCGTAGGCCGCCGCCGTAATGCCATCCCAGGGGGTGTGGTACAGCTTGCCGTCCTGCTCGTAATACAGCTCACGGGTTCGGCGGTTGATAACCAGAGGAAGGGGGAGGGGGCGTAAAACTTCCCAGAGGAAAGGGCCGATAAAGGATATCAAACCTACCAGTAGACAGTAGGTGACCCACTCCCAGTCTCGATCCAAATAGGCAGCCCAAGCTGTTACCAGCCCGAAGATACTACCTAGACCTCCCAGTGCTCCGGTTGGAATGCCTTTGAACGAGCTATCCCCATGTTTGATGGCGATATAGCTTTCTGTATGTTCCTCCACATCCGGCAGGCTCATCAGAGACGCACCGGTTGGCTGGTCGGCATGTAGCAGGCAACTGTCGGATGCTCCGCGCAAGCGGGGTTTGAGTGGATGCGAGTAGAGTTCGGTCATGAATCAATCCAGGTCGATATCGATGGGCGGCAGGCTCAGGCCGTCGATGGGCTGATACACCAGGGTCCCGCGGATGCGCTTGAGCGCCCGGGTGTCGTCCTCCTCGTGGTAGACCCGGCGCAGGCGCAGGCTGCCGTCCGCTTCCGGCGGCAGGGCGCGGGAACCCTGGTCCAGTTGGAAGGGGATGGGGTCGTTCTCGCCCCAGGCCAGGGGGCGGCAGCCGGCCGGCTCGCTGCCGAAGCCGAACAGGCCGCCCTGCTGCCATTCCTCCTGGCCGTCGAAGCTGAGCATGCCCTGGCGGTACTGGCGCTGGCCGGGCAGGCGGATGAACAGGTAGAGGCTGCTCAGGGCGCCGGTGTAGGGGTTGATTTCGTCGAGCCGTTCCAGGCTCATGCGCACCGGCAGCACCACCTGGTAGAAAGCCTGCAGGGTGGTGAGGTAGCTGCCGGCCCAGTCGGCCGGGCGGATGCCGAAGCGGGTGCCCTTGATCCAGCGCTCCAGCGGCGTGTCCTGGGTGAAAAGCAGCGATACCAGGCCGGCCAGCATGGTCACCGTCAGCCCCAGCAGGCTCAGGCGCAGGGGTAGCGAGAGCACGCGAACGCCGGTGGCCAGGGCTTCGGCCTCGCCGGCCAGCACCGCAGCGCGCGCCGCACGGTACGTCTGCATGGCCTGCCACGAAACAAGGGAATAGGCTGCACTGGTTCCCGACAGGCCAGCGTAGGTGGCGCTACTGTCCAGGTCGCCGGCTCGGTAGGTGTCCAAAGCTTTCCAGCCGAAGAGTAAGGTATCGAGGCCAGCAGTCACTGAGTGAAGGAACATGGCGAGAGCACCAATTCCCAGTGCTTTTTCTAGGAGTTCCTGAGTTGCTAAATAGGTTTGACTAGGCTGTGACGTGTAGCGCTCCCAATTCAGTTCCCTAAGTTGTTGAATAACTGTGGTGTAAGCAGTTCCTACTGCCAACGTAGCGCTTCCTGCTGCGATAAAGTTCTGAGCCCTTCTCTTGTAAAACCACTCTTCCCCTGACTGCCAAAGATTCCATGCTGCCACCAGGAAAATCAGCGACTTCAGCGGCGCCTCTTCGATTATCTCGCCAATGCTTCTGGGTAATTCCAGCGACACTCCTTGACCCCTGAGCAGCGCGGCCGTCTCGGCCGGAGGCAGCGGAGCAGCATGGCCGGGCCGGGGGCTGGGCAGGAGTTTCAGGTGTGGCACGGCGCGCCCTTCCTGGCGCGCCAGTTCCTCCATTTGGTTCTGCAGGTTGCGGCGACGGCCTTCGCCGTGCTCCTGGCCCATCGGCAGGCTGAGCCATTGCAGGGCCTGGCGCGGGGTCAGGGGGGCCGCTTCCAGGCGTTGCTGGCTGCGAGCGAGCATGGCTGCCATCAGGACGTAGGCGGTCTCGTCGGTCTGCTCGGCGAGGTTGCGCAGGTGGCCGCCCAGGACCGGCGCCAGCGCTGCCGGCAGGGGTTCGCTGGCTGCCGCCACGGCCAGGCGTTCGAGTTGTCCGGCGCTGTGGTTGAGGGCGGTGCTCAGGGCAAGGGCCCGGGCCATGTTGGCGCCGGCCTCCGCCAGGTCGCCGGTGAGCGTTTCCAGGGTTTCGGGAATGTGCAGCAGTTGCTTGAGTTCGGCGCCACCGATGCGTTGGGCAACGCCCAGCACCGCCCATAGCAGCCAGGGTTCGTCCTGGGCGCCGGGGCGCAGGGCCCGCTCGATGGCCTTGATGCCCGACGCGGTGGCCGAGGGGCCGAGGATGGCGGCGGCGAAGCTGGCTTCGAGGCCGTCGCGGGCGGCGGGGTTGCCGATGTCGAAATGGCCGCAGGCGCTTGCCAGGCTGTGGCAGGTGTTCGCCTCAAGGGTGTCGAACCAGTGGCTCCAGCACTCGGCGATGCGCCGCCGGTCCTGTTCCAGGGCTTCGAACTCCCTTTCCTGCTCGTACAGGGTCGCTTGCAGGCGCGGGTAGTCGACCATGTCGGGCAGGCGAATGCCCTTGTCACTGTCGCCGACCGCTCTTATCACGGAGGCCACGGCCCAGTCGTCATTGCGGTGCCGGGTGAGCTTGTCGAACGCCTGGTTGCGGGCGCGCAGCAGGCCGGCCAGGTCGATCAGCACCGCCCAGGGGTCGTCGACCACGGCGTAATGCTGTTGTTCGCATTCGCGGAGCCGCCGCAATTCCCGCTCGCTGAGCGCCCAGTAGGCCGGCTCGCGGGCGCAGCTCCAGCGGAAGTTCTCGGGCGCGTTGTCGGCGATCTGCGGGTGGAATGCGAGTAGCGGAGCGCTGGCCGGCGCCAGTCCGGGGGTGATTTTGCGCATGCAGCGCTGGCGCAGGTCGGCCTGTTCCCTGGCGGCCTGGAACCGGGCATCGCTCCAGCGGATGGGCGACCAGGCCAGGCTAGCCGGGCTGCCGGCGACGAGCATCAGGTAGTGCAGGGCATCGTGTTGCAAGGTCGCCGGGTTGCGCCGAGTCGCCTTGAGCAGCGCTCCCTCGACCTGATATTCGTTGAGCGTCTGCCGGGCCTCCTCCCACACGTACAGCCAGCCGTCCCGCAGCAGCCGCGGTACGTAGCCCAGGGCGCGGTCCTGCAACTGCGGGTGATCCGGCCCCAGGTCCGGGATGGCCCCGGCCAGCGCCGGCAGGCCCAGTGCCTCGGCTTCCAGGCTGGATGGATGGCGGGGATCGAGGGGGCCGATGGCATAGCGCACGGGCAGTACGGCGGCCAGCAGCGGGCAGGCCGCGGGCTTGAGTTGCTCGGCGGCGCTTGGGGTGTGAGTCATGCCTGGCTTTCCTGTTCGTCGTGGGGTTCCTGGGCCAGGCTTGCCAGCAATGGCCAGCCCAGTACGATTCGCGCTTCCAGGGCCGCCGTAGCGGGGGCGCAGTCGAGTTCCGGCGCGGGATTGCTCCAGGCCCGGATCGGCCCGTCGGCGCCCGGCAGCCAGACCGCCGCCACGCCGTGCCAGAAGCCGTCCGGCCAGGCCTCGGCATTCGCCCAGGCGTTGCGCAGGGGGTTGGCGTCCGCGAGCCTCAGCCAGAGCTCGCGGCCATCCGGGGCGCGGATGCGCAGGCGGCGTTGCAGGCTGACGCACAGCACCTTGAGTGGCACCGTTCTCTCCAGCCAGACCGCTCGCTCCAGACCCGGCGCCGCTTGCGCCCAGGCCTGCTGGAGCACGCCCCCTGCCGGGGCATCGAGGAGAAATGGCCCGGCGCTCTCGATCGGCGCATAGGGCGTGCCGCGCAACAGGGGAAGCGGGGCCTGGCCCGGATAGTGACGGCGCAGCCAGCCGCCGGGATCGTCGAAGGCTGCCCCGTCGAGCAGCAATGCGCCTTGCTCGTTCATCGGGCCTCCTGCTCCTGCCTGGCTGCTTCGCAGACTTCGCAGAGGCCGCCTTTGGCTTCCTTGAACAGCACGTGTTGCTTGACCAGGGCGCTGAGCGGCAGTCCTGGCTGGGACTGGTCCACCTGTTGCTGCGGCCCGGGCAGCAGGGGTGCAGCCGGTGTGCCGGTGCCGGGGCTGCCTCCACTGTTGAGCTTGACGTCGGCGCCGCTGAGGGTGACGCCAGCACCGTCCAGCTTGACGAAGCTGCCGCCGGCCTTGAGGGTCAGTTCGCTGCCGGCTTCCAGCACCACCTTGAGCCCGGCGGAGAGGTGGATTTCCTGACCGGCCTCGATGAACTGGCCACTGCCGAGCTTCAGGTGCTGGTCGTTGCCCACCGTCAGGTGGTCGTCGGCGCGCACCTCGACCTTGCGGTCGCCATGGGTGGTGCGGTGTTCCTCGGCCTTGAACTCGCTGTAGGCGTTGGCCTCCACCGTGTCGTGGCGTTCGTGGCCGACACGGATCTTCTGGTCGTGCTCGATGTTCTCGTCCCAGTCGCGCTGGGCATGCAGGTAGATCTGTTCCTGGCCCTTGCGGTCCTCGATGCGCAGTTCGTTGTAGCCACCGCCGCCGGGGCTGGAGAGTGTCTTGAACAGACTGCGGGTCTTGTTCGCCGGCAGCTCGTAGGCCGGCAGGTGCTCGGCGTGGTACAGGCAGCCGCTGATCAGCGGCTGGTCCGGGTCGCCCTCGAGGAAGGTCACCAGCACTTCCATGCCGATGCGCGGGATGGCGATGGCGCCGTACTGCTTGCCAGCCCAGCTGGAGGCCACGCGCAGCCAGCAGCTGGTCTTGTCGTCGGCCTGGCCTTCGCGGTCCCAGTGGAACTGCACCTTGACCCTGCCGTAGCGGTCGCAGTGGATTTCCTCGCCCTTGGGCCCCGTCACCACAGCGGTCTGGCTGCCCAGCACGCGCGGCTTGGGATGCGCCAGCGGCGGGCGGTAGGGCACGTCCCAGGGCGTGGCGAGGAAGCGGTTGCGGTAGCCCTGCTGGAAGTCGTCCTTGCCGTCGCGGGCGTCGCTGGTGACCGACTCTTCCAGCACCTGCGGCTGCTTGCCTTCGTGCCGCACTTCGGTGAGCAGCCAGAGGTCGTTCCACTCGCCGCGCGGGTGCTCGCGCAGGGGCAGGAAATGGCCGCTGCGCAGGCTCGGCTGGTCGCTGCGGCCTTCGGCCTGGCGGTAGTCGGCGCGGTGCCTTTCCAGGCTGCGCTGGCTTAGCAGCTTGCCGCGCTCGCGGTCGGTGAAGCGACCGGGGTAATCGTAGTCCTCGAGGTCCGGGCGACTGTCGCTGCGCGCCGTGATTTCCAGTTGCAGCCTGGGCTTCTCGAAGTCGTAGTCGCGGCGGCTGACGCGGGCGGTACGGGTATCCAGACGCTGACCGAAGCGCTTGATCACCGGCAGGTCGGCGACCAGGCCGGAGTCCTGCTGGTAGGCCACCGGCGCCAGCTTGGGAAAGGCCGTCTGGTCGTCGCCGAACACCAGCAGGTGCCCGTCGGGGCTGTGCTCGAAGTGGTAGTGGAGGCCTTCCTCTTCGCACAGGCGCTGGACGAAGTGCAGGTCGCTCTCGTCGTACTGGGTGCAGTAGTCGCGCGGCGGGTAGACGGTGGGGCCGAGCTGGAAGCGGTAGGCGTCGGCGAGGATGCCGTGTTCCTCCAGCACCCGGGTGATGATCTGCGGCACCGTCAGCTGCTGGAAAATGCGCTGGTTATGCCGATGCGCGAGGTAGGCCAGGCGCGGCACCAGGCTCACCTGGTAGCGGGTCAGGCGCTTGCCGGATTCGCCCTGGGCCACCCGGTGCAATTGGCCATGGATGCCGTGGCCCTGCCCCAGGTCCAGGTAGGCGCCCTTGTGCAGCAGGCTTTCCAGGTCCAGGTCGGGACGTTCGCTGACCAGTTCGATGTCGAAGCGGTAGGGCTGGTTCAGGGCTTCGCGGCCATGGAATTCGAGCACCTGCAGGTCGCTGTCGAGGCCGTCGATATTCAGGCTGAAATGGGGCTGGTTGGCGGGGGAGAACATGGCTGGCTTCCTTTCCAAGGAAAGCCGCTATCACAGCAGGTCCGCACTAGGCAGGCCTGTAGGGGGTATCCGTCAACGGAGGATGAATCGGCTGAAGAAGGCAGGAGTGCCAGTGCCTGGGTGTGAAGAGCGCGGCGTCAGGGCCGCCGGGCGAGGCTGCCGCTCTCTTCCCAGCCGCCCCCCAGAGCCTTGAACAACCCCACCGCCGCCTGCAGGCGCGCCAGGCGCAGCTGCACCGCGGCGTCCTGCGCCTGGTAGAGGGTGCGCTGGGTGTCCAGCACCGTGAGCAGGGTTTCCGCGCCGGCCTGGTAGCGGCTGTCGGAGAGTTCGAAGGCGCGCTGCGCCTGTTCCAGT
The DNA here is from genome assembly GCF_014843515.1 of Pseudomonas sp. ADPe. Classification (NCBI taxonomy): domain Bacteria; kingdom Pseudomonadati; phylum Pseudomonadota; class Gammaproteobacteria; order Pseudomonadales; family Pseudomonadaceae; genus Pseudomonas; species Pseudomonas sp. ADPe. The sequence continues at coordinate 6,596,991 of NZ_CP062122.1, forward strand.
TCCTGCTGCTGCCAGTGCAGCTGGCGGTCGATGCCGTCGATGCCGTTCAGCGAGCGCTCGGTGTCGGCGAAGGCGCCGAGGATGGACTTGCGGTAGTTCTCCAGCAACTCGCGCTGCAGCGCCAGGCGGCGGTCGCGCTCGGCGCCCAGGCGGCCGTGGTTGAAGATGGGCGCCAGCAGGTTGGCGCCCAGGTCGTAGTAGGAGGTGCGCAGCAGGTCGGAGGCGTGATTGGCGCCTGAGGACAGGTCGGCCGTCAGCGTCAGGCTGGGCAGCATCGCGGCGCGGGCCACCTGCACGTCGGCCTGGGCCGCCGCCAGTTGCGCTTCGGCGCGGGCGATGTCCGGGCGGCGGGCGAGCAGTTCGCTGGGCAGGCCGGCGCCGATCTGCGGCCAGCGCACGCTGTCGAACGGCTGGCCGCCGAGTTTCAGGGCCGGCAGCGGTTCGCCGATCAGGGTGGCCAGGGTGACCTGGGCATCGCGCTCCTGTTGCAGCAGCAGCGGCAACTGGCGCTGCTGGGCGGCCACCAGGCCGCTCTGCTGGGCCACTTCCAGCTCGGTGGCGGAGCCGGCCTCGCGGCGGCTGCGCACCAGGCCCAGGACCTGCTCGGCGTTCTCCAGGTTGAGCCGGGCGATGCGCTGCTGTTCGCGCAGGGCGAGCACCTGCAGGTAGGCGTCGGCGACCCCTGCCACCAATGTCAGCTCCACGGTGGCGCGGTCGTATTCGCTGGCCTTGAGGCTCTGCAATGCGCTGCGGTAGGCGGCGCGGCGGCCGCCCCAGAAGTCCACTTCGTAGCTGGCGCTGAGGCCGGCGCTGAAGGTGTCCACCGCTTCGTCGTCCTCGCTGGCGTCGATGCCGCTGTAGCCGGTGCCGTGCAGCAGCTTCTCGCGGGTGACGCCCAGTTGCGCGTTGACCTCCGGCAGCAGCGGCGCGCCGGCGATCACCGCGCTGGCGCGGGCCTGGTCGACACGGGCGATGGCCGCGGCCAGGTCCTGGCTGTTGTCCAGGGCACGCTGGACCAGGCCGTCCAGCTCGCCGGCGCCGAAGCGCGTCCACCAACGCTGCAGCTCGCCGCGGCGGGTGTCGCCGGCGCCGTACTGCCAGGCGGGCGGGGTGGCGATGCCGCTGTCGAGGGGTTGCGGGGCGCCGGCGCAGGCGCCCAGCAGCAGGCAGGCGGGCAGTAGGCTCAGGGCTTTCATTCGGGGGTCCGTCATTGGCTGGCCAGGGCGGCCACCGGGTCGAGGCGGGCGGCCTTGCGCGCCGGCATGAAGCCGAACACCAGGCCGGTGGCCAGGGCGCAGGCGAAGGCGCCGAGGATGGCCGCCGGGGAGAAGGCCACCGCCACCTTGCCCAGCAGCAGCGCGCCGCCGATGCCCAGGGCGATGCCGACGCCGGCCAGGCCGCCGACCACCGAGAGCAGCGTGGCCTCGGTGAGGAACTGGCGCAGGATGTCGCTCTGCCGCGCGCCGGTGGCCATGCGGATGCCGATCTCGCGGGTGCGTTCGCGCACGGTCATGAGCATCACGTTCATCACCCCGATGCCGCCCACCAGCAGGGAGATGGCGGCGATGGAGCCGAGCATCAGCGACAGGGTGTTCTGGGTGTGCGCCTCGGCCTGGATCAGCGCGGCGTTGTTGGTCAGCTCGTAGTCGCGCTGGCCGCGGTGCAGGCGCTGCATCAGGCGGTCGATGGCCTTTTCCGTCTCGTGCACGCGGCGGGCGTCGGCGGCGGCGATGATCACGTATTCCGGGTTGCGCGTGCCGAACAGGCGGATGCTGGCGGCGGAGTAGGGCACGGCGATGCGGTTGTCGGCGTCCTGGTCGCCGGAGCTGGAGCCCTTGGCCTGCAACACGCCGACCACCTGGAAGGGCACGTTCTCGATGAGGATGTAGCGGCCGATAGGGCTGGCGCTGCCGAACAGCTTCTCGCGCACCTTGGCGCCGATCACCGCGACCGTGGCGGCATTGGCCTCGTCGCGCTCGGTGAAGTAGCTGCCTTCGCTCACCGGCCAGTTGAGGATGTCCGGGAAGTCGGTGTTGTTGCCGCCGACGTAGGCGTGGTAGTCCAGGCTGCCGTGGCGCACCACCAGTTCGCCGCCGTTCACCGGCATGGCCATCTTCACCTGGGGCAGGGTGGCGATGGCCGCGACGTCGTCCAGGCTGACGACGCCCATGGGCGTGCGCGGGTTGGGCGAGTAGCCGCTGAGGTAGATGATGTTGGAGCCGAAGGCGCCCATCTGCGCCATCACCTGGCGCTTGCTGCCTTCGCCCACGGCGAGCATCACCACCACCGAAGCCACGCCGATGACGATGCCCAGCAGGGTGAGGGCGGTGCGGAAGCGGTTCAGCCACATTACCCGCCAGGCCGCGCGGATGGCTTCCAGCAGTTCGGCGCGCCAGGCCCCGGCGGGCTCGGTGCTGCCCTGCTGCAGGCGCTCGCGCAGCTCCTCGGCGCGCAGGCCGGGGGTGGCCGGTTGCGACGGCGCGCCATTGGCGCTGTCGCTGACGATCTCGCCGTCGAGCACCTCGATGACGCGCTTGGCGCGGGCGGCGACGTCGCGGTCGTGGGTGATCAGGATCACCACGTGGCCCAGGGCGGCCAGCTCGTCGAGCAGCGCCATGACCTCGGCGCCGCTGTGGCTGTCGAGAGCGCCGGTGGGTTCGTCGGCGAGGATGATGTGGCCGCCGTTCATCAGGGCGCGGGCGATGGACACGCGCTGCTGCTGGCCGCCGGAAAGCTGCTGCGGGCGGTTGCCGGTGCGCTCGCCCAGGCCCAGGCGCTCGAGCAACTGGCGGGCTCGGCCGTGGCGCTGCAGGGCCGGGGTGCCGGCATAGATGGCCGGCATCTCGACGTTTTCCTGGGCCGAGGCCGAGGGGATCAGATGGTAGCCCTGGAACACGAAGCCGAAGGCCTCGCGGCGCAGCCAGGCCTGCTCGTCGCTGTCCAGCTCGGCGACGTCACGCCCGGCGAACAGGTAGCGGCCGCTGCTGGGGCGGTCGAGGCAGCCGAGGATGTTCATCAGCGTCGACTTGCCGGAGCCGGAGGCGCCGACGATGGCGACGAACTCGCCGGGGTGGATGCTCAGGGAGATGCCGCGCAGCACCTCGACCTCGGGGCTGCCGTTGCCGCCGTAGCGCTTGCGTACGTCGCGCAGTTCGATCAGAGGGATGTCCTGGAGGGTTTCGCTCATTCAGCCCTCGCCATTGTCCGGGGCGGCCATCAGCAGGCGTTCGCCTTCCTGCAGGCCGGACAGCACCTGGACGTGCAGGCGGTCGCTGATGCCGGTCTCGACCTTGCGGCTCTCTGGCTTGCCGTTGCGCCCCACCACCCAGACGTGGCGGCCACCCTGGCCGTCTTCATGCAGCGCGGCCACGGGGGCGGTGAGGGTGCCCTGGGCGGTGGCGGCGACGAAGAACACCTGGGCGGTCATTTCCGCCATTAGCTGGTGGTCGCTGTTGTCCACGTCCACCAGCACCGTGTACAGCACCACCCGGCCGCTGCCGCTGGAACCGCTGGCGGAGCCGCTGCCGGTGCTTTCCTGGTTGTTCGGGTCCAGCGGCTTGGGCGGCACCGGGAGGATCTGCCGCACCGTGCCGCTCCAGCGCCGCCGCTCGCCGGCAAGGGTGGTGAAGTAGGCCGGCATGCCCGGCTTGACGCGGCCGATGTCGGCCTCGGAGACCTGGGCCCAGACGGTCATCGGCGAGAGCTTGGCGATGCGCAGGATCAGCGGCGTCTGTTGCTGGGCGTTGAGCGTCTGGCCCTCGCGGGCGTCCACCGCCACCACGGTGCCGGACATGGGCGCGTAGATGCGCGTGTAGCCCAGCTCGGCCTCGTCGCTGCGCAGGGTGGCCTTGGCCTGGTGGATCTGCGCCTGGTACATGTCTATCCGCGCCTGGGTCGCCTGCACCTGCGCGTAGGCGGTCTGCACGTCTTCCTCGCGGGTGGCGCTGGCGGCGGCCAGGCGCTGCTGGCGCTGGTACTGCTGGCGCGCCAGCAGGTGCTGGGCGCGCTGCTCGGCCAGCTGCGCCTTGAGCACTTCGATGGAGTAGCGGCCGGCGTCGACCCGCGCCTGCTGGGTGGAGGGGTCTATCTCCACCAGCAACTGGCCTTCCTTGACCTCGTCGCCGGGCTCCACGTGCAGTTTGAGTATCTGCCCCGATGCCTGGGCGCCGACGTCCACGTAGCGCCGTGGCTGCAGGGTGCCGAGGGCGGTGACGCTGCTTTCGATGTCGCCACGGGCGACCGGGGCGGTGATCAGGTCATCGCCGCCGAAAGGGTGGGTCTGCCAGGCGGCGACGGCGAGCAGGGAGGCGAGGAGGGCTGCGATCAGCAGCGTGCGACCAGTACGACGGGGGCGTTTCATTCGGGGTTCCGGCCAGGGCTTGGAAGGCATGCCGCCGCGGGGGCGCGGCCAGGCATGCGCTTTCGGGAAGACGGATGATGCCCGGGGAAATTTAGCGCCGGTAGGGCTGGCGGAGCTTTATTCGCGCGCTGTTACAACTGCGCGTAGCGGCTGCTGATGCGGATGCTGCCGTTGTCCAGGCGCTGTAGCTCAACCGGCAGCACCCGGGGCAGGGCATTGACCAGTTCCTGCAGGTTGCGCGTGCGGTAGGTGCCGCCGATGCGCAGGTTGGCCACCGTCTGGTCGGCCAGCACCAGCGGGGCGTCCAGGTAGCGGTTGATCAGCGGCAGGGCGGCGCCCAGCGACAGGTCGTCGAGCACCAGGCGGCCGTCGCGCCAGGCCAGGACCTGGACGGGGTCGGCGCTGGCCACCAGGGGCTGGAGCATGCCGGCGCGGTAGCTGGCCTGCATGCCGGGGGTCAGGCTGCTGTCGTTGCCGTCCTTCTCGCTGCGCACCCGCACCGAGCCTTCGGTGACGGTCACGGTGACCTGGTCCTGGTACTTCCACACGTCGAAGCGCGTGCCGGTGACGGTGATGCTGCCCTTGGCGGCGCGCACCACGAAGGGGTGGCTGGCGTCGTGGCTGACGTGGAAGTAGGCCTCGCCCTGGTCCAGCACCACCCGGCGCACGTCGCGGAAATTGGCATAGGACAGGCGGGTATTGAGGTTCAGCTCGACCTCGCTGCCGTCGGGCAGCACCACTTTGCGCAGGGTGGCGTCGGCCTGGTAGCGGTGGTAGCTGTCCGGCACCCAGCCCTGCAGCCAGCCCAGGTAGCCGGCGGCCGGCAGTACCAGCAGGGCGAGGGCGGCGGCGCGCAGTTGCTTGCGCCAGGAACGCCGGCGGCGGCCCGCCTGAGCCGGTGGGCGTGGCAACGGTGGGCGGCGGCCGGTAGTGCGCGGGGTGGGGCGGACTTCCAGCAGGTGCGCGCTGAGCTTCCAGATCTTCTCCACTTCGGCGTACTTGGCCGCATGTCGCGAGTCGCTTTCCAGCCATTGCTGGAACTGCGCACGCTCGGCATCGCTGCAGTCCGGCTCGTGCAGGCGCATGCACCAGTGCGCGGCGGCCTGCGCCACGGGATCGCTCGAAGGGGAAGGGGGGGTAGTCATGAGGGGGCCGGTTGAACCTTGCCGCGCCTGGATCCGGCGCCGCCATGGCGGAGGGATGATGGGCGCAATTATAGGAGAGCTCGCATCCTACGGAAAGCCGCGGCCGGGCGCCAGCCACCCCGATCCAGCCTTGCCGGGGCGCCTACGGCGGGCGTCGGTAAAGTTTCCCGGGTGCGCTTCGTTCCCTGAATGCCGGCGTTCGGGGCGGAGCATTCATGCCACCGAAGGCCGCGACTTCCCGTCGTCCTGCGCCATCCGCGGCGCGCTCGTACAGAGATGAATCGATGCAAAAGCGCACCCTCGTGGCCGGCCTCGCCGGCGCCTTGCTCGGCCTGCTGCCCCAGGCCCAGGCCGACATCGCCCGCCCGGCCGCCCTGGCCGCCGACATCCGCTGGACCGCCTACGGCGTACCGCACATCCGCGCCACCGACGAAGGCGGCCTGGGCTTCGGCGTCGGCTACGCCTACGCTCGCGACAACGCCTGCCTGCTGGCCGACGAGATCGTCACCGCTCGCGGCGAGCGTTCGCGCTATTTCGGCGCCGAGGGCGAGTCCTCGGCGCAGGTCGGCAACCTCGCCTCGGACGTCTTCTTCACCTGGCTCAACCGCCCGGAATCGGTGGAGGCCTTCCGCAAGGCCCAGTCCGCGGAGGTGACGCAGCTGCTGGAGGGCTATGCCGCGGGCTTCAATCGCTTCCTGCGCGAGGCCAGCGCCGACACCACCAGTTGCCTGGGCCAGCCCTGGCTGAAGCCGATCGACAGCGGCGACCTGGTGCGCCTGACCCGTCGCCTGCTGGTGGAGGGCGGTGTCGGCCAGTTCGCCCAGGCCGTGGTGGCCGCGGCGCCGCCGGGTGCTGCCAATGCGGCTTTGACCGGCGCGGAGGGCTTCCGCCTGGCCGATCAGCGCCGCGAGCGCTTCCGCCTGGAACGCGGCAGCAACGCCATCGCCGTCGGCGCGGAGCGCTCGGCCAGCGGCCGCGCCCTGTTGCTGGCCAACCCGCACTTCCCCTGGCAGGGCGCCATGCGCTTCTACCAGCTGCACCTGAGCATCCCCGGCAAGCTCGACGTCATGGGCGCGGCGCTGCCCGGGCTGCCGGTGGTGAACATCGGCTTCAACCGGCACCTGGCCTGGACGCACACGGTGGACACCTCCAGCCACTTCACCCTCTACCGCCTGGAACTGGACCCGCAGAACCCGCTGCACTACCGCCTGGACGGACGCTGGCAGCCGCTGGAGAAGCGCGTGGTGAAGGTCCAGGTACGCGGCGCCGACGGCCAGTTGCAGACAGTCGAGCACAACGTCTATGAGTCGGTCTACGGCCCGCTGCTGGTCTGGCCCGGTAAGCTCGACTGGAGCGCCGGCGAAGCCTACGCCCTGCGTGACGCCAACCTGGGCAACACGCGGGTGCTGCAGCAGTGGTACTCGATCAACCAGGCGCGCGACGTGGCGGACCTGCGCCACCGCGTGGAATCCCTGCAGGGCATTCCCTGGGTCAACACCCTGGCCGCCGACGAGCACGGCGACGTGCTCTACCTGAACCAGTCCGTGGTGCCCAACCTGACCCCGGGGCAGTTGCAGGCCTGCGCCATTCCCGCGCTGGTGGCCGAGGGCCTGCCGGCGTTGCAGGGCAACCTCGGCCGCTGCGGCTGGAGCCGCGACCCCGGCGCGGCGCAGCCCGGCATCCAGCCGGCCACGCAACTGCCGGCGCTGGTGCGCCGCGACTTCGTACAGAACTCCAACGACAGCGCCTGGATGACCAACCCGGCGGCGCCGCTGGAAGGCTTCTCGCCGCTGGCCAGCCGCCAGGACCAGCCCCTGGGCCTGCGCGCCCGCTTCGCGCTGCAGACCCTGCAGGGCAAAGGCTCTATCGACGAGCCGCTGCTGCAGCGCTTGGTTACCGGCAACCACGTCTACGCCGCCGACCTGGTGCTGCCCGACCTGCTGCAACTGTGCCGCCAGGCGCAGGAAGCAGCGCTGTCGTCCGCTTGTGGCAGCCTCGCCAAGTGGGACCGCAGCGCCAACCTCGACGCCGGCCCGGGCTTCGTCTATTTCCAGCGCTTCATGACCCACTTCGACGGCCTGGAGGGCGCCTGGAAGGTGCCGTTCGACCCCGCGCGCCCGTTGCAGACGCCCAGCGGCATCGCCCTGGACAAGCCCGAAGTGGCGAAACAGGTGCGCGAAGCGCTGCTGGCCGCGACGAAAGAGGTGCATGAGCTGGGGCTCGACCAGTGCCAACGCTGGGGCGAAGTGCAGGTCAGCAGCACGGCCAAGCCGCCGATTCCGATCCCCGGCGGCGACGGCCACCTGGGCATCTACAACGCCATGCAGAGCGTGCCCCAGGGCGACCACCTGGAGGTGGTGAGCGGCAGCAGCTACATCCAACTGGTCAGCTTCACCGCCGAGGGCCCGCAGGCCAAGGGGCTGCTGGCCTTCTCCCAGGCCAGCGAGCCGCGTTCGCCGCACCATGCCGACCAGACCCGGCTGTTCTCGCGCCAGGCCTGGTCGCCGCTGCCCTTCACCGAGGCGCAGATCGAAGCGGACCCCAGCCTGCAGGTGCTGCGCCTGGCGCAATGAAAGGAGGCGTACTCCCATGATTTCCAATGAGCTTCAGGCACCTGCGCAACGGATTCGAGCATGCAAGAGGAGGGCGGCGCACCCGCAGCACTGGCTGCGCCCGGCCCAGGGGGACAAGGAGAAGCCAATGACCCAATCCAGAGCCAGCGAGCCCGCCCGGCGGATTCTGGCCCATGCCGGCCTGCGCACCAGTCTGCCGCGGCTGGTGGTGTTGAGCGCCTTCCACGAGCAGGACGCCTACACGGTGGAGGAGCTCTACCAGCGCCTGCGCGAGCCGACCAACTCCATCACCCAGGCCTGCGTACAGAGCACCCTGCGCAGCCTGGGGCGCAGCGGCGTGCTGGTGCGCGATGCGCAGCGCCGCTACCGCCTGGCGCCCTCGTTCGCCATGGCGCTGGGCGAAGAGGGCGAGGCTCGCCGTCTGCAGTGATGCGTCGCTAGAGATTCCTACAGAAAACGCTAATAAGACGCATTCTAAATTTCCGCAAAGCGGTCTCGTCTTTCAGAAACAAGGCGCCGATGCGGCGTCCCCATGGGCCGGCGGACCGCCGTCGCGCCTCCTGGCAAACGGGCTAAGGATATTGGCAGCATGAACCAGATGATCACCCCCACCTACGACGTTCTCGGCATCGGTTTCGGGCCTTCCAACCTGGCGCTGGCGATCGCGCTGCAGGAGCAGGCGCAACGCGAGGGCCTCGACTACCATGCGCTGTTCCTCGACAAGCAGGGCGACTACCGCTGGCACGGCAACACCCTGGTGGCGCAAAGCGAACTGCAGATCTCCTTCCTCAAGGACCTGGTGAGCCTGCGCAACCCCACCAGCCCCTACAGCTTCGTCAACTACCTGCACAGCCAGGGGCGCCTGGCGGACTTCATCAACCTCGGCACCTTCTACCCGTGCCGCATGGAGTTCAACGACTACCTGCGCTGGGTCGCCCGGCACTTCGCCGAGCAGGCCCGCTACGGCGAGGAGGTGCAGCGCGTGGAGCCGGTCGCCGGCGCCCACGGCATCGACCTGCTCAAGGTGGTCTCGCGTGATGCAGAAGGCCACGAGAACTTCCGCCTGGCGCGCTCCATCGTCCTCAGCACCGGCGGCACGCCGCGCATCCCCCAGGCCTTCGCCAGCCTGCGCGGCGATGCGCGGGTGTTCCACCATGCGCGCTACCTGGAGCGCATGGCCGAGCAGCCCTGCGTGCGCCACGAGCCGATGCGCATCGCCGTGGTCGGCGGCGGGCAGAGCGCCGCCGAGGCCTTCATCGACCTCAACGACAGCTATCCCTCTGTGCAGGTCGACATGATCCTGCGCGCCGCCGTGCTCAAGCCGGCCGACGACAGCCCCTTCGTCAACGAAATCTTCGCGCCCGACTACACCGACCTGGTGTTCCAGGAGCCGGAAAGCGAGCGCGAGAAGCTGATCGCCGAGTACCACAACACCAACTACTCGGTGGTGGACCTCGACCTGATCGAGCGCATCTACGCCATCTTCTACCGCCAGAAGGTCTCCGGGCAGGCCCGCCACGGCTTCCTCTGCCGCCGCCACGTCGAAGGCGTGCGCGCCGACGCCGCCGGCGTGCACCTGAGCCTGCGCGACAGCGCCACCGGCGAGGTGGAGCAGAAGCAGTACGACGCGGTGATCCTGGCCACCGGCTACGAGCGCAACTCGCACCGCGAACTTCTGGCGCCACTGCAGGCGCACCTGGGCGACTTCCGCGTCGACCGCGACTACCGCCTGCAGACCGACGCGCAACTGCGCGCGCCCATCTACCTGCAGGGCTTCAGCCAGGCCAGCCACGGCCTCAGCGACACCCTGCTGTCGGTCCTGCCGGCCCGCGCCGAGGAGATTTCCGCGTCGCTGTTCCAGCACCTGCAGGTGCAGCCGGCAGCTCGCACAGTCGCCGCCGAGACCGCCTGAGCCCATGGCCTGTCGCCGTCCCTGCCGGGGCGGCGCCTCCAGCGAGAGTATCCGCATGTCCAGTCCGCTTCCCGAATCCCTCCTGCCACTGCCCGACGGCCGCCAATTGAGTGCCGAGACGCATGGGCGACGCCTGACGCTATCCCTCGATGGCGCGGCGCTGCTCGCCCTGGAAAGCGATGGCCATACCTGGCAGCTGCTGTCCGAGGTGTCATCCTTCGCGCTCTGGGCCTTCGCCTACTGGTGCTTCGCCCATGACGAACAGCGCCAGGTAATCCTCCTGCAAGGCGCCGGCTGCCCGGCGCAGGCCTACGCCGAAGGGCTGCTCAGCCGCAATGGCGACGGCTTGGCGCAAGTGGAGCGCAGCGCCTTCTGGCAACTGCCGCAGCCTTGGCTGCGCCAGCCCCGCGAGGTGGCGTTCCCCCAGGTGTTCCGCATCGACGCCGGCAAGCGCCACCCGCTGCGCCCGCCCAAGCCCGAAGGCGAGGTCTACCGGCGCTTCGACGCCCGCCTGGGAAGCTGGATATCCCTGCGCACCCTGGATATAGACGCCGACCTGGACCGCTTCAACCGCTGGCAGAACCACCCGCGCGTGCTGGAGTTCTGGCAGGAGGGCGGCAGCCTCGCGCAGCACCGGGCCTACCTGGAAAAGCTCGTGCTCGACCCTCACGCGCTGACGCTGATCGGCTGTTTCGACGACCAGCCCTTCGCCTATTTCGAAGCCTACTGGGCCAAGGAAGACCGCATCGCGCCGTTCTACGCAGCGGACGACTACGACCGCGGCATCCACATGCTGGTGGGCGAAGACAGCCAGCGCGGCCCGCACAAGGTACAGAGCTGGCTGGATGCCCTGGTCCACTACCTGCTGCTGGACGAACCGCGCACCCAGCGCATCGTTGCCGAGCCCCGCGCGGACAACGCGCGCATGATCGGCCACATGCAGCGCCTGGGCTTCTGGCGGGAAAAGGAATTCGACTTCCCGCACAAGCGCGCGGCGCTGATGGTGCAGAGCCGGGAGAATTTCTTCGAGCGCTGCGCGCTGCGCTGACCGCCTCAGCTCCAGGCGGGGGCCTGCTTTTCTACGGGGCTACGGGTTTACGACGGTGTTGAGGCAGAGGTTAAAGCGCACCCTCACCCCAGCCCTCTCCCGCAAGCGGGAGAGGGGGCCATTCGTGCCACCGGGGGGGCCGGCGGGGGCGTTGAATCCAATCGCGGACAAAGTCCGCTCCTACGCCCTCCGGCAAACATCAGCCCCGTAGGATGGCGTTGAGCGAAGCGATACCCATCACCATGACCGCATGGGTTTCGCCAAGGCTCAACCCATCCGTTGAAGCGCGCCTTGGCGCAGCCGGCAAGACAGTTGCTCCTACGCCCGTGCTTCCTGGAACCGTAGGAGCGGACTCTGTCCGCGATTCGGCGGATAACGCCGTAGGCGTTATGCGCCCTACGGATTTCCAGAGAAACATCCGAGCGCTCGGAGCGGCGCGCTACACCAAGCCCCCAACCCCACCCCACATGAAAATGCCGTTCCCCTCATAAAGAGAAACGGCATTCTTCCTTGACTGAACAGCGCCCAGGGCTTTGTCGTTCGCCGCTCAGAACTTGTAGTTCAAGGTGGCCAGGACGTTGCGGGGGGTACCCCAGACGCCCTGGCCGTACCAGTTCACCGCGGTCTGGTACTTCTCGTCGAACAGGTTGTTGACGTTCAGCTGCGCCGAAACCTGGGGCGTGATGTCGTAGCGGGCCATCAGGCTGGCGACCAGGTAGTCGGACTGCTCCTGGCGCTGGCCCTGGGGACCCACGCCGTCGTAGTAGATGCGGCTCTGCCAGTTGGCGCCGCCGCCCACCGTCAGCTGCTTCCACTGCCCGGGCAGGCGGTAGGTGGTGAACAGGCGCGCCATGGTGCGCGGCAGCTGGGTGTTCACGTCGTTGTCGTCGGAGTCCTTGGCGCTGTAGTGGGTGGCGAAGAAGAAGGCGTTCCAGTTCTCGCTGAGCGCGCCGGACAGTTCGAACTCCACGCCCTTGGAGGTGGCGCCGTCGGTGGCGTAGTAGGCCGGGCTGTCGGGGTTGCCGGGCACGGAGTAGCCGACGTCCTGCTGGCCGAGGTTGTCCTGGACGATGCGGAAGGCGGCCAGCGAGGCGTTCAGCCTGCCGTCGAGGAATTCGCCCTTGATGCCGGCCTCGTAGGCGTCGCCGGTGACCGGGTCGAGCCAGGCGCCGTTGCGGTCGCGGTAGTCCTGGAAGTTGAAGATGCTGGTGTAGCTGGCGTACAGCGAGTAGTTCTGGTTCAGGTCGTAGACCAGGCCGGCGTAGGGGATGAACTTGTGGTCGCTGTAGTCGTACTCGCCCGAGGAGGCCCAGCCGGCGCCTTCGCGGTCGTACTGGGTGAAGCGGCCGCCGAGGATCAGCTTCAGCGGGTCGGCAAGGGACAGGCGCAGGGCGGCGTAGCCGGCCTTCTGCTTGGTGTGGTTGCGCTCGGAGAGTTCGCGGTTCTCGTAGTCCCACTCCGGTTCCGCCACGTGGCCGAAGTCGTACACGCTGACCGGGGATTGCCAGGGCGTCTTGTTGCCGATCCAGTCGAACGAGTACTTGTGGTCGAAGTAGGTGGCGCCGACCACGGCCTCGTGGGTGCGGCCGAACAGTTCGAATGGGCCGGACAGGCGCAGGTCGGTGCTCTGCTGCTTGCGCTCGCCGGGGAAGCGCGACTGCGAGGGTTCGGCGTCGATCAGGCCGGTCTCCGGGTCGGGAAAGCCCCAGTTGAAGATACGCGCGTTGTCCACTTCGTTGCGGTTGTGCATGACGCGGAACTGCGCCTGCCAGTCGTTATCGAAGCGGTGCTCGAGGTTGGCGAAGAAGTTCTTGACCTCGACTTCCTCGGTGTTCCACTTCGGCGCGATGCTGAACGAGCGGCTGTAGTGGGTCTTCGAGCCGTCGCTGTTCCACAGCGGCACGCCGCCGTAGGTCAGGCCGTCGGCGTCGGACTTCTGGTAGCTGGCGCCCAGGCTCAGGGTGGTGGCGTCGGTCAGGTCCACGTCGACCACGCCGTAGATCACGTGGCCCTCGCGGGAATAGCGGTCGAAGAAGTTCTTCTTGTCCTGGTAGGCGCCCACCAGGCGGCCGCGCACGTTGCCGGTGGGCGTCAGCGGGCCGGACAGGTCCAGGGTGCTGCGGTAGTTGTCCCAGGAGCCGGCGCTGACCTGCGCCTCGCCGCGGAACTCCTTGCTGTCGGCGCGCTTGCGCACCAGGTTGACCGAAGCCGAGGGCTCACCGGCGCCGGTGAGCAGGCCGGTGGCGCCGCGGACGATCTCGATGCGGTCGTAAATGATGGCGTCCAGCTCGGACTCGCCCGCGGCGTAGTTGCTCTTGTAGTAGCTGGAGATGCCGTCGTACTGCAGGTCGTTGATGAAGAAGCCGCGCGAGGCGAAGACGGTGCGCTCGCTATCCAGCTGCGGCGCGGAGATGCCCGGCGCGTTGGCCAGCACGTCGCCGAGGGTGGTCATGTTCTGGTCGTCCATCCGCTGGCGGGTGATGACGCTCACCGACTGCGGCGTCTCGCGCGTCGACAGCGGCAGCCCGGTGGCGGCGGCGGTGGCGCCGGTGGTGTAGGAACCGGTGCCTTCGGTGGTGGTGCCCAGGGGGCTGGAGATGACCTGGGTAACGCCCAGGTTCACCGGCTCTTCCGAGACCGGCTTCATGGTGTAGCGGCCGTCGCTGTCCTGCACGGCCTGCAGGCCGGAGCCATCGAGGAGCCGTTGCAGGGCTTGCTGCACGCTGTAGCGGCCGTCCAGGCCGTGGCTCACGCGGCCGTCGGTCAGCGCCGGGTCGAAGGAGATCAGGACCTTGGCTTCGGTGGCGAAGCGCGTCAGCACTGCGCCCAGGTCGCCTTTGCCGATGTGGTATTCGCGCACGTCGGCGCCATCGGGCTCGGCCTGGGCGGGGACGCCCAGGCCCAGTACGGCGGAAAACAGCAGAGCCTGGGCCAGCGCCAGGGGGAGGGGACGTGGGGCGAAGGGTGCTCTCATGGTGGTGTCGTGCTCTTCCAGGTTGGCAGTGGGGCGTTTGCCCTCTGCTTGATGAGTCGAAGGAGCACGGGGAAACCTATCAGCGGCCCGCAGAAATTTTCAGCGAGGCACGACCTTGACCCAATAGCGGGTGCGCTGGACGACCCGCACCGGCAGGCTGGAGGCCACCGCCCGCAGGGCCTTGTCGGTGTCGTCCAGGGAGAAGGTGCCGCTGATCCTGAGCCCCGCGATGGCGGGGTCGCAGTGCAGCCAGCCGCTGCGATAGCGAGCCAGCTCGGCCAGGAACTCACCCAGCCGCTGCCGGTTGGCGACCAGCAGCCCGCTGCTCCAGGCATCCTGGCCCGGAGAAACGGGGAAAGGCCTGCCGGCAGCATCGGCACTGAGCGAGCACTGCTGGCCGGCCTCGAGCAACAGCGGCTGGCCGTGGGCCGGCGTGAGGCGGACACGGTGCTCGAAGACCGCGACCTGGGCGCTGTCGTCCTGCAGGCGCACGGCGAAGCGGGTGCCCAGCGCCTGCACCGTTCCTTGCGGCACCTGGACGAGGAAGGGGCGGTTCAGGCTATCGGGGGCCGTGGTCACCAGCAGCTCGCCGCGACGCAGGATCAACTGGCGCTGGTGGGCGTCATAGGCGACATCCACCGCGCTGTCACTGTTGAGCTGTACGCGGGTGCCGTCAGGTAAGGTAGTGCCGAACCGCTCGCCCAGCGGGCTGCGCAGGTCCGCATCCCATCCCGCCGTCCTGGTGTAGCGAAGGCCGCCATAGCCCAGCGCCGTGCCGCCTGCGACGAGCACGAAGCCCTTGAGCAGCGTGCGTCGGTTCAGGCGTCCGTTCCGCTCGGCCTGGAGCAGGGCCCGGGGTGCGAGCGAAGCGGGCAGGCGGCCGAACTGGCCAAGCGTCAGCTCCACCTGGCGCCAGGCCCAGGCGTTCTCGCCGCGCTCTTCCAGCCAGCGCTGCCAGGCGCTGCGGTCGTGCTCGGTGGCGTGTTCGCTCTGCAGCAGGCTGTGCCAGGTGGCGGCCTGCTCCAGCGCTTCGCGCTGCTGTCGGTCGAGGCGGTCCAGGAGGCTCAGGGCAGGGCTCCCAGGCGGAAGAGCATGCAGTGATGGGTGGCCTTGGCGATGTAGCGGGTGATGGTGACCTCGCTGAGGTCCTCGGCTTCGGCGATCTTCCGGTAGGTCATGCCCTCGAGTTGGGAGAGCAGGAAAGCGCGCCGCACTTTCGGGCCCAGCCCGGCCAGCATACGGTCCAGCTCGCAGAGCGTTTCGAGCAGGATGGCCCGGTCCTCTTCGCTGATTTCCAGCGCCTCGGGCTGGCCGGCCAGCTCCGCGAGCCAGGCGCGCTCCAGGCGGTCGCGCCGATAGTGGTCGATCATCAGCCTACGCGCGATGGTGGCCAGGTAGCCCCGGGGCTCGCGTACTGCCTGCAGACGATCCGGGGCGTCCTGCGCGGTCAGGATGCGGATGAACACATCCTGCACCAGGTCCCGGGCAAGCTCGGTGCAGTTGACCCGCGGCCGCAACCAGCCGAGCAGCCAGCGGTGATTGTCTTGATAGAGGTGACTCACCAATTCCCTGGTACGCAATGCCGACATGGATAGTCCGGATCATGAAATTGAGACTTATTACCATCTTATGATTTTCGCCAGGCGTCCGGCAAGGCTGGCACGGAAGAGGGGATGCCTGCCTGGCAGGCTTGTTTTGCGGGCGTCAGCCAGGCTGTAAATGATAAGGCTGGCTCAAGGGCTGGCTGCACAAGCGCCTTGGCAATGCCGCCGATGCGGCGGACATGGCCCCTGACGTGTTTTGCGCCTGCTGCTCAAGCCTGCCTCGCGCGGCTTCTCCAGCCCGGTGGATGCGCGTGCCTACCTGCGCACGATGGCCCGCGGGATGTACATCGACCTGTGACGCCGGCGCGAGGTGGAACAGGCCTGGCTGGACACTCTGGCGGCCTAGCCGGAGCCTTTCGAGCCGTCGCCTGAGTTCCGCAGAGATCGAGCTTCAGATTGGCGGACTGGGAATACGAAGTCGGTTCGTAACCGGGAGCGAGGCCAGGTGCGGACATGAATGCCGATCGAGCGGAGCTGCCAAGGCAGATCGACGGATCGACTCAGGAAAGATGCCGAGACGGGCAAACGAGCGGTTTTCCCTGGTGAATTCTGCAGGGGCCATCTGCAGCTGCGCTTATCCATGACTTCGCATAATGTCCAGGTGTTACGTTGAGCGGCGTGCGGAATATGGCCACGCCTCCGCGCGTCGCGTAACGTAATGCCCATTATGCGAACGCCCGTGTCCCTCGAAATCCCGCACCACCTGGTCGAATTGGCCACCCTCTACGCCCCATCGCGTGACCCGCTGCAAGCGGTTTCCTACGTGCTCCAGGACTACCCCAACGTCGTGGCCGATCTGCGCAGGCTGCGCCGCCGGGTTGCTGGCCTGGACGAGGAAGGGGCTCTTCTCGACAAGCGCCTCCAGGTCCTCCAGGACGCGTGTCGCGCGATCCTCGAACTCTGAGCCCACTTCTCTTACTGATTACCCCAATTGCGCGTACAGCGGCCTTCCAGGGGCCTTTGTGCTTGCGCGCATGTTGTGCTCGCAGACTTCCGAGGAATGTTCAGCCGTCTAGCCCAGCGAGGGGAGAGCGCGAAGCATTGGCCCTCCGGGCCAACGGGTAGCCGGAAGGCGCAGGGCGGAGCCCTGGCGGAAGGAACGAATGTTCCTGGAGGGTAAGGCCGGCTTGCAGCGGGGCGGGGTAGGCCAGAGGCCGCAGGGGTTTACCCCTGGTTTTTAGATGCCTCCGGCGCTGCCTTGGGTATGACTCCACGGCAGTAGATCAGGTAGTTCCTGTCCGTCTTTCTGGTCGCTTTGTCTGCATCTGCCATGGCTTTGCCTGCGGTGGTGCACGCCTCTTTCGTGGGGTAGGGGGCATGCACCGTAATTGCGGGGGTAGGCGTCGGGTTGCTCTGGAGCAGGATTGTCAGGATGTATTCGAGGGTCACTGCCGCTCCATGGCTTTTTGGGGGTTGCGCGGAGTGTCCGGTAGTGCACTCCCGGCGCAGCCGGGTCCACCATCTCTAATGGTGGACTCTTGTCTCATGGTGAGAATTTCCGATCATTTTTTGATCAGTCAATCCGTAGGCTTATCGCCCCTGACGCGCTCACTTCAAGCGACGTGATGACGCGCTCCAAGAAGGCGTGTACCAGCTCTGAGTCTTTCATCGGCTGCATGCCCCTCTTGACCAGCTCCTTGTTGATTTCAACGGCTTTTTTCCGCAGCGCTTCTTGCTCTGCCTGGGTCAGTCGGATGTTGGTTGGCATGTCTCGTCTCATGGTTCGCACCTTCCAAATATGCATGTGTGCAGGTTATTAGTGTTGACGTGTGTGCATGTGCACGTCTACATTCGCGCCAAATGTTATGTGTGTGCATGCATCCGATGCTCGACCGAATCCACATGTTCATCCGCTTCCGCAAGGAACACGTCCAACTGATCGGCAAGGTTGACTCGCCGACGCTGGTCGTTGACCTGGAGTCGCTGGGCGTTCGGGTTCGATCCTCTGGCGGTGTGACCAAGCGGGAGGAGGGCGGTTACGACGTCGAGGACTTGTCCCACGCCTGGGAGTCGCTGCCGTCGAGCTACACGCCCATGGCCTTCAAGGTGTTCCACCAGAGTCTAGGCAAGCGCCTCGATCCTGGCGTTGAGCTGAAAGCCAGCCCGGCGAAGCTGCTCCAGGGGCACAACGTGTTCGGCCCAACCTCGATCCGGAAGGGCGCCGAGGTGATGCTGAAGTGGCTGGCCGGCTCCTACCCGGACCTTTGGGCCAAGCTCGATGTTCTGTCGATCGAGGTGTACGCCTTGGACTGCACGTTCTCGGCACGCATGCCGAACGAACAGACCGCGCTCCAGGTGATCCAGTTCATGCGTGGCGTCAGCAACGGCCAGACACGCAACCGCGGTGACGACTACGAAACCACCGCCTACTGGGGCGCCAAGGATGGTCGTCTCCGCAAGATCAAGGCGTACCTGAAGGCCGGAGTTCCAGCGTCAGCTGGAAGAGGTCAAGAAAGCCGCTCGCGGCGCTTCGTCGAACCCGGAGCCCGGGATGACCTGGACAACGCCCACGTCCGTGCCTGGAAGGTGCTCAAGCGTGAGGCCCGTTGCGCCATGTCCCATCTGTCAGCCGCTCGGACTCTACGGGTCATGCAGGACCCACGGCTTCAGGAGTTCGCCCGGCTTCTTCTTCGCCTTGAGGCGACCGTCATGCACCGCTGGCTGGAGCGTCGGAATCTGCCGACGAACCTGTGGGAGTTGTGTGACTACCAGGAGGCGCTCCGCGACCAGGAGCGCTGTTTCATCCAGGAATGTTGGAGCGCAGTGACTGGCGAATTGTTCGCGGCCTTTGAGGGTATGACCATGAAGCGAATTGACGATGAAAAAGTGCTGGCCGCACTGATCGAGAAGTACACGAAGGTAGGGAAGGGGAAGTGGACCAAGGCCCGGGCAGACAAGGCAACTGGGACCATCATTCCGCCGATGTTCGTGCCGGGTAAGGCGAGTGATGCCCAGGCCCGCAACCTGTTCCGCACGTACCGCAGCCTGAAGGACTACGGCTGGGAAGAGACCATGGCGTCGATGTCCCGTGCGTCGTTCTACCGACATGTTGCCGACTTGGAGGCCGTGGGCATCTCCAAGGCCATGCTGCAGAACCTGAAGGACTACGACAACACGCGCAACGTGGTGCCGATCCTGCGGCTCTTGGAGGTCGACTTCAGCGCCCAGGTGCCTGACTGGTACGTGGAACCCAGCGTGGAGGCCGCGTAATGCTTAGCGCCCATCTGCACAGGCTCCACGGGAGCCTCACCAAGCTACGTTACTGCCCTGTTTCCGAGCGTGCTTTTCAGTTGGGCTTTGTGTCCGGTTTGCTCTCGGGCTACCTGGAAGCCGCCCTGATCGAGTTCGACGTTTACGAGCGCCTTACTGCTCTCAAGCTGAACGCCTGGGAGCACTGCCTTCGTGACTCCCAAGGGGAGGGTGCCTGATGAAAGCGCCCCTCCGTTTTGCATTCGGCTGGGTGGTGTACCTGGCCATTACGGCCGCTCTGACGCCGATTCTCAAGGCCCTGGTGGATGTCTTCCAGCTCATGCCGATCTGGCTTGTGGTGGTGATCCTGGTTGCCTCCCTGGTTGCCTTCCTGGCCACGTTCTTCCTGTTCCTGCGCCGGTTCTGGTCCTGGTGCGATCAACCCCGAAAAGCTACCCGTGAGGTTCCCCCATGTTCGTGAAAATCGGCCTGTGCAAAGGCACGTCTGTCAAAGAGTCCCGCAACGGCTTCCAAGAGCACTACGTCCTGGTCAGCGGCGAGAGTCAGGACCAGTTCGGCCAGGTGGTCGAGGTGACTACTGGCATTCGCCTTTCCAAGCAGCAGCTCGACGCCGGCCTGCGCGATTACTACGACACGCTGAAGGGCAAGCAGGTGTGTGTGCCCTGCTACAACCGGCCGTGGAAGTCCGCTGGCGGCACTGTCGGCATGGACACGTGGCTGTCGAACGAGAACGGCGGCAAGCCGGTTCCTCTGGTCACCCAGCAGCAGCTGAAGGCTACGGGCTGAGTGTGACCGATGAAGTACCTGGTCTGTGATGGTGATTGGCTGGTGGACGAGAGCGGGCTTGCCCGGTGCTCTGGCCAGCTGACTGCCATGACAGTGCAGGACGCGGGAGCCTGGGCTCCCTGACGCCTGAGGAGCGCAAGGAGCTGCAGGATTACACCATCGGTGTGTTCTTCGCGGTGTTCTGCGTCCTCGCCCTGAAGAAGCATCTGAGTACCAACTGACCTGGAGGGTCGCCAACATGAAATACATGAACGCTGTGAAGAAGTACGGCCGCAAGGCTCTGGTCTCCGGCGGCGCCATCGCCGCTGGTGTGGGCGGTCTGGCCATGCAGGCTTACGCCGAGCTGCCGGCCTCGATGGCCACCGACGCTGCGTCGGCCAAGGCGGACAGCAACGAGCTGGGCTACCTGGTCCTGGGCGTGCTGTTCGCCATCGCGGCTTTGCGCTGGCTGCGCCGCGCGATGTAACAGGGGAGGAGGGGGCTTAGGCCCCCTCTTACTTCATGACCTACGAAATGTACTGGCTCGCGGTAAATGTGTTAGCGGCGTTGCTGATCTTATTCGGTCGGTTATAGCGTCAGGTTGAATTAAAGGCCCTGACGGGGCTTTTTATTTTGAGAGGCTAGTTATGCGGGCTATATTGATTTTGCTTTTATTTTTAATGCCCCCATTGTCCGCTTACTCGTCTGAGTACATTTGGACTACTACCAGCTGGTCTGGGAATACTTACTCCGGCCCTAGTCCCTTTTCTGCTTGCGCTCAGATTCCTTATGATAATCAGTTTGTCTTTGATCACTTGGATAGGATTTCTGACACACAGTTCCGATGTGTCGCTCTGCGGGTGTCTGATGGCGCAATTCACTCCGGCATGTCTGCGATTAGATCTGGTGATTCATGCCCTTCCGGTACTGTATTTAATGGCCTTACTGGTGTTTGTGATCCTCCAACTGATGGAGAGTGCCTGGCTAAAAGTTTATATACGAAAACCATTCAGTATTCATTTGCTGATGGTTCTGCTGTTCTTGGTCTCGATGCAGATATTAAGGATGGTTGCATTTATGAGCCCGGAGAGCCGAAGAACTGTACGGACACACAATGCGAAGTTGAAATGAAGCCGGTTGGTAATAACGTCATGTCGGATAACTCCGGCAACCCTGACCAAGATCTTCAGGATTATCTGGACGAACTGGCAAAGCAGTTCAAGTGCGAGCACGTGGCCAATGGCACTGTCGGCTGTTCTGCGGCCGAGACGACACCGCCGGATATCGATCCTGACGACAAGTGCCCGGACGGGTATTCCTGGTCCGGTACTGCCTGTTTCCCTACCAATGGTGGTGGGAACGAGAACCCCGACAACCCGACGCCTGGTGGCGATGGCGGCTCTTCTGGCGGCGGCAGTACCGGCGGCAGTGGCGGGGATGGCGGCAGTACCGGCGGCGATGGTAGCGGCGACGGCTCCAGCGGTGGCGGCGGAGGTGGTAACGACGGTGACGATGGTGACAACAAGGAACCTGGTGTTGAGGGTACGGCTTGTGACAAGGCGTTTAAGTGCACTGGCGATGCCGTTAACTGCGCGATTGCTGAGCGCCAGAAGAATGCCTATTGCGAGAACAAGGAACTCCAGGATGCACAAAAAGGTTTCGACAAGATTGGCGAGGAAATAGGCCAGGAGAAGTACACGATGCTCGATGGTGGCGATGTAGATATTGGTTCGCTGTTTGGTGAAGGCACTCGGTTCTTGCCTTCGGCATGCCCGGCGATTTCAACAACAACACTGCATGTAGGGCCTCTCCAGTTTAACTGGCAGCCGGTCTGTCAGTACGCCGAGCTGGTTGGAAAGTTCCTTGTCGCCTGGGCATCCCTGTTCTTTGCAACGTATGTTGGTCGCGCCTTTGGAGGTGATTGATTATGTGGTTCTACTATGCGTTTTCGTTTTTGAGCTTCGTGCTTATTCCGCTGGTGAACATGGTGCTTCGCGCCTTGGGCATTGGCGTAATGAGCTATATCGGAATCAATCTGGCAATTAATGCCGCCAAGGATCACTTGATTGCAGCCCTTGGCGGAATGCCCATCCAAGTTCAGCAAATTCTTGGCCTGGCCAATGTTGATGTTGCGGTGAACATTGTTCTTTCCGCAGTGACCACCCGGTTCATCTTGAACGGCGTTAACAAGCTCAGTGGTCGCAAGAAAAAGTATGGCGTCTTGGAGGCTTAACGTATGGGCTCGCCACTGAACTTGGTTACTGGTCTTCCTGGCAATGGCAAGACGCTTAACACGATCAAGGAAGTAGATGCGCAGGCGGTTAAAGAAGGCCGGCTTGTGTACTTCCACAATATTCGCGGCCTTAAGCCCGAGCTGCTTAAGGCGGAATGGTACGAGTTCGAGGACCCGCATAAGTGGTTCGAACTGCCCGAGAACAGTCTGATCGTGGTGGATGAGGCCCAGGGCTTTTTCCCGCCCAGGGACATTCGCAAGCCGGTTCCCGAGTACTGCTCCAAGATGGAAACCGTGCGCCATGAGGGACGCGAGCTGTGGCTAATCACCCAGCACCCCAGCTTCATTGACGTGCACGCTCGCCGGTTGACCAACCGGCACATCCATTTCAAGCGCATCTTCAAGTCGTCGCGGATTTTGCGGCACGAGTGGGAAGGGTGTCCGATGTCGACAAGGCCAGCTCGTTCAAGGCGGCCATGACGACGCCTATCAAGCTCGATAAGAAGTTCTTCGACGTCTACCAGTCCACGGCCCAGGGGGCTTCGCATTTCTTCAAATTCAAGGCGCCTCTGGCCCTCTATGCGCTGCTTCTCTGCCTGGGTGTGGTGGCCGTCTTCGGGTATCGGTTCTATCAGCGTTATCAGGAGAAGGTGGGCGCCCACGATGCGCCTACTGAGCAGCAGGCGCTGCCCTCGGGCGCTGCTGTGCTGGGATCGGTGGTGGATGCCGTGGCGCCGGAATCGGTGAAGGGCAAGGGCAAGCAGACGCTGCAGGAGTACCTGGCCGACCGGACGCCACGGATTGCGTCCGTGCCGTCGTCGGCGCCGATCTACGATGAGCTGACCAAGCCCGTCAGCTTCCCGCGCACATACTGTGTCTCGACGACCAATGAAACGCTTCTGGAGCGCAACAGCGTGCGTAGCCGCATGAAGGTCGGTTGGCACCATGGGAAGAAGACTGGGTGCGGGTGTTACACCCAGCAAGGCAGCCAGGTGCAGACGACTTTCGAGTACTGCATGAACGCGGTGGAGAATCGGTTCTTCGATCCAACGCTGCCGGATCATGGCAGCCAGCAGGTGGCCTCGTTGCCACAGCCGCCAACCGCTGGCCTCGTCGCAAGCGGAAGCGACGTAGGAGCACCGCGCGACGTGTCCAGCGGCGCGCCGCTGGCTTCAGCGACCGATGGCGGTTTCGGTGGCACGCGTCTTACGATCGTGCCTGACAGCGAATACCCGTCGAGGCCGTGGCGATGATGGAGATTGACCTGTTTACGTTGGGCGTGTTGCTTATGCCGATCTGGCTTCCGGTGTACCTGGTGCTGTGGTCCGGTGATCGGGAGTAGCGGCAGGAAGAGAAACCCTAGGCTTCGCATAATATCGTGACGTTACGTTGAGCGGCGTGCGGAATATGGCCACGCCTCCGCGCGTCGCGTAACGTAATGCCCATTATGCGAACGCCCGTGTCCCTCGAAATCCCGCACCACCTGGTCGAATTGGCCACCCTCTACGCCCCATCGCGTGACCCGCTGCAAGCGGTTTCCTACGTGCTCCAGGACTACCCCAACGTCGTGGCCGATCTGCGCAGGCTGCGCCGCCGGGTTGCTGGCCTGGACGAGGAAGGGGCTCTTCTCGACAAGCGCCTCCAGGTCCTCCAGGACGCGTGTCGCGCGATCCTCGAACTCTGAGCCCACTTCTCTTACTGATTACCCCAATTGCGCGTACAGCGGCCTTCCAGGGGCCTTTGTGCTTGCGCGCATGTTGTGCTCGCAGACTTCCGAGGAATGTTCAGCCGTCTAGCCCAGCGAGGGGAGAGCGCGAAGCATTGGCCCTCCGGGCCAACGGGTAGCCGGAAGGCGCAGGGCGGAGCCCTGGCGGAAGGAACGAATGTTCCTGGAGGGTAAGGCCGGCTTGCAGCGGGGCGGGGTAGGCCAGAGGCCGCAGGGGTTTACCCCTGGTTTTTAGATGCCTCCGGCGCTGCCTTGGGTATGACTCCACGGCAGTAGATCAGGTAGTTCCTGTCCGTCTTTCTGGTCGCTTTGTCTGCATCTGCCATGGCTTTGCCTGCGGTGGTGCACGCCTCTTTCGTGGGGTAGGGGGCATGCACCGTAATTGCGGGGGTAGGCGTCGGGTTGCTCTGGAGCAGGATTGTCAGGATGTATTCGAGGGTCACTGCCGCTCCATGGCTTTTGGGGTTGCGCGGGTGTCCGGTAGTGCACTCCCGGCGCAGCCGGGTCCACCATCTCTAATGGTGGACTCTTGTCTCATGGTGAGAATTTCCGATCATTTTTTGATCAGTCAATCCGTAGGCTTATCGCCCCTGACGCGCTCACTTCAAGCGACGTGATGACGCGCTCCAAGAAGGCGTGTACCAGCTCTGAGTCTTTCATCGGCTGCATGCCCCTCTTGACCAGCTCCTTGTTGATTTCAACGGCTTTTTTCCGCAGCGCTTCTTGCTCTGCCTGGGTCAGTCGGATGTTGGTTGGCATGTCTCGTCTCATGGTTCGCACCTTCCAAATATGCATGTGTGCAGGTTATTAGTGTTGACGTGTGTGCATGTGCACGTCTACATTCGCGCCAAATGTTATGTGTGTGCATGCATCCGATGCTCGACCGAATCCACATGTTCATCCGCTTCCGCAAGGAACACGTCCAACTGATCGGCAAGGTTGACTCGCCGACGCTGGTCGTTGACCTGGAGTCGCTGGGCGTTCGGGTTCGATCCTCTGGCGGTGTGACCAAGCGGGAGGAGGGCGGTTACGACGTCGAGGACTTGTCCCACGCCTGGGAGTCGCTGCCGTCGAGCTACACGCCCATGGCCTTCAAGGTGTTCCACCAGAGTCTAGGCAAGCGCCTCGATCCTGGCGTTGAGCTGAAAGCCAGCCCGGCGAAGCTGCTCCAGGGGCACAACGTGTTCGGCCCAACCTCGATCCGGAAGGGCGCCGAGGTGATGCTGAAGTGGCTGGCCGGCTCCTACCCGGACCTTTGGGCCAAGCTCGATGTTCTGTCGATCGAGGTGTACGCCTTGGACTGCACGTTCTCGGCACGCATGCCGAACGAACAGACCGCGCTCCAGGTGATCCAGTTCATGCGTGGCGTCAGCAACGGCCAGACACGCAACCGCGGTGACGACTACGAAACCACCGCCTACTGGGGCGCCAAGGATGGTCGTCTCCGCAAGATCAAGGCGTACCTGAAGGGGCCGGAGTTCCAGCGTCAGCTGGAAGAGGTCAAGAAAGCCGCTCGCGGCGCTTCGTCGAACCCGGAGCCCCGGGATGACCTGGACAACGCCCACGTCCGTGCCTGGAAGGTGCTCAAGCGTGAGGCCCGTTGCGCCATGTCCCATCTGTCAGCCGCTCGGACTCTACGGGTCATGCAGGACCCACGGCTTCAGGAGTTCGCCCGGCTTCTTCTTCGCCTTGAGGCGACCGTCATGCACCGCTGGCTGGAGCGTCGGAATCTGCCGACGAACCTGTGGGAGTTGTGTGACTACCAGGAGGCGCTCCGCGACCAGGAGCGCTGTTTCATCCAGGAATGTTGGAGCGCAGTGACTGGCGAATTGTTCGCGGCCTTTGAGGGTATGACCATGAAGCGAATTGACGATGAAAAAGTGCTGGCCGCACTGATCGAGAAGTACACGAAGGTAGGGAAGGGGAAGTGGACCAAGGCCCGGGCAGACAAGGCAACTGGGACCATCATTCCGCCGATGTTCGTGCCGGGTAAGGCGAGTGATGCCCAGGCCCGCAACCTGTTCCGCACGTACCGCAGCCTGAAGGACTACGGCTGGGAAGAGACCATGGCGTCGATGTCCCGTGCGTCGTTCTACCGACATGTTGCCGACTTGGAGGCCGTGGGCATCTCCAAGGCCATGCTGCAGAACCTGAAGGACTACGACAACACGCGCAACGTGGTGCCGATCCTGCGGCTCTTGGAGGTCGACTTCAGCGCCCAGGTGCCTGACTGGTACGTGGAACCCAGCGTGGAGGCCGCGTAATGCTTAGCGCCCATCTGCACAGGCTCCACGGGAGCCTCACCAAGCTACGTTACTGCCCTGTTTCCGAGCGTGCTTTTCAGTTGGGCTTTGTGTCCGGTTTGCTCTCGGGCTACCTGGAAGCCGCCCTGATCGAGTTCGACGTTTACGAGCGCCTTACTGCTCTCAAGCTGAACGCCTGGGAGCACTGCCTTCGTGACTCCCAAGGGAGGGTGCCTGATGAAAGCGCCCCTCCGTTTTGCATTCGGCTGGGTGGTGTACCTGGCCATTACGGCCGCTCTGACGCCGATTCTCAAGGCCCTGGTGGATGTCTTCCAGCTCATGCCGATCTGGCTTGTGGTGGTGATCCTGGTTGCCTCCCTGGTTGCCTTCCTGGCCACGTTCTTCCTGTTCCTGCGCCGGTTCTGGTCCTGGTGCGATCAACCCCGAAAAGCTACCCGTGAGGTTCCCCCATGTTCGTGAAAATCGGCCTGTGCAAAGGCACGTCTGTCAAAGAGTCCCGCAACGGCTTCCAAGAGCACTACGTCCTGGTCAGCGGCGAGAGTCAGGACCAGTTCGGCCAGGTGGTCGAGGTGACTACTGGCATTCGCCTTTCCAAGCAGCAGCTCGACGCCGGCCTGCGCGATTACTACGACACGCTGAAGGGCAAGCAGGTGTGTGTGCCCTGCTACAACCGGCCGTGGAAGTCCGCTGGCGGCACTGTCGGCATGGACACGTGGCTGTCGAACGAGAACGGCGGCAAGCCGGTTCCTCTGGTCACCCAGCAGCAGCTGAAGGCTACGGGCTGAGTGTGACCGATGAAGTACCTGGTCTGTGATGGTGATTGGCTGGTGGACGAGAGCGGGCTTGCCCGGTGCTCTGGCCAGCTGACTGCCATGACAGTGCAGGACGCGGGGAGCCTGGGCTCCCTGACGCCTGAGGAGCGCAAGGAGCTGCAGGATTACACCATCGGTGTGTTCTTCGCGGTGTTCTGCGTCCTCGCCCTGAAGAAGCATCTGAGTACCAACTGACCTGGAGGGTCGCCAACATGAAATACATGAACGCTGTGAAGAAGTACGGCCGCAAGGCTCTGGTCTCCGGCGGCGCCATCGCCGCTGGTGTGGGCGGTCTGGCCATGCAGGCTTACGCCGAGCTGCCGGCCTCGATGGCCACCGACGCTGCGTCGGCCAAGGCGGACAGCAACGAGCTGGGCTACCTGGTCCTGGGCGTGCTGTTCGCCATCGCGGCTTTGCGCTGGCTGCGCCGCGCGATGTAACAGGGGAGGAGGGGGCTTAGGCCCCCTCTTACTTCATGACCTACGAAATGTACTGGCTCGCGGTAAATGTGTTAGCGGCGTTGCTGATCTTATTCGGTCGGTTATAGCGTCAGGTTGAATTAAAGGCCCCTGACGGGGCTTTTTTTATTTTGAGAGGCTAGTTATGCGGGCTATATTGATTTTGCTTTTATTTTTAATGCCCCCATTGTCCGCTTACTCGTCTGAGTACATTTGGACTACTACCAGCTGGTCTGGGAATACTTACTCCGGCCCTAGTCCCTTTTCTGCTTGCGCTCAGATTCCTTATGATAATCAGTTTGTCTTTGATCACTTGGATAGGATTTCTGACACACAGTTCCGATGTGTCGCTCTGCGGGTGTCTGATGGCGCAATTCACTCCGGCATGTCTGCGATTAGATCTGGTGATTCATGCCCTTCCGGTACTGTATTTAATGGCCTTACTGGTGTTTGTGATCCTCCAACTGATGGAGAGTGCCTGGCTAAAAGTTTATATACGAAAACCATTCAGTATTCATTTGCTGATGGTTCTGCTGTTCTTGGTCTCGATGCAGATATTAAGGATGGTTGCATTTATGAGCCCGGAGAGCCGAAGAACTGTACGGACACACAATGCGAAGTTGAAATGAAGCCGGTTGGTAATAACGTCATGTCGGATAACTCCGGCAACCCTGACCAAGATCTTCAGGATTATCTGGACGAACTGGCAAAGCAGTTCAAGTGCGAGCACGTGGCCAATGGCACTGTCGGCTGTTCTGCGGCCGAGACGACACCGCCGGATATCGATCCTGACGACAAGTGCCCGGACGGGTATTCCTGGTCCGGTACTGCCTGTTTACCAATGGTGGTGGGAACGAGAACCCCGACAACCCGACGCCTGGTGGCGATGGCGGCTCTTCTGGCGGCGGCAGTACCGGCGGCAGTGGCGGGATGGCGGCAGTACCGGCGGCGATGGTAGCGGCGACGGCTCCAGCGGTGGCGGCGGAGGTGGTAACGACGGTGACGATGGTGACAACAAGGAACCTGGTGTTGAGGGTACGGCTTGTGACAAGGCGTTTAAGTGCACTGGCGATGCCGTTAACTGCGCGATTGCTGAGCGCCAGAAGAATGCCTATTGCGAGAACAAGGAACTCCAGGATGCACAAAAAGGTTTCGACAAGATTGGCGAGGAAATAGGCCAGGAGAAGTACACGATGCTCGATGGTGGCGATGTAGATATTGGTTCGCTGTTTGGTGAAGGCACTCGGTTCTTGCCTTCGGCATGCCCGGCGATTTCAACAACAACACTGCATGTAGGGCCTCTCCAGTTTAACTGGCAGCCGGTCTGTCAGTACGCCGAGCTGGTTGGAAAGTTCCTTGTCGCCTGGGCATCCCTGTTCTTTGCAACGTATGTTGGTCGCGCCTTTGGAGGTGATTGATTATGTGGTTCTACTATGCGTTTTCGTTTTTGAGCTTCGTGCTTATTCCGCTGGTGAACATGGTGCTTCGCGCCTTGGGCATTGGCGTAATGAGCTATATCGGAATCAATCTGGCAATTAATGCCGCCAAGGATCACTTGATTGCAGCCCTTGGCGGAATGCCCATCCAAGTTCAGCAAATTCTTGGCCTGGCCAATGTTGATGTTGCGGTGAACATTGTTCTTTCCGCAGTGACCACCCGGTTCATCTTGAACGGCGTTAACAAGCTCAGTGGTCGCAAGAAAAAGTATGGCGTCTTGGAGGCTTAACGTATGGGCTCGCCACTGAACTTGGTTACTGGTCTTCCTGGCAATGGCAAGACGCTTAACACGATCAAGGAAGTAGATGCGCAGGCGGTTAAAGAAGGCCGGCTTGTGTACTTCCACAATATTCGCGGCCTTAAGCCCGAGCTGCTTAAGGCGGAATGGTACGAGTTCGAGGACCCGCATAAGTGGTTCGAACTGCCCGAGAACAGTCTGATCGTGGTGGATGAGGCCCAGGGCTTTTTCCCGCCCAGGGACATTCGCAAGCCGGTTCCCGAGTACTGCTCCAAGATGGAAACCGTGCGCCATGAGGGACGCGAGCTGTGGCTAATCACCCAGCACCCCAGCTTCATTGACGTGCACGCTCGCCGGTTGACCAACCGGCACATCCATTTCAAGCGCATCTTCAAGTCGTCGCGGATTTTGCGGCACGAGTGGGAAGGGGTGTCCGATGTCGACAAGGCCAGCTCGTTCAAGGCGGCCATGACGACGCCTATCAAGCTCGATAAGAAGTTCTTCGACGTCTACCAGTCCACGGCCCAGGGGGCTTCGCATTTCTTCAAATTCAAGGCGCCTCTGGCCCTCTATGCGCTGCTTCTCTGCCTGGGTGTGGTGGCCGTCTTCGGGTATCGGTTCTATCAGCGTTATCAGGAGAAGGTGGGCGCCCACGATGCGCCTACTGAGCAGCAGGCGCTGCCCTCGGGCGCTGCTGTGCTGGGATCGGTGGTGGATGCCGTGGCGCCGGAATCGGTGAAGGGCAAGGGCAAGCAGACGCTGCAGGAGTACCTGGCCGACCGGACGCCACGGATTGCGTCCGTGCCGTCGTCGGCGCCGATCTACGATGAGCTGACCAAGCCCGTCAGCTTCCCGCGCACATACTGTGTCTCGACGACCAATGAAACGCTTCTGGAGCGCAACAGCGTGCGTAGCCGCATGAAGGTCGGTTGGCACCATGGGAAGAAGACTGGGTGCGGGTGTTACACCCAGCAAGGCAGCCAGGTGCAGACGACTTTCGAGTACTGCATGAACGCGGTGGAGAATCGGTTCTTCGATCCAACGCTGCCGGATCATGGCAGCCAGCAGGTGGCCTCGTTGCCACAGCCGCCAACCGCTGGCCTCGTCGCAAGCGGAAGCGACGTAGGAGCACCGCGCGACGTGTCCAGCGGCGCGCCGCTGGCTTCAGCGACCGATGGCGGTTTCGGTGGCACGCGTCTTACGATCGTGCCTGACAGCGAATACCCGTCGAGGCCGTGGCGATGATGGAGATTGACCTGTTTACGTTGGGCGTGTTGCTTATGCCGATCTGGCTTCCGGTGTACCTGGTGCTGTGGTCCGGTGATCGGGAGTAGCGGCAGGAAGAGAAACCCTAGGCTTCGCATAATATCGTGACGTTACGTTGAGCGGCGTGCGGAATATGGCCACGCCTCCGCGCGTCGCGTAACGTAATGCCCATTATGCGAACGCCCGTGTCCCTCGAAATCCCGCACCACCTGGTCGAATTGGCCACCCTCTACGCCCCATCGCGTGACCCGCTGCAAGCGGTTTCCTACGTGCTCCAGGACTACCCCAACGTCGTGGCCGATCTGCGCAGGCTGCGCCGCCGGGTTGCTGGCCTGGACGAGGAAGGGGCTCTTCTCGACAAGCGCCTCCAGGTCCTCCAGGACGCGTGTCGCGCGATCCTCGAACTCTGAGCCCACTTCTCTTACTGATTACCCCAATTGCGCGTACAGCGGCCTTCCAGGGGCCTTTGTGCTTGCGCGCATGTTGTGCTCGCAGACTTCCGAGGAATGTTCAGCCGTCTAGCCCAGCGGGGAGAGCGCGAAGCATTGGCCCTCCGGGCCAACGGGTAGCCGGAAGGCGCAGGGCGGAGCCCTGGCGGAAGGAACGAATGTTCCTGGAGGGTAAGGCCGGCTTGCAGCGGGGCGGGTAGGCCAGAGGCCGCAGGGGTTTACCCCTGGTTTTTAGATGCCTCCGGCGCTGCCTTGGGTATGACTCCACGGCAGTAGATCAGGTAGTTCCTGTCCGTCTTTCTGGTCGCTTTGTCTGCATCTGCCATGGCTTTGCCTGCGGTGGTGCACGCCTCTTTCGTGGGGTAGGGGGCATGCACCGTAATTGCGGGGGTAGGCGTCGGGTTGCTCTGGAGCAGGATTGTCAGGATGTATTCGAGGGTCACTGCCGCTCCATGGCTTTTTGGGGGTTGCGCGGAGTGTCCGGTAGTGCACTCCCGGCGCAGCCGGGTCCACCATCTCTAATGGTGGACTCTTGTCTCATGGTGAGAATTTCCGATCATTTTTTGATCAGTCAATCCGTAGGCTTATCGCCCCTGACGCGCTCACTTCAAGCGACGTGATGACGCGCTCCAAGAAGGCGTGTACCAGCTCTGAGTCTTTCATCGGCTGCATGCCCCTCTTGACCAGCTCCTTGTTGATTTCAACGGCTTTTTTCCGCAGCGCTTCTTGCTCTGCCTGGGTCAGTCGGATGTTGGTTGGCATGTCTCGTCTCATGGTTCGCACCTTCCAAATATGCATGTGTGCAGGTTATTAGTGTTGACGTGTGTGCATGTGCACGTCTACATTCGCGCCAAATGTTATGTGTGTGCATGCATCCGATGCTCGACCGAATCCACATGTTCATCCGCTTCCGCAAGGAACACGTCCAACTGATCGGCAAGGTTGACTCGCCGACGCTGGTCGTTGACCTGGAGTCGCTGGGCGTTCGGGTTCGATCCTCTGGCGGTGTGACCAAGCGGGAGGAGGGCGGTTACGACGTCGAGGACTTGTCCCACGCCTGGGAGTCGCTGCCGTCGAGCTACACGCCCATGGCCTTCAAGGTGTTCCACCAGAGTCTAGGCAAGCGCCTCGATCCTGGCGTTGAGCTGAAAGCCAGCCCGGCGAAGCTGCTCCAGGGGCACAACGTGTTCGGCCCAACCTCGATCCGGAAGGGCGCCGAGGTGATGCTGAAGTGGCTGGCCGGCTCCTACCCGGACCTTTGGGCCAAGCTCGATGTTCTGTCGATCGAGGTGTACGCCTTGGACTGCACGTTCTCGGCACGCATGCCGAACGAACAGACCGCGCTCCAGGTGATCCAGTTCATGCGTGGCGTCAGCAACGGCCAGACACGCAACCGCGGTGACGACTACGAAACCACCGCCTACTGGGGCGCCAAGGATGGTCGTCTCCGCAAGATCAAGGCGTACCTGAAGGCCGGAGTTCCAGCGTCAGCTGGAAGAGGTCAAGAAAGCCGCTCGCGGCGCTTCGTCGAACCGGAGCCCCGGGATGACCTGGACAACGCCCACGTCCGTGCCTGGAAGGTGCTCAAGCGTGAGGCCCGTTGCGCCATGTCCCATCTGTCAGCCGCTCGGACTCTACGGGTCATGCAGGACCCACGGCTTCAGGAGTTCGCCCGGCTTCTTCTTCGCCTTGAGGCGACCGTCATGCACCGCTGGCTGGAGCGTCGGAATCTGCCGACGAACCTGTGGGAGTTGTGTGACTACCAGGAGGCGCTCCGCGACCAGGAGCGCTGTTTCATCCAGGAATGTTGGAGCGCAGTGACTGGCGAATTGTTCGCGGCCTTTGAGGGTATGACCATGAAGCGAATTGACGATGAAAAAGTGCTGGCCGCACTGATCGAGAAGTACACGAAGGTAGGGAAGGGGAAGTGGACCAAGGCCCGGGCAGACAAGGCAACTGGGACCATCATTCCGCCGATGTTCGTGCCGGGTAAGGCGAGTGATGCCCAGGCCCGCAACCTGTTCCGCACGTACCGCAGCCTGAAGGACTACGGCTGGGAAGAGACCATGGCGTCGATGTCCCGTGCGTCGTTCTACCGACATGTTGCCGACTTGGAGGCCGTGGGCATCTCCAAGGCCATGCTGCAGAACCTGAAGGACTACGACAACACGCGCAACGTGGTGCCGATCCTGCGGCTCTTGGAGGTCGACTTCAGCGCCCAGGTGCCTGACTGGTACGTGGAACCCAGCGTGGAGGCCGCGTAATGCTTAGCGCCCATCTGCACAGGCTCCACGGGAGCCTCACCAAGCTACGTTACTGCCCTGTTTCCGAGCGTGCTTTTCAGTTGGGCTTTGTGTCCGGTTTGCTCTCGGGCTACCTGGAAGCCGCCCTGATCGAGTTCGACGTTTACGAGCGCCTTACTGCTCTCAAGCTGAACGCCTGGGAGCACTGCCTTCGTGACTCCCAAGGGAGGGTGCCTGATGAAAGCGCCCCTCCGTTTTGCATTCGGCTGGGTGGTGTACCTGGCCATTACGGCCGCTCTGACGCCGATTCTCAAGGCCCTGGTGGATGTCTTCCAGCTCATGCCGATCTGGCTTGTGGTGGTGATCCTGGTTGCCTCCCTGGTTGCCTTCCTGGCCACGTTCTTCCTGTTCCTGCGCCGGTTCTGGTCCTGGTGCGATCAACCCCGAAAAGCTACCCGTGAGGTTCCCCCATGTTCGTGAAAATCGGCCTGTGCAAAGGCACGTCTGTCAAAGAGTCCCGCAACGGCTTCCAAGAGCACTACGTCCTGGTCAGCGGCGAGAGTCAGGACCAGTTCGGCCAGGTGGTCGAGGTGACTACTGGCATTCGCCTTTCCAAGCAGCAGCTCGACGCCGGCCTGCGCGATTACTACGACACGCTGAAGGGCAAGCAGGTGTGTGTGCCCTGCTACAACCGGCCGTGGAAGTCCGCTGGCGGCACTGTCGGCATGGACACGTGGCTGTCGAACGAGAACGGCGGCAAGCCGGTTCCTCTGGTCACCCAGCAGCAGCTGAAGGCTACGGGCTGAGTGTGACCGATGAAGTACCTGGTCTGTGATGGTGATTGGCTGGTGGACGAGAGCGGGCTTGCCCGGTGCTCTGGCCAGCTGACTGCCATGACAGTGCAGGACGCGGGAGCCTGGGCTCCCTGACGCCTGAGGAGCGCAAGGAGCTGCAGGATTACACCATCGGTGTGTTCTTCGCGGTGTTCTGCGTCCTCGCCCTGAAGAAGCATCTGAGTACCAACTGACCTGGAGGGTCGCCAACATGAAATACATGAACGCTGTGAAGAAGTACGGCCGCAAGGCTCTGGTCTCCGGCGGCGCCATCGCCGCTGGTGTGGGCGGTCTGGCCATGCAGGCTTACGCCGAGCTGCCGGCCTCGATGGCCACCGACGCTGCGTCGGCCAAGGCGGACAGCAACGAGCTGGGCTACCTGGTCCTGGGCGTGCTGTTCGCCATCGCGGCTTTGCGCTGGCTGCGCCGCGCGATGTAACAGGGGAGGAGGGGGCTTAGGCCCCCTCTTACTTCATGACCTACGAAATGTACTGGCTCGCGGTAAATGTGTTAGCGGCGTTGCTGATCTTATTCGGTCGGTTATAGCGTCAGGTTGAATTAAAGGCCCTGACGGGGCTTTTTATTTTGAGAGGCTAGTTATGCGGGCTATATTGATTTTGCTTTTATTTTTAATGCCCCCATTGTCCGCTTACTCGTCTGAGTACATTTGGACTACTACCAGCTGGTCTGGGAATACTTACTCCGGCCCTAGTCCCTTTTCTGCTTGCGCTCAGATTCCTTATGATAATCAGTTTGTCTTTGATCACTTGGATAGGATTTCTGACACACAGTTCCGATGTGTCGCTCTGCGGGTGTCTGATGGCGCAATTCACTCCGGCATGTCTGCGATTAGATCTGGTGATTCATGCCCTTCCGGTACTGTATTTAATGGCCTTACTGGTGTTTGTGATCCTCCAACTGATGGAGAGTGCCTGGCTAAAAGTTTATATACGAAAACCATTCAGTATTCATTTGCTGATGGTTCTGCTGTTCTTGGTCTCGATGCAGATATTAAGGATGGTTGCATTTATGAGCCCGGAGAGCCGAAGAACTGTACGGACACACAATGCGAAGTTGAAATGAAGCCGGTTGGTAATAACGTCATGTCGGATAACTCCGGCAACCCTGACCAAGATCTTCAGGATTATCTGGACGAACTGGCAAAGCAGTTCAAGTGCGAGCACGTGGCCAATGGCACTGTCGGCTGTTCTGCGGCCGAGACGACACCGCCGGATATCGATCCTGACGACAAGTGCCCGGACGGGTATTCCTGGTCCGGTACTGCCTGTTTCCACCAATGGTGGTGGGAACGAGAACCCCGACAACCCGACGCCTGGTGGCGATGGCGGCTCTTCTGGCGGCGGCAGTACCGGCGGCAGTGGCGGGATGGCGGCAGTACCGGCGGCGATGGTAGCGGCGACGGCTCCAGCGGTGGCGGCGGAGGTGGTAACGACGGTGACGATGGTGACAACAAGGAACCTGGTGTTGAGGGTACGGCTTGTGACAAGGCGTTTAAGTGCACTGGCGATGCCGTTAACTGCGCGATTGCTGAGCGCCAGAAGAATGCCTATTGCGAGAACAAGGAACTCCAGGATGCACAAAAAGGTTTCGACAAGATTGGCGAGGAAATAGGCCAGGAGAAGTACACGATGCTCGATGGTGGCGATGTAGATATTGGTTCGCTGTTTGGTGAAGGCACTCGGTTCTTGCCTTCGGCATGCCCGGCGATTTCAACAACAACACTGCATGTAGGGCCTCTCCAGTTTAACTGGCAGCCGGTCTGTCAGTACGCCGAGCTGGTTGGAAAGTTCCTTGTCGCCTGGGCATCCCTGTTCTTTGCAACGTATGTTGGTCGCGCCTTTGGAGGTGATTGATTATGTGGTTCTACTATGCGTTTTCGTTTTTGAGCTTCGTGCTTATTCCGCTGGTGAACATGGTGCTTCGCGCCTTGGGCATTGGCGTAATGAGCTATATCGGAATCAATCTGGCAATTAATGCCGCCAAGGATCACTTGATTGCAGCCCTTGGCGGAATGCCCATCCAAGTTCAGCAAATTCTTGGCCTGGCCAATGTTGATGTTGCGGTGAACATTGTTCTTTCCGCAGTGACCACCCGGTTCATCTTGAACGGCGTTAACAAGCTCAGTGGTCGCAAGAAAAAGTATGGCGTCTTGGAGGCTTAACGTATGGGCTCGCCACTGAACTTGGTTACTGGTCTTCCTGGCAATGGCAAGACGCTTAACACGATCAAGGAAGTAGATGCGCAGGCGGTTAAAGAAGGCCGGCTTGTGTACTTCCACAATATTCGCGGCCTTAAGCCCGAGCTGCTTAAGGCGGAATGGTACGAGTTCGAGGACCCGCATAAGTGGTTCGAACTGCCCGAGAACAGTCTGATCGTGGTGGATGAGGCCCAGGGCTTTTTCCCGCCCAGGGACATTCGCAAGCCGGTTCCCGAGTACTGCTCCAAGATGGAAACCGTGCGCCATGAGGGACGCGAGCTGTGGCTAATCACCCAGCACCCCAGCTTCATTGACGTGCACGCTCGCCGGTTGACCAACCGGCACATCCATTTCAAGCGCATCTTCAAGTCGTCGCGGATTTTGCGGCACGAGTGGGAAGGGTGTCCGATGTCGACAAGGCCAGCTCGTTCAAGGCGGCCATGACGACGCCTATCAAGCTCGATAAGAAGTTCTTCGACGTCTACCAGTCCACGGCCCAGGGGGCTTCGCATTTCTTCAAATTCAAGGCGCCTCTGGCCCTCTATGCGCTGCTTCTCTGCCTGGGTGTGGTGGCCGTCTTCGGGTATCGGTTCTATCAGCGTTATCAGGAGAAGGTGGGCGCCCACGATGCGCCTACTGAGCAGCAGGCGCTGCCCTCGGGCGCTGCTGTGCTGGGATCGGTGGTGGATGCCGTGGCGCCGGAATCGGTGAAGGGCAAGGGCAAGCAGACGCTGCAGGAGTACCTGGCCGACCGGACGCCACGGATTGCGTCCGTGCCGTCGTCGGCGCCGATCTACGATGAGCTGACCAAGCCCGTCAGCTTCCCGCGCACATACTGTGTCTCGACGACCAATGAAACGCTTCTGGAGCGCAACAGCGTGCGTAGCCGCATGAAGGTCGGTTGGCACCATGGGAAGAAGACTGGGTGCGGGTGTTACACCCAGCAAGGCAGCCAGGTGCAGACGACTTTCGAGTACTGCATGAACGCGGTGGAGAATCGGTTCTTCGATCCAACGCTGCCGGATCATGGCAGCCAGCAGGTGGCCTCGTTGCCACAGCCGCCAACCGCTGGCCTCGTCGCAAGCGGAAGCGACGTAGGAGCACCGCGCGACGTGTCCAGCGGCGCGCCGCTGGCTTCAGCGACCGATGGCGGTTTCGGTGGCACGCGTCTTACGATCGTGCCTGACAGCGAATACCCGTCGAGGCCGTGGCGATGATGGAGATTGACCTGTTTACGTTGGGCGTGTTGCTTATGCCGATCTGGCTTCCGGTGTACCTGGTGCTGTGGTCCGGTGATCGGGAGTAGCGGCAGGAAGAGAAACCCTAGGCTTCGCATAATATCGTGACGTTACGTTAAGTCGGCTCCGGACAATGCTGATAAGCTCCGGGGCCGATTTAGCGTAATGTCCATTATGCGATGCCCGCCCTAGACATCCCCGAATATCTGTTACGTGACGCAAAACTCTGGTTCCCGGGGCGCGATGCCCTGGACGCGGTTTGCTGCATGCTTGAGGACTACCCGCGGCTTGCGGGTGAGATTCGACAACTGAGGCGCCGGGTTGCCCAGCTCGATGATGAAGGGGCTTTGCTGGATGACCGCCTGGAAGCGCTCCAGGCGGCCTGCCGTGCGATTCTGGATCTTTAGCGTTACGTTACTTATATTCGGTGACTGGCAGGTTTGCCGGTACGATCCTGTAACGCAGTGCTGATCCAGCTTTCAGCAGGTCTTTTACGAACTTTTCGGCGTCCCGCCAGTTGTCGAACGGTTCGTTATCCGGGTTTGTTTCGCCGATCGTTTTCCATTTCCTCGACCGCGTGTCCCAGCTCTGCGCGTGGTATTGGATTAGCTCTGCTGCCGCGTTCAGCGGATTGGCCTTTTCGTTACGTGACGTCAGCTCGGCTTTCAGCCTTTGGACTTCGGCTATGCGGTCGTCCAGCTGGTCGCTGCGGAGCTGGTACATGGCCTTGATCTCTGCCAGCTCCTTTTCCAGCGCGCGTACGCGCTTTGCATCGTCATTTTCGTTACGTTGCGCTTTTTGGCGTTCGCGGTAGAGGCGTTGACG
Source organism: Pseudomonas sp. ADPe (assembly GCF_014843515.1). Classification (NCBI taxonomy): domain Bacteria; kingdom Pseudomonadati; phylum Pseudomonadota; class Gammaproteobacteria; order Pseudomonadales; family Pseudomonadaceae; genus Pseudomonas; species Pseudomonas sp. ADPe. The sequence continues at coordinate 6,634,882 of NZ_CP062122.1, forward strand.
CTCAGCATTGCTCAACGCCTGGCCTGTCGCCGGGCGACCACGGCCGCGCTTGGGTTCCAGGTCCATCGGTTGGGTTTGCTTGTCCAGGTGGTCGATCATGGCGGTTGGCTCCGTTGCCGTTGCTCATGGTCTAATTATAGTAACGTAACGATAAATAGGCTAGCGTAACGTAACGATAAATCGACCGTTCGTCGGCAATATCCGTTACGTAACGATAACTTGGTTCGCCTCGCTCGGCGGCTGGCTCGCGAGGCGCCGGACTCGTCTCGGCACAAGCCCACCCCGCGCCATGATCACCCCAATTGCGCGTACAGCGGCCTTCCAGGGGCCTCTGTGCGTGTGCGCACGTTGTGCTCGCAGACTTCCGAGGAATGTTCAGCCGTCTAGCCCAGCCGGTGGAGAGCGCGAAGCATTGGCCCTGCGGGCCAACGGGTAGCCGGAAGGCGCAGGGCGGAGCCCTGGCGGAAGGAACGAATGTTCCTGGAGGGTAAGGCCGGCTTGCAGCGGGCCGGGGGTAGGCCGGAGGCCGCAGGGGTTCACCCCTGGTTTTTAGATGCCTCCGGCGCTGCCTTGGGTATGACTCCACGGCAGTAGACCAGGTAGTTCTTGTCCGTCTTCCTAGTCGCTTTTTCTGCGGCCGCCATGGCTTTTCCTGCGGTGGTGCACGCCTCTTTCGTGGGGTAGGGGGTGTGCACCGTAATTACAGTGGTAGGCGTCGGGTTGCTCTGGAGCAGGATTGTCAGGATGTATTCGAGGGTCACTGCCGCTCCATGGCTTTTTGGGGCTGCGCGGAGTGTCCGATAGCGCACTCCCGGCGGCAGCCGGGTCCACCATCTCTAATGGTGGACTTTTGTGCGACGGTCGCACTCGGGTGGGCTATCGCAGTGCTTCCTGCTCGTATCCGAACAGCACGCCTTTCAGGGCAATTCGTGCTTGGTTCCTGATATCTGCCGGCAGAGCGTCGAAGCGGCGCAGGATGGGGGCTAGGTCTTCGGATACCGTTCTTTCCTGGTCGTTAAGCAGCAACTCGTCTGTGGTTACGCCCAGGGCTTTTGCGAGCTTCACGATGATGTCGCCGGTGGGATCGGAACGACCGGCCTCGTATGCGGTGTAGCTCGACTTGCTGATGCCTGCCGCTTCCCACACCTCGCGCTGGGTGAGCTTCTTCGCTTCCCTGAATCGCTTCAGGTTAGTGGCAATGGTCATGGCGCGTTCCTGGCTGTTTTCGCTCATGACCGCATCCTAGGTACTGTGGTTCCATACAGTTCCGGTATACCGGAACAAAAGTTGTTGATCGCCGGTAGTTTCAAGTCTTATGATCCCGTCCAGATTGTATCGGCATGCCGATATTGACAGGGATTTTGCCAATGCTCGACAAGCTGCACCTCTTCATCCCGTTCGCCATCGAGCATATCCAGTTGCTCGGTGTCGATGGTGCTGCTGATCCGGTGCACATGGTCGATCTGGAGGCCCTAGGTGTTCCGCTTCAGGGCCAGATTAGCAGGGGAGAGGACGGCCAATTACAGGCCGACTACCTGCGACACACCTGGGAGTCGTTGAGCACCGGATTCACGCCGCTTGCGTTCAAGGTGTTCCACCAGTCGCTTGGGAAGCGGCTCATGCCAGGGATCGAGGTGAAAGCCAGCCCGGCGAAGCTGCTCCAGGGCCACAACGTGTACGGCCCTACATCGATCAACCTTGGTGCCCAGGTGATGCTGAAGTGGATCGCTGGCACGTATCCCGACCTGTTTTCGAAGCTCGATGTGTCGGCCGCTCAGGTCTACACGATCGACTGCACTTACTCCTCGCGGTTGCCTGATGAGCGCACGGCGCTTCAGGTGATCAAGGCGCTGATGAACGTCACCAACGGACACACCAAGAGCCGGGGCGACAACTACGAAACCACGGCCTACTGGGGCGCCAAAGACTCGCGGCTTAAGCGGTTGAAGGCGTACCTGAAGTACCCGGAATTCCTCCGCCAGTTGGAGGACGCGAAGCGGGCAGGGCGGAGTGATCTTTCGGCGGCTCGGACCGTGAAGGTGCTGAGCAATCCGGACCTCCAGGAGTGGGCAAAAAACCTGCTTAGGATGGAAGCCACGGTGATGCATCGGTGGCTTGAGCGGCGCGGCATCCCTTCGCGCCTGGTTGATCTGATCGCCTACCAGCAGGGCTGGAGGCAGATGGCCGTTGCCTGATTCAGGAGTGCTGGCAAGCGGTGACTGCGGACCTGTTCGCAGCTTTCGAGGGTGCAGAGATGAGAGTGATTGACGACGAGAAAGTGCTTGATGCGCTGGTGGCTGCGCATCCGAAATACGACCGAAAGGGCAAGCCGAACGACTCCTACGCGCGGAACCTGTTTCGCACCTACCGCAGCCTGAAGGACTACGGCTGGGAGGAAACCCAGGCGTCCATGGCTCGACGTACGTTCTACGACCATGTGCGTGATATCCAAGCTGCCGGCCTGAGCAAGGCTCAGCTGCAGAAGCTCCAGGAACACGACCGGGCGACCAATGTGGTTCCGCTGCTCCGGTTCGTCCAGGTCGACTTTGGCGCCCAGCGCCCGGCCGGGTACGTCGAACCCAGCGTGGAGGCCGCGTGATGCTTAGCGCCCATCTGCACAGGCTCCACAGGAGCCTCACCAAGCTACGTTACTGCCCTGTTTCCGAGCGTGCTTTTCAGTTGGGCTTTGTGTCCGGTTTGCTCTCGGGCTACCTGGGAGCCGACCTGATCGAGTTCGACGTTTACGAGCGCCTTACTGCTCTCAAGCTGAACGCCTGGGAGCACTGCCTTCGTGACTCCCAAGGGGATGGTGCCTGATGAAAGCGCCCCTCCGTTTTGCATTCGGCTGGGTGGTGTACCTGGCCATTACGGCCGCTCTGACGCCGATTCTCAAGGCCCTGGTGGATGCCTTCCAACTCATGCCGATCTGGCTTGTGGTGGTGATCCTGGTTGCCTCCCTGGCCGCCTTCTTGGCCACGTTCTTCTTGCTCCTGCGCCGGTTCTGGTCCTGGTGCGATCAACCCCGAAAAGCTACCCGTGAGGTTCCCCCATGTTCGTGAAAATCGGCCTGTGCAAAGGCACGTCTGTCAAAAAATCCCGCAACGGCTTCGAGGAACACTACGTCCTGGTCAGCGGCGAGAGTCAGGACCAGTTCGGCCAGATGGTCGAGGTGACTACTGGCATTCGCCTGTCCAAGCAGCAGCTCGACGCCGGCCTTCGCGACTTCTACGACACCCTCAAGGGCAAGCAGGTGTGTGTGCCCTGCTACAACCGGCCGTGGAAGTCCGCTGGCGGCACTGTCGGCATGGACACGTGGCTGTCGAACGAGAACGGCGGCAAGCCGGTTCCCCTGGTCACCCAGCAGCAGCTGAAGGCTACGGGCTGAGTGTGACCGATGAAGTACCTGGTCTGTGATGGTGATTGGCTGGTGGACGAGAGCGGGCTTGCCCGGTGCTCTGGCCAGCTGACTGCCATGACAGTGCAGGACGCGGGGAGCCTGGGCTCCCTGTCGCCTGAGGAGCGCAAGGAGCTGCAGGATTACACCATTGGTGTGTTCTTCGCGGTGTTCTGCGTCCTCGCCCTGAAGAAGCATCTGAGTACCAACTGACCTGGAGGGTCGCCAACATGAAATACATGAACGCTGTGAAGAAGTACGGCCGCAAGGCTCTGGTCTCCGGCGGCGCCATCGCCGCTGGTGTGGGCGGTCTGGCCATGCAGGCTTACGCCGAGCTGCCGGCCTCGATGGCCACCGACGCTGCGTCGGCCAAGGCGGACAGCAACGAGCTGGGCTACCTGGTCCTGGGCGTGCTGTTCGCCATCGCGGCTTTGCGCTGGCTGCGCCGCGCGATGTAACAGGGGAGGAGGGGGCTTAGGCCCCCTCTTACTTCATGACCTACGAAATGTACTGGCTCGCGGTAAACGTGTTAGCGGCGTTGCTGATCTTGTTCGGTCGGTTATAGCGTCAGGTTGAATTAAAGGCCCTGACGGGGCTTTTTATTTTGAGAGGCTAGTTATGCGGGCTATATTGATTTTGCTTTTATTTTTAATGCCCCATTGTCCGCTTACTCGTCTGAGTACATTTGGACTACTACCAGCTGGTATGGGAATACTTACTCCGGCCCTAGTCCCTTTCTGCTTGCGCTCAGATTCCTTATGATAATCAGTTTGTCTTTGATCACTTGGATAGGATTTCTGACACACAGTTCCGATGTGTCGCTCTGCGGGTGTCTGATGGCGCAATTCACTCCGGCATGTCTGCGACTAGATCTGGTGATTCATGCCCTTCCGGTACTGTATTTAATGGCCTTACTGGTGTTTGTGATCCTCCAACTGATGGAGAGTGCCTGGCTAAAAGTTCATATACGAAAACCATTCAGTATTCATTTGCTGATGGTTCTGCTGTTTTTGGTCTCGATGGAGATATTAAGGATGGTTGCATTTATGAGCCCGGAGAGCCGAAGAACTGTACGGACACACAATGCGAAGTTGAAATGAAGCCGGTTGGTAATAACGTCATGTCGGATAACTCCGGCAACCCTGACCAAGATCTTCAGGATTATCTGGACGAACTGGCAAAGCAGTTCAAGTGCGAGCACGTGGCCAATGGCACTGTCGGCTGTTCTGCGGCCGAGACGACACCGCCGGATATCGATCCTGACGACAAGTGCCCGGATGGCTATTCCTGGTCAGGCACTGCTTGCTTCCCCACGAATGGTGGTGGGAACGAGAACCCCGACAACCCGACGCCTGGTGGTGATGGCGGCTCTTCTGGCGGCGGCAGTACCGGCGGCAGTGGCGGGGATGGCGGCAGTACCGGCGGCGATGGTAGCGGCGACGGCTCCAGCGGTGGCGGCGGAGGTGGTAACGACGGTGACGATGGTGACGACAAGGAACCTGGTGTCGAGGGCACGGCTTGCGACAAGGCGTTTAAGTGCACTGGTGATGCCGTTAATTGTGCGATTGCTGAGCGCCAGAAGAATGCCTATTGCGAGAACAAGGAACTCCAGGATGCGCAAAAAGGTTTCGACAAGATTGGCGAGGAAATAGGCCAGGAGAAGTACACGATGCTCGATGGCGGCGATGTAGATATTGGCTCGCTGTTTGGCGAAGGCACTCGGTTCTTGCCTTCGGCATGCCCGGCGGTTTCAACAACAACACTGCATGTAGGACCTCTCCAGTTTAACTGGCAGCCGGTCTGTCAGTACGCCGAGCTGGTTGGAAAGTTCCTTGTCGCCTGGGCATCCCTGTTCTTTGCAACGTATGTTGGTCGCGCCTTTGGAGGTGATTGATTATGTGGTTCTACTATGCGTTTTCGTTTTTGAGCTTCGTGCTTATTCCGCTGGTGAACATGGTGCTTCGCGCCTTGGGCATTGGCGTAATGAGCTATATCGGAATCAATCTGGCAATTAATGCCGCCAAGGATCACTTGATTGCAGCCCTTGGCGGAATGCCCATCCAAGTTCAGCAAATTCTTGGCCTGGCCAATGTTGATGTTGCGGTGAACATTGTTCTTTCCGCAGTGACCACCCGGTTCATCTTGAACGGCGTTAACAAGCTCAGTGGCCGCAAGAAAAAGTATGGCGTCCTGGAGGCTTAACGTATGGGCTCGCCACTGAACTTGGTTACTGGTCTTCCTGGCAATGGCAAGACGCTTAACACGATCAAGGAAGTAGATGCGCAGGCGGTTAAAGAAGGCCGGCTTGTGTACTTCCACAATATTCGCGGCCTTAAGCCCGAGCTGCTTAAGGCGGAATGGTACGAGTTCGAGGACCCGCATAAGTGGTTCGAACTGCCCGAGAACAGTCTGATCGTGGTGGATGAGGCCCAGGGCTTTTTCCCGCCCAGGGACATTCGCAAGCCGGTTCCCGAGTACTGCTCCAAGATGGAAACCGTGCGCCATGAGGGACGCGAGCTGTGGCTAATCACCCAGCACCCCAGCTTCATTGACGTGCACGCTCGCCGGTTGACCAACCGGCACATCCATTTCAAGCGCATCTTCAAGTCGTCGCGGATTTTGCGGCACGAGTGGGAAGGGGTGTCCGATGTCGACAAGGCCAGCTCGTTCAAGGCGGCCATGACGACGCCTATCAAGCTCGATAAGAAGTTCTTCGACGTCTACCAGTCCACGGCCCAGGGGGCTTCGCATTTCTTCAAATTCAAGGCGCCTCTGGCCCTCTATGCGCTGCTTCTCTGCCTGGGTGTGGTGGCCGTCTTCGGGTATCGGTTCTATCAGCGTTATCAGGAGAAGGTGGGCGCCCACGATGCGCCTACTGAGCAGCAGGCGCTGCCCTCGGGCGCTGCTGTGCTGGGATCGGTGGTGGATGCCGTGGCGCCGGAATCGGTGAAGGGCAAGGGCAAGCAGACGCTGCAGGAGTACCTGGCCGACCGGACGCCACGGATTGCGTCCGTGCCGTCGTCGGCGCCGATCTACGATGAGCTGACCAAGCCCGTCAGCTTCCCGCGCACATACTGTGTCTCGACGACCAATGAAACGCTTCTGGAGCGCAACAGCGTGCGTAGCCGCATGAAGGTCGGTTGGCACCATGGGAAGAAGACTGGGTGCGGGTGTTACACCCAGCAAGGCAGCCAGGTGCAGACGACTTTCGAGTACTGCATGAACGCGGTGGAGAATCGGTTCTTCGATCCAACGCTGCCGGATCATGGCAGCCAGCAGGTGGCCTCGTTGCCACAGCCGCCAACCGCTGGCCTCGTCGCAAGCGGAAGCGACGTAGGAGCACCGCGCGACGTGTCCAGCGGCGCGCCGCTGGCTTCAGCGACCGATGGCGGTTTCGGTGGCACGCGTCTTACGATCGTGCCTGACAGCGAATACCCGTCGAGGCCGTGGCGATGATGGAGATTGACCTGTTTACGTTGGGCGTGTTGCTTATGCCGATCTGGCTTCCGGTGTACCTGGTGCTGTGGTCCGGTGATCGGGAGTAGCGGCAGGAAGAGAAACCCTAGGCTTCGCATAATATCGTGACGTTACGTTAAGTCGGCTCCGGACAATGCTGATAAGCTCCGGGGCCGATTTAGCGTAATGTCCATTATGCGATGCCCGCCCTAGACATCCCCGAATATCTGTTACGTGACGCAAAACTCTGGTTCCCGGGGCGCGATGCCCTGGACGCGGTTTGCTGCATGCTTGAGGACTACCCGCGGCTTGCGGGTGAGATTCGACAACTGAGGCGCCGGGTTGCCCAGCTCGATGATGAAGGGGCTTTGCTGGATGACCGCCTGGAAGCGCTCCAGGCGGCCTGCCGTGCGATTCTGGATCTTTAGCGTTACGTTACTTATATTCGGTGACTGGCAGGTTTGCCGGTACGATCCTGTAACGCAGTGCTGATCCAGCTTTCAGCAGGTCTTTTACGAACTTTTCGGCGTCCCGCCAGTTGTCGAACGGTTCGTTATCCGGGTTTGTTTCGCCGATCGTTTTCCATTTCCTCGACCGCGTGTCCCAGCTCTGCGCGTGGTATTGGATTAGCTCTGCTGCCGCGTTCAGCGGATTGGCCTTTTCGTTACGTGACGTCAGCTCGGCTTTCAGCCTTTGGACTTCGGCTATGCGGTCGTCCAGCTGGTCGCTGCGGAGCTGGTACATGGCCTTGATCTCTGCCAGCTCCTTTTCCAGCGCGCGTACGCGCTTTGCATCGTCATTTTCGTTACGTTGCGCTTTTTGGCGTTCGCGGTAGAGGCGTTGACGCTCAGCATTGCTCAACGCCTGGCCTGTCGCCGGGCGACCACGGCCGCGCTTGGGTTCCAGGTCCATCGGTTGGGTTTGCTTGTCCAGGTGGTCGATCATGGCGGTTGGCTCCGTTGCCGTTGCTCATGGTCTAATTATAGTAACGTAACGATAAATAGGCTAGCGTAACGTAACGATAAATCGACCGTTCGTCGGCAATATCCGTTACGTAACGATAACTTGGTTCGCCTCGCTCGGCGGCTGGCTCGCGAGGCGCCGGACTCGTCTCGGCACAAGCCCACCCCGCGCCATGATCACCCCAATTGCGCGTACAGCGGCCTTCCAGGGGCCTCTGTGCGTGTGCGCACGTTGTGCTCGCAGACTTCCGAGGAATGTTCAGCCGTCTAGCCCAGCCGGTGGAGAGCGCGAAGCATTGGCCCTGCGGGCCAACGGGTAGCCGGAAGGCGCAGGGCGGAGCCCTGGCGGAAGGAACGAATGTTCCTGGAGGGTAAGGCCGGCTTGCAGCGGGGCGGGGGTAGGCCGGAGGCCGCAGGGGTTCACCCCTGGTTTTTAGATGCCTCCGGCGCTGCCTTGGGTATGACTCCACGGCAGTAGACCAGGTAGTTCTTGTCCGTCTTCCTAGTCGCTTTTTCTGCGGCCGCCATGGCTTTTCCTGCGGTGGTGCACGCCTCTTTCGTGGGGTAGGGGGTGTGCACCGTAATTACAGTGGTAGGCGTCGGGTTGCTCTGGAGCAGGATTGTCAGGATGTATTCGAGGGTCACTGCCGCTCCATGGCTTTTTGGGGCTGCGCGGAGTGTCCGATAGCGCACTCCCGGCGGCAGCCGGGTCCACCATCTCTAATGGTGGACTTTTGTGCGACGGTCGCACTCGGGTGGGCTATCGCAGTGCTTCCTGCTCGTATCCGAACAGCACGCCTTTCAGGGCAATTCGTGCTTGGTTCCTGATATCTGCCGGCAGAGCGTCGAAGCGGCGCAGGATGGGGGCTAGGTCTTCGGATACCGTTCTTTCCTGGTCGTTAAGCAGCAACTCGTCTGTGGTTACGCCCAGGGCTTTTGCGAGCTTCACGATGATGTCGCCGGTGGGATCGGAACGACCGGCCTCGTATGCGGTGTAGCTCGACTTGCTGATGCCTGCCGCTTCCCACACCTCGCGCTGGGTGAGCTTCTTCGCTTCCCTGAATCGCTTCAGGTTAGTGGCAATGGTCATGGCGCGTTCCTGGCTGTTTTCGCTCATGACCGCATCCTAGGTACTGTGGTTCCATACAGTTCCGGTATACCGGAACAAAAGTTGTTGATCGCCGGTAGTTTCAAGTCTTATGATCCCGTCCAGATTGTATCGGCATGCCGATATTGACAGGGATTTTGCCAATGCTCGACAAGCTGCACCTCTTCATCCCGTTCGCCATCGAGCATATCCAGTTGCTCGGTGTCGATGGTGCTGCTGATCCGGTGCACATGGTCGATCTGGAGGCCCTAGGTGTTCCGCTTCAGGGCCAGATTAGCAGGGGAGAGGACGGCCAATTACAGGCCGACTACCTGCGACACACCTGGGAGTCGTTGAGCACCGGATTCACGCCGCTTGCGTTCAAGGTGTTCCACCAGTCGCTTGGGAAGCGGCTCATGCCAGGGATCGAGGTGAAAGCCAGCCCGGCGAAGCTGCTCCAGGGCCACAACGTGTACGGCCCTACATCGATCAACCTTGGTGCCCAGGTGATGCTGAAGTGGATCGCTGGCACGTATCCCGACCTGTTTTCGAAGCTCGATGTGTCGGCCGCTCAGGTCTACACGATCGACTGCACTTACCTCGCGGTTGCCTGATGAGCGCACGGCGCTTCAGGTGATCAAGGCGCTGATGAACGTCACCAACGGACACACCAAGAGCCGGGGCGACAACTACGAAACCACGGCCTACTGGGGCGCCAAAGACTCGCGGCTTAAGCGGTTGAAGGCGTACCTGAAGTACCCGGAATTCCTCCGCCAGTTGGAGGACGCGAAGCGGGCAGGGCGGAGTGATCTTTCGGCGGCTCGGACCGTGAAGGTGCTGAGCAATCCGGACCTCCAGGAGTGGGCAAAAAACCTGCTTAGGATGGAAGCCACGGTGATGCATCGGTGGCTTGAGCGGCGCGGCATCCCTTCGCGCCTGGTTGATCTGATCGCCTACCAGCAGGGCTGGAGGCAGATGGCCGTTGCCTGATTCAGGAGTGCTGGCAAGCGGTGACTGCGGACCTGTTCGCAGCTTTCGAGGGTGCAGAGATGAGAGTGATTGACGACGAGAAAGTGCTTGATGCGCTGGTGGCTGCGCATCCGAAATACGACCGAAAGGGCAAGCCGAACGACTCCTACGCGCGGAACCTGTTTCGCACCTACCGCAGCCTGAAGGACTACGGCTGGGAGGAAACCCAGGCGTCCATGGCTCGACGTACGTTCTACGACCATGTGCGTGATATCCAAGCTGCCGGCCTGAGCAAGGCTCAGCTGCAGAAGCTCCAGGAACACGACCGGGCGACCAATGTGGTTCCGCTGCTCCGGTTCGTCCAGGTCGACTTTGGCGCCCAGCGCCCGGCCGGGTACGTCGAACCCAGCGTGGAGGCCGCGTGATGCTTAGCGCCCATCTGCACAGGCTCCACAGGAGCCTCACCAAGCTACGTTACTGCCCTGTTTCCGAGCGTGCTTTTCAGTTGGGCTTTGTGTCCGGTTTGCTCTCGGGCTACCTGGGAGCCGACCTGATCGAGTTCGACGTTTACGAGCGCCTTACTGCTCTCAAGCTGAACGCCTGGGAGCACTGCCTTCGTGACTCCCAAGGGGATGGTGCCTGATGAAAGCGCCCCTCCGTTTTGCATTCGGCTGGGTGGTGTACCTGGCCATTACGGCCGCTCTGACGCCGATTCTCAAGGCCCTGGTGGATGCCTTCCAACTCATGCCGATCTGGCTTGTGGTGGTGATCCTGGTTGCCTCCCTGGCCGCCTTCTTGGCCACGTTCTTCTTGCTCCTGCGCCGGTTCTGGTCCTGGTGCGATCAACCCCGAAAAGCTACCCGTGAGGTTCCCCCATGTTCGTGAAAATCGGCCTGTGCAAAGGCACGTCTGTCAAAAAATCCCGCAACGGCTTCGAGGAACACTACGTCCTGGTCAGCGGCGAGAGTCAGGACCAGTTCGGCCAGATGGTCGAGGTGACTACTGGCATTCGCCTGTCCAAGCAGCAGCTCGACGCCGGCCTTCGCGACTTCTACGACACCCTCAAGGGCAAGCAGGTGTGTGTGCCCTGCTACAACCGGCCGTGGAAGTCCGCTGGCGGCACTGTCGGCATGGACACGTGGCTGTCGAACGAGAACGGCGGCAAGCCGGTTCCCCTGGTCACCCAGCAGCAGCTGAAGGCTACGGGCTGAGTGTGACCGATGAAGTACCTGGTCTGTGATGGTGATTGGCTGGTGGACGAGAGCGGGCTTGCCCGGTGCTCTGGCCAGCTGACTGCCATGACAGTGCAGGACGCGGGGAGCCTGGGCTCCCTGTCGCCTGAGGAGCGCAAGGAGCTGCAGGATTACACCATTGGTGTGTTCTTCGCGGTGTTCTGCGTCCTCGCCCTGAAGAAGCATCTGAGTACCAACTGACCTGGAGGGTCGCCAACATGAAATACATGAACGCTGTGAAGAAGTACGGCCGCAAGGCTCTGGTCTCCGGCGGCGCCATCGCCGCTGGTGTGGGCGGTCTGGCCATGCAGGCTTACGCCGAGCTGCCGGCCTCGATGGCCACCGACGCTGCGTCGGCCAAGGCGGACAGCAACGAGCTGGGCTACCTGGTCCTGGGCGTGCTGTTCGCCATCGCGGCTTTGCGCTGGCTGCGCCGCGCGATGTAACAGGGGAGGAGGGGGCTTAGGCCCCCTCTTACTTCATGACCTACGAAATGTACTGGCTCGCGGTAAACGTGTTAGCGGCGTTGCTGATCTTGTTCGGTCGGTTATAGCGTCAGGTTGAATTAAAGGCCCCTGACGGGGCTTTTTTTATTTTGAGAGGCTAGTTATGCGGGCTATATTGATTTTGCTTTTATTTTTAATGCCCCCATTGTCCGCTTACTCGTCTGAGTACATTTGGACTACTACCAGCTGGTATGGGAATACTTACTCCGGCCCTAGTCCCTTTTCTGCTTGCGCTCAGATTCCTTATGATAATCAGTTTGTCTTTGATCACTTGGATAGGATTTCTGACACACAGTTCCGATGTGTCGCTCTGCGGGTGTCTGATGGCGCAATTCACTCCGGCATGTCTGCGACTAGATCTGGTGATTCATGCCCTTCCGGTACTGTATTTAATGGCCTTACTGGTGTTTGTGATCCTCCAACTGATGGAGAGTGCCTGGCTAAAAGTTCATATACGAAAACCATTCAGTATTCATTTGCTGATGGTTCTGCTGTTTTTGGTCTCGATGGAGATATTAAGGATGGTTGCATTTATGAGCCCGGAGAGCCGAAGAACTGTACGGACACACAATGCGAAGTTGAAATGAAGCCGGTTGGTAATAACGTCATGTCGGATAACTCCGGCAACCCTGACCAAGATCTTCAGGATTATCTGGACGAACTGGCAAAGCAGTTCAAGTGCGAGCACGTGGCCAATGGCACTGTCGGCTGTTCTGCGGCCGAGACGACACCGCCGGATATCGATCCTGACGACAAGTGCCCGGATGGCTATTCCTGGTCAGGCACTGCTTGCTTCCCCACGAATGGTGGTGGGAACGAGAACCCCGACAACCCGACGCCTGGTGGTGATGGCGGCTCTTCTGGCGGCGGCAGTACCGGCGGCAGTGGCGGGGATGGCGGCAGTACCGGCGGCGATGGTAGCGGCGACGGCTCCAGCGGTGGCGGCGGAGGTGGTAACGACGGTGACGATGGTGACGACAAGGAACCTGGTGTCGAGGGCACGGCTTGCGACAAGGCGTTTAAGTGCACTGGTGATGCCGTTAATTGTGCGATTGCTGAGCGCCAGAAGAATGCCTATTGCGAGAACAAGGAACTCCAGGATGCGCAAAAAGGTTTCGACAAGATTGGCGAGGAAATAGGCCAGGAGAAGTACACGATGCTCGATGGCGGCGATGTAGATATTGGCTCGCTGTTTGGCGAAGGCACTCGGTTCTTGCCTTCGGCATGCCCGGCGGTTTCAACAACAACACTGCATGTAGGACCTCTCCAGTTTAACTGGCAGCCGGTCTGTCAGTACGCCGAGCTGGTTGGAAAGTTCCTTGTCGCCTGGGCATCCCTGTTCTTTGCAACGTATGTTGGTCGCGCCTTTGGAGGTGATTGATTATGTGGTTCTACTATGCGTTTTCGTTTTTGAGCTTCGTGCTTATTCCGCTGGTGAACATGGTGCTTCGCGCCTTGGGCATTGGCGTAATGAGCTATATCGGAATCAATCTGGCAATTAATGCCGCCAAGGATCACTTGATTGCAGCCCTTGGCGGAATGCCCATCCAAGTTCAGCAAATTCTTGGCCTGGCCAATGTTGATGTTGCGGTGAACATTGTTCTTTCCGCAGTGACCACCCGGTTCATCTTGAACGGCGTTAACAAGCTCAGTGGCCGCAAGAAAAAGTATGGCGTCCTGGAGGCTTAACGTATGGGCTCGCCACTGAACTTGGTTACTGGTCTTCCTGGCAATGGCAAGACGCTTAACACGATCAAGGAAGTAGATGCGCAGGCGGTTAAAGAAGGCCGGCTTGTGTACTTCCACAATATTCGCGGCCTTAAGCCCGAGCTGCTTAAGGCGGAATGGTACGAGTTCGAGGACCCGCATAAGTGGTTCGAACTGCCCGAGAACAGTCTGATCGTGGTGGATGAGGCCCAGGGCTTTTTCCCGCCCAGGGACATTCGCAAGCCGGTTCCCGAGTACTGCTCCAAGATGGAAACCGTGCGCCATGAGGGACGCGAGCTGTGGCTAATCACCCAGCACCCCAGCTTCATTGACGTGCACGCTCGCCGGTTGACCAACCGGCACATCCATTTCAAGCGCATCTTCAAGTCGTCGCGGATTTTGCGGCACGAGTGGGAAGGGGTGTCCGATGTCGACAAGGCCAGCTCGTTCAAGGCGGCCATGACGACGCCTATCAAGCTCGATAAGAAGTTCTTCGACGTCTACCAGTCCACGGCCCAGGGGGCTTCGCATTTCTTCAAATTCAAGGCGCCTCTGGCCCTCTATGCGCTGCTTCTCTGCCTGGGTGTGGTGGCCGTCTTCGGGTATCGGTTCTATCAGCGTTATCAGGAGAAGGTGGGCGCCCACGATGCGCCTACTGAGCAGCAGGCGCTGCCCTCGGGCGCTGCTGTGCTGGGATCGGTGGTGGATGCCGTGGCGCCGGAATCGGTGAAGGGCAAGGGCAAGCAGACGCTGCAGGAGTACCTGGCCGACCGGACGCCACGGATTGCGTCCGTGCCGTCGTCGGCGCCGATCTACGATGAGCTGACCAAGCCCGTCAGCTTCCCGCGCACATACTGTGTCTCGACGACCAATGAAACGCTTCTGGAGCGCAACAGCGTGCGTAGCCGCATGAAGGTCGGTTGGCACCATGGGAAGAAGACTGGGTGCGGGTGTTACACCCAGCAAGGCAGCCAGGTGCAGACGACTTTCGAGTACTGCATGAACGCGGTGGAGAATCGGTTCTTCGATCCAACGCTGCCGGATCATGGCAGCCAGCAGGTGGCCTCGTTGCCACAGCCGCCAACCGCTGGCCTCGTCGCAAGCGGAAGCGACGTAGGAGCACCGCGCGACGTGTCCAGCGGCGCGCCGCTGGCTTCAGCGACCGATGGCGGTTTCGGCGGCACGCGCCTTACGATCGTGCCTGACAGCGAATACCCGTCGAGGCCGTGGAGGTGATGATGGATGTGTGGATGGTGTTGACCGTGCTTCTGGTCGTTGTGGTGGGCACGGTGTTCGCCGGCTTGGCCGGCTTCGGCATGATGCAGGCGTGGGCGAGTCGTGGCGATGACTGACCTTACGTGGTGGCAGGCGGCTTTGGTTGTTGTTCCTGGAGTAATCCTGTTTGTGGTCGGCTTGGCTCGGGAGATCCGTCACTGGTGAACCCTAGGCTTCGCATAATATCGTGACGTTACGTTAAGTCGGCTCCGGACAATGCTGATAAGCTCCGGGGCCGATTTAGCGTAATGTCCATTATGCGATGCCCGCCCTAGACATCCCCGAATATCTGTTACGTGACGCAAAACTCTGGTTCCCGGGGCGCGATGCCCTGGACGCGGTTTGCTGCATGCTTGAGGACTACCCGCGGCTTGCGGGTGAGATTCGACAACTGAGGCGCCGGGTTGCCCAGCTCGATGATGAAGGGGCTTTGCTGGATGACCGCCTGGAAGCGCTCCAGGCGGCCTGCCGTGCGATTCTGGATCTTTAGCGTTACGTTACTTATATTCGGTGACTGGCAGGTTTGCCGGTACGATCCTGTAACGCAGTGCTGATCCAGCTTTCAGCAGGTCTTTTACGAACTTTTCGGCGTCCCGCCAGTTGTCGAACGGTTCGTTATCCGGGTTTGTTTCGCCGATCGTTTTCCATTTCCTCGACCGCGTGTCCCAGCTCTGCGCGTGGTATTGGATTAGCTCTGCTGCCGCGTTCAGCGGATTGGCCTTTTCGTTACGTGACGTCAGCTCGGCTTTCAGCCTTTGGACTTCGGCTATGCGGTCGTCCAGCTGGTCGCTGCGGAGCTGGTACATGGCCTTGATCTCTGCCAGCTCCTTTTCCAGCGCGCGTACGCGCTTTGCATCGTCATTTTCGTTACGTTGCGCTTTTTGGCGTTCGCGGTAGAGGCGTTGACGCTCAGCATTGCTCAACGCCTGGCCTGTCGCCGGGCGACCACGGCCGCGCTTGGGTTCCAGGTCCATCGGTTGGGTTTGCTTGTCCAGGTGGTCGATCATGGCGGTTGGCTCCGTTGCCGTTGCTCATGGTCTAATTATAGTAACGTAACGATAAATAGGCTAGCGTAACGTAACGATAAATCGACCGTTCGTCGGCAATATCCGTTACGTAACGATAACTTGGTTCGCCTCGCTCGGCGGCTGGCTCGCGAGGCGCCGGACTCGTCTCGGCACAAGCCCACCCCGCGCCATGATCACCCCAATTGCGCGTACAGCGGCCTTCCAGGGGCCTCTGTGCGTGTGCGCACGTTGTGCTCGCAGACTTCCGAGGAATGTTCAGCCGTCTAGCCCAGCCGGTGGAGAGCGCGAAGCATTGGCCCTGCGGGCCAACGGGTAGCCGGAAGGCGCAGGGCGGAGCCCTGGCGGAAGGAACGAATGTTCCTGGAGGGTAAGGCCGGCTTGCAGCGGGGCGGGGGTAGGCCGGAGGCCGCAGGGGTTCACCCCTGGTTTTTAGATGCCTCCGGCGCTGCCTTGGGTATGACTCCACGGCAGTAGACCAGGTAGTTCTTGTCCGTCTTCCTAGTCGCTTTTTCTGCGGCCGCCATGGCTTTTCCTGCGGTGGTGCACGCCTCTTTCGTGGGGTAGGGGGTGTGCACCGTAATTACAGTGGTAGGCGTCGGGTTGCTCTGGAGCAGGATTGTCAGGATGTATTCGAGGGTCACTGCCGCTCCATGGCTTTTTGGGGCTGCGCGGGTGTCCGATAGCGCACTCCCGGCGGCAGCCGGGTCCACCATCTCTAATGGTGGACTTTTGTGCGACGGTCGCACTCGGGTGGGCTATCGCAGTGCTTCCTGCTCGTATCCGAACAGCACGCCTTTCAGGGCAATTCGTGCTTGGTTCCTGATATCTGCCGGCAGAGCGTCGAAGCGGCGCAGGATGGGGGCTAGGTCTTCGGATACCGTTCTTTCCTGGTCGTTAAGCAGCAACTCGTCTGTGGTTACGCCCAGGGCTTTGCGAGCTTCACGATGATGTCGCCGGTGGGATCGGAACGACCGGCCTCGTATGCGGTGTAGCTCGACTTGCTGATGCCTGCCGCTTCCCACACCTCGCGCTGGGTGAGCTTCTTCGCTTCCCTGAATCGCTTCAGGTTAGTGGCAATGGTCATGGCGCGTTCCTGGCTGTTTTCGCTCATGACCGCATCCTAGGTACTGTGGTTCCATACAGTTCCGGTATACCGGAACAAAAGTTGTTGATCGCCGGTAGTTTCAAGTCTTATGATCCCGTCCAGATTGTATCGGCATGCCGATATTGACAGGGATTTTGCCAATGCTCGACAAGCTGCACCTCTTCATCCCGTTCGCCATCGAGCATATCCAGTTGCTCGGTGTCGATGGTGCTGCTGATCCGGTGCACATGGTCGATCTGGAGGCCCTAGGTGTTCCGCTTCAGGGCCAGATTAGCAGGGGAGAGGACGGCCAATTACAGGCCGACTACCTGCGACACACCTGGGAGTCGTTGAGCACCGGATTCACGCCGCTTGCGTTCAAGGTGTTCCACCAGTCGCTTGGGAAGCGGCTCATGCCAGGGATCGAGGTGAAAGCCAGCCCGGCGAAGCTGCTCCAGGGCCACAACGTGTACGGCCCTACATCGATCAACCTTGGTGCCCAGGTGATGCTGAAGTGGATCGCTGGCACGTATCCCGACCTGTTTTCGAAGCTCGATGTGTCGGCCGCTCAGGTCTACACGATCGACTGCACTTACTCGCGGTTGCCTGATGAGCGCACGGCGCTTCAGGTGATCAAGGCGCTGATGAACGTCACCAACGGACACACCAAGAGCCGGGGCGACAACTACGAAACCACGGCCTACTGGGGCGCCAAAGACTCGCGGCTTAAGCGGTTGAAGGCGTACCTGAAGTACCGGAATTCCTCCGCCAGTTGGAGGACGCGAAGCGGGCAGGGCGGAGTGATCTTTCGGCGGCTCGGACCGTGAAGGTGCTGAGCAATCCGGACCTCCAGGAGTGGGCAAAACCTGCTTAGGATGGAAGCCACGGTGATGCATCGGTGAGCGGCGCGGCATCCCTTCGCGCCTGGTTGATCTGATCGCCTACCAGCAGGGGCTGGAGGCAGATGGCCGTTGCCTGATTCAGGAGTGCTGGCAAGCGGTGACTGCGGACCTGTTCGCAGCTTTCGAGGGTGCAGAGATGAGAGTGATTGACGACGAGAAAGTGCTTGATGCGCTGGTGGCTGCGCATCCGAAATACGACCGAAAGGGCAAGCCGAACGACTCCTACGCGCGGAACCTGTTTCGCACCTACCGCAGCCTGAAGGACTACGGCTGGGAGGCCCAGGCGTCCATGGCTCGACGTACGTTCTACGACCATGTGCGTGATATCCAAGCTGCCGGCCTGAGCAAGGCTCAGCTGCAGAAGCTCCAGGAACACGACCGGGCGACCAATGTGGTTCCGCTGCTCCGGTTCGTCCAGGTCGACTTTGGCGCCCAGCGCCCGGCCGGGTACGTCGAACCCAGCGTGGAGGCCGCGTGATGCTTAGCGCCCATCTGCACAGGCTAATCACCCAGCACCCCAGCTTCATTGACGTGGCACGCTCGCCGGTTGACCAACCGGCACATCCATTTCAAGCGCATCTTCAAGTCGTCGCGGATTTTGCTCACGAGTGGGATGGTGTCCGATGTCGACAAGGCCAGCTCGTTCAAGGCGGCCATGACGACGCCTATCAAGCTCGATAAGAAGTTCTTCGACGTCACCAGTCCACGGCCCAGGGGCTTCGCATTTCTTCAAATTCAAGGCGCCTCTGGCCCTCTGCTGCCTGCCTGCCTGGTGTGGTGGCCTGCCCGGTATCGGTTCTATCAGCGTTATCAGGAGAAGGTGGGCGCCCACGATGCGCCTACTGAGCAGCAGGCGCTGCCCTCGGGCGCTGCTGTGCTGGGATCGGTGGTGGATGCCGTGGCGCCGGAATCGGTGAAGGGCGGCAAGCAGACGCTGCAGGAGTACCTGGCCGACCGGACGCCACGGATTGCGTCCGTGCCGTCGTCGGCGCCGATCTACGATGAGCTGACCAAGCCCGTCAGCTTCCCGCGCACATACTGTGTCTCGACGACCAATGAAACGCTTCTGAGCGCAACAGCGTGCGTAGCCGCATGAAGGTCGGTTGGCACCATGGGAAGAAGACTGGGTGCGGGTGTTACACCCAGCAAGGCAGCAGGTGCAGACGACTTTCGAGTACTGCATGAACGCGGTGGAGAATCGGTTCTTCGATCCAACGCTGCCGGATCATGGCAGCCAGCAGGTGGCCTCGTTGCCACAGCCGCCAACCGCTGGCCTCGTCGCAAGCGGAAGCGACGTAGGAGCACCGCGCGACGTGTCCAGCGGCGCGCCGCTGGCTTCAGCGACCGATGGCGGTTTCGGCGGCACGCGCTTACGATCGTGCCTGACAGCGAATACCCGTCGAGGCCGGAGGTGATGATGGATGTGTGGATGGTGTTGACCGTGCTTCTGGTCGTTGTGGTGGGCACGGTGTTCGCCGGCTTGGCCGGCTTCGGCATGATGCAGGCGTGGGCGAGTCGTGGCGATGACTGACCTTACGTGGTGGCAGGCGGCTTTGGTTGTTGTTCCTGGAGTAATCCTGTTTGTGGTCGGCTTGGCTCGGGAGATCCGTCACTGGTGAACCCTAGGCTTCGCATAATATCGTGACGTTACGTTAAGTCGGCTCCGGACAATGCTGATAAGCTCCGGGGCCGATTTAGCGTAATGTCCATTATGCGATGCCCGCCCTAGACATCCCCGAATATCTGTTACGTGACGCAAAACTCTGGTTCCCGGGGCGCGATGCCCTGGACGCGGTTTGCTGCATGCTTGAGGACTACCCGCGGCTTGCGGGTGAGATTCGACAACTGAGGCGCCGGGTTGCCCAGCTCGATGATGAAGGGGCTTTGCTGGATGACCGCCTGGAAGCGCTCCAGGCGGCCTGCCGTGCGATTCTGGATCTTTAGCGTTACGTTACTTATATTCGGTGACTGGCAGGTTTGCCGGTACGATCCTGTAACGCAGTGCTGATCCAGCTTTCAGCAGGTCTTTTACGAACTTTTCGGCGTCCCGCCAGTTGTCGAACGGTTCGTTATCCGGGTTTGTTTCGCCGATCGTTTTCCATTTCCTCGACCGCGTGTCCCAGCTCTGCGCGTGGTATTGATTAGCTCTGCTGCCGCGTTCAGCGGATTGGCCTTTCGTTACGTGACGTCAGCTCGGCTTTCAGCCTTTGGACTTCGGCTATGCGGTCGTCCAGCTGGTCGCTGCGGAGCTGGTACATGGCCTTGATCTCTGCCAGCTCTTTTCCAGCGCGCGTACGCGCTTTGCATCGTCATTTTCGTTACGTTGCGCTTTTTGGCGTTCGCGGTAGAGGCGTTGACGCTCAGCATTGCTCAACGCCTGGCCTGTCGCCGGGCGACCACGGCCGCGCTTGGGTTCCAGGTCCATCGGTTGGGTTTGCTTGTCCAGGTGGTCGATCATGGCGGTTGGCTCCGTTGCCGTTGCTCATGGTCTAATTATAGTAACGTAACGATAAATAGGCTAGCGTAACGTAACGATAAATCGACCGTTCGTCGGCAATATCCGTTACGTAACGATAACTTGGTTCGCCTCGCTCGGCGGCTGGCTCGCGAGGCGCCGGACTCGTCTCGGCACAAGCCCACCCCGCGCCATGATCACCCCAATTGCGCGTACAGCGGCCTTCCAGGGCCTCTGCGTGTGCGCACGTTGTGCTCGCAGACTTCCGAGGAATGTTCAGCCGTCTAGCCCAGCCGGTGGAGAGCGCGAAGCATTGGCCCTGCGGGCCAACGGGTAGCCGGAAGGCGCAGGGCGGAGCCCTGGCGGAAGGAACGAATGTTCCTGGAGGGTAAGGCCGGCTTGCAGCGGGCGGGGTAGGCCGGAGGCCGCAGGGGTTCACCCTGGTTTTAGATGCCTCCGGCGCTGCCTTGGGTATGACTCCACGGCAGTAGACCAGGTAGTTCTTGTCCGTCTTCCTAGTCGCTTTTCTGCGGCCGCCATGGCTTTTCCTGCGGTGGTGCACGCCTCTTTCGTGGGTAGGGTGTGCACCGTAATTACAGTGGTAGGCGTCGGGTTGCTCTGGAGCAGGATTGTCAGGATGTATTCGAGGTCACTGCCGCTCCATGGCTTTTGGGGCTGCGCGGAGTGTCCGATAGCGCACTCCCGGCGGCAGCCGGGTCCACCATCTCTAATGGTGGACTTTGTGCGACGGTCGCACTCGGGTGGGCTATCGCAGTGCTTCCTGCTCGTATCCGAACAGCACGCCTTTCAGGGCAATTCGTGCTTGGTTCCTGATATCTGCCGGCAGAGCGTCGAAGCGGCGCAGGATGGGGGCTAGGTCTTCGGATACCGTTCTTTCCTGGTCGTTAAGCAGCAACTCGTCTGTGGTTACGCCCAGGGCTTTGCGAGCTTCACGATGATGTCGCCGGTGGGATCGGAACGACCGGCCTCGTATGCGGTGTAGCTCGACTTGCTGATGCCTGCCGCTTCCCACACCTCGCGCTGGGTGAGCTTCTTCGCTTCCCTGAATCGCTTCAGGTTAGTGGCAATGGTCATGGCGCGTTCCTGGCTGTTTTCGCTCATGACCGCATCCTAGGTACTGTGGTTCCATACAGTTCCGGTATACCGGAACAAAAGTTGTTGATCGCCGGTAGTTTCAAGTCTTATGATCCCGTCCAGATTGTATCGGCATGCCGATATTGACAGGGATTTTGCCAATGCTCGACAAGCTGCACCTCTTCATCCCGTTCGCCATCGAGCATATCCAGTTGCTCGGTGTCGATGGTGCTGCTGATCCGGTGCACATGGTCGATCTGGAGGCCCTAGGTGTTCCGCTTCAGGGCCAGATTAGCAGGGGAGAGGACGGCCAATTACAGGCCGACTACCTGCGACACACCTGGGAGTCGTTGAGCACCGGATTCACGCCGCTTGCGTTCAAGGTGTTCCACCAGTCGCTTGGGAAGCGGCTCATGCCAGGGATCGAGGTGAAAGCCAGCCCGGCGAAGCTGCTCCAGGGCCACAACGTGTACGGCCCTACATCGATCAACCTTGGTGCCCAGGTGATGCTGAAGTGGATCGCTGGCACGTATCCCGACCTGTTTTCGAAGCTCGATGTGTCGGCCGCTCAGGTCTACACGATCGACTGCACTTACTCCTCGCGGTTGCCTGATGAGCGCACGGCGCTTCAGGTGATCAAGGCGCTGATGAACGTCACCAACGGACACACCAAGAGCCGGGGCGACAACTACGAAACCACGGCCTACTGGGGCGCCAAAGACTCGCGGCTTAAGCGGTTGAAGGCGTACCTGAAGTACCCGGAATTCCTCCGCCAGTTGGAGGACGCGAAGCGGGCAGGGCGGAGTGATCTTTCGGCGGCTCGGACCGTGAAGGTGCTGAGCAATCCGGACCTCCAGGAGTGGGCAAAAAACCTGCTTAGGATGGAAGCCACGGTGATGCATCGGTGGCTTGAGCGGCGCGGCATCCCTTCGCGCCTGGTTGATCTGATCGCCTACCAGCAGGGGCTGGAGGCAGATGGCCGTTGCCTGATTCAGGAGTGCTGGCAAGCGGTGACTGCGGACCTGTTCGCAGCTTTCGAGGGTGCAGAGATGAGAGTGATTGACGACGAGAAAGTGCTTGATGCGCTGGTGGCTGCGCATCCGAAATACGACCGAAAGGGCAAGCCGAACGACTCCTACGCGCGGAACCTGTTTCGCACCTACCGCAGCCTGAAGGACTACGGCTGGGAGGAAACCCAGGCGTCCATGGCTCGACGTACGTTCTACGACCATGTGCGTGATATCCAAGCTGCCGGCCTGAGCAAGGCTCAGCTGCAGAAGCTCCAGGAACACGACCGGGCGACCAATGTGGTTCCGCTGCTCCGGTTCGTCCAGGTCGACTTTGGCGCCCAGCGCCCGGCCGGGTACGTCGAACCCAGCGTGGAGGCCGCGTGATGCTTAGCGCCCATCTGCACAGGCTCCACAGGAGCCTCACCAAGCTACGTTACTGCCCTGTTTCCGAGCGTGCTTTTCAGTTGGGCTTTGTGTCCGGTTTGCTCTCGGCTACCTGGGAGCCGACCTGATCGAGTTCGACGTTTACGAGCGCCTTACTGCTCTCAAGCTGAACGCCTGGGAGCACTGCCTTCGTGACTCCCAAGGGGATGGTGCCTGATGAAAGCGCCCCTCCGTTTTGCATTCGGCTGGGTGGTGTACCTGGCCATTACGGCCGCTCTGACGCCGATTCTCAAGGCCCTGGTGGATGCCTTCCAACTCATGCCGATCTGGCTTGTGGTGGTGATCCTGGTTGCCTCCCTGGCCGCCTTCTTGGCCACGTTCTTCTTGCTCCTGCGCCGGTTCTGGTCCTGGTGCGATCAACCCCGAAAAGCTACCCGTGAGGTTCCCCCATGTTCGTGAAAATCGGCCTGTGCAAAGGCACGTCTGTCAAAAAATCCCGCAACGGCTTCGAGGAACACTACGTCCTGGTCAGCGGCGAGAGTCAGGACCAGTTCGGCCAGATGGTCGAGGTGACTACTGGCATTCGCCTGTCCAAGCAGCAGCTCGACGCCGGCCTTCGCGACTTCTACGACACCCTCAAGGGCAAGCAGGTGTGTGTGCCCTGCTACAACCGGCCGTGGAAGTCCGCTGGCGGCACTGTCGGCATGGACACGTGGCTGTCGAACGAGAACGGCGGCAAGCCGGTTCCCCTGGTCACCCAGCAGCAGCTGAAGGCTACGGGCTGAGTGTGACCGATGAAGTACCTGGTCTGTGATGGTGATTGGCTGGTGGACGAGAGCGGGCTTGCCCGGTGCTCTGGCCAGCTGACTGCCATGACAGTGCAGGACGCGGGGAGCCTGGGCTCCCTGTCGCCTGAGGAGCGCAAGGAGCTGCAGGATTACACCATTGGTGTGTTCTTCGCGGTGTTCTGCGTCCTCGCCCTGAAGAAGCATCTGAGTACCAACTGACCTGGAGGGTCGCCAACATGAAATACATGAACGCTGTGAAGAAGTACGGCCGCAAGGCTCTGGTCTCCGGCGGCGCCATCGCCGCTGGTGTGGGCGGTCTGGCCATGCAGGCTTACGCCGAGCTGCCGGCCTCGATGGCCACCGACGCTGCGTCGGCCAAGGCGGACAGCAACGAGCTGGGCTACCTGGTCCTGGGCGTGCTGTTCGCCATCGCGGCTTTGCGCTGGCTGCGCCGCGCGATGTAACAGGGGAGGAGGGGGCTTAGGCCCCCTCTTACTTCATGACCTACGAAATGTACTGGCTCGCGGTAAACGTGTTAGCGGCGTTGCTGATCTTGTTCGGTCGGTTATAGCGTCAGGTTGAATTAAAGGCCCTGACGGGGCTTTTTATTTTGAGAGGCTAGTTATGCGGGCTATATTGATTTTGCTTTTATTTTTAATGCCCCATTGTCCGCTTACTCGTCTGAGTACATTTGGACTACTACCAGCTGGTATGGGAATACTTACTCCGGCCCTAGTCCCTTTTCTGCTTGCGCTCAGATTCCTTATGATAATCAGTTTGTCTTTGATCACTTGGATAGGATTTCTGACACACAGTTCCGATGTGTCGCTCTGCGGGTGTCTGATGGCGCAATTCACTCCGGCATGTCTGCGACTAGATCTGGTGATTCATGCCCTTCCGGTACTGTATTTAATGGCCTTACTGGTGTTTGTGATCCTCCAACTGATGGAGAGTGCCTGGCTAAAGTTCATATACGAAAACCATTCAGTATTCATTTGCTGATGGTTCTGCTGTTTTTGGTCTCGATGGAGATATTAAGGATGGTTGCATTTATGAGCCCGGAGAGCCGAAGAACTGTACGGACACACAATGCGAAGTTGAAATGAAGCCGGTTGGTAATAACGTCATGTCGGATAACTCCGGCAACCCTGACCAAGATCTTCAGGATTATCTGGACGAACTGGCAAAGCAGTTCAAGTGCGAGCACGTGGCCAATGGCACTGTCGGCTGTTCTGCGGCCGAGACGACACCGCCGGATATCGATCCTGACGACAAGTGCCCGGATGGCTATTCCTGGTCAGGCACTGCTTGCTTCCCCACGAATGGTGGTGGGAACGAGAACCCCGACAACCCGACGCCTGGTGGTGATGGCGGCTCTTCTGGCGGCGGCAGTACCGGCGGCAGTGGCGGGGATGGCGGCAGTACCGGCGGCGATGGTAGCGGCGACGGCTCCAGCGGTGGCGGCGGAGGTGGTAACGACGGTGACGATGGTGACGACAAGGAACCTGGTGTCGAGGGCACGGCTTGCGACAAGGCGTTTAAGTGCACTGGTGATGCCGTTAATTGTGCGATTGCTGAGCGCCAGAAGAATGCCTATTGCGAGAACAAGGAACCCAGGATGCGCAAAAAGGTTTCGACAAGATTGGCGAGGAAATAGGCCAGGAGAAGTACACGATGCTCGATGGCGGCGATGTAGATATTGGCTCGCTGTTTGGCGAAGGCACTCGGTTCTTGCCTTCGGCATGCCCGGCGGTTTCAACAACAACACTGCATGTAGGACCTCTCCAGTTTAACTGGCAGCCGGTCTGTCAGTACGCCGAGCTGGTTGGAAAGTTCCTTGTCGCCTGGGCATCCCTGTTCTTTGCAACGTATGTTGGTCGCGCCTTTGGAGGTGATTGATTATGTGGTTCTACTATGCGTTTTCGTTTTTGAGCTTCGTGCTTATTCCGCTGGTGAACATGGTGCTTCGCGCCTTGGGCATTGGCGTAATGAGCTATATCGGAATCAATCTGGCAATTAATGCCGCCAAGGATCACTTGATTGCAGCCCTTGGCGGAATGCCCATCCAAGTTCAGCAAATTCTTGGCCTGGCCAATGTTGATGTTGCGGTGAACATTGTTCTTTCCGCAGTGACCACCCGGTTCATCTTGAACGGCGTTAACAAGCTCAGTGGCCGCAAGAAAAAGTATGGCGTCCTGGAGGCTTAACGTATGGGCTCGCCACTGAACTTGGTTACTGGTCTTCCTGGCAATGGCAAGACGCTTAACACGATCAAGGAAGTAGATGCGCAGGCGGTTAAAGAAGGCCGGCTTGTGTACTTCCACAATATTCGCGGCCTTAAGCCCGAGCTGCTTAAGGCGGAATGGTACGAGTTCGAGGACCCGCATAAGTGGTTCGAACTGCCCGAGAACAGTCTGATCGTGGTGGATGAGGCCCAGGGCTTTTTCCCGCCCAGGGACATTCGCAAGCCGGTTCCCGAGTACTGCTCCAAGATGGAAACCGTGCGCCATGAGGGACGCGAGCTGTGGCTAATCACCCAGCACCCCAGCTTCATTGACGTGCACGCTCGCCGGTTGACCAACCGGCACATCCATTTCAAGCGCATCTTCAAGTCGTCGCGGATTTTGCGGCACGAGTGGGAAGGTGTCCGATGTCGACAAGGCCAGCTCGTTCAAGGCGGCCATGACGACGCCTATCAAGCTCGATAAGAAGTTCTTCGACGTCTACCAGTCCACGGCCCAGGGGGCTTCGCATTTCTTCAAATTCAAGGCGCCTCTGGCCCTCTATGCGCTGCTTCTCTGCCTGGGTGTGGTGGCCGTCTTCGGGTATCGGTTCTATCAGCGTTATCAGGAGAAGGTGGGCGCCCACGATGCGCCTACTGAGCAGCAGGCGCTGCCCTCGGGCGCTGCTGTGCTGGGATCGGTGGTGGATGCCGTGGCGCCGGAATCGGTGAAGGGCAAGGGCAAGCAGACGCTGCAGGAGTACCTGGCCGACCGGACGCCACGGATTGCGTCCGTGCCGTCGTCGGCGCCGATCTACGATGAGCTGACCAAGCCCGTCAGCTTCCCGCGCACATACTGTGTCTCGACGACCAATGAAACGCTTCTGGAGCGCAACAGCGTGCGTAGCCGCATGAAGGTCGGTTGGCACCATGGGAAGAAGACTGGGTGCGGGTGTTACACCCAGCAAGGCAGCCAGGTGCAGACGACTTTCGAGTACTGCATGAACGCGGTGGAGAATCGGTTCTTCGATCCAACGCTGCCGGATCATGGCAGCCAGCAGGTGGCCTCGTTGCCACAGCCGCCAACCGCTGGCCTCGTCGCAAGCGGAAGCGACGTAGGAGCACCGCGCGACGTGTCCAGCGGCGCGCCGCTGGCTTCAGCGACCGATGGCGGTTTCGGCGGCACGCGCCTTACGATCGTGCCTGACAGCGAATACCCGTCGAGGCCGTGGAGGTGATGATGGATGTGTGGATGGTGTTGACCGTGCTTCTGGTCGTTGTGGTGGGCACGGTGTTCGCCGGCTTGGCCGGCTTCGGCATGATGCAGGCGTGGGCGAGTCGTGGCGATGACTGACCTTACGTGGTGGCAGGCGGCTTTGGTTGTTGTTCCTGGAGTAATCCTGTTTGTGGTCGGCTTGGCTCGGGAGATCCGTCACTGGTGAACCCTAGGCTTCGCATAATATCGTGACGTTACGTTAAGTCGGCTCCGGACAATGCTGATAAGCTCCGGGGCCGATTTAGCGTAATGTCCATTATGCGATGCCCGCCCAGACATCCCCGAATATCTGTTACGTGACGCAAAACTCTGGTTCCCGGGGCGCGATGCCCTGGACGCGGTTTGCTGCATGCTTGAGGACTACCCGCGGCTTGCGGGTGAGATTCGACAACTGAGGCGCCGGGTTGCCCAGCTCGATGATGAAGGGGCTTTGCTGGATGACCGCCTGGAAGCGCTCCAGGCGGCCTGCCGTGCGATTCTGGATCTTTAGCGTTACGTTACTTATATTCGGTGACTGGCAGGTTTGCCGGTACGATCCTGTAACGCAGTGCTGATCCAGCTTTCAGCAGGTCTTTTACGAACTTTTCGGCGTCCCGCCAGTTGTCGAACGGTTCGTTATCCGGGTTTGTTTCGCCGATCGTTTTCCATTTCCTCGACCGCGTGTCCCAGCTCTGCGCGTGGTATTGGATTAGCTCTGCTGCCGCGTTCAGCGGATTGGCCTTTTCGTTACGTGACGTCAGCTCGGCTTTCAGCCTTTGGACTTCGGCTATGCGGTCGTCCAGCTGGTCGCTGCGGAGCTGGTACATGGCCTTGATCTCTGCCAGCTCCTTTTCCAGCGCGCGTACGCGCTTTGCATCGTCATTTTCGTTACGTTGCGCTTTTTGGCGTTCGCGGTAGAGGCGTTGACGCTCAGCATTGCTCAACGCCTGGCCTGTCGCCGGGCGACCACGGCCGCGCTTGGGTTCCAGGTCCATCGGTTGGGTTTGCTTGTCCAGGTGGTCGATCATGGCGGTTGGCTCCGTTGCCGTTGCTCATGGTCTAATTATAGTAACGTAACGATAAATAGGCTAGCGTAACGTAACGATAAATCAACCGTTCGTCGGTATTTATCGTTACTCTTTTCCGTTACGATAACTCGCGCCTGGCCATCCTCGTCAGGTGCCGCCACCCCGGCTCGTCGTGCAGCTCCATCGCGCGGCGAACGGAGTGCCGGGCGAAGCGAACACTTGACGTTGCACCTTCGAAAACAGCCTCTGCGAGGGAGTGCGGGAGAGCTTTCCCTCCCGCGCTCCTGACGCCTCGCGGGCGAGAGCGGGTTGTAGGGCAGCGCCCTACGGTCTTGCGGGTTTCGATTTGCGTAACGCGTTACGGAAAACGCGCCGGAGGGGTGGGGGTGCTGTAACACCCCCAATTCATAGTGGACTTCTGCTATTGGGCAGGTATTACCAGTCTTTCTCTCGCAACCCCTGCGTGCATTCCTGAACGTCTTTGTCTATGACATTTCCGGGCTTCATGCAGTCTTTGGTGCTGCGGACAATGCTTGTGTTCCCTAGGCCTTTTGGTGCGCTGTTCTGTTGCTGTAGCGCCCTTCGTGCTCCGTCCGCCATCACTCCGCTCCCTGTTCCCGCCATGAATTCCAGGGCTGTTTGTGATGCTTTTCGCTGATATGCCTTTGCGGCCGGCTGCATGGCTTCTGCTGCTTGCGTTGCTATGGGTTTCCCTTCTGCCGCCACTGTTCCTGCGCTGATGAGCAGAGCTATTGCGAGCGTTAGTTGCCGCATTTTCCTTGCCTCTCCTGTGCCTATTCGGGGTCTATGACGACTTCGCCCGACGGGCTTAGCTTTGCGTAACTCATTGACTTTAAAAGTATTTCATGCAGCAGCTTTGAGTCGCTCAATGGCGGCTTGCCATGTTTCATCAGAGCCTGATTTATCTCTATGGACTTCTTTCTCAGAAGCTCCTGTTCTTCCTGGGTGATTCTCAATTGCATCTGCTTTTTCACCTATTCATGCCCCGCGTCGGCGCCGCATCTCTCGAAGGTTAATGTCGTTTTGTCGACAAGCATTGACATTGACTTGTCGACAAATTTACATTTGCCGCCAGGTCGATTTGTAAATATGTCAACAAAAGGCTGGCGATGTCTCCTTCGTCTAACCCGCAATCTCGGATGTTCTACGACTACCTTGCGGTCGAGCAGGTCTTTCCGTTCGAACTGCCGCAGGTGTCGGACACCCGCATTTGCTACTACGACAAGCGTACCGGCGAGCGCCTCAAGGTGACGGAACCGGGTTGGAAGCATGAGGGCAGCTACTCCACGTCGATCTCCATCCGTGCCGACGGCAACAAGCTGGTGGTGAAGGGCAATCCGAGCGCGGTCAACCGGCTGGATAACCTCGATGGGTTCCGCACCCTGGACGAGTGCATGGCGGTCTTCAACGAGATCGTCACGTCGTACACCGATGAGTATGGCTTCCGCCGGCTACCGCGCTTCACCAAGTGCACCGAGTGGGGCCTGCGCCAAGGTGAGGACGGTACGAAGTCCAGCATGGTCGGCAATGGCGCCCGCATCCGCCGTATCGACCTGACCACGAACCGGACAGTAGGGAAGGGCAATGACCTGGCCTACATCCGGGCGCTTTCTACCCAGCTGTGGAAGCGCAAGGTGGGGCACCTCTATGAGGACGGGCGAACCGTCGATTGGAAGGCTCGCGACCACTACGAGAAGGCGTACCAGAAGGCGCACGCCATTCGTAAGTTCCTGTTCCCAAAGTGCAAACGGAATTTCGGCGAGGACTCGCCCGAATTTCGCTACCTGCAGTCGCTGGCCAATTACTGCGATGAGCATGGCGTGGTGCGCATGGAGCAGGAATTGAAAGCGGAGTACCTGCAGCGGGAGCGCCTGGAGTGGTGGGGGCTCTTCGATGAGTCCCGTTTCCGCGACATCCACGCGGAATTTTTGGCGGTAGATCAGAAGCTTGAGGTGATGGGTATGGACTACAGCACGATTGCGCAGACGCTGAAAGAGAAGGGCATTGTTGCCTCCACCCAGGCCGCCAACGCGACCGCCAACATTGCCATGCAGTGGATGCACTGCCCGGGCATTCAGTTCGATTTCAGCAAACGGCAGGTTAATGAGTACGCGGCGCGCCTAAACAAGATCGGCATCAACATCCGCATGCCCTACGACGTCACCCGGCATACCGCTGTGCTGGTCCGTCGTGCCACCGAAATCGTCACTAATGACAACCTGGTGCTGCCGAGCTTCTACCGGCACGCCCAGGCGCCGCGCACTCAACTGCGCTTGGTGGCCTGACATGTCTCTCTTCGATCTTGACGAGATGGACCGCTTGCCCAAGTGGGACGTTGTTTATCAGGGCATTTACTGCCTGACCGTCTCCGCCGCCAGTCTTGAAGAGGCGTTTCAGATGGCGATGCATGCCCTTGGCGTTGACTCCGATGACGACGTTGAAGTCTGGGAGGTTGAGTGATGCGCCTTCGCCCTCGCTACTTCGTCGCGCTCCTTTGGCATTGGTCGCTGCCTTTCGTGCTGGGCTCGATGTTCGGTCTTTCGGTCTGCGCCTGGCAGCTTCGGCAGATGGGGCCGCAGATTGAGGCGTCTTTCCGGGCTACTGCTGAGCAGGTGTGCCATGCGGACCGTTAGCTTCCAGGGTGTTCAGCTTTCGGCCTCTGAGCGCGCCCGTGCGGCCCTCCAGGCTTCGCTGCGTAGCTCCATCGTGGCTAATCCTGCATTGCTCGAAATGCCCTCCGTTCAGCCCGCGCCGTATGAGTCCCGCGAGGACCGCGAGCGTCGGCGTTATTGGGAAATTGTTGCTGAGTTCAAGCGCTTCGCCCGCACCGAAATTTGGTCTGACGGCACACCCTGGGTGGGTGATGCCTTCGGCTTCTAACGCCCATTCGGGCACACGTTGAGAGAGGAAAGACGATGGATATTCAGGTTGAGATAGAGAGCGCCGAGGTGGTGGTCAAGTCGGGCAATTCGGCGAAGACCGGCAAGCCCTACCAGATCCGCGAGCAGAAAGCGTACGTCACCCTGCCGGGGCAGAAGTACCCGCAGCACATCAAGGTCACGCTCGATGACAACGCGGCTCCGTATGCGCCCGGCCTCTATACCGTCGGCCCGGATAGCTTCTACGTGGGGCGCTTCGAAGACCTGCAGATGCGCCTGCGTCTGGTGCCGCTGGTGAAGCCTGTTCGCCAGGCCAGCTGATTGGGGAGGGCGCCTAGATGCTGATCGCTGAGTTTCTCGCCTTGTACGTCGCTGCGGGCGTGGTTGTTCACGGCCTCGGCCGCTGGGCTCGTTCGTGACTACGTATACGGTCGCCTGCGATGGCGAAATTCAGGTGCTCAGTACCGGCGCGCCCAGTTGCTCCACCCCTTGGGTGCTTGTTGAGTCGCACCAAGATTTCGACCCCACCACGCTCGACCCTGCGGCACTCGCGCAGGCGTTCGGGGTCGGCTTCGTCTTCGTCGGTGTACCGCTAGCCGTCGTGTTCGGAGCCCGAGCAATCCTCAAGATGATTCGGAGTTAAGTCTATGAAACTGAACAAAAATGGTGTCGTCGCCCTGGGCTCGCTCATGGCTGCTGCTGGTTCCGGCCTGGCTGCTGCTGCCGGCCCGGATTTCTCGGCCATCACGTCCGGCGTGGACTGGTCCACTGTTGTGACCGGCATCCTGGCTGTGGCTGCCCTGGCTGCTGCGGTCTACGTCGCTGTCCGTGGCGCCAAGATGCTGCTCGGCATGATCAAAAGCGCCTGACCGGGCCGCTTGTACAGGGGGCGGCTTCGGCCGCCCTTTTCTTTGGGGAGTGCGAAAGCATGGCTGATCTTTATTACTTCGTATCGTTCTTTTTCGGCGGCATGTCGGCCCTATGTTTCTTCTGGAGTCTTTGATATGCGTGCCTTATTCCTGCTTTTTCTGTTGTTCGTCTCTCAATCCTGGGCTGCTGATTATTCGTGGTTTACGCCCTCGGCCTGGAATGGGGTTGTTTATTCTGGCCCATCTCCAGCTAGTGTTTGCTCGCAGATTCCTTATGGTAATGATTTTGTCTTTGATCATCTTGTTAAATATAGTGATACGCTTTATCACTGTTATGCCATTCGCCAGTCCGATGGTTCGGTTCATACTGGTGTTGCCGTTCAGCGTACGGGTGATGGCTGTACTGCGCCGGCTGTTTATAACTCGACTACAGGGGCTTGCGAGACACCTGCCGGCGAGGATTATACGTTTTGCAATAACAAGAATGCTGATTCTGACAATCCTGAGATTTGGCTTTCAGGTGTTTGCACTGATCTTTGGACGACTTACGACAAAGCGGTTTATTGCAAATATTTTTCAAAGGTTAATGGCGGCTCAACTGGGCAGTCTCAGATTTCGGTTGACTTTGATACAGCTGATCCGGGGCCGGTTAACGGAACCTCTGTTGCTGCGAATGAATCTGGCTGTGAGGTTTTGGTTGCCACCTCTCAATGTGCTGTAAATTCGGACGGAAAGGGTTCGCATTGCCTGGTCACGGGGACTTATACCGGAAACTTGGGTGGCGGCACTGGCAATCCCAAGGATGAGGATTGCCATACTAATGGCGGTTGCGCTGCGCCGGATTTAACCCCTAAGACTGATACTAATAATCAGCCGTGCAACTATTCGTCGGGCGCTGACGGTTCCCAATCCTGCACGTCGAAACAAGAGACTAAAACGTCGGGCTCGCAGAACTGCGGTACAGCCAATGGCGTGTTTAGTTGTGATTGGAAGTCGCCTACGTCAAAGGGCATCGATATCGCCACGAATATCAGCACGACGACGAATGCTGATGGCTCTACCACGTCCGTGAAGACGGATGTTTCGACTAAGACCGTGTGCACCGACATGAACGTGTGCAGCAGCTCGACGACGACCACCAAGACCACGACGACGAAGGATGGCACGGGCGTGGTGACCTCTACGCAATCGACCTGTAGCGGTGCTGCCTGCGGCACTGGCTCGGCCTCCAACGGTTCCGGACGGGCTCTGGTGGCACAGGGGAGGGCGATGGTGGCGGCGACTGTGTGACGGCCGAGGAGTGCAGTGACGGCTCTAGTCCGGACACGCCGAAACTCGATGACGTGGACGATTACCAGACCACGACTCAGAAGTTCTACGACACGGTTAAGTCAAGTCCGATTGCAACGGCGGTCGGCAATATATCGGCGCCTGATACTGGAACGGCACCGACATTAACTACGCCCGCACTGCAGGCTTTGGGTGGCACTTCATTGGACTACGGCATTATTCGTGACCTGAAGTCCACGATTGACGATGTTCTGCAACCGACTATGAGGGCCTTCTGGTGTTTCGTGGCGGTTATGATTTTCCTCCTGGCGTGAGGTGACTGACATGTTGGATTGGCTGAAAAGTTGGCTTAACGACATTCTGAAGTGGTTTGTTGACTGGGCAGAATGGATACCGAAAAAGATTTACTCGGTCGCCATGGAAGGTATCGGCAAGTTCCTGAATGCTATTCCGGTGCCCGACTTCATGTCGCAGGCCGGCGGTGCGTTCGCGGGCATTCCTTCCTCTGTAATGTGGTTTGCCTCGACGTTTGAGCTTAGTTTCGGCATTAAGGTGTGCCTGGCCGCATTGTTGGCTCGGTTTATTCTGCGTCGTATTCCGTTCATAGGGTGACGCCATGCCTATTGATGCGTATGTGGGCAAGCCTGGACACGGAAAAAGTTATGGTGTTGTCCAGCATGTGATTATTCCGTCGCTCAAACAGGGGCGGCATGTGGTGACGAATATCCCGCTGCAGGTGGATATGCTGCTGGAAGACTTCCCGCAGGGCTCTATCGATCAATTGCCGGCTGACTGGGATAAGCGTGACGACCTGGCCGACTTGGCGCCGCCGGGTTCCGTTCTTGTGCTCGATGAACTTTGGCGGCGTTGGCCGTCCGGGTTAAAGGCAACTGCTGTGCGCGAGCAAGATAAGGCACTGCTGGCTGAACATCGGCACCGTGTCGATAAGAACAATAAGTCGATGCGTATTGTGTTGGTCACCCAGGACCTGAGTCAGATTGCGTCGTTTGCCAGGGCGCTGATTGAGCAAACTTACCGGGTGGTAAAGAAGACTAAGAAGGCGTACCGCGTTGATATCTACAGTGGTGCGGCGACGGGTGATCGCCCACCTAAGAGTCAGATGCAGCGGCAGTCGTTCGGCACGTATAAGCCCGAGGTTTACCGCTACTACAAGTCCGCCACGCAAAGCGAAACGGGCGACGTGGGCGACGAATCCAAGGCCGATAACCGGGGCAACATCTGGCGTTCGCCGGCCCTGTGGGGCCTGGTGGTGGCCATCCCGGTGCTGGTCCTGCCCGGCGCCTGGGGCGTGCATCGGTTCTTCGATCCGGAGGCGCGTGGTCTGCACGTGCAGAGTGAGCTGGTGAACCCGCCGCCAGTTGCTGCAGCGCCGGCACAGCAGGTGAGGGCGTCTGCCGACCGTGTTGTGCAGGCTGTGACGGGCGTTTCGGTCAGCGGCGCGGTGCCTATGAGCGCGACCTGGCGCGTCGCCGGCTGGCTCGGCTGTTCGGTGCCGGTCGAGGGCGATCCGTCCAGGGTGAAGCCCTGCGGGGCTTCTGTGACCGGTGCTGGCTCGGTTAGCCGCACGTCGAGCGTGGTGCTGACGGATGGCTCGTCCAGGCGCATCGTGCCGATGGCTGAATGCCGCTGGATTGAGCGTGACCTGTACGTGCTTTGCGACGTGGACGGCGATCGAGTGACGCCCTGGACCGGTCGCGGCGCGGTGACGAAGGTCGTGGATCCGGAGGCCTCTGTGCAGGCCCGGCAATCGGCTGTGAGCAGCGAGCGGAGCGACCTGCGATCAGCCGATGCCAGGCCGGTTCCTGCATCCGTTCAGCGGCCCTCGACGCCGCACGCTACAGCGACAGTCGTAACCGTTGTGCCGGACAGCGAGTATGCTTCGCGTCCCTGGAGAGGCCAGGATGATTGAGCCTGCAGACGTGTTCGTTACGGCGTGCCTGGCGGCGCCGTTGCTGGTCCTGAACATCTTGGCTGTTTCCGAGGCACTGGGCTTCATCGCTCGGTGCTTAGGCTTCGCATAATATCGTGACGTTACGTTAAGTCGGCTCCGGACAATGCTGATAAGCTCCGGGGCCGATTTAGCGTAATGTCCATTATGCGATGCCCGCCCTAGACATCCCCGAATATCTGTTACGTGACGCAAAACTCTGGTTCCCGGGGCGCGATGCCCTGGACGCGGTTTGCTGCATGCTCGAGGACTACCCGCGGCTTGCGGGTGAGATTCGACAACTGAGGCGCCGGGTTGCCCAGCTCGATGATGAAGGGGCTTTGCTGGATGACCGCCTGGAAGCGCTCCAGGCGGCCTGCCGTGCGATCTTGGACCTTTAGGGCTGCTTGGCCTTGGCTTCGCGTTCCTTGCGCTCCTGGGTGGCTTCCCAGGTCTCGCCAGTGCGCAGCCAGTGGCGTATGAAGCCATATCCGACGATGGCCATGACTGAGCCGGCCAGGATGATGACGGCGAGGATTAGGGCGACTAGGCCTATCGTGATCTGAGTTTCCATGGCTTATTTTCCGTTACGTTACTTATATTCGGTGACTGGCAGGTTTGCCGGTACGATCCTGTAACGCAGTGCTGATCCAGCTTTCAGCAGGTCTTTTACGAACTTTTCGGCGTCCCGCCAGTTGTCGAACGGTTCGTTATCCGGGTTTGTTTCGCCGATCGTTTTCCATTTCCTCGACCGCGTGTCCCAGCTCTGCGCGTGGTATTGGATTAGCTCTGCTGCCGCGTTCAGCGGATTGGCCTTTTCGTTACGTGACGTCAGCTCGGCTTTCAGCCTTTGGACTTCGGCTATGCGGTCGTCCAGCTGGTCGCTGCGGAGCTGGTACATGGCCTTGATCTCTGCCAGCTCCTTTTCCAGCGCGCGTACGCGCTTTGCATCGTCATTTTCGTTACGTTGCGCTTTTTGGCGTTCGCGGTAGAGGCGTTGACGCTCGGCATTGCTCAACGCCTGGCCTGTCGCCGGGCGACCACGGCTGCGCTTGGGTTCCAGGTCCATCGGTTGGGTTTGCTTGTCCAGGTGGTCGATCATGGCGGTTGGCTCCGTTGCCGTTGCTCATGGTCTAATTATAGTAACGTAACGATAAATAGGCTAGCGTAACGTAACGATAAATCAACCGTTCGTCGGTATTTATCGTTACTCTTTTCCGTTACGATAACTCGCGCCTGGCCATCCTCGTCAGGTGCCGCCACCCCGGCTCGTCGTGCAGCTCCATCGCGCGGCGAACGGAGTGCCGGGCGAAGCGAACACTTGACGTTGCACCTTCGAAAACAGCCTCTGCGAGTGCGGGAGAGCGGACGCCTGTTGGGGCAGCGCCCTACGGTCTTGCGGGTTTCGATTTGCGTAACGCGTTACGGAAAACGCGCCGGAGGGGTGGGGGTGCTGTAACACCCCCAATTCATAGTGGACTTCTGCTATTGGGCAGGTATTACCAGTCTTTCTCTCGCAACCCCTGCGTGCATTCCTGAACGTCTTTGTCTATGACATTTCCGGGCTTCATGCAGTCTTTGGTGCTGCGGACAATGCTTGTGTTCCCTAGGCCTTTTGGTGCGCTGTTCTGTTGCTGTAGCGCCCTTCGTGCTCCGTCCGCCATCACTCCGCTCCCTGTTCCCGCCATGAATTCCAGGGCTGTTTGTGATGCTTTTCGCTGATATGCCTTTGCGGCCGGCTGCATGGCTTCTGCTGCTTGCGTTGCTATGGGTTTCCCTTCTGCCGCCACTGTTCCTGCGCTGATGAGCAGAGCTATTGCGAGCGTTAGTTGCCGCATTTTCCTTGCCTCTCCTGTGCCTATTCGGGGTCTATGACGACTTCGCCCGACGGGCTTAGCTTTGCGTAACTCATTGACTTTAAAAGTATTTCATGCAGCAGCTTTGAGTCGCTCAATGGCGGCTTGCCATGTTTCATCAGAGCCTGATTTATCTCTATGGACTTCTTTCTCAGAAGCTCCTGTTCTTCCTGGGTGATTCTCAATTGCATCTGCTTTTTCACCTATTCATGCCCCGCGTCGGCGCCGCATCTCTCGAAGGTTAATGTCGTTTTGTCGACAAGCATTGACATTGACTTGTCGACAAATTTACATTTGCCGCCAGGTCGATTTGTAAATATGTCAACAAAAGGCTGGCGATGTCTCCTTCGTCTAACCCGCAATCTCGGATGTTCTACGACTACCTTGCGGTCGAGCAGGTCTTTCCGTTCGAACTGCCGCAGGTGTCGGACACCCGCATTTGCTACTACGACAAGCGTACCGGCGAGCGCCTCAAGGTGACGGAACCGGGTTGGAAGCATGAGGGCAGCTACTCCACGTCGATCTCCATCCGTGCCGACGGCAACAAGCTGGTGGTGAAGGGCAATCCGAGCGCGGTCAACCGGCTGGATAACCTCGATGGGTTCCGCACCCTGGACGAGTGCATGGCGGTCTTCAACGAGATCGTCACGTCGTACACCGATGAGTATGGCTTCCGCCGGCTACCGCGCTTCACCAAGTGCACCGAGTGGGGCCTGCGCCAAGGTGAGGACGGTACGAAGTCCAGCATGGTCGGCAATGGCGCCCGCATCCGCCGTATCGACCTGACCACGAACCGGACAGTAGGGAAGGGCAATGACCTGGCCTACATCCGGGCGCTTTCTACCCAGCTGTGGAAGCGCAAGGTGGGGCACCTCTATGAGGACGGGCGAACCGTCGATTGGAAGGCTCGCGACCACTACGAGAAGGCGTACCAGAAGGCGCACGCCATTCGTAAGTTCCTGTTCCCAAAGTGCAACGGAATTTCGGCGAGGACTCGCCCGAATTTCGCTACCTGCAGTCGCTGGCCAATTACTGCGATGAGCATGGCGTGGTGCGCATGGAGCAGGAATTGAAAGCGGAGTACCTGCAGCGGGAGCGCCTGGAGTGGTGGGGGCTCTTCGATGAGTCCCGTTTCCGCGACATCCACGCGGAATTTTTGGCGGTAGATCAGAAGCTTGAGGTGATGGGTATGGACTACAGCACGATTGCGCAGACGCTGAAAGAGAAGGGCATTGTTGCCTCCACCCAGGCCGCCAACGCGACCGCCAACATTGCCATGCAGTGGATGCACTGCCCGGGCATTCAGTTCGATTTCAGCAAACGGCAGGTTAATGAGTACGCGGCGCGCCTAAACAAGATCGGCATCAACATCCGCATGCCCTACGACGTCACCCGGCATACCGCTGTGCTGGTCCGTCGTGCCACCGAAATCGTCACTAATGACAACCTGGTGCTGCCGAGCTTCTACCGGCACGCCCAGGCGCCGCGCACTCAACTGCGCTTGGTGGCCTGACATGTCTCTCTTCGATCTTGACGAGATGGACCGCTTGCCCAAGTGGGACGTTGTTTATCAGGGCATTTACTGCCTGACCGTCTCCGCCGCCAGTCTTGAAGAGGCGTTTCAGATGGCGATGCATGCCCTTGGCGTTGACTCCGATGACGACGTTGAAGTCTGGGAGGTTGAGTGATGCGCCTTCGCCCTCGCTACTTCGTCGCGCTCCTTTGGCATTGGTCGCTGCCTTTCGTGCTGGGCTCGATGTTCGGTCTTTCGGTCTGCGCCTGGCAGCTTCGGCAGATGGGGCCGCAGATTGAGGCGTCTTTCCGGGCTACTGCTGAGCAGGTGTGCCATGCGGACCGTTAGCTTCCAGGGTGTTCAGCTTTCGGCCTCTGAGCGCGCCCGTGCGGCCCTCCAGGCTTCGCTGCGTAGCTCCATCGTGGCTAATCCTGCATTGCTCGAAATGCCCTCCGTTCAGCCCGCGCCGTATGAGTCCCGCGAGGACCGCGAGCGTCGGCGTTATTGGGAAATTGTTGCTGAGTTCAAGCGCTTCGCCCGCACCGAAATTTGGTCTGACGGCACACCCTGGGTGGGTGATGCCTTCGGCTTCTAACGCCCATTCGGGCACACGTTGAGAGAGGAAAGACGATGGATATTCAGGTTGAGATAGAGAGCGCCGAGGTGGTGGTCAAGTCGGGCAATTCGGCGAAGACCGGCAAGCCCTACCAGATCCGCGAGCAGAAAGCGTACGTCACCCTGCCGGGGCAGAAGTACCCGCAGCACATCAAGGTCACGCTCGATGACAACGCGGCTCCGTATGCGCCCGGCCTCTATACCGTCGGCCCGGATAGCTTCTACGTGGGGCGCTTCGAAGACCTGCAGATGCGCCTGCGTCTGGTGCCGCTGGTGAAGCCTGTTCGCCAGGCCAGCTGATTGGGGAGGGCGCCTAGATGCTGATCGCTGAGTTTCTCGCCTTGTACGTCGCTGCGGGCGTGGTTGTTCACGGCCTCGGCCGCTGGGCTCGTTCGTGACTACGTATACGGTCGCCTGCGATGGCGAAATTCAGGTGCTCAGTACCGGCGCGCCCAGTTGCTCCACCCCTTGGGTGCTTGTTGAGTCGCACCAAGATTTCGACCCCACCACGCTCGACCCTGCGGCACTCGCGCAGGCGTTCGGGGTCGGCTTCGTCTTCGTCGGTGTACCGCTAGCCGTCGTGTTCGGAGCCCGAGCAATCCTCAAGATGATTCGGAGTTAAGTCTATGAAACTGAACAAAAATGGTGTCGTCGCCCTGGGCTCGCTCATGGCTGCTGCTGGTTCCGGCCTGGCTGCTGCTGCCGGCCCGGATTTCTCGGCCATCACGTCCGGCGTGGACTGGTCCACTGTTGTGACCGGCATCCTGGCTGTGGCTGCCCTGGCTGCTGCGGTCTACGTCGCTGTCCGTGGCGCCAAGATGCTGCTCGGCATGATCAAAAGCGCCTGACCGGGCCGCTTGTACAGGGGGCGGCTTCGGCCGCCCTTTTCTTTGGGGAGTGCGAAAGCATGGCTGATCTTTATTACTTCGTATCGTTCTTTTTCGGCGGCATGTCGGCCCTATGTTTCTTCTGGAGTCTTTGATATGCGTGCCTTATTCCTGCTTTTTCTGTTGTTCGTCTCTCAATCCTGGGCTGCTGATTATTCGTGGTTTACGCCCTCGGCCTGGAATGGGGTTGTTTATTCTGGCCCATCTCCAGCTAGTGTTTGCTCGCAGATTCCTTATGGTAATGATTTTGTCTTTGATCATCTTGTTAAATATAGTGATACGCTTTATCACTGTTATGCCATTCGCCAGTCCGATGGTTCGGTTCATACTGGTGTTGCCGTTCAGCGTACGGGTGATGGCTGTACTGCGCCGGCTGTTTATAACTCGACTACAGGGGCTTGCGAGACACCTGCCGGCGAGGATTATACGTTTTGCAATAACAAGAATGCTGATTCTGACAATCCTGAGATTTGGCTTTCAGGTGTTTGCACTGATCTTTGGACGACTTACGACAAAGCGGTTTATTGCAAATATTTTTCAAAGGTTAATGGCGGCTCAACTGGGCAGTCTCAGATTTCGGTTGACTTTGATACAGCTGATCCGGGGCCGGTTAACGGAACCTCTGTTGCTGCGAATGAATCTGGCTGTGAGGTTTTGGTTGCCACCTCTCAATGTGCTGTAAATTCGGACGGAAAGGGTTCGCATTGCCTGGTCACGGGGACTTATACCGGAAACTTGGGTGGCGGCACTGGCAATCCCAAGGATGAGGATTGCCATACTAATGGCGGTTGCGCTGCGCCGGATTTAACCCCTAAGACTGATACTAATAATCAGCCGTGCAACTATTCGTCGGGCGCTGACGGTTCCCAATCCTGCACGTCGAAACAAGAGACTAAAACGTCGGGCTCGCAGAACTGCGGTACAGCCAATGGCGTGTTTAGTTGTGATTGGAAGTCGCCTACGTCAAAGGGCATCGATATCGCCACGAATATCAGCACGACGACGAATGCTGATGGCTCTACCACGTCCGTGAAGACGGATGTTTCGACTAAGACCGTGTGCACCGACATGAACGTGTGCAGCAGCTCGACGACGACCACCAAGACCACGACGACGAAGGATGGCACGGGCGTGGTGACCTCTACGCAATCGACCTGTAGCGGTGCTGCCTGCGGCACTGGCTCGGCCTCCAACGGTTCCGGGACGGGCTCTGGTGGCACAGGGGAGGGCGATGGTGGCGGCGACTGTGTGACGGCCGAGGAGTGCAGTGACGGCTCTAGTCCGGACACGCCGAAACTCGATGACGTGGACGATTACCAGACCACGACTCAGAAGTTCTACGACACGGTTAAGTCAAGTCCGATTGCAACGGCGGTCGGCAATATATCGGCGCCTGATACTGGAACGGCACCGACATTAACTACGCCCGCACTGCAGGCTTTGGGTGGCACTTCATTGGACTACGGCATTATTCGTGACCTGAAGTCCACGATTGACGATGTTCTGCAACCGACTATGAGGGCCTTCTGGTGTTTCGTGGCGGTTATGATTTTCCTCCTGGCGTGAGGTGACTGACATGTTGGATTGGCTGAAAAGTTGGCTTAACGACATTCTGAAGTGGTTTGTTGACTGGGCAGAATGGATACCGAAAAAGATTTACTCGGTCGCCATGGAAGGTATCGGCAAGTTCCTGAATGCTATTCCGGTGCCCGACTTCATGTCGCAGGCCGGCGGTGCGTTCGCGGGCATTCCTTCCTCTGTAATGTGGTTTGCCTCGACGTTTGAGCTTAGTTTCGGCATTAAGGTGTGCCTGGCCGCATTGTTGGCTCGGTTTATTCTGCGTCGTATTCCGTTCATAGGGTGACGCCATGCCTATTGATGCGTATGTGGGCAAGCCTGGACACGGAAAAAGTTATGGTGTTGTCCAGCATGTGATTATTCCGTCGCTCAAACAGGGGCGGCATGTGGTGACGAATATCCCGCTGCAGGTGGATATGCTGCTGGAAGACTTCCCGCAGGGCTCTATCGATCAATTGCCGGCTGACTGGGATAAGCGTGACGACCTGGCCGACTTGGCGCCGCCGGGTTCCGTTCTTGTGCTCGATGAACTTTGGCGGCGTTGGCCGTCCGGGTTAAAGGCAACTGCTGTGCGCGAGCAAGATAAGGCACTGCTGGCTGAACATCGGCACCGTGTCGATAAGAACAATAAGTCGATGCGTATTGTGTTGGTCACCCAGGACCTGAGTCAGATTGCGTCGTTTGCCAGGGCGCTGATTGAGCAAACTTACCGGGTGGTAAAGAAGACTAAGAAGGCGTACCGCGTTGATATCTACAGTGGTGCGGCGACGGGTGATCGCCCACCTAAGAGTCAGATGCAGCGGCAGTCGTTCGGCACGTATAAGCCCGAGGTTTACCGCTACTACAAGTCCGCCACGCAAAGCGAAACGGGCGACGTGGGCGACGAATCCAAGGCCGATAACCGGGGCAACATCTGGCGTTCGCCGGCCCTGTGGGGCCTGGTGGTGGCCATCCCGGTGCTGGTCCTGCCCGGCGCCTGGGGCGTGCATCGGTTCTTCGATCCGGAGGCGCGTGGTCTGCACGTGCAGAGTGAGCTGGTGAACCCGCCGCCAGTTGCTGCAGCGCCGGCACAGCAGGTGAGGGCGTCTGCCGACCGTGTTGTGCAGGCTGTGACGGGCGTTTCGGTCAGCGGCGCGGTGCCTATGAGCGCGACCTGGCGCGTCGCCGGCTGGCTCGGCTGTTCGGTGCCGGTCGAGGGCGATCCGTCCAGCCTGCGGGGCTTCTGTGACCGGTGCTGGCTCGGTTAGCCGCACGTCGAGCGTGGTGCTGACGGATGGCTCGTCCAGGCGCATCGTGCCGATGGCTGAATGCCGCTGGATTGAGCGTGACCTGTACGTGCTTTGCGACGTGGACGGCGATCGAGTGACGCCCTGGACCGGTCGCGGCGCGGTGACGAAGGTCGTGGATCCGGAGGCCTCTGTGCAGGCCCGGCAATCGGCTGTGAGCAGCGAGCGGAGCGACCTGCGATCAGCCGATGCCAGGCCGGTTCCTGCATCCGTTCAGCGGCCCTCGACGCCGCACGCTACAGCGACAGTCGTAACCGTTGTGCCGGACAGCGAGTATGCTTCGCGTCCCTGGAGAGGCCAGGATGATTGAGCCTGCAGACGTGTTCGTTACGGCGTGCCTGGCGGCGCCGTTGCTGGTCCTGAACATCTTGGCTGTTTCCGAGGCACTGGGCTTCATCGCTCGGTGCT
Source organism: Pseudomonas sp. ADPe (assembly GCF_014843515.1). Classification (NCBI taxonomy): domain Bacteria; kingdom Pseudomonadati; phylum Pseudomonadota; class Gammaproteobacteria; order Pseudomonadales; family Pseudomonadaceae; genus Pseudomonas; species Pseudomonas sp. ADPe. The sequence goes on from NZ_CP062122.1 coordinate 6,677,870, forward strand.
TAGGCTTCGCATAATATCGTGACGTTACGTTAAGTCGGCTCCGGACAATGCTGATAAGCTCCGGGGCCGATTTAGCGTAATGTCCATTATGCGATGCCCGCCCTAGACATCCCCGAATATCTGTTACGTGACGCAAAACTCTGGTTCCCGGGGCGCGATGCCCTGGACGCGGTTTGCTGCATGCTTGAGGACTACCCGCGGCTTGCGGGTGAGATTCGACAACTGAGGCGCCGGGTTGCCCAGCTCGATGATGAAGGGGCTTTGCTGGATGACCGCCTGGAAGCGCTCCAGGCGGCCTGCCGTGCGATTCTGGATCTTTAGCGTTACGTTACTTATATTCGGTGACTGGCAGGTTTGCCGGTACGATCCTGTAACGCAGTGCTGATCCAGCTTTCAGCAGGTCTTTTACGAACTTTTCGGCGTCCCGCCAGTTGTCGAACGGTTCGTTATCCGGGTTTGTTTCGCCGATCGTTTTCCATTTCCTCGACCGCGTGTCCCAGCTCTGCGCGTGGTATTGATTAGCTCTGCTGCCGCGTTCAGCGGATTGGCCTTTTCGTTACGTGACGTCAGCTCGGCTTTCAGCCTTTGGACTTCGGCTATGCGGTCGTCCAGCTGGTCGCTGCGGAGCTGGTACATGGCCTTGATCTCTGCCAGCTCCTTTTCCAGCGCGCGTACGCGCTTTGCATCGTCATTTTCGTTACGTTGCGCTTTTTGGCGTTCGCGGTAGAGGCGTTGACGCTCAGCATTGCTCAACGCCTGGCCTGTCGCCGGGCGACCACGGCCGCGCTTGGGTTCCAGGTCCATCGGTTGGGTTTGCTTGTCCAGGTGGTCGATCATGGCGGTTGGCTCCGTTGCCGTTGCTCATGGTCTAATTATAGTAACGTAACGATAAATAGGCTAGCGTAACGTAACGATAAATCGACCGTTCGTCGGCAATATCCGTTACGTAACGATAACTTGGTTCGCCTCGCTCGGCGGCTGGCTCGCGAGGCGCCGGACTCGTCTCGGCACAAGCCCACCCCGCGCCATGATCACCCCAATTGCGCGTACAGCGGCCTTCCAGGGGCCTCTGTGCGTGTGCGCACGTTGTGCTCGCAGACTTCCGAGGAATGTTCAGCCGTCTAGCCCAGCCGGTGGAGAGCGCGAAGCATTGGCCCTGCGGGCCAACGGGTAGCCGGAAGGCGCAGGGCGGAGCCCTGGCGGAAGGAACGAATGTTCCTGGAGGGTAAGGCCGGCTTGCAGCGGGCGGGGTAGGCCGGAGGCCGCAGGGTTCACCCTGGTTTTAGATGCCTCCGGCGCTGCCTTGGGTATGACTCCACGGCAGTAGACCAGGTAGTTCTTGTCCGTCTTCCTAGTCGCTTTTTCTGCGGCCGCCATGGCTTTTCCTGCGGTGGTGCACGCCTCTTTCGTGGGGTAGGGGGTGTGCACCGTAATTACAGTGGTAGGCGTCGGGTTGCTCTGGAGCAGGATTGTCAGGATGTATTCGAGGGTCACTGCCGCTCCATGGCTTTTTGGGGCTGCGCGGAGTGTCCGATAGCGCACTCCCGGCGGCAGCCGGGTCCACCATCTCTAATGGTGGACTTTGTGCGACGGTCGCACTCGGGTGGGCTATCGCAGTGCTTCCTGCTCGTATCCGAACAGCACGCCTTTCAGGGCAATTCGTGCTTGGTTCCTGATATCTGCCGGCAGAGCGTCGAAGCGGCGCAGGATGGGGGCTAGGTCTTCGGATACCGTTCTTTCCTGGTCGTTAAGCAGCAACTCGTCTGTGGTTACGCCCAGGGCTTTTGCGAGCTTCACGATGATGTCGCCGGTGGGATCGGAACGACCGGCCTCGTATGCGGTGTAGCTCGACTTGCTGATGCCTGCCGCTTCCCACACCTCGCGCTGGGTGAGCTTCTTCGCTTCCCTGAATCGCTTCAGGTTAGTGGCAATGGTCATGGCGCGTTCCTGGCTGTTTTCGCTCATGACCGCATCCTAGGTACTGTGGTTCCATACAGTTCCGGTATACCGGAACAAAAGTTGTTGATCGCCGGTAGTTTCAAGTCTTATGATCCCGTCCAGATTGTATCGGCATGCCGATATTGACAGGGATTTTGCCAATGCTCGACAAGCTGCACCTCTTCATCCCGTTCGCCATCGAGCATATCCAGTTGCTCGGTGTCGATGGTGCTGCTGATCCGGTGCACATGGTCGATCTGGAGGCCCTAGGTGTTCCGCTTCAGGGCCAGATTAGCAGGGGAGAGGACGGCCAATTACAGGCCGACTACCTGCGACACACCTGGGAGTCGTTGAGCACCGGATTCACGCCGCTTGCGTTCAAGGTGTTCCACCAGTCGCTTGGGAAGCGGCTCATGCCAGGGATCGAGGTGAAAGCCAGCCCGGCGAAGCTGCTCCAGGGCCACAACGTGTACGGCCCTACATCGATCAACCTTGGTGCCCAGGTGATGCTGAAGTGGATCGCTGGCACGTATCCCGACCTGTTTTCGAAGCTCGATGTGTCGGCCGCTCAGGTCTACACGATCGACTGCACTTACTCCTCGCGGTTGCCTGATGAGCGCACGGCGCTTCAGGTGATCAAGGCGCTGATGAACGTCACCAACGGACACACCAAGAGCCGGGGCGACAACTACGAAACCACGGCCTACTGGGGCGCCAAAGACTCGCGGCTTAAGCGGTTGAAGGCGTACCTGAAGTACCCGGAATTCCTCCGCCAGTTGGAGGACGCGAAGCGGGCAGGGCGGAGTGATCTTTCGGCGGCTCGGACCGTGAAGGTGCTGAGCAATCCGGACCTCCAGGAGTGGGCAAAAAACCTGCTTAGGATGGAAGCCACGGTGATGCATCGGTGGTTTGAGCGGCGCGGCATCCCTTCGCGCCTGGTTGATCTGATCGCCTACCAGCAGGGGCTGGAGGCAGATGGCCGTTGCCTGATTCAGGAGTGCTGGCAAGCGGTGACTGCGGACCTGTTCGCAGCTTTCGAGGGTGCAGAGATGAGAGTGATTGACGACGAGAAAGTGCTTGATGCGCTGGTGGCTGCGCATCCGAAATACGACCGAAAGGGCAAGCCGAACGACTCCTACGCGCGGAACCTGTTTCGCACCTACCGCAGCCTGAAGGACTACGGCTGGGAGGAAACCCAGGCGTCCATGGCTCGACGTACGTTCTACGACCATGTGCGTGATATCCAAGCTGCCGGCCTGAGCAAGGCTCAGCTGCAGAAGCTCCAGGAACACGACCGGGCGACCAATGTGGTTCCGCTGCTCCGGTTCGTCCAGGTCGACTTTGGCGCCCAGCGCCCGGCCGGGTACGTCGAACCCAGCGTGGAGGCCGCGTGATGCTTAGCGCCCATCTGCACAGGCTCCACAGGAGCCTCACCAAGCTACGTTACTGCCCTGTTTCCGAGCGTGCTTTTCAGTTGGGCTTTGTGTCCGGTTTGCTCTCGGGCTACCTGGGAGCCGACCTGATCGAGTTCGACGTTTACGAGCGCCTTACTGCTCTCAAGCTGAACGCCTGGGAGCACTGCCTTCGTGACTCCCAAGGGGATGGTGCCTGATGAAAGCGCCCCTCCGTTTTGCATTCGGCTGGGTGGTGTACCTGGCCATTACGGCCGCTCTGACGCCGATTCTCAAGGCCCTGGTGGATGCCTTCCAACTCATGCCGATCTGGCTTGTGGTGGTGATCCTGGTTGCCTCCCTGGCCGCCTTCTTGGCCACGTTCTTCTTGCTCCTGCGCCGGTTCTGGTCCTGGTGCGATCAACCCCGAAAAGCTACCCGTGAGGTTCCCCCATGTTCGTGAAAATCGGCCTGTGCAAAGGCACGTCTGTCAAAAAATCCCGCAACGGCTTCGAGGAACACTACGTCCTGGTCAGCGGCGAGAGTCAGGACCAGTTCGGCCAGATGGTCGAGGTGACTACTGGCATTCGCCTGTCCAAGCAGCAGCTCGACGCCGGCCTTCGCGACTTCTACGACACCCTCAAGGGCAAGCAGGTGTGTGTGCCCTGCTACAACCGGCCGTGGAAGTCCGCTGGCGGCACTGTCGGCATGGACACGTGGCTGTCGAACGAGAACGGCGGCAAGCCGGTTCCCCTGGTCACCCAGCAGCAGCTGAAGGCTACGGGCTGAGTGTGACCGATGAAGTACCTGGTCTGTGATGGTGATTGGCTGGTGGACGAGAGCGGGCTTGCCCGGTGCTCTGGCCAGCTGACTGCCATGACAGTGCAGGACGCGGGGAGCCTGGGCTCCCTGTCGCCTGAGGAGCGCAAGGAGCTGCAGGATTACACCATTGGTGTGTTCTTCGCGGTGTTCTGCGTCCTCGCCCTGAAGAAGCATCTGAGTACCAACTGACCTGGAGGGTCGCCAACATGAAATACATGAACGCTGTGAAGAAGTACGGCCGCAAGGCTCTGGTCTCCGGCGGCGCCATCGCCGCTGGTGTGGGCGGTCTGGCCATGCAGGCTTACGCCGAGCTGCCGGCCTCGATGGCCACCGACGCTGCGTCGGCCAAGGCGGACAGCAACGAGCTGGGCTACCTGGTCCTGGGCGTGCTGTTCGCCATCGCGGCTTTGCGCTGGCTGCGCCGCGCGATGTAACAGGGGAGGAGGGGGCTTAGGCCCCCTCTTACTTCATGACCTACGAAATGTACTGGCTCGCGGTAAACGTGTTAGCGGCGTTGCTGATCTTGTTCGGTCGGTTATAGCGTCAGGTTGAATTAAAGGCCCTGACGGGGCTTTTTTTATTTTGAGAGGCTAGTTATGCGGGCTATATTGATTTTGCTTTTATTTTTAATGCCCCCATTGTCCGCTTACTCGTCTGAGTACATTTGGACTACTACCAGCTGGTATGGGAATACTTACTCCGGCCCTAGTCCCTTTTCTGCTTGCGCTCAGATTCCTTATGATAATCAGTTTGTCTTTGATCACTTGGATAGGATTTCTGACACACAGTTCCGATGTGTCGCTCTGCGGGTGTCTGATGGCGCAATTCACTCCGGCATGTCTGCGACTAGATCTGGTGATTCATGCCCTTCCGGTACTGTATTTAATGGCCTTACTGGTGTTTGTGATCCTCCAACTGATGGAGAGTGCCTGGCTAAAAGTTCATATACGAAAACCATTCAGTATTCATTTGCTGATGGTTCTGCTGTTTTTGGTCTCGATGGAGATATTAAGGATGGTTGCATTTATGAGCCCGGAGAGCCGAAGAACTGTACGGACACACAATGCGAAGTTGAAATGAAGCCGGTTGGTAATAACGTCATGTCGGATAACTCCGGCAACCCTGACCAAGATCTTCAGGATTATCTGGACGAACTGGCAAAGCAGTTCAAGTGCGAGCACGTGGCCAATGGCACTGTCGGCTGTTCTGCGGCCGAGACGACACCGCCGGATATCGATCCTGACGACAAGTGCCCGGATGGCTATTCCTGGTCAGGCACTGCTTGCTTCCCCACGAATGGTGGTGGGAACGAGAACCCCGACAACCCGACGCCTGGTGGTGATGGCGGCTCTTCTGGCGGCGGCAGTACCGGCGGCAGTGGCGGGGATGGCGGCAGTACCGGCGGCGATGGTAGCGGCGACGGCTCCAGCGGTGGCGGCGGAGGTGGTAACGACGGTGACGATGGTGACGACAAGGAACCTGGTGTCGAGGGCACGGCTTGCGACAAGGCGTTTAAGTGCACTGGTGATGCCGTTAATTGTGCGATTGCTGAGCGCCAGAAGAATGCCTATTGCGAGAACAAGGAACTCCAGGATGCGCAAAAAGGTTTCGACAAGATTGGCGAGGAAATAGGCCAGGAGAAGTACACGATGCTCGATGGCGGCGATGTAGATATTGGCTCGCTGTTTGGCGAAGGCACTCGGTTCTTGCCTTCGGCATGCCCGGCGGTTTCAACAACAACACTGCATGTAGGACCTCTCCAGTTTAACTGGCAGCCGGTCTGTCAGTACGCCGAGCTGGTTGGAAAGTTCCTTGTCGCCTGGGCATCCCTGTTCTTTGCAACGTATGTTGGTCGCGCCTTTGGAGGTGATTGATTATGTGGTTCTACTATGCGTTTTCGTTTTTGAGCTTCGTGCTTATTCCGCTGGTGAACATGGTGCTTCGCGCCTTGGGCATTGGCGTAATGAGCTATATCGGAATCAATCTGGCAATTAATGCCGCCAAGGATCACTTGATTGCAGCCCTTGGCGGAATGCCCATCCAAGTTCAGCAAATTCTTGGCCTGGCCAATGTTGATGTTGCGGTGAACATTGTTCTTTCCGCAGTGACCACCCGGTTCATCTTGAACGGCGTTAACAAGCTCAGTGGCCGCAAGAAAAAGTATGGCGTCCTGGAGGCTTAACGTATGGGCTCGCCACTGAACTTGGTTACTGGTCTTCCTGGCAATGGCAAGACGCTTAACACGATCAAGGAAGTAGATGCGCAGGCGGTTAAAGAAGGCCGGCTTGTGTACTTCCACAATATTCGCGGCCTTAAGCCCGAGCTGCTTAAGGCGGAATGGTACGAGTTCGAGGACCCGCATAAGTGGTTCGAACTGCCCGAGAACAGTCTGATCGTGGTGGATGAGGCCCAGGGCTTTTTCCCGCCCAGGGACATTCGCAAGCCGGTTCCCGAGTACTGCTCCAAGATGGAAACCGTGCGCCATGAGGGACGCGAGCTGTGGCTAATCACCCAGCACCCCAGCTTCATTGACGTGCACGCTCGCCGGTTGACCAACCGGCACATCCATTTCAAGCGCATCTTCAAGTCGTCGCGGATTTTGCGGCACGAGTGGGAAGGGGTGTCCGATGTCGACAAGGCCAGCTCGTTCAAGGCGGCCATGACGACGCCTATCAAGCTCGATAAGAAGTTCTTCGACGTCTACCAGTCCACGGCCCAGGGGGCTTCGCATTTCTTCAAATTCAAGGCGCCTCTGGCCCTCTATGCGCTGCTTCTCTGCCTGGGTGTGGTGGCCGTCTTCGGGTATCGGTTCTATCAGCGTTATCAGGAGAAGGTGGGCGCCCACGATGCGCCTACTGAGCAGCAGGCGCTGCCCTCGGGCGCTGCTGTGCTGGGATCGGTGGTGGATGCCGTGGCGCCGGAATCGGTGAAGGGCAAGGGCAAGCAGACGCTGCAGGAGTACCTGGCCGACCGGACGCCACGGATTGCGTCCGTGCCGTCGTCGGCGCCGATCTACGATGAGCTGACCAAGCCCGTCAGCTTCCCGCGCACATACTGTGTCTCGACGACCAATGAAACGCTTCTGGAGCGCAACAGCGTGCGTAGCCGCATGAAGGTCGGTTGGCACCATGGGAAGAAGACTGGGTGCGGGTGTTACACCCAGCAAGGCAGCCAGGTGCAGACGACTTTCGAGTACTGCATGAACGCGGTGGAGAATCGGTTCTTCGATCCAACGCTGCCGGATCATGGCAGCCAGCAGGTGGCCTCGTTGCCACAGCCGCCAACCGCTGGCCTCGTCGCAAGCGGAAGCGACGTAGGAGCACCGCGCGACGTGTCCAGCGGCGCGCCGCTGGCTTCAGCGACCGATGGCGGTTTCGGCGGCACGCGCCTTACGATCGTGCCTGACAGCGAATACCCGTCGAGGCCGTGGAGGTGATGATGGATGTGTGGATGGTGTTGACCGTGCTTCTGGTCGTTGTGGTGGGCACGGTGTTCGCCGGCTTGGCCGGCTTCGGCATGATGCAGGCGTGGGCGAGTCGTGGCGATGACTGACCTTACGTGGTGGCAGGCGGCTTTGGTTGTTGTTCCTGGAGTAATCCTGTTTGTGGTCGGCTTGGCTCGGGAGATCCGTCACTGGTGAACCCTAGGCTTCGCATAATGTATATTATGTTAAATTTAATATCTGTTCATGGAGTCCTGAGCCAATCCTGGCAAGGTCTCCTCCTCGCAAGCTCTTTCGCTTCTTGTTGCCACAAAGGCAATGCCTGACTATCGACTTCTACCAGCAACAACGATTCCGGGCTGAATGATCGTTGAGCCGCTCTTGCGTCTTTCATGCCGCTCTCGTCGGCGTCCAAGCGTTCCACGACGAATTTAATAAAGCGCCCTTCGTCCTCGATTTCCCGCAGCCGTGGAACTAGCCGGGCGCCAGGAGCAATTCCAGTTGCTGCAGGTCGCTGCGGGAAAATTCCAGCAGCTCGTCGATCATCGATCAGTCGCTCCTTCAACGGCATCCACTGCGGGACATAGAACAGGTAGCCGTTGACCACGCAGCACACCAGGCCGCAGGCCATGATCGCCAGGGCGTTCATGATCAGCAGTTACGAGCGGCGGAGCATGGTAGTTCTCCCCATTCTGGCTGTCCCTTCCCTACCCTGGCCTATTCATGGGAGCGCCTGATCCAGCCGTATCTCCGAGGAGCCCCGGCAAATGATCAGCCGGCAAGCCCCCTCACCCAACGCCGATACCGCCAGGTGCGAACCTGCGTATCCAGCTGCTGCTCCAGCAGCGCCAGCGCCGGCGCGACATTCGGGTTGGCCAGCTTGCCGAGGCTCAGGCGGCGCAGTTGGTGCTTCACCATCGCCATGTAGCCGATCGACGCCAGCACCTTGTTCTTCCAGGTGATGGGCCTGAGCATGGGCGCGCTTGCCTGCCCCGCCCGCCAGTCCCTGGGCAGGTTGGGGTCGATGGCAAGCGCGGTGCCCATGCCGACCATGTCGATGCCGCTGTCCAGGACCTGCTCGGCCACCGGCAGCCGGCGCACGCCGCCGGTGACCATGACCGGCATCTTTGCAACGGACGAGATGTCCTTGGCGAACTCCAGGAAGTAGGCCTCCCGGGCCAGGGTGCGGCCGTCGCGGGCCTGGCCGTGCATCGCCGGCGCTTCGTAGCTGCCGCCGGACAGCTCGATCAGGTCCACGCCCAGCGGGTTGAGCAGCGCGACCACCTGCTTCGCATCGTCCGTGCTGAACCCGCCGCGCTGGAAGTCGGCCGAGTTGAGCTTTACCGACACGGCGAACCCGGGGCCCACGGCTGAGCGGACTTCCCTGACCACGTCGAGCAGCAGCCGGGCGCGGTTCTCCAGCGCCCCGCCCCACTGGTCCGTGCGCTTGTTGGTGATCGGCGAGAGGAACTGGCTGATCAGGTAGCCGTGCGCGGCATGGATCTGCACGCCGGTGAAGCCGAAGCGTTCGGCGAGCACGGCCGTCCTGACGAAGCGCGCCTTGACGTCAGCGATGTCCGCCTCGGTCATCGCCCGCGGCGGGATGAACTGCTTGGAGAAGTTGCCCAGGTCCATGGGCACTTCCGAGGGCGCGATGGTGTCCTGCTTCAGGGCCGCGGGCATCTGCCGGCCTGGATGGTTGATCTGCATCCACACCTGCCCGCCGTGGGAGCGGGCGGCTTGCGCCCAGGCCCGGAAGCGCTCGCCAAACCGCTCGGACTCCAGCACCACCCCGCCCGGCCCGGTCATGGCGCGGCGGTCGATCATGACGTTGCCGGTGATCATCAGCCCGACCTCCCCTTCGGCCCAGGTGCGGTAGAGGCGGATCAGGGCGTCCGAGGGCGCATGGTCCTTGTCCGCCATGTTTTCTTCCATGGCGGCTTTGGCGAGACGGTTGGAAAGGACGGCCCCATTGGGCAGGGTCAACGCAGTGAACACTGTCATCACAGGCTCCAGGATTGGCGACTGCTGCACCGTAACCTTTAAGTCAACTTTAATGTCAAGGGTGTTTTCGCGTGTCGTGCCAACCACTCGGAATCCGGGATTTCAGGGGCTTGACCTTAAAGTTCAGTTAAAGGTTAGGGTTCGCCGGCAAGCTGCTGGCCAGCGTGCCGCAAGCCCCACGCCTAACCCTGGAGAGAGTGAACAGTGAAACTCGGAAGTGTTGCCGCGATAGCCGGACTTTTCGTCAATGCCCTTGCAGCCTCCGCATGGGCCGAGGTTCCAGCGACCGAAAGCACGATGATCGACATCGCCGGCCATGAAGTGCCTGTGGTGAAAGGCGGGTTGTACGACCGCTACCGTTCGAACCCGCCCCTCTCGGTGATCGCCGCCGAGGCGCCGGACGTCGACCTGAGCTGGTTCAAGGGGCTCGCCAAGACGAAGGTGGACATAGGCTTCGAATCCTACTCGCCGAACTTCTACTACAAGAACAGCCGGGTCACCGCCGTCTACACGGCGGACATCGACAAACTGAGGGAGCTGATACCCGCCAAGGTCCTGGAAAAGGTGCAGCCCCTGCAGGTCTGGCCGGGGCGCGGCCTGGTGGCATTCACCGCCTACTCCTATCACTACTGCGACAACGACAGCTACAACGAAGTCGCCCTTTCCATCATCACCAACAAGCCTGGCCGCTCGAACCTCGGCCCCCTCACGCTGGTTGGCCAGTCGCTGTCCAAGGATTATTGGGGGTACGTGCTCAAGCTCCCGGTGAACACCGAACTCGCAAGGGTTCGTGGCGTGGTTGGCTACAACCTGCCGAAGTGGCTGACCGGCATCGACGTCACGGAGGATGCGCACAAGGTGACCTACGACATCGTCGATAGCCGGACAGGCAAGGTGGATGTGGTGTTCCAGGCGGCCAAGCTTGCCGAGCTTTCGCAGAAGGACGAGTTGGTGACCAACAGCTTCACCAATACCGATCGGAACGGCGAGCTGACCTATGGCTACGCGGTGTCGCGCCAGCTCAGCCATGCCTCCAGCAGCGACGGGGATTCGGCGCGGCTGATCCTCGGCGACGGCGAGCTTTCCAGCTACATCAAGTCGCTGAAGCTCGGAAAGATGCTGAAGTACGAGTACGTCCCGCAGTTCCAGAGCGCGCTTTATGCGCCCAAGCCGCTGGGCGCGCTTGTCGGCAAGGACTGACCATGCGTAGGGCGGATAACGGTTCGCGGTTATCCGCCGTTGACCGTGCCTCAGGGGCGTCCGGCAGGGGCGTTGAATCCAATCGCGGACAAGGTCCGCTCCTACGCCCGTGATTCCCTGTAACCGTAGGAGCAACTGTCTTAGTGCTCTTCGTAGGATGGGTTGAGCTTGCGAAACCCATGCGGTTGCGCTGATGGGTATCGCTTCGCTCAACGCCATCCTACGAAAAGCCGTGCTTTCTGGAACGTAGGAGCGGACTCCGTCCGCGATTCGGCGAATAACGCCGTAGGCGGAGAAACAACCGGGAGCTCCGATGGCTCACTCGGCAGAAACGCTACCGACCTTGGCCTGCCTACGGACCGGCATTGCCACACTGCCCTCCTCCCGCAGCCGCTCCAGCACCCGCTGGGTGTTGTCTGCGCACTGCATCCCTTCCGGCTTGCTCTCGATGCTCTCGATGGCCACCAGCAGCTGCGCCTTGTTCTGCTCCAGGCGCTTCTGCAGCACCTCGATCTCGCCCACCTTGCGCCTGAGGCCCTCCAGCAATTCGCCATGCTGCCAGCCACTGGCGTTCAACGGCAGCAAGGGGCGGATCTCCTCCAGCGAGAAGCCCGCGCTCTGGGCGCCGGTGATGATCTCCAGGATCACCAGCGTCTCCGGCGCGTAGTCGCGGTAGCCATTGGCCTTGCGCTCGACCGAGTTGATCAGGCCGCTGGCCTCGTAGAAACGAATGCGCGAAGGCGCCAGCCCACTGAGCTTCGCCAGCTCTCCAATTCTCATGCTGCACCCTCGAAAAAGCGTTGACCTTAAAGCTTACTTTAAACCTACAGTGATTGGACGGCCAAGCGATGGGGCGTTCACGCGGTGTCGCATCGCTGGTCACCGAACTCCACCTCACACAGGAGATGCGAACATGGGATATGTCACCACGAAGGACGGCGTCGAGATCTTCTACAAAGACTGGGGCCCCCGCGATGCCCAGGTGATCCACTTCCACCATGGCTGGCCGCTCAGCGCCGACGATTGGGATGCCCAGATGCTCTTCTTCCTGGCCAACGGCTTCCGTGTCGTCGCCCATGATCGCCGTGGGCACGGGCGTTCGAGCCAGGTGTGGGACGGCCACGACATGGACCACTACGCCGACGACGTGGCCGCGGTGGTCGATCATCTCGGCACCCGGGGCGCGGTTCACGTCGGCCACTCCACCGGCGGCGGCGAGGTCGTCCACTACATCGCCCGCCATGGCGAGGACCGTGTTTCCAAGGCCGCCATCATCAGCGCCGTCCCACCGCTGATGGTGAAGACCGACAGCAACCCCGGCGGCCTGCCCAAGGCGGTTTTCGACGACCTGCAGGCCCAACTCGCGGCCAACCGCGCACAGTTCTACTACGACGTGCCCGCAGGCCCCTTCTACGGCTACAACCGTCCAGGCGCGAAGCCCTCGCAAGGCATCATCTGGAACTGGTGGCGCCAGGGCATGATGGGCTGCGCCAAGGCCCACTACGACGGCATAGTCGCGTTCTCGCAAACGGACTTCACCGAGGACCTGAAGAAAATCACCATCCCGGTCCTGGTGATGCATGGCGACGACGACCAGATCGTCCCCTATGAGGATTCGGGCCTGCTCTCGGCGAAGCTGCTTCGCAACGGCACGCTGAAGACCTACTCAGGCTTCCCCCACGGGATGCCGACCACCGAAGCCGATACGATCAACGCCGACCTGCTCGCCTTCATCCGCGGCTGACGAGCCCGGGAGCCAGGTGCGCCTATCCTGGCTCCCCTTCTTTCCTGGCCGATCAGATCGGCCATTTCCACGCTGCGTCAATGCTTATACCGAGGTTCGCAATATGAACGCGCCCAACATTCCTTCCCAGATGACAGCCATTGAGATCAGCCGCCCGGGCGGACCGGATGTTCTGGTCCCGGTCCAGCGGCCCACTCCCCGTCCGAGTGAAAGGGAAGTGCTGATCAAGGTGCATGCCGCCGGCGTGAATGGGCCCGACGTCCTCCAGCGCAAAGGCCTCTATGCTCCGCCGCCTGGCGCCTCGGATATTCCCGGGCTGGAAATATCCGGCGAAATCGTGGCGCTGGGCGCCGAGGTAGGCAATTTTGCCATCGGTGACAAGGTGATGGCCCTGGTTCCCGGTGGCGGCTACGCCCAGTACGCCGTTGCAGACGAGCGCACCACCCTCCATCTGCCCGAAGGCTTGAGCCTGGAAGAAGCGGCGGCCTTGCCGGAAACCTTCATGACCGTCTGGACCAACCTGTTCCAGCGAGGGCAGTTCAAGGCCGGGGAAACGGTGCTGATCCATGGCGGCGCTTCCGGCATCGGCACAACGGCCACCATGCTGGCCAGGGCTTTCGGCGCCTCGCAGATTTTCACCACGGTGAAGAACGACGAACAGCAGGCTGCCAGCCGGTCCCTGGGCTCGGATCACCCCATCGACTACACCCGGCAGGATTTCGTGGCAGAGGTCATGCGCGAGACCGGGGGGCGCGGCGTCGACGTGGTGGTCGACATCATCGGCGGGGACTACGTCGATCGAAACTTCCAGGCAGCGGCCATGAACGGCCGTATCGTTCAGATCGGGCTGGTCAAAGGGCCCGCGGCCACCGTCAATTACTTCCAGATGCTGGTGAAGCGCCTGACGCATATCGGCTCGACCCTGCGTTCTCGAAGCCACGACGAGAAAAAGGCGATCATCGATGAGCTCGAGAGCCAGGTCTGGCCCCATGTCCGCAAGGGCGAGGTCAAGCCCCTGGTTTTCAAGGTCTTCGGCCTGACGCAGGCAAGTGCAGCCCATGAGTTGATGGACTCGGGCCTGCATATCGGCAAGATCGTTCTCGCAAGCCAGCCTTGACGATTCGACCGGCTCGCCATGAAACCACGGCGAGGCCGGTCTCCCCGCTATCTCCTTTTCCCTGCATCTCATAGCGACGCCGTTTCTCGGAGCCTGCGCGGGAAAGACCAGGGGCCAGCGAATCTGAGAGCCGCTGGCCGCTCCGCAAGGAGTGGCCAGCGCCGTCACCGGCCGAGCGAACCTTTACAGCGAAGCCGCAGCCTTCTCGATCGAGCGCGCCACCGCATCGGGATGCGAGACCATCACCACGTGGGAGGCGCCGCGGACCACTTCGACGTCTTTCGCGTGGGCCCGCTGGGCCATGAAGGCCAGGGCCTGCGGGGGGATGTTGCGGTCCTGGTCGCCGTAGACGAACCACGAGGGAATGCGCTGCCAGGCGGCGGCGCCGGCCTTCTCGTTCAGCGCGGCCTCGGTTACCGGGCGTTGGGCGGCGGCCATCAGCTTGGCCTGCGCAGCGGGCACGTCGGCGGCGAACTGGTCGTGGAACTTGTCCTGCTGGATGTACAGGTCCTTGCCGCCGCCGGCGAGCGTCACCGGCGGCGCCAGGGTCGGGCCGAGGGTGCTGCCGGGGAACTTGCCGGCCAGGTCCGCGGCGCTCTCCCCCGCCTCCGGGGCGAAGGCGGCGACGTAGACCAGCGCCTTGACGTTGCCGGCGTCGCTGGCCGCGGCGCTGATGACGTTGCCGCCGTAGGAGTGCCCGACCAGCACCACCGGCGTCTTCAGGCTGGCGAGGATGTTGGCGACGTAGGCACCGTCGCTGGCGACGCCGCGCAGCGGGTTGGCGGCGGCCACCACGGTGTAGCCGTCGTGTTCGAGGATGCGCGTCACGCCGTTCCAGCTGGAGGCGTCGGCGAAGGCGCCGTGGACCAGCACCACGATGGGTTTCGCGGCGGCGGACGCGCCAGCGGCCATGAGCAGGCCGGCGGCGCAGGCCAGGGCACCGAGGGTTGTTTTCATCGGGGTTCTCCTTGCAGGGGAATGAGGCCGGGGCGCGCGGCCCCGGCCGGTGGTGGGGAATCGGCGCTAGGGCGCGTAGCGGGTGAACACCAGGTCATGGTTCTTCACCCGCGCCTGGTGGCAGGCGTAGCAGGTCTGGTGCTGCGCCTCGTCGGCCGGCTTGCCGTCGATGAAGCGGGCAAAGCCCCAGCCGCCGGTGGCCGCGTACTTCTTCGAGTCCTTGACCATGAACTGCACGGTGGTGGCCGCGCCGGGGATCGAGGCCGGCTCGAACTCCGGCGACTGCACGTGCTTCCAGGCCAGCTTGGCGAGCACGCTGCCATCGGGGAACGGCAGCTTGCCCGCGCGGTAGGCCCGCATGGCGATGTCGTTGCCGAGCACCGCGCGCAACTCGTTCAGCGGCGCCGCTTCCTGCGCCGGGGCGACCAGTTGCCAGTTGCGGTAGCCCTCGGGCATGCGCACGCCGTAGATCGGCGAGGCGTCCGCGGCGGGCGCCGGGTCGGCATTGGCGCCGCTGGCCAGGGCAAGCGCCAGGGTCGCCGCGGCGAGTGCGGTGAATCTGGATGTCATGGCTGCGCTCCGCTCACAGGTGGTCGGCGTCGACCACCGCCTGGACGAAGGCCTGGGGCGCTTCCTGCGGCAGGTTGTGGCCGATGCCGCCCTTGATCAGGCGGTACTCGTATTTGCCGCTGAAGCGCTTGGCGTAGGCCTCGGCCGGCGGGTGCGGCGCGCCGTTGGCGTCGCCTTCGAGGGTGATGGTCGGCACGCCGATCGTGGGGAAGGCCGCCAGGCGTTTCTCCAGTTCCGCGTAGCGCGCCTCGCCCTCGGCCAGGCCCAGGCGCCAGCGGTAGTTGTGGATGGCGATGGGGCCCTGGTCAGGGTTGTCCAGCGCCGCCGCGCTGCGCGCGAAGGTGGCGTCGTCGAAGTTCCACTTGGGCGAGGCCAACTGCCAGATCAGTTTGGCGAACTCGTGGCGGTACTTGTCGTAGCCTTCGCGGCCGCGCTCGGTGGCGAAGTAGAACTGGTACCACCACTGCAGTTCGGCGCTGGGCGGCAGCGGCGCCTTGCCCGCCGCCTGGCTGCCGATCAGGTAGCCGCTGACCGAGACCAGCGCCTTCACCCGCTCCGGCCACAGCGCCGCGACTATGTCGGCCGAGCGCGCGCCCCAGTCGTAGCCGGCGAGCACCGCGCGCTTGATCTTCAGCGCGTCCATGAAGTCGACGACGTCCACCGCAAGGGCCGCCGGCTCGCCGTTGCGCAGCGTCTTGGCGGAAAGGAAGCGGGTGTCGCCATAGCCGCGGGCATAGGGGATGAGCACGTGGTAGCCCTTGGCCGCCAGCTGCGGCGCCACTTCGCTGTAGCTGTGGATGTCGTAGGGCCAGCCATGCAGCAGGATGACCGCCGGGCCGTCGGCGGGGCCGGCTTCGGCATAGGCCACCTTCAGCAGCCCCGCATCCACGTGGCGCAGCGCGCCGAACGCGTCGTCGGCGGCCTGCGCCAGCGGGGCGGCAAGGTTCGCCAGGGCGAATGCGAGCGCCGGGGCGCCCAGGGCTTTGTAGTTGAACGGGTTCATCAGGGTTCTCCCTTGCGGTGTGCCGGGAATCGGCGGGACTTCGGTCTAGCGCTCGACCATCGAGGCGCGCTGCGGGCGGAAGGCCTCGCGCAGCTCCTCGCTGAACAGCTGCGGTTGCTCCCAGGCGGCGAAGTGGCCGCCCTTGTCCACCGCGTGGAAGTAGTCCAGCGAGGGATAGGCGCGCTGCGCCCAGCTCTTCGGCGCGCGGTAGATTTCGCCGGGGAACACGCTGATGGCCACCGGCACCTTGATCTGCGCGGTCTTCTGCGCGGCGGCGCTGAAATTGTTGTTGTTGTTTTCCCAGTAGAAGCGCGAGGACGAGGCGCCGGTGTTGGTCAGCCAGTAGAGGGAGATGTCGTCGAGCATCTCGTCGCGGCTGAGCACGCGCTCCGGCTCGCCGCCGCTGTCGGTCCAGGCGGCGAACTTCTCGTACATCCAGGCGGCCATGCCGGCCGGCGAGTCGGCCAGGGAGTAGCCGATGGTCTGCGGGCGCGTCACCATCATCGCGCCGTAGGCGGCGTTGCGCCCGAAGAAGGTGCTCAGCGCCTGGTAGGCGGCGCGCTCGTCGGCGGACAGGCCGCTGGGCGCCGGGTCGCCGCTGTTGATTGGCTTGACCAGCTCCGCCGGGATGGTCGCCGGCATGTTCAGGTGGATGGCCAGCAACCCGGGCGGCGCCAGGCGGCCCAGGGCGTCGGAGATCACCGAGCCGTGGTCGCCGCCCTGGGATACGTACTGCCGGTAGCCCAGGCGCTTCATCAGCACGTCCCAGGCCCGGGCCACCCGGTCGGGGTTCCAGCCCAGCTCGGTCGGCTTGCCGGAGAAGCCGTGCCCGGGGATCGCCGGGATCACCACGTCGAAGGCGTCCTCGGCCTTGCCGCCGTAGGCGGTGGGGTCGGTCAGCGGGCCGATGGTCTTGAGGAACTCCAGCGGCGAGCCGGGCCAGCCATGGGTGAGGATCAGCGGCATGGCGTGGGGCTGGCGGGAGCGCACGTGGATGAACTGGATGTCCACGCCGTCGATGCGGGTGACGAACTGCGGCAGGGCGTTGAGCTTCGCCTCGGCCTTGCGCCAGTCGTAGCCGTTGCCCCAGTAGTCGACCAGCGCCTTCAGCCTGGCCAGCTGCACGCCCTGGGAGGCATCGGCGACGGTTTCCTTGTCCGGCCAGCGGGTGGCGGCGATGCGCCGGCGCAGGTCGTCCAGCTGCGCCTGGGGCACCTCGATGCGGTACGGCCGCACGCTGTCGTCCTCGCTCGCCGTGGCGTTGGCGGACGCGACCAGGGCCAGCGGCGCCAGGTGCGCGTGGCTGCCGCCGAGCAGGAACAGGCCGACGGCGCCGGCCAGGAGCGAACGGGTGAACAGGTGCTGAGTCTTCCGTGGGTGCGATGTTGCGAGCATGGTCGATCTCCTTGAGTGGGGGCCGGGGCGTGGACGGAATCGTTCGCCCTCGGCGAAGCGCGAACCTGGCCACTGTCGGTCGCGCCCGCCCCGCTGGCGGAGGCGCTGCGCAACCCGTGGCATCGATCAGAGCAAAGGACGGCGGGCCTGGGGATTGCACGAAGGTGTCGGTCGATACCTTCGTATCGTTGGCCCGCCGGCGCCGGGACGCTGCGGCCACGCCGGCCTGGCGTGGCCGCAGCGGGCTCGCTCAGGCGAGCGAGAGCGCGACGTCGATGTTGCCGCGGGTGGCCTTCGAATAAGGGCAGGTCTGGTGGGCCGTCTCGATCAGGTCCAGGGCCGCGTCCCGCTCCAGCCCCGGCAGGCTGACCTGCAGGCGCGCCCGCAGGAAGTAGCCGTCGCCGCTCTGGCACAGCTCCACTTCGGCGTCGATGGCCAGGTTGGCCGGCAGGGCGATCTTCTTCCGTCGCGCGGCGAGGCCCAGCGCGCCTTCGAAGCAGGCCGACCAGCCGGCGGCGAACAGCTGCTCCGGGTTGGTGCCGGTGCCCGGGGTGCCGGGCAGCGAATGGCGGATGTCCAGGCGCCCGTCGTCGCTGCGCGAGGTGCCGCCGTCGCGGGCCCCCGTGGTGTGGACCCTGGCGGTGTAGAGAACGGTTTCGGTGGTCATGGCTGCCTCCTGGCATGTGCTCGTGCATACCGGATTCGGTATGTGCCGCCGATCAGAGCAGAGGCTGGCCGCCGGGGACGATTGCACGAAGGTATCGAGCGCCCCCACGCAACCCCCTGCCCCGTCAACGACGGCGCTTTCGCCCAGCCGACACCAAGGTATGATGGGCAGCTCCGCCAAGGTGGCGCATGCTCGCGAAACGGCTACCGCCGAGAGAGGATCGGTATGCACAACGAACCCGGCCCTGTCGTCGACAGGCTGCCCGGCCTGGCCTGGACCGTCGCTGCCGACGGCCGGGTCGACTCCGTCAACCGCCCCTGGTGCGCGTACACCGGCCACTGCGCCGAGGCGGCGCTGGGCGATGGCTGGCAGTCGGCGGTACATCCCGACGACCTGCCGGCCCTGCTCCAGCGCTGGGCCGCCATCCTGCGCTCCGGCCAGGCGCAGGACATGCAGGCGCGCCTGCGGCGTTGCGACGGCGCCTACCGGCGCTTCCTGCTGCGCGTCGAGCGCCTCGACGCCGCCGCCGGCACCTGGTGCGGCCTGGGCGTCGACATCGAGGACCTCGGCCCGGGCCCGGCGACCACCAGCACCCCGGCCCTGGACGCGCTCATCGACAGCATCCCCGGCTTCGTCTGGCGCACCGCGCCCGACGGCAGCGTCGAGTTTCTCAACCAGCGCTGGTTCGACTACACCGGCATGACCCCCGACGAGGCCCGCGGCACCGGCTGGATGAACGCCGTGCACCCGAGCGACGCGCCGGCGCTGGGCGCCTACTGGCAGGGCCTGCTGGCTGCGGGGCTTGCGGGCGAGTTCGAGGCCCGCCTGCGGCGCTTCGACGGCAGCTACCGCTGGTTCCTGATCCACGCCGTGCCGCAGCGCGACGAAGCCGGCCGCGTGCTCAAGTGGTACGGCGGCAACACCGACATCGACGCACGCAAGCGCGCCGAGCTGCTGCTGGCCGGCGAGAAACGCCTGCACAGCCTGATGGCCGGCGCCGCCGCCCTGCCCCTGGTGCTCGAAGCGCTGTGCCAGCTGGTGGAAGCCAGCCTCGACGACTGCCTGTGCGGCATCACCCTGGTCGCGCCCCGCCGCAGCCGCCGCGCCGTGCAGGCACCGGGCGAACTGCGCCTGCAACCCGGCGCCGGCCCCGGCCTGCCGCCGGGCCTCATGGCCAGCGACGGCCAGGCGGTGGACGCCGGCAGCAGCCCTGAATCCCTGGTCGTGCTCGGCGGCGAAACCCTGGTGGTGGCCGACCTCTCCGCCGAAACGCGCTGGCCCGCCTGGTGCGCCACGGCCCTGGCCCACGGCCTGCGGGCGAGCTGGGCGACGCCGGTGATCGCCACCGGCGGCGAAGTGAGCGGCGTCCTCTCGCTGTTCTTCCGCCACGCCTGGCAGCCCGACGAGGCGCAGCGCAACCGCATCGCGCAGTTCAGCCAGTTGGCCAGCATCGCCATCGAGCGTGCCCGCGGCGAGGCCGCGCTCAAGCAGAGCGAGGCCTTCCTCGCCAAGGCCCAGCGCATCAGCCTGACCGGCACCTTCTCCTGGCACGTGGACAACGACGAGATCGCCTGGTCCGACGAGATCTACCGCCTGCTCGACCTGGACCCGGGCCTGACGCCGAGCTTCGAGCTGGTCTACTCGCGCGTCCACCCCGACGACCTCTCGCGCCTCGACGAGGTGTTCCAGCGCCAGCGCCACGCCGCCCGCGACTTCGAACACGAACACCGGTTGCTGCTGCCCGGCGGCGTGATCCGCCACGTGCACATAGTGGCCCAGGCGATGCGCGACGCCGACGGCGCCCTGGAATACATCGCCGCCGTGCAGGACGTCACCCAGCGCCGCCTTGCCGACGAAGCCCTGGGCCGGGTCCGCGCCGAGCTGGCGCACGTGGCCCGGGTCGCCAGCCTGGGGGCGCTCACCGCGTCCATCGCCCATGAAGTCAACCAGCCGCTGGCCGGCATCATCACCAACGCCAACACCTGCCTGCGCATGCTCGGCGCCACTCCGCCCAACGTCGATGGCGCCCGCGAGACCGCGCGGCGCACCATCCGCGACGGCAACCGCGCGGCCGACGTGATCAAGCGCCTGCGCGCGCTGTTCGCCAAGGACGGGGTGGCCAGCGAGCCGGTGGACCTCAACGCGGCGGCCCGGGAAGTGCTCGCCATGCTGCAGAACGAACTGCAGCGCAACGGCGTGGCCGTGGTGCCGCAGTTCAACGAGCAGCTGCCGCCCGTGCCCGGCGACCGCGTGCAGCTGCAGCAGGTGATCCTCAACCTGATCATCAACGCCATGGACGCCCTGGCCGAGGTGCGCGGCCGCCCGCGGCAGTTGCGCATCAGCAGCGGCTACGACCTGGATTCCAGCGTATTCCTGGCGGTGCGCGACAACGGCAACGGCTTCCCCCCGCAGGACGCCCACCGGCTGTTCGACGCCTTCTACACCACCAAGCGCGCCGGCATGGGCATCGGCCTGCTGGTCAGCCGCTCCATCATCGAACACCATGCCGGGCGGATCTGGGCCACGGCCCACGACGGCCCCGGCGCGACCTTCATCTTTTCCATCCCGCTGCCGGCCGCCGACGCCGACGACGACCACGCCAGGGGGAACGCCCGATGACCACGCCTTTGCTCGTGTCGCTGGTGGATGACGACGAGTCCGTGCGCGAATCGCTGCCGGACCTGCTGCGCGAGTTCGGCTTCGCCGTGCAGGCCTTCGCCTCGGCGCCGGCCTTCCTCGACTCGGACTGCCTCGCGCAGACGCGCTGCCTGATCCTCGACGTGGCCATGCCGGAAATGTCCGGGCCGGAGCTGCAGAAGGAACTGGCCCGGCGCGGCTGGCGCATCCCCATCATCTTCATCACCGCCCATGGCGACGCGGCCACCCGCCCGCGCCTGATCGCCCAGGGCGCCGTGGATTGCCTGCTGAAGCCCTTCAGCGAGGCGGAACTGCTCAAGGCGCTCAGCGCCGCGCTACCGATCGGCTGACGCCGCAGGCCACCAGGAGAACCAGGCATGTTGAACGCTGTCCCTGCCCCCCAGGGGGGAACCCGGCCACAGGCCGACGCCACGCCGCTGGTCTACGTGGTCGACGACGACGTCTCGGTGCGCGAGTCGCTGGAACTGCTGATCCGCTTCGCCGGCTGGCAACCGGTGCTGTTCGACTCCGCCCGGGCCTTCCTCGACCAGCCCGCGACCCTGGTGCCCAGCTGCCTGGTGCTGGACGTCAACCTACCCGACCTCAACGGGCTGGACCTGCAGCGCAGCGTGGCCGGCGAGCGCCCGGCCATGCCGATCATCTTCATCACCGGCTACGGCGACGTGCCGCTCACGGTGCGCGCGATGAAGGCCGGCGCGGTGGAATTCCTCACCAAGCCCTTCGACGACGACACCCTGCTGCGCGCCATCGCCGAGGCCCTGGCGCACAGCCGCGTGGCCCTGCAGCAGCAGGAAAGGCTGCGCACCCTGCGCGCCGCCTACGCCAGCCTCACGCCGCGCGAACGGGACGTGCTGCGCATGGTGGTCGCCGGGCGCCTGAACAAGCAGGTGGCCGCCGACCTGGGCATCAGCGAGATCACCGTGAAGGCCCACCGCGGCCGGGCCATGCGCAAGATGAAGGCGCGCTCGCTGCCGGACCTGGTGAAGATGGCGGCGCTGCTGGAGATCGCCCCCGACGGCGAGCGCTGAGGCGCCCTCGCCGCCCGGGCTCAGGCCGGGACCGACAGCGGCCTCCGGCAGCCCAGCCAGACCAGCAGGGCCGCCAGCAGCTGGCTGCCGGCGAAGAAGTCGAACAGGTCCTGTGTGCTCCACTGGGCATCGAGCAGCACCCCCGCGATGGCCGGCGACAGGATCGCCCCCAGGCGCCCGGTCGCCAGCACCAGGCCCACGCCGCTGGTGCGAGCCGCAGTGAGGAAGGCCTGGGGCGCGAGGATGAAGAGCGCCGCGATGGCGCCATTGAGCGACAGCCCCGCGCCGAAGCCCACGGCGATGGCCAGCGGCGGGACGCGGGTGGCCGGCACCAGCAGCGTCATCAGCACGGCATTGAGCAGCAGCAGGCCCAGCAACAGCTGGCGGCCCCCTGCGCGATTCGCCGCCAGGCCCACCAGCAAGGCGCCGAGCATGCCGCCGAGGCCCAGCAACAGCCCGCCGGTGGAGCCCTGCTTTTCGGAAAAGCCGTTGTGCAGCATCAGGGGGTTATGCCGAGATAAGGGGAAAATTAGGACATTTGGCTTCTAAGCTTTTGATTTTAAAAATGTCTGCCGGCGAAATTTTGATCCACATCACCGGCCCATGGACTTACGACCCCTGCCCCAAGCTGGCATAGCAGGTTATGTGCCGTCAGCAACGCCACTGCTCGTTGCCGCAGGCTGATCAAGCAACTTCAATTGCGTGGTGACCTCGATCAAGCGCTCCCTGAGACTCTGCGCTTGTAGGGCCTGTTCCGTGGAAGTATTGCGAAGGCTGTTTGCTTCATCTTGCAGGGACTGAAGCCGATGTTCCTGAGCCGCGTTCGTGCGTTCGGCATTGGCCAGTGTCTGGTTAGTTTGAGCCAAGAGCTGCTGCTGGGCGCGCTGTTCCTTCTGCTGCTGACGAATCTCGGCGAGCAGGCGCGCATTGTCACGATTCAACTGTGTCAGTTCGTCCTGCTTGATCATCAGGGTTTGCTGCAACTGCCGCAGCTCCATTTGCAGTTGTTGTACCTGGGCCTCATGCCGACGCTGCTCCTGCTCACGCTGCTCCTTGCTAGCCACGCGATAATGTTCAAGGGCATCGCGGGCGTGCTGATGTTTCTCTTCAAGTGAGCGAATCTGCCCGTCGCGATCTTGCAGACGTGTTTCCAGATCGCCATTGGCTTGCCGTAGGCGAGCTATCTCAATGTCGGCCTGCTGGCGTTGCTGCTGCTCTTGCTGGAGGTTCTGCTCTAAGGCCTGAAGCTTCTCCGCGTGGGCAGTGCATTGCGCCTCGAATTGCTGGCTGCGGTACTCCGCCTGATGAATGCGCTCATGGTAGTCGCGCCGCTCGCGGGCTAGCTGCTCCCGCTCCTCGGCTACCGCCGCTTGCGCCTCCTCCGTTAACTGTCCCGCCATCTGCGCAACCAGATTGGCCAACTGCTCGCTCAGCGGAATTGCTGCTGAGCTACGCCCTCGCTCAGCCTCTTCCAGCTCCTTCAAGTAGCGATGAATTGTGGTCCTCGAACCGGTGTTGCCAAGTTCGACCCGCACGGCATCGATGCTGGGGTGTTCGCCACGCGCCAGGATGGCCTGCCGTGCCTTATGAACGACTGCCTTGTTGATGCCGCCGCGAGCCATGAGCTTCTCCTACAATTTCATACTGAAATACATACCATGTATATACATACTAACTATAGGGTAAATGGAACCAAAGCGAGGGCAGATTTTCTGATAAAATAATGGAAGATTATTCGATGACATCGAGCTGTTCGGTCACCTAACGGCCGTTTTCCGGTACGAAACAGGCATAAGTCAGCGATGAAAGATGTCGAGCGTTACCTGCAGGCCGGTACGCGGGAAAACACCCGTCGCAGTTATCAGTCTGCTGTCGAGCACTTCGAGGTGGCGTGGGGTGGTTTCCTGCCGGCCACCAGCGACAGCATCGTCCGCTACCTGGTGGACTACGCCGACAGCTTGAGTCTCAACACGCTCAAGCAACGCCTCGCCGCCCTGGCCCAATGGCACGTCAGCCAGGGCTTTCCGGATCCGACCAAGACGCCCATGGTGCGTCAGATCCTCAAAGGCATCCGTACGCTGCACCCAGTTCAGGTCAAGCAGGCGGCGCCGCTGCAGTTGCTGCACCTGGAGCAGACCATCCACTGGCTCGAGCAGGAAGCGGTTCGCGCGCACCGAGCCGATGATTCGGCAGGCTATTTGCGCTGCCGGCGTGATGTCGCGTTACTCCTGATCGGGTTCTGGCGTGGCTTTCGTAGCGATGAGCTATGCCGATTGCAGGTCGAACACATCCAAGCCGAAGCCGGTGCCGGCATGACATTGTTCCTGCCCTGGAGCAAGGGGGACCGGAACAACCAAGGCACCACCCACTACGCACCGGCGTTGCAGCGCCTCTGCCCAGTGCAGGCCTACCTGGACTGGATCAGTGCGGCAGGGATTGCCCGAGGTGCTGTGTTCCGTCGACTAGATCGCTGGGGCCACATGAATGAACAAGCCTTGAACCCGGGCAGCCTAATCAACCTGCTGCGCCAGATTCTGCAGCAGGCCGGCGTTCCGGCCGAGGCGTACACCAGTCACTCGCTGCGGCGGGGTTTTGCCACTTGGGCGGTGGCCAACGGCTGGGATATCAAGGCGCTGATGACTTACGTGGGCTGGAAGGACATCAAGTCAGCGATGCGCTACATCGACCCGGCGATCTCGTTTGGCGGCCTGGCAGCAAAGCGTACTCTTGAGTCCACCGTCGACACGCTGGCTATTTGCCAACCTTCCCACTGATAGCCGCTCCTTCTCAGGAAGCACCTTGCCTTAATCTATCGCTGAGCAACGGCAAGAGTTGAGTCGCTTTCGCGAGGCTGAGGTTCGTCAAGGCATGATCGCGGCACGTAGCGGGCATTAGCTTTCCTGTCACCAAACGACTGGACGATCCGGCAGTTCATTCCTGCGCCCGCTCGTTGGGGGGAAGTGCCCTGCAAGAAGTTGAGTAGTGGAGCGAATGCCTTCGACGGCTCCCGCCTCGAAGTTGCCTATCTGGAATCTTGCCTCCATGGCCTCGCAGATGCTTATCCACTCGCGCTCATTGACCCTGGAATGGATCCCTCTATCCGCAATGATCTCGACCACACGGTCAGCCAATAGCACGTAGATGAGCACTCCATTGTTATGTTCGGTGTCCCACACCCGCAGCAAGGAGAAAACCTCCAGCGCACGCCCTCTAGTCGACTGCTGATTCAGCAATTTGGCAATTGGCAGTGCCCCTTCCACAGCAAAGCGAATCTGCCCGGCATGCAGCCTCTCGCTCGCCGCGATTTCCTCCTTGATCGTATCCAATGTACCTCGTGAGAACGCGCGCCGTACCTGCCACGGCGTCATCAACAGATGACGGACCAAGCGCTGGATTGTGCTTATCACCATTTTCCTGACGCCCCTCCACCGCCAAAGCTGCCGCCGCCACCACCAAATCCTCCGAATCCACCACCTGATCTGCCGCCGCTATGCCAGCCCCCACCGTGGCCTATACCCCCACCGAACAGGATGAATAAGAACGCGATCAAGGCAGCCATCAGTGGGGCCCCAATACCCCCGAAAAGCACCCAAGACAGCGCACCGACGCCGGTGCCGGTCAATAGCGCTGCAGGCATACGCCCCAGCGCCGAGCGAAGTGCTCCACCTACGACAAACGTGAGCATCAAGACAACCGGAATCAGCCTTGAGAAATCATCTGGCCTACCGTTGGCCCGCGGCTTCACCGGGGGGAGTGATTCCCCACTGGCCACGCCTATCATGCTGTCTACGCCTGCATCGATGCCGCCATAGAAATCGCCCCGTTTGAAACGTGGCACGATGATTTCACTGATGATGCGTTTGGCTGTGGCATCCGTCAGGACGCCTTCCAAACCGTACCCAACCTCAATGCGAAGTGCGCGATCATTCTTCGCCACGATCAAGAGGGCTCCGTCGTCCACACGACTGCGCCCGAGCTTCCACTTCTCGACTACGCGAATGGAGTACTGGTCGATGGTTTCCTCACCTGTACTTGGAACGATCAGAACGGCGAGCTGACTTCCCTTCTGTGCTTCGAAGCTCTGCAGTTTGTTTTCAAGCATCGCAGCCTGTTGAGCCGTGAGTGTCGCCGTTAAGTCGGTGACCCGCTTGCTTAACGGAGGGACCTCTAACGGTTGTGCTCCAGCCAGCAACGTCCAGCCAAGCATGAACGCCGCAAACAAGCCCCGTACGAAAACGCTCATCAGTAGTTCGCCCCAGGTGCGCTCTCCTTGGGCTTGTTCGATGCGGGCGCTCCGAAATCAACCTGCGGCGGAGTTGAGATGGCCCGTTCATTCTCAACACTGAAATTGGGCTTGACCTTGTAGCCAAATGCCATCGCTGTCAGGTTGGATGGGAAGCGGCGGACCGTGACGTTGTATTCCTGCACCGCCTTGATGTATCGGTTGCGAGCGACAGTAATGCGGTTCTCGGTCCCTTCTAGCTGCGCCTGTAGATCACGAAAGGCAGCATCCGCCTTCAGCTGGGGATAGTTCTCTGAAACCACCAAGAGCCGCGAAAGCGCCCCGGAAAGCTGGGCTTGCGCCTCCTGGAAACGAGCGAAAGCTTGAGGGTCGTTGGCCAGTTCAGGCGTCACTTGGATGCCACCAACCCGGGCTCGAGCTGCTGTTACCTGCTCTAGCACCTCCTTCTCATGGGCGGCATAACCTTTGACCGTATTGACCAGGTTTGGCACCAGATCAGCACGCCGTTGGTACTGATTGAGCACCTCGGCCCAACTTGATTTGATCTGTTCATCATTTGACTGGAGGTCGTTGTAGCCGCATCCCGACAATCCAAGTATTAGAAAAGTAAGCATTAGAGCCCATGCTTTATTCATTTTTGCTCTCTGCGATGTTAGTAGGGAACTATCGAAATGATAGTGCTGAATTTCGATCCCTGCGCAGCCTTAACGCAGCATTACAAGAATGTAATTTCCGCATAAGCTTTTTGACAGGTAACTAAGCTAGCGTATTAGAAAAGAAATTCCCTTAGGTTATTGGGTTCGTCATTATTGCTTTTCATTAATGTTAAGCCGCTGATGAGCGACCGCCGGAGGAGTAGCATGGTACATACAGCTATGCCTCCAGGCTGCGCTAGCGACCAATTTCATAAAATCGAGAGGCGATGGTTATGAACAACATGGGATCCGTGCACGGTTGGTAATGGTAATTAAACGCCCTGCTAATTGTTTCAAAGGAGAACTCTCATGACGCATGACATGTCAGCTTATGGCCTGTGGGGATTGGTGATCATCAACTCATTGGTGTTCATAATCTTTGCATTTAGCTTTTTCAAACCCAAATCAGCTCGTGACTGGCGAAGCTTTGGCGCATTCAGCGCCTTCTTGATAGCGTTGTTTTCTGAAATGTATGGCTTTCCGTTGACGATTTACCTGCTGTCGGGCTGGCTCGGCAGTCGCTATCCCGGCGTCGACTTCTTTTCACATGACGCGGGTCATCTACTTGAGTTCTTATTTGGCTGGAAAGCCAATCCCCATTGGGGACCTTTTCATATAGCCAGTAGCGCCATTCTTATTGGAGGTTTTTGGTTGCTAGCCTCTGCCTGGCGGGTTCTTTACGAGGCACAAAAGGCCGGTGAAATAGCAGCCACGGGGCCTTATGGAAGGATTCGTCATCCGCAATATGTGGGTTTTGTAATGATCATGTTCAGTTTTCTTCTGCAATGGCCGACCTTGATAACGATTATCATGTTCCCTGTGCTGGTGTTCATGTATGCGCGCCTAGCAAAATCTGAAGAGCGTGATTCACTCACTCAATTTGGTGACGCCTACCGCCGATATATGAGTGAAGTTCCAGCCTTCATCCCGCGCCTAAGAGGAGGAAAAGTACAAGCAAAACTATAACTTTCACTTGGCGTAATAAGTGTGGCCCTATGGGAGGGTGTCGCGGCTACATACACAAGGGCTAGGAAAGTCTGGAGATTCTATGAGGGCGGTGAGTGACCTCGTCGGTCGTGTGGCGCTCAGGCCTGAGCCAGCTAGACCTAGACAGGAAGGCTCAACGTTCCGCTTGAGGTTCTGTTCGAGTCGCCGCCAGGATCACTCCTAACCCAATTGATGCGGAAGTAGCCCCACCCTACAACCGCCTACGAGTTAATCATAAGGGAGCGCATATCATGCCCCGATTCGATAGTCGATTTCGCAACGCAGGCCGTGCCAATTGGTTCTTTCTCGGATTTCTTGCCATCGCCGGCTATTTCCTGATCACCGAGCATCAGGCCCACGTCGTACCCTACCTCCCATTTTTGTTGTTGTTGGCCTGCCCCTTAATGCACCTGCTGATGCATGGCGGACATGGTCATGGAGAGCATGCAGGACATGTAAGTGGAAGCCGTGATGAGCATGGCGCCCACGGTGGTTGTGGTGGTCATAGGCACAGCAACGCACGTGAAGAGCAACAGCAGGCGCCCCGACAGCAAGATCAATCGCAAGAGCGAAGACCGTGAAACTACCGTTCCTTGGCGCCAATTGTGTAGTGATGCCACCGGTTTTTGCGAGTCGAGCCCCACGCGAACGGCACAACCTTGCATAAGAATTACATTATTGTAATTTCTGCTTAAGCTTTCTAACAGGAAGAGGCGCTAGCGTATTGGGATAGCTATGCGCTTAAGTTATTTTCCGGCTGCCAGGCTGTCGAGGGCTAGGTGACTTGCAATTAACAGTGAATGCAGAGTTTGAAGATCCATCTCCTAGTCGTTTGATTCAAATCAATTTTTAACTACGTGCACAATTGGTAGCTTTACTAAGAATCTCATCAACTACGACGCCGCTCACTAATCAGGAACTTTGTCTCGTATGGCTATCATGCTGTGGTAGCGAGAGGTCACGGTGACTATCAGTCTAAGGCTCACTATGAACCAGATTAATCTGGAGGATTTTATGCATATGCACGTTAAATCACTGATTGCCGCTATGCTGATCAGCAGCCCACTGATCGCCTCGGCTACCGACGAACACCATCCGGACCAAAATGCTGCAGCCTCTGCAACGACTAAGAGCGAGACAGCTACTGCCCAAGACAAAGCTATGGCTGAGCAGGTCAAGAAGATGCAGGCCATTCACGACAAGATCGCCGCAGCCAAGACCCCGGAGGAGCGGCAATCAGCCATGCAAGAGGGTATGAAAGCTATGCGGGAGGGTCTTGGCATGATGCAGAAGGGCTGCGGCGGAGCGGGCATGGGACAGCACATGCAGATGATGGACTCGAAGATGATGGGCACGATGATGCAGATGATGGACCAACAGGCGGGCATGATGGGCCAAGGATCGGGCATGCAAGGTATGCCGATGCAGGGAATGCCCATGCAGCCGCCGACCCAGAAGCCCGCGCAGTAATCGTTCGGCGCGGCCTGGCGGGCTACACCGTGTCCAAGCTGCGCCGTGGCATCCCACTCGGCCCTGGTAAATACTCATGAACCTCAGTCTGCCACCGGCATCCTTCTGGCGAAGCAGACCCGGCATCGCCCTGGGTATGCTGCTGGTCATCGCGCTCTTCTACTTCGCTCGTGAACACTTCGCCCACATCTCCCTGCTATTGCCGTACGCGATTTTGTTGCTGTGCCCGCTGATGCACCTATTCGGTCACCACCACGGCGGGCAAGGCCATCATCACGGCGCAGAAAACATCCCCAAGGACGACGACAAAGGCTGACTCATGCACAGTCATCAACACTTGCACCAGGCGCCACCGACTGGTGCGGCGTCATCCGAAGCGAAGGACCCGGTTTGTGGCATGGCGATCAGTCCGGCCAGCCCTCATCGCATGGAGTTCGCGGGAAAGACCTGGCTGTTCTGCAGCGACAAGTGTCGGGCGAAGTTCCAGGCCGCGCCTGAGCGCTATAGCGCGACTGCACAAGTCCCGTCGACGAATGCTCCTGAAGCGGCAGCCGAGGTTTGGTACACCTGTCCGATGCATCCCGAGATTCGTCAGCTCGGCCCAGGGACCTGCCCTAAGTGCGGCATGACACTGGAGCCGGTGCTACCGGAGCTGGAGCAGGAGGAGAACCCCGAACTTAGGGACTTCTCCCGGCGCTTCTGGTGGACCCTGCCGCTGACCGTCGTCGTCACCTTGCTGGCCATGGGCGGACATGCCTTGAACCTGTTCCATGGCGCTGCGCAGAACTGGGTCGAGCTGGCGATTGCCAGCCCGGTCGTGCTCTGGGCGGGGTGGCCGTTTTACGTTCGAGGGGTACGCTCGGTCATCCAGCGCAGCCCCAACATGTGGACGCTGATCGGCCTCGGCACAGCCGCCGCCTATCTCTACAGTGTCGTGGCCACTCTCGTGCCTTCAGTGTTCCCGACAACCTTCATGATGGAAGGGCGAGTTGGTGTCTATTTCGAGGCAGCCGCGGTCATCATCTCGCTGACCCTGCTGGGCCAGATGCTCGAACTCAAGGCGCGCTCACAAACTTCGGCTGCCATCAAATCGCTGCTCGGTTTAGCACCGAAGACAGCCCGCCGCATTAACGCCGATGGCAGCGAAGAAGACATTCCACTGAGCAATGTGCATCCGGGCGACCGACTGCGCGTGCGCCCCGGCGAGAAGATCCCGGTTGATGGCGTGGTCGTGCAGGGCGAAAGCGCCGTCGATGAGTCCATGCTGACTGGCGAACCCTTGCCGGTGCTGAAACAGGTAAACGACACGCTCATCGGCGCCACCTTGAACACCCACGGCAGCTTGGTGATGCAGGCGGAGAAGGTCGGCTCAGCAACCATGCTTGCGCAGATCGTGCAGATGGTCGTGCAGGCGCAGCGCTCGAAGGCGCCGATGCAGCGCCTGGCCGATGTGATTGCCGGCTACTTTGTGATGGTCGTGATTGCTATCGCTGTCCTCACCCTGGTTGGCTGGGGAATATGGGGGCCGCAGCCCAGTTGGGTATTTGGCCTGATCAACGCGGTGGCAGTGCTGATTATTGCCTGCCCTTGCGCCCTTGGTCTGGCGACGCCCATGTCGGTGATGGTCGCCACGGGCAAAGCTGCTGGTAGTGGGGTGTTGTTCCGTGACGCGGCGGCCATCGAGAATTTACGCAAGATCGATACGCTGATCGTCGACAAGACCGGCACCCTCACCGAAGGCCGTCCCGCCTTCCAGAGCGTCGAGGCAGCAGCCGGCTTCAGCGCTGACGAGGTACTGCGCCTGGCCGCCAGCCTGGACCAAGGCAGCGAGCATCCCCTGGCTCAGGCCATCGTCGAGCAGGCTCGGACGCGGAGCCTGGCGTTGAGCGACGCGGAAGAGTTCGAGAGCGCGTCGGGGATTGGCGTGCGCGGCCGGGTTGACGGGCGGCATCTGTTGCTGGGTAACACCGCGCTGCTGGCCGACGCCGGCGTGTCCTGTGAGGCCCTGCAGGCGCGGGCTGAGCAGTTGCGCAGCGAAGGTGCGAGCATCATGTATCTGGCGCTGGACGGCACCCTGGCCGGATTACTGGCGGTCGCAGACCCGATCAAGCCGACCTCCAAAGAAGCAGTGCAATACCTGCAAGACGTCGGAGTCAGGGTCATCATGGCCACCGGCGACGGTCCGACCACCGCTCGCTCGGTGGCTCGCCAATTGGGGATCGAGGAAGTGCACGGCGAGGTCAAACCACAGGATAAGGAGCGTTTGGCTGCCAATCTGCAAGCGGCCGGACATCGTGTGGCCATGGCCGGCGACGGCATCAACGATGCACCCGCCCTGGCGAGGGCCGATGTGGGCATCGCCATGGGTACCGGGACCGACGTAGCGATGAACAGCGCCCAAGTCACCCTGGTCAAAGGCGACCTACTGGGCATCCTCCGCGCGCGCAACTTGTCCATGGCAACGGTGCGCAACATGCACCAAAACCTGGCCTTCGCCTTCGCCTACAACGCCATGGGCATACCGCTGGCCGCCGGGTTGTTCTATCCGCTGACCGGACACCTGCTGTCCCCGATTATTGCGGCTTTGGCCATGAGCGTGAGTTCGGCATCGGTCGTCTTTAACGCCTTGCGCCTGCGTAGCGTCTCGATTGATGGCCGTGTGTAGCGGGCTTGACCTTGCCACGATGTCAAGGTCGAGCATGGTTTCAGGCCCCGAAGAGGCTCAGATGAAGTCCCGGGGAAGGTTGGTTTTCTAGTTGAGGAGTCACCACGATGAAATTCGTCGATCTGAGCGTTGAAGGTATGAGCTGCGCTTCTTGTGTTCGCCATGTGAATGCCGCACTGGCGCCGGTCGCGGGGGTTACCGAGGTGTCGGTCGACCTCGCGACGGGCCGGGTGCGCGTCAGCGGCAACGCCGACGCCCAGGCGCTGACGGCCGCACTGCAGGAGGCCGGTTATCCGGCCAAGGTCGAGGCCTCGGTCCAGGCTCCGCAAGGCACCAAGGCCCGTGGCTGCGGCGGCAGTTCCTGTGGCTGCCACTGAGAGGGAGAAAGCATCATGCGCAAGGCACTTCATCTGACGGCTCTGGCCGGCCTGCTCGTGGCGTCCTTCGCCCAGGCCTCCACATCTATCGACGTCTACCGCGATCCCAACTGCGGTTGCTGCAAGAACTGGATCAAGTACCTGGAGGCTAATGGCTTCAGCGTTAACGACCACGTCGAACCGAACATGAGCGCGCTCAAGCAGCGCCTTGGCGTGGCGCCGCGGCTGTCCTCCTGCCACACCGCGGTGATCGGCGGGAAGTTCGTCGAGGGACATGTTCCGGTAGCGCAGATCCGCGAGCTGGAGAAGCATCCGGAACTGGTCGGCATTGCCGCTCCGGGCATGCCCGCCGGCTCACCCGGTATGGAGATGGGCCAGGCCCGGCAGGCCTACCAAGTGATCGGCCTGACTCGTGATGGAACCGATGAGGTTATCGCTGACTATCCGGCGACCCAATAACCGCGAGGGACTCCGACAGGCGCGCCTTGAGCTCAATAAGACGCGCCGTTTAAAAGGGACCGCGCACCATTAAGTACGATACGGAAACTCCAAGTGGAACGCTGTCAAACCCTCTGTCGAGGTGCACCAGATGCGCCCGTGGTGGGCCTCGACGATGGAGCGTGAAATCGCTAGGCCAAGGCCTGCGTTATGCGAATCTCCCTCGCGGCGCGCGGGGTCTGCGCGGTAAAAGCGATCGAATAGCTTCTTCAGGTGCTCGGCGGGAATTGTATCGCCGGGGTTAATCACGGAAAGCGTCACGGCATCAGCACGACTCTCTATAGTCACGTCGATTGCTGCACCCGCTGGCGTGTAACGAACCGCATTCGATAACAGATTGGATATTGCTCGATGCAGCATCAGACTATCGCCTTGAATACACGCTCTGCCGTTAAGGCGAAGCTCGATGCCACGTTCCTCTGTAAGCAGGCTGTAGTATTCGAAGAGCTTTAGAATAACTTCATCGAGATGAATTTTTGCAGTATTAGGCCTGATAAGGCCATTGTCAGACTTAGCTAGGAAGAGCATGTCATCAATCATTCGTGACATGTGATTCAGGCTGTCAAGATTGGAATAGAGATTTTCCTCATAGTCCTCAATATGGCGTTTCTTGCTGAGAATCACCTCAGTATGCGTGAGCAGCGTTGTGATCGGGGTGCGGAGCTCATGGGCAATGTCAGCCGAGAAATTGGAGAGACGCACAAACGAATCGTCTAGCCTAGACAGCATGTCATTGAAAGAACTTACCAATTCTTGAAGCTCAGCGGGGACTGGAGCCAGTGGAATGCGCTCTTTCAGGGACTTTGCGGACATCGATGCTGCTACCGAAGTTACCTGGCGAATTGGTCGCAATCCACTCCTGACAACCACGACTCCTAAGGCACCACTGGCAATTGCGCTGATGGCTAGGCCTATCCAGAACCAACGCTCTAGCGTCATGAAAAAGTGTGCATGACTGGTGACGTCCAATACCAGGATTGCTTTTGCCGACTGAGGTCCAGACGGCGGCCCAACCCGCGCAGTCATGCCCCTGTACAGTCGACCATCATGCTCCCACTCCCACATGTTGGCGTTTACCTGCGAAAACTCAGCTGGTAAATCCGTAATGTTTGAATCTGAAAAGAGGACTTTACCGTCAGTGGTGGTAATCACCGCTTCCAGTTCATGGTGCGCGCCAAGTAGAGCGTTCAACTCCAACGCAATGTGGCTGTTCGCCTGGCTCGCATTCGATGCCACGAGAATTTGCTGAACAGAATCGAGCTTCTCGCTGATCGTCTGCTGATCCTGCGTCCAGAAATGCCGGCGACTGAGCTCACTGAAGCCAACTCCGGTAATGATTAAAACGGACACCACCGCAAGCATGAACATCAAGCTCATGCGCGCAGTTAGAGATAGTCGTTTCATTGCTCCTCGGGCTCTTCGAGCATGTACCCCATGCCTCTAACCGTATGGATCAGCTTGGGCTCAAAATCATCATCGATCTTGGCCCGAAGCCGCCGCACCGCCACCTCGATAACGTTCGTATCGCTATCGAAGTTCATGTCCCATACCTGAGAGGCAATCAGCGATTTCGGCAGAACCTCTCCGCGCCTCCGCATCAGCAGTTCAAGCAGCGAGAACTCCTTGGCGGTCAGGTCTATCCGCACGCCAGCGCGCATCGCCCGGCGCTTGAGGAGGTCCACCTCGAGATTGGCAATTTTCAAGGTCATTTGGGCCGGCGTCCCGGTTGCGCGCCGCAACAACGTGCGTACACGCGCCAAGAGTTCGGCAAAGGCAAACGGCTTGACCAGGTAATCATCGGCGCCCAGCTCAAGCCCCTTGACGCGATCATCCACGCCATCGCGAGCAGTCAGGAATAACACCGGAACCTCCTTTCCAGCGGCCCGCACCATGCGCAGCACCTCCCATCCGGTTAGGCCAGGCATCATGACGTCCAGGATGAGCAGGTCGTACGACTCGCCGAGGGCATGCTGGAGCGCATCAGTGCCTGAGCTGACCAAGTCAACATTGAAGCTGGCCTCACTCAGTCCTTGCTGCAGGTACAAGCCAATCTTGGGTTCGTCTTCCGCGACAAGAAGTCTCATTTTTCTGACTCATGGCTGAACAATGCTGGGAGTGTGCCGCTACTGGCCGCCACCAACCAGATACTGACAAAAATGTAATCTGAGCATAAGCCGAGGGTAAGGAAGGTAGCGCTAAGGTTTAGATGACTGCTAGAGCGAGTCATCGTCTGGGGCCATCTAAGCAGGTGAGCTGCGACGATTGGCGAGATCCCCTTAAGGCTCCTTTGGCCAAGCGGCGCCAATCCGGCGCCGTTTTTTTAGCAACCAGTGCCGTCGCTCAAGCGCTGATGCAACCTTCATGATTTTAGATTTAACTGTATTTGTATTTTAATTAACGATTCGTTTGAGAGGTGTTCTATGAAAGCCAAATTTTCGAATCTAATAGTTTGTATTTCTTTATTGGCCCTGTCGGCAGTTTCGATGGCTAGTGAGAAAGCCGCTAATTTCGACTTCGGACATCGTGGCGCGCCGGAAAAGGCAGATCGAACGATCGAAGTCAAGATTGGTGACCTTTACTTCGAGCCGTCTCGTATTGACGTGAAAGATGGCGAGACTGTCCGATTTGTTTTGAAAAATGAGGGGCTGGTGCTTCATGAATTCAACCTGGGCACCTCAGCGGCGCACTTAGCGCATCAGAAGGAAATGGTTGAGATGTTTAAGAGTGGTTATCTCACCGCAATGAAAGTTAACGATGCCGACCATGACATGGCTGGCATGGAAGGTGACATGCATGACATGAAAATGCCAAGCATGAACCACAGTGATGCCAACAGCGTCCTGATTGAGCCAGGTCAGACCAAAGAACTGGTTTGGACCTTTAGCAAGGCCTCTGGCCTGCAATTTGCCTGCAACATCCCTGGGCATTACCAGAAAGGGATGGTAGGACAGGTTGCCATTAACTAGATGAAATCAGAGCCTCTCGCGACACTAGAGCCGCTGGCGTAAAGGCGCAGTCTCAAACGGCTAGCAACAGCTGCTGGTAGCAAGCGGCCATCGATTCCACAGGCCAGACCGGCAGCGACAGGGGCAAACCCTTACAGAAATGTAATCATTGCAACTGCCTAAATATGGCAAATTTATCAATGACATCTGAGCTGCAGGTCGTCATGGGTGACATGAGACACACTTGAAGATCAGCTCAAAAATCGCTCTATAAATTGGATTGTTTGATTTCTCCTGGCAGGGTCGTAGCGGAATGCAGAATAAAACGTCAAGACGGACTTTCGTTAAGGGCCTTGCTGCGACAGGTATTCTCGGCGGGCTTGGTTTGTGGCGTACGCCAGTTTGGGCTCTTTCTAGCCCGACGCAACCGACGGTACTTGCTGGTACGGAATTTGACCTGTTCATTGGTGAGACTCCAGTAAACCTGACTGGAGCAGTTCGTACAGCAATGACTATCAACGGATCGCTTCCGGGGCCAACATTGCGTTGGCGCGAAGGGGATACCATTACGATACGCGTTCGCAACCGCCTGAAAGAAGAGACTTCCATTCATTGGCACGGAATTATTCTTCCAACCAACATGGATGGCGTTCCGGGCCTAAGCTTCCAGGGGATTGCTCCTGATGGCATGTACGAATATAAGTTTAAGGTCAAGCAGCACGGCACCTACTGGTACCATAGCCACTCTGGCTTCCAAGAACAGGTTGGTGTTTACGGTCCTTTAATCATCGACCCCAAAGAGCCGGAGAAGTTTTCTTGTGATCGTGATTATGTCGTTATGCTAAGCGACTGGTCGGATGAGAATCCCGCTCGCGTCCTTGCCAAACTGAAAAAGGATTCCGGTTACTATAACTTCCATAAGCGCACTGTCGGGGATTTCATTGATGATGTAAGCGAGAAGGGTTGGTCGAAGACTATCGCCGACCGCAAGATGTGGGCTGAAATGAAGATGAGCCCTACCGATCTCGCTGATGTCAGTGGTTATACCTATACCTATCTCGTGAACGGCCATGCGCCCGATACCAATTGGACGGGTATCTTTAAGCCCGGAGAGAAGATCCGACTGCGCTTCATCAATGCCTCTGCAATGACCTACTTCGATGTTCGAATCCCAGGACTGAAGATGACGGTCGTGGCGGCTGACGGCCAGCCGATCCAACCAGTCAGTGTCGATGAGCTGCGCATGGCTGTTGCTGAAACCTATGACGTCATCGTCGAGCCGACAGACCAGGCCGCATACACCATCTTTGCCCAATCCATGGATCGTACTGGCTACGCCCGAGGCACCCTGGCTATCAAGGAAGGGATCAGCGCCCCAGTGCCGACACTGGACCCACGCCCACAAATCACCATGGACGATATGGGGATGGGCGGCATGGAAGGCATGGATATGTCCGGCATGGATCACGGCAGCATGGCAGGCATGGACATGTCCGGCATGAGCCATGGCGACATGGCTGGCATGGATATGTCTAACCCGGGCCACAGCGAGATGCTGGGAATGGGCGCAGCAATGCAGTCCCATCCAGCGTCGGAAGCCAACAACCCCTTGGTCGATATGCAGACCATGAGCCCAACAGCGAAGCTCAGCGATCCCGGTATCGGCTTGCGCAACAATGGTCGTCGGGTGCTGACCTATGCCGATCTCAAGAGCACCTTTGACGATCCTGATGGGCGGGTCCCATCTCGCACCATTGAGTTACACCTGACCGGCCACATGGAGAAGTTCTCCTGGTCGTTTGATGGTATTGAATTCGCCGATGCCAAGCCGCTCCTCCTCAAGTACGGAGAGCGAGTTCGGATCACCCTGGTTAATGACACCATGATGACGCACCCCATCCATTTGCATGGCATGTGGAGTGATTTGGAGGATGAGCAGGGCAACTTCATGGTGAGAAAGCACACCATCGACATGCCCCCGGGGTCAAAGCGCAGTTATCGCGTAACGGCCGATGCGCTCGGTCGGTGGGCTTATCACTGCCACCTGATGTATCACATGGAGCTGGGTATGTTTCGTGAAGTGCGAGTGCAGGAATAGGAGAAGAGCATGGACTTTGAACAGACTCGCTACCCCGTTTTGGCCGGCCTTGCGATCCTTGGAATGAGTTTGCTTCCTTTGGCTGGCGTCCGTGCTGAAGAGCCGATGCAGGGCATGGATGGCTCCCAGATGGAGGGGATGGACCACTCCCAGATGCAGGGGATGGACCACTCTCAAATGCAGGGAATGGATCATTCGCAGATGCAGGATGGGGACTACTCCGATATGCAGGGGATGCAGCCCGCTGCACCGACGGAAAGCCGCACGCCAATCCCTGTGCTAACCGATGCTGACCGTGCTGCTGTGTACAAGGGCGGCATGGACCATCACATGGGTGGGCAAGCACTGAACTCACTGTTCGTCATCGATCAGTTGGAGTGGCAGGACGCAAATCAAGGCAGCGCCCTCAGTTGGGAGGCGAACGGATGGGTCGGCGGCAATGTCGATCGCCTCTGGTTGCGCTCTGAAGGAGAGCGGCTCAATGGTGTTACTGAGAAGGCCGAGTTGCAGGCCCTATGGGGACACTCAGTCGGTCCTTGGTGGGATGTGGTCGGCGGCGTGCGGCAGGACTTCAAACCTGGCTCTCCGCAAACCTGGGCCGCCGTCGGCATCCAAGGCTTGGCTCTGTATGACTTCGAAACCCAGGCCACCGCATTCTTGGGAGAAGGCGGTCAAAGCGCACTGAGACTCAAGGGAGACTACGACATCCTCTTGACCAATCGCTTGATCCTGCAGCCGACAGCTGAAGTGAACCTCTACGGCCAGAATGACCCGCGGCGCGGCACGGGGTCAGGCATCTCAGATTCAGAAGTCGGGATGCGGCTTCGTTATGAGGTCTACCGAGAGTTCGCGCCATACATAGGCGTCACCTGGAATCACCTCTACGGAAAAACAGCGGACTACGCCAGCGAAGAGGGCGCGGACTCTAACGATACGCGTCTGGTCGTCGGCGTACGTATGTGGTTCTAACCGACCATCCGCTGCACTCGTCGTACCTCAATAGATAAATAAACGTAGCGGTCTATGCCGCGAGGAGTCTTGCATGCAAAAATTTAAAGCTCTCATTGCTGTAGCTGCGCTCGGCGCCGGAATGTTGCTGAGTGCGGCTGTCCAGGCACACCCGAAACTGCTTTCCTCCTCTCCTGCTGAGGGGAGCACTGTCGCGGCGCCGGCCAAGATCGAACTGCACTTCTCGGAGAAGCTGTTGACGCAGCTCTCAGGTGCCAAGATCGTCATGACAGAAATGCCCGGTATGGCCATGTCGTCCCCCATGGGCGTAAAAGCTGCTGTCTCGGGTAGTGCTGATCCGACCGTCATGCTGATCACGCCTGCAGCTCCTCTTACCACCGGAACTTATAAAGTCCAATGGCGAGCCGTGTCCTCTGATACGCATCCGATTACTGGCGCTGTAACCTTCAAGGTGAAGTAAGCCATGGGCGACCCCGTCACTATCGCTCTACGTTTCGCCCTGTATATCGACTTGATTATGCTTTTCGGTCTGGCGTTGTTCGGGCTTTACAGCCTCAAGGGACAA
Source organism: Pseudomonas sp. ADPe (assembly GCF_014843515.1). Taxonomy (NCBI): domain Bacteria; kingdom Pseudomonadati; phylum Pseudomonadota; class Gammaproteobacteria; order Pseudomonadales; family Pseudomonadaceae; genus Pseudomonas; species Pseudomonas sp. ADPe. Next base: position 6,717,318 of record NZ_CP062122.1, read on the forward strand.
GAGCGGATTAGCGGGGCAGTCTTCAACTTTGAGTCGATATTGCTGTGGGCCGCCTTGATCGGCATCTTGCTATCTGTGGCAGCAATGCTGCAGATGGCAAAGGTAATGAGTGGTGTTTCCAGTTTTTCCGAACTACACCACCATATTCTGCAGATGATCTTGACCGGCACCGATGTGGGTTTGACCTGGATGGTTAGAGTCGCGGCCCTGCTGCTGGCTGCGGTGGCCGCGATTTTCAGCAAGCGCGCACCCACTTTGAGTCTGGTCCTGACTTCCGCATTGGGCGCCATAGCGCTCGCTACCTTGGCCTGGACTGGGCATGGCGCCATGGATGAAGGTCTCTTGCGCTATGTACATTTTACCAGCGACATCACCCATCTTCTCGGTGCTGGCGGCTGGCTTGGCGCATTGGTGGCGTTCGTGTTGTTGCTCCGCTCCAAGAAACTTGATGGGGAGCAGCATCTGCGCTTACTGTCTCGGACGTTGACTGGTTTCGAGTCAGCAGGGGCGTTGATCGTCGCCAGCTTGGCCATCACCGGTATTGCCAACTACGTACTCATTGTTGGTCCAGAGATCAGCGGTGTGATGAAGAGCACTTACGGCTCATTGCTAGCGCTAAAGATCGCGCTCTTTGGAGGCATGTTAGTCCTCGCCGCGGCGAACCGCTTTCGCCTCAGCCCGCTGCTTGATCGCTCCTTAGAGACGGGGCGTTATGCCCCGGCTATTAGCGCACTGCGACGTAGCATCGTTCTGGAGTTTGCTGTGGCGATTGCCATTGTCAGTCTCGTTGCTTGGCTCGGGACACTGAGTCCTGAAATGGATATGGCAGTCGAGTGACATAGATACTGCCAGTAGCAGACTATTCTTCTTATTCTGTTTACTGGCAGTGGTCTATCTAACGTCAGCTTTCTCTTCGTATAAACTTTTTTGCCCGGCAATCGGTCAATACCATCCTGTCGCCTATTTCAGGCAGGATGCCATCTCAAGAAAATTGCGACCCCAGCCAATTCTCACCAAACTTTGTGAGCCGGAAAGGCACGCGCCACTGTGTAACCCGCTCACAGCAAAGTAGTTAAAAATTACTGGAATGTAATTTTCGGCTCATCCTTATATCAGGATCGTCTAGGTAGTATTCACTTGAGCATGCTGCTCAAGTGCTATAGACCCACTGTTCCCATAAGGATGCAATACATGAAACCTCTGAAAGTTATTTTCGCAATCGCTACTCTGGCCGCTTCTTCCCTGGCAATGGCTGAAAGTGGCGGCGATCGAACCTTTGCCAAAATGGAACTGGCTCGACAGACTTCTTCTGGAGCGACTCTTGTGGCTCAAAAATCGGATGGCAGTGCGCCTGCAGCGGAGTTACAGAGAAGCGCAATCAAGCACGAAAAGTGCTAAGCAATTCTGTCGCGGGATGATCAAGTAACCCGACTGCTACCAAGAGAAATGTAGGGCCCGCCCTGTCTGATGGGGCTCAATCTCAACCGAGAGACTGGTCGCTTGTCATTAGGCGCGATTTTTGACCTTAGCATCCTCGACGAACGTTCGGACTCTTTCCGCGTGCGCGCCGCTCGTAGAGTGGCGCGGACACCTATTGAGCATGAGTTTTCGCCTGGCCTTCTGCATAGCCCCAACTTCACTTTGCTATCGCTCCACTAACAAGGTGCGCTTCTGCATAGGGGAACACAATCTGCGGATTGGGCTGGACAAGACTTTTATCCTTTTCGGCGTAATGTAAACGGCTTAGCAAGTCTTTAATGACATTCAGTCTTGCAACGCGCTTTTCATTTGCCCGTACGACACTCCAAGGCACCACATCGTTACTGCGAGCGAACATTTCGTTTCGAGCCTTGCTGTACTTCTTCCACAGACTCACAGCCCTTTCATCGATAGGGCTGACCTTCCACTGCTTCAAGGGATCGCTGCGGCGCGACTCAAGACGGCGCTTCTGCTCATCCTTGGAAATGTCGAGGTAATACTTGACCAAGTGAATCCCCGAGCGCACAAGCATGCCTTCAAATTCCGAAACACTCGACAAGAACTCCTCGTACTCCTCATCGGTACAGAAGCCCATAACGTGTTCCACACCCGCTCGGTTGTACCAACTACGGTTGAACAGGGTGAGCTCGCTTGTAGTGGGAAGCTCCGCAACATAGCGCTGAAAGTACCAGGCACCGCGGTCTCGATCTGACGGCTTCCCAAGTGCGACTACACGCGTATCCCGTGGACTGAGATGCTCAACGATGCGCTTGATGGTCCCATCCTTTCCTGAAGCATCACGCCCCTCAAAAATGACCAAAATCTTTTCGCTGCAACAGCAGAGGAAATGCCGCTGCAGCTTTACCAACTCAATCTGAAGAAGACGCAGCTCCTGCTCATACTCGTCTACCGAGAGGACGCTGGCCGCTTTTTTTTCCCGTTGATTGCGCGCTTTCGCTTTCATGATTTTGCTCTGATTGGGGGCTGTCAGACACGGTCCCGCTGATAGCGCTTCGCTGCTTTAACGCAGCCCGGAGCCATTGCAGACATCCGGCGACACGCGCTGCCATTCTTCAACTGACTAGCCGTTGCGCCAAGGCCGAACTTTTACCTCTTCAATTCACCTATGACACGAACCACGCTAATGCTCGTGGTCTGGCCTGAGTTCGACTAAGCGAGTGAGGCAATCCTGAGTATCACGAACCCATGATGCCAGAGCATCGAGGTCCAGCTGCACGGAGTCTGCTTCAGCCCAGATGCATGCGTTCTCGGTCGATACGGCCAGGGCAGCACCTTCGACAATGGTCAGCGCCATTGCGTGAAGTCTCAGTAGCCCGTCCCGCAGTGCGATGACACCCCCCATTTCAGCGAGGCACGCATCCAGACCTTCTACTAGGCGTCGGAGTTGGGACGTGTCAAAGCTGTCGCGTAGCTGATCCAGTGCAGCGGCATCCACCTCACCATAGGGCGTGACGCGAAACGAAGCGGGAGGGATGTTGATCATGGGGTTTCCTCCATGGAAGCCTGGTTGGGCGTTCCGCCCCGGAGCGAGCCGGCAGCTTGCTGGAACACTGAGTCCTTGATCCAGGCTTCCGGAGGGCGGTTGAGCTTGAGGTTGAACTCGCCGAACCGCTTCACATTGTTGGTGAGGTAAGGGCTGAGGAAAGACACATCCTCATCGGTAAACCGCCACCCGTCACGCGCCAGTTTTTTCAGGATACACATCATGTCCACGGTGTTCTGCAGGATCACCGACGAGGCCACCATGTCGTTGTAGCGCAGCCTTTTCTGCTGTTCGTCCGGGTCATTCTCGGCGATCACATCGCCACCGAATGACAGCCACTTGGAGAAACCGTTGTAGGACTCGATCTTGTTGGTGTTGGCGGTAACTTCCTGGCGCAGCTCGCGGCTGCCAATCCAGTTGAGCAAGAAGATCGTCCGGATCACGCTGCCCAGCGCCTGAGCCGCATGGTAAAGCTTGTTGCGCCGGCTGTAGGAGCCCAGCTTGCGTAGCAACATGGGCGAGGAAATCTTGCCGGCCTGGATCGACAGCGCCACCTGCATCAAGTCCTGCCAATGGGTTGCAATCAGGTGCCAGTCGGCCGTATCGGTAAATAGGCGGTTGATGTGCTTGTAGGAAGCACCTCGCTCCGGCCGACACATCACCAGGTCGCGCCAGTTGCGGATTCGAGGCATTAGGTTGATGCCCAGCAGGTGAGTGAAGGCAAACACCGTGGCGGACTGACCCTGAGTATCAGAGTACACGGTGTCGGCTTCCACGCTGAGATCGGCCTTTAGTAGGCCCTCGATCACGTAAATCGCTTCCCAGATACCGGGCGGGATGAAGTGCTGGAACACCGCGATGTAATTGTTGGCCACATGCCGGTAGGCTACCGCGCCCAGCTTCCGATAGCGGAAGTGGAAACCCGCTAGCAGGTTGTCGTCATAGAAGTCGAACTGAGTGCCATCGGCTGCCACCGCCTTGCCGTCCCCCCAGAGCTTGGGCAGATCGAGCTGCAGGTAAAGTTCCACCAGCTCGCGGTTGGCTTTGTCCAACTTCTCCAACGAGAGATGCCGGCGATTGGTGTAGGAAAGCATGTGTGGTGTGACATTGCCGGCCAGATGTCGGGCCGCCTGGTTGGGACCTAGATTGCACCCCATAGCGAAGATGGTCATCAAATAGCGCTCAGCCGGCGCCTTGAGTTTGGGGTCGTTGCCGGACATCGGGCCGAAATGCCGGCTGAACTGTATCCAGTGCTCGATGTTGGCCATGATGTCGAGTACATGCCGCGCCGGCATGCGTTGAACAATTGCGGTTTGCAAGGAGATGGCCGAGGGTGGGATATCCCGGGCTATCACGCGGCGCAGTACCGGTTCGCCAGCGTCGTTGATCGACACATCGCCGCGGCAGGAGGGGAACTTGTCGTCCAACTGCTGTGCACTTTCCTCCAACTGGGACTTGAGGGCCGCGACAAACGCCTTGGCCGTACCTGGCAGGCCGACCTTCTCGCAATAAGCTGGTAGGCGCTCCAAGCATACGCTCCACGGCAGGAGCTGCTCGCGGTAATCCGCGAACGATTCGGAGCCCTTGACGCACAGATCGCCGGAACGCAGCTCGCTGGCCAGATACGAAAAGACGCACACCTCCAGGTAACGGCGATTGGTTGGCGGCCCTTCACTGGCCGGCCGGCGTACGACCTTAGCCCAGCGCTCTGAAGCAAAGGACAGGTCCACGTGCTCATCGATCCATTCGCGGTGCAAGTTCTCATTGTCTTGAATCAAGTGCAGGGCCTGGATCAAGGAGCGATCCTGGGTGGTAGGCTCCAACTGGAGCAAATGGCTCAGGCGGAACAAAAGCGAACGATGGGATTTGAAGTGTCGCCAAATCAGCGGCAGGTAGTTATTTCCACCCGTGGCCTGAACTTCCGCGCAGGCTTCGCGAAACTGGTCCAGTTTGCCCTCCGGGCAAAGGTATTCACGGATCAGGCTGCCAGCTTCCTGGTCATCCGGCTCCTGAGCCAGGATTTGCAACACACCGGCCAAGGTGGCTACCAGACGCTCGAGCTTCTGCCGTTGCCGCACCTGGATTTGCTCAAGCTCCTCCTTGGCGCGCTTGTGAATGGTGGAAATTCGCCGGATGAACATCTCCGCCAGGTGATCCCGCGTACGTACCCGCATCCGGTAGATCAGCGCCAGCATCAGGGTGTAGCGTTTAGGCAGTGAGCAGTCCTTCAGTTCCGAAACGTCGGCAGCGGCGGCCTGAGCAGAGAAATGCCGAATCTTCGTCTCAACGATTCCCTCGAAAATGGTGTCCAGGTCGCCAAAGCTATCCAGCCAGGCAAGGTGGTCAATCAACACCTCAAGATGCTTGCGAGACGGCTTCTTGGGTGCCTGCTTGAGGGCGTTGAAGTCGCTTTGCCGGCGCCCGAAATCAGTGTCGAGCAGCTCCTTGAGCCGGTAGATCACCTCGATAGGTGTTCTGGCTACTACCAGATTGAATGTGGCTTCCTGTGCATTCGCCAGAGCCGTCTCAGCGGCATTGTTCAGGGTTGAATAGGCGGGCAGCTCATAGCCGCGCTGAATCAATTCCTCGATCATCGCATTGATAAGGTCAACCCGCTGCTCGAGCACTTGGGCACATTCTTCCGCAATCTGCGCAGTGAGCGCTAAGCCATCACTATTGTAGAAGGGGGTCACCTGAAGAAACTGGCGAATGGCGACCTGATGGCGATAAAGCGTGCGGGCATTGCTGTAACGGGGAACGGTGCGGGTGCCGAAGCGCATGCATTGGCGAACGTGATCGATAATTCCTTGGGGAATCTCGTCTAAGGGGACAAAGTAGTGCAGCTGTTGGAAAACCTTGAGTTGAACAGCCAGCCCAACCGATAGAGCAGGACTCTTGGCGGAACGGCTGATCCATTCGGCTTCCGCCTCGGAGAGGGTGTAGCTTCGATGAAGTTCCTTGGCCGCGACTTGGTTCGGCAGAACAGGATACGCAGTGCGCTCGACTGAAGCCATTAGCATGTCCCCCCAGACAAACTAACGACCTAGCATAGCCCTGGATCATGGGCTAGCGGGTTGGCGAAAAAGTTTTCCGAAAGACCACTTTAAAATCAAAAGCTTAGAAGCCAAATGTCCTAATTTTGCCTTTATCTCGGCATGACCCCATCAGCGTCGGCGTCCAGCTCATCACGAAGTAATAGCCGAACATGAGCAGCAACAGCCCCAGGGCCAGCGAAAGGGTCAGCTGCCACTGGCCGGGCGCGAACAGCTGCCGGTATTCCGCGCCTCGCGATGGCCGTGCCCCTTCATTCGGTTGCCGGTCGAGGGCCAGGAATTCCGGCGACTCGCGCAGCCAGCGCGCACCCGCGGCCACCGCCGCGAGCGTGGCCGCGCCGCCGGCGAGAAACACGTAGCGCCAGCCGAGCCACTCGTTGAACAGGTGGGCCAGCAGGCCGCCCAGGCTCACGCCCAGCGCGAAGGCGAGGGATTGCAGGGCGATGGCCAGGCTACGCCGATGCGCCCCGGTGTACTCATGGGCCAGCACATTGGCGCCCACCAGCACCGCGCCGGTGCCGACGCCGGTCAGCATGCGCAGAAGCATCAGCACCTGGTGGTTCGGGCTGCAGAACGACAGCAACATGCTGACGCCGCTGAGCGAAAGGCCCGCCAGCAGCAAGGGCCGGCGCCCGTAGCGGTCCGCCCGGGGGCTGATGAAGGAGCCGCAGGCCATGCCCACCAGGCTCGCGCTGAGCAGCATGCCGAGCTGGGTCGCATTCAGCCCCCACTCCGCCGACACGCTGCCGCCGGTGAAGGCCATGGCCATCGCGTCCAGCCCGTCGATCACGTTGAAGAGCATGCACAGGCCGACGACGCCCCACGGGGACGGGGCCATTGCAGCATTGTTGTTCATAGCCTTGGGCACGCAGCCTGTTTCCTTTTTGACGCGCGGTTCGAAGCGCTGCTCGGCCATACCCTTGCGTGCATACCTAAGTATCGACCGACACCATCGTGCAATCGCCGAAGCGACATCCGGGTGCTTTGATCGACCTGCGCAAGCGGCGCCGAATGCAGGGCCGGAAGCATATTACGTCCCGGCCGCTACAGACAGGGCCCCGCGCCTCGAACCCCACCCCACCGGGTTCCGCCAGGAACCTTTCCAAGGAGAGACCCCAGATGTTCCTGCATCTATCGACCTGGGCCGAGATCGGCCAGTTTCTCGAACGCAGCCGCACCATCGTCATCCCCATCGGCTCCAACGAACAGCACGGCCCCACCGGCCTGCTGGGCACCGACTGGATGTGCCCCGAGATCATCGCCGGCGAAGCGCAGAAGCTGGCGGACATCCTCATCGCCCCGACCTTCAACATCGGCATGGCCCAGCACCACCTGGGCTTCCCCGGCACCATCTCGCTGCGGCCCTCGACCTTCATGGCCGCCATCGGCGACTGGGTGCGCTCGCTGGCCGGCCACGGCTTCGAGAAAATCTTCTTTCTCAACGGCCACGGCGGCAACATCGCCTCGATCGAGGCGGCCTTCTCGGAACTCTATGCCGAGGCGAGTTTCGCCCGGCGCCGCGCCGGCTTCGCCCTGAAGCTGTGCAACTGGTGGGACCTGGAAGGCGTCGATGCCCTGGCGCGGGAGCAGTTCCCCACGGGCCACGGCATCCATGCCACGCCCACCGAGGTCGCCGTGACCCAGTGGGCCTATCCGGACTTCATCAAGTCCGCCGAGTATTCGCCACGGATCGCCAACTGGGGCCCCATCCGCGAAGCGCTCGACTTCCGCGCGCGCCACCCGGACGGCCGCATGGGCTCGGACCCGGCGCAAGCCTCCATCGAAAAGGGCCAGCAACTGGTGGCCCTGGCCGCCCAGGGCCTGGTGCAAGAAGTCCAGGCCTTCGGCGACGAGTCGATTCCGGGCTAGATCCGCTGCGAACCGGCCGCGCGCCCATGGATGGGCGCGCGGCCGTTTCTATGGGAAGCAGAAGCGGCCGCTGCCGCTTCTGCCCCGGGCACTAGGCCCGGCCCAGCCGTTCGATGGCGCTTGCCACGCCCGCTCCGTACGCCGGGTCCGCCTTGCTGCAGTTATCGATATGCCGCTGTTTGGTCTGCGCCGAGGCGCCCTGGATCGAACGCGCGGTATTGTCGAACAGCGCCTGTTGCTGCTCGAAGGTCATCAGGCGGAACAGCGCGCCGGGCTGGGAGAAATAGTCCTGGTCCTCACGATGGTCCCAGTGGCCCGCGCTGCCTTGCAGCGCCAGCGGCGGTTCGCTGAAGTCCGGCTGCTCCTGCCACTGCCCGTAGCTGTTGGGCTCGTAGCCCAGGGTGCTGCCGGCATTGCCGTCGGTGCGCATCTGCCCATCCCGGTGATAGCTGTGGAACGGGCATTTCGGCGCGTTGACCGGAATCTGGTGATGGTTGACGCCCAGGCGGTAGCGCTGCGCATCGCCATAGGAGAACAGCCGCGCCTGCAGCATCTTGTCCGGCGAGAAGCCGATGCCGGGCACCACGTTGGCCGGGCTGAAGGCCGCCTGCTCCACCTCGGCGAAGTAGTTCGCGGGGTTGCGGTTGAGTTCGAGAACGCCGACCTCGATCAGCGGGTAATCGCCGTGCGGCCAGACCTTGGTCAGGTCGAAGGGATTGATCGGGCAGGTCGCCGCGTCCGCCTCCGGCATGATCTGCACATAGAGCGTCCAGCGCGGGAAGCGGCCTTCCTCGATGCTGCCATACAGGTCGCGCTGGGCGCTTTCGCGATCGCGGCCGACCAGGGCTTCGGCCTGCTGGTCGGTGAGGTTCTCGATGCCCTGCTGGGTCTTCCAGGTGAACTTCACCCAGGAGCGCTCGTTCCGCGGGCTTATGAAGCTGAAGGTGTGGCTGCCGAAGCCGTGCATGTGCCGGTACGAGCGGGGCAGCCCGCGGTCGCTCATGACGATGGTGACCTGGTGCAGGGCTTCGGGCAGCAGGGTCCAGAAGTCCCAGTTGTTTTCGGCGCTGCGCAGATGGGTGCGCGGGTCGCGCTTGACCGCATGATTGAGGTCGGGGAACTTCAACGGATCGCGCAGGAAGAATACCGGCGTGTTATTGCCCACCAGGTCCCAGTTGCCCTGTTCGGTATAGAACTTTATGGCGAACCCGCGAATGTCACGCTCGGCATCGGCGGCGCCGCGTTCCCCGGCCACGGTGGAAAAGCGCACGAAAACCTCGGTGCTCTTGCCGATCTCGGAAAACAGCCGGGCCTTGGTATAACGGCTTATGTCGTGGGTGACGGTGAAGGTTCCATAGGCGCCCGAGCCCTTGGCGTGCATGCGCCGCTCGGGAATCACCTCGCGGTCGAAGTGCGCGAGCTTTTCCAGCAGCCAGACGTCCTGCAGCAGCACCGGGCCCCTGGGGCCTGCGGTCTGCGAATTGTTGTTGTCGACCACCGGCGCACCAGCGGCTGTCGTGAGCTTTTTCATGGTTTTGTCCTGGATGATTGGCGCAATGAACAAACAAGGGAAAACGCCAACCCATCAAACCAAGTTATGCAACCGCCAACCATGATACGAAGGTGTCGCCCGGTAATAGGAAAGTTGTTCGAAGCCTTCCGGTGCCGGATAAAAAAGAATAAACAGGCGGGATATGAATACAGTGGCCAGTTAAGGTAAACAGTTCTGTTTCGTTATATAGGGCGCACTCTTCTGCAACGTGCAGAAGTGTGCGCCCTACCCGCCTCAGCCCAGCCGCTGGCGCAACTGCGCCAATTGGCGCATGTCCAGGCTGTCGAAGCCTTCGCTGAGCGCGCAGGCATCGAGCAACTGCGCCGCCTCCGCGTTGCGCCCCTGCTCCAGGTGCAGCTTCGCGCGATCCATGCCCGCGCGCAGCTCCCAGGCCCGCGCGCCCTGCTGGCGAGCGAGGGCCAGCGACTCGTCGAGCACGGCATCGACCGCCGCGGCGCCCTCGCCCAGCGCCTTGAGCACCTGAGCCTGCAAGCGCAGCAGTTCCGGCAGGGCGAAGGCGTCGCCGCTGCGCCGGCAGTGCTGGACGCTGCGCTGGATCACCGCCAGGGCCCGCGCGTATTGCCCATCGAGGATCAGGCCTTCGGCCAGGGAAATCTCGAAGGAGGTGGTCAGCAGCTCGTAGCGCATGCCCTGCAGCCGCGACAGGCTCTCCTCCAGCAGCGGCACCGCGTCGCCGGGCTGCTCGCGGCGGATGGCGATGGCCCCGCGCAGGCCCAGAGAGGCCGCCACGTACGGGGCGAAGGCATTGGCGTGGGCGATCTGGCTGAAGGCCTGCAGGCTCGCCTCGGCCTGCGCCAGGTCGCCGTTCCAGATGTGGATGCACAGCGTCCACACCAGGGCGATGCAGTAGGTGGCCGGGTGCTTCAGCTCCGCGGCTTCGGCCTCCACTTGCGTGGCGAGGCGCCGCGCCTGGTCCGGGAAGCCCAGCAGCCACAGCGTGCGCGCCAGCGCCAGGCCGGTGCGGTTGTGGTGGTCGAAGCCGTAGTGCAGGGTCCGGCTGCGCTCGGAGGGCAGGCTGTTGCGCAGCGAGCGCTCCAGTTCCTGGCGCGCCAGGCGCTGGTCGCCCAGCAGGTGGTGGGAAATCCCCGCCAGCGAGGCGGCGACGGCGATGGCCTCCGGCTCGCCCAGGCTGTCGCCGATCGCCAGCGCCCGTTCGGCCCAGGACAGCGACGAGGCGAAGTCGCCGATGCGCTCGTAGAAGATCTGCAGGCGGCCCAGCAGGCGCAGCTGCGCCCAGCGGTCGTCCAGCGCCACGGCGATGTCCAGGGCCCGCAGCAAGGCGGTTTCCGCCGCGCCGCTGTTGCCGCGGGTGAACATCAGCACCAGGCCCAGCGCGGCCTGCAGTTCCATTTCCGTGGGCGTGCCGTGGTAGCCCAGCTCCAGCAGCTCGGTGGCCCGCGCGCACCAGGTGCGGCATTCCACCTGCAGCGAGAAGTGCAGGAACAGGGGCGCGCTGGCCGCCGCCAGGGGCAGCGCCAGGCCGGGGTCGCCCTGGGGGCCGAAGCTCCATTCCAGGGCGCTGCGAATGTTGCCGAGCTGGCTGGCCAGGCGCGCGCAACCGTCGAAGATGTCTTCCGGCGAGCTGCCCAGGCCCTCCAGCAGCTTCAGGTAGAAAAGCGCATGGCGGAAGCCGAGGCTGTGCATCTCGGCCGCGCCGTGGGCCGGCAGCTTGTCGCGCACGTAGGCGCGGGTCATTTCCAGCAGGCGGTAGGTGACCGTCGTTTCGCTGCGGTCGACCGTCACCAGCCCCTTGGCGGCGAGTTCGTCCAGGGTGGCGGCGGCTTCCAGCTCGTCGATCCGGGCATCGGCGACGATCTGCGAGGCCGCCTGCAGCGAGAACGGCCCGACGAACACCGCCAGGCGGTCGAACACCAGGCGCTGCGGGGCGCTGAGCAGGTCGTAGCTCCAGTCGAGCATCGCCCGCAATGTCTGGTGGCGCGGCTGCGCGGTGCGCCAGCCGGCCCAGCCGAGCGAGAAGCGTTCGCCCAGCAGGGCGTGGGTGGCCTTGACCCCGTGGCTGGCGGCGCGCATCGCCGCCAGTTCGATCGGCAGCGCCATGCCGTCCAGGCGCCGGCACATGTCGGCGACCAGTTGGGCGTCGCCCTCCTCCAGCGCCAGCGAGGCGTTGCCGGCCTTCGCCCGTTCGACGAACAGCCGCAGCGCCGGGAATGCCAGCAGTTGCTCCAGGCTCAGCCCCTCGCTGTCGGCCGGAAAGCCCAGCGGCCCCAGCCAGTGCACCTGCTCGCCGCGCACCCGCAGCGGCTCGCGGCTGGTGGCCAGCAGCGCGACGCCGGGCGCGGCCTCGCCGATGCGCTCGGCGACGGCGGACACCGCGTCCACCAGGTGCTCGCAGTTGTCGATGATCAGCAGCAGCCGCTGCCCGCGCAGGTGGGCGAGCAGCACGAACAGCGGGTCCTCGACCTGCACGGGAATGCCCAGCGAGGCGGCCAGGGCGGAAGGCACCAGCGCCGCGTCCTCGACCTGCGCCAGGTCGACGAAGCGCACCGGCTCCAGGCGCTCGCCGGCGGCGCGGTGGCCCACCTCGACGGCCAGGCTGGTCTTGCCGACGCCGCCGGTGCCGACGATGGTGAACAGCCGCGGCTGCGCCAGGCGCTCCAACACCAGGGCCACGTCCGCTTCGCGGCCGAACAGCCTGGCCCGCGGCGGCAGGCCGCCCACGCTTTCGCCGAGCGGCGCCACGGGGGCGGCCGAAGGCGCTACGTCCAGGGCCGGGCGCCGGCTCACCGGGGCGACGAAGGCGTAGCCGACGCCGACCTGGGTGGCGATGTAGCGCGCCCCCTGCTCGCCGTCGCCGAGAGCGCGGCGCAGGCTGTTCATGTGAAAGCGCAGGCTGCCCTCTTCGACCACTACATCGGGCCAGACGCGCTTGATCAGCTCGCGCTTGGACAGCACCTGGCCCGGCTTCTCCAGCAGGGCGATGAGCAGGTCGAGGGCGCGGCCGCCGATCTCCACCGGCTCGCCATCGCGGCTGAGCAGGCGCTTGCCGGGCATGACGCGGAAGGGACCGAACTCGAGGGACGGGTCAAAGGAATCGTGCAATGCGTCCGTTACGGACTCCACGGGAAATTCTCTCGGGCTCGGAAATCCTACGAGGATAGGCGTTTTGCTCGGGCAATCAAGCACATCCTGTAGCGGCCGTGTGGACGCCGCCACAGGATGCGCACCTGTCTACTGCAGGCTCAGCAGCAGCGGAATGTTGCCGCGGGTGGCCTTGGTGAACGGGCAGCTCTGCCGGGCGGCGTCCAGCAGGCAGCGGGCCAGCTCCGCCTCGACGCCGGGCAGCGAGATGGCCAGGTGCGCCCGCAGGAAGAAGCCGTGCTCGCCGTGCACCAGGTCCACGTCCGCCTCCACCGTGGCATCGGGGGGAAACGGGACTTTCCGGGCGTTGGCGGCATGCCGCAGCGCACCGATGAAGCTGGCCGACCAGCCGACGGCCAGGAGCTGCTCCGGGTTGGTGCCCTGCCCCGGCGCGCCCGGCGGCGAAAAGCGCAGGTCCAGGCGGCCATCGTCGCTGCGCGCGATGCCGTCGCGGCCGCCGAGGGTGCGGGTGTGCGCGGTGTAGAGAACCTTCTCGATCGACTGCATCGGTACTTCCTGGCGAACGATGACCGGCGGGCCCGGCGATTCAGAGCACCCGCGCACACTTGCGGCTGGTGCGGGAAAGGCGTTGCCTGGCGTCGGCCTGGGACAACACCACCTGCGCCGCCGAGCGCCGCTGGTATTCGCCCAGCTCCTGCCGGGCGATATCCAGCAGCCAGGCACGGAAAGGGCCCGCGGGATCATAGCTGGCACGCTGTGAATCCACGGCCTTCAACGTAGCCCGCAGGACCTCGCCGAGGTCTTCCCCGCGCATCCGCCCGGCCTGTACCTGCCCTTCGAAGAACGCCACGAGCAGCGGAACCAACGCCTTGAGCAGGCGCGGCGACGCCTCGCCACCGCCCTGTTGCGCCTGGACCAGCAATGCACCGAATTCCGCATTGCTGCAGCGCCCTGCCAGGCTCATGCAGCCGATACCTTCAGTCATCCGCCCAACCTCCCTTTCCCAAGCAGCCCTGCATTGACTGTCCCGCGCGTCGGCGCGAGGACAGGGACTGCTCATGAGAATGGGGCAGGAGTGCCAAAGTCGCCCGTTATATGCTGTTAGCGCCTGTTAGGCGTGCGCTCCGACCGAAGAGCCCATAGCCACTCGTCGGCGGCAAACGTTGGCAGCAGCGCCAGATTCAGTGTTCCGGTTCCCTCTCTCGACGTATCGGATGCATCTACCTTGCAGGCACGATTTCCTTGGCCTGCAAAAGCAACATGAACTTTACTGAAGCATCTTCCTCGGTGTCGCAAGCCGATAGTCGTCGACCGGCTTCACGCCCGGCGAGCAGGTGGGCGGCGTTTCCGGCGCCCGGTCCTACCCGTTGAAATGAGCCTGCAAGAGGAGCACCGCGTGTCCACAGCCGTTCCCCAGTCGGTCACCGCCCCGCTGAGCCGGGCCGCCATCTTCCTGGTGCTGACGATCAACCCCGGCCAGGCCGGCGAAACCGCCGTGCGCGCGTTGTGCGCCGACATGCCCGGCCTGTTGCGGGCCATCGGGTTCCGCGCCCCGCAGGGGCTGCTGTCCTGCGTCATGGGCTTCGGCTCGGCGGCCTGGGACCGCCTCTTCGGCCAGCCCAGGCCGCGGGAGCTGCACCCCTTCCGCGAAATCCAGGGCGCGCACCACGCCGTGTCCACCCCGGGCGACCTGCTGTTCCACATCCGCGCCGAGCGCATGGACCTGTGCTTCGAGCTGGAAACGCAGATCATGGCCCGCCTCGGCGACGCCGTGGCCACCGCCGACGAGGTGCAGGGCTTCAGCTACTTCGATGCCCGCGACCTGCTGGGCTTCGTCGACGGCACGGAGAACCCGGCGGGCCAGGCCGCGCTGGACGCCACCCTGATCGCCGGCGAGGACGAGAACTTCGTCGCCGGCAGCTACGTCGTCGTGCAGAAGTACCTGCACGACCTGGGCCGGTGGAACGCGCTGCCGGTGGCCGAGCAGGAGCGGATCATCGGCCGGCACAAGCTCTCCGACATAGAGCTGGACGACGCCGTCAAGCCGAGCAACGCGCACAACGCCCTGACCACGATCGTCGAAGACGGCGAACAACTGGAGATCCTGCGCGACAACATGCCCTTCGGCGATATCGCCAAGGGCGAGTTCGGCACCTATTTCATCGGCTACGCCCGTTCGCCGCGGCGCATCGAACGGATGCTCGAGAACATGTTCATCGGCCTGCCCCCGGGCAACTACGACCGCCTGCTGGACTTCAGCCGCGCGGTGACCGGCAGCCTGTTCTTCGTGCCTTCGGCCAGTTTTATCGAACAGGTAACCCCGGACGCCAGCGTAGCTGCCGCCCCTGCCCTCCCCGCGCAGGACGGCGTGCCCCCGCTGGCGCCCCGCGACGGCTCCCTCGGCATTGGCTCACTAAAGGAATCAGGCAATGAATAACCTGCACCGTGAACTCGCCCCCATCTCCGACAAGGCCTGGGCCCAGATCGACGAAGAGGCCACGCGCACCCTCAAGCGCCACCTCGCGGCCCGCCGCGTGGTCGACGTGCCGCCGCCGGGCGGCCTCGGCCTGTCCGCGGTGGGCACCGGCCACCTGCATGCGCTGCAGGCCCCGGCGGAGGGCATCCAGGCCGCCCAGCGCGATGCCCGGGCGATCGTCGAGCTGCGCGTGCCCTTCGAGCTGAGCCGCCAGGCGATCGACGACGTGGAGCGCGGTTCGGACGATTCGGACTGGGACCCGCTGAAGGACGCCGCCCGCAAGCTGGCCTTCGCCGAGGACCGCGCGGTGTTCGACGGCTACGCCGCGGCCGGCATCCAGGGCATCCGCCAGGCCAGCAGCAATGCCGGCGTGGTGCTGCCGGCCAACGTGCGCGGCTACTCCGGCGCCGTGGCGCAGGCGCTGAGCCAGCTGCGCCTGGCCGGCGTCAACGGGCCCTATGCCCTGGTGCTGGGCGCGGACGCCTATACCGCAGCGAGCGGCGGCAGCGACGAGGGCTACCCGGTCTTCCACCACATGGAGCAGCAGGTGGACGGCGGCATCATCTGGGCCCCGGCGCTGGAAGGCGGCTTCGTGCTCAGCACGCGCGGCGGGGACTTCGAGCTGGACATCGGCCAGGACATTTCCATCGGCTATGCCAGCCACAGCGCGACGAGCGTGGAGCTGTACTTCCTGGAGACCTTCACCTTCCGGGTGCTCACCAGCGAGGCCAGCGTGGTGTTGACGCCGGGCAAGAAATAGCGCCGTACGGATAATCGCGGACGGAGTCCTACAACTCCAGGGAAGCCCCGTAGGATGGGTTGAGCGAAGCGATACCCATCACCGTGGCCGCATGGGTTTCGCAAGCTCAACCCATCCTACGAAGAGCACCTCGGCGCAGCCGGCAAGAACAGTTGCTCCTACGTTCCAGGACTCACCAGCCACGCCGCCCGGCGTGATTCGCGGATGAGCAGGCGCCGGCGAAATGCCGACGCAGGATGGTGTTGAGCGACGCGATACCCATCACCCCCGGCCTTCTGGTATTTCGCCGTCGTGCTCGCCCATCAGCTCGCGGGGCGATTCCACGAACGCCTGGTTGTCGAGGATCGTTCTTCATGGCAAGGCTCCGGCCACCGCCAGCTGTCGTGTGGCTCGCGGGGAGTTTGGGAGTCCGCCTCAGGCGACAGTCGAATGGATCCGATTGTCTTCCCGGGCCTTCTCCAGCCTGATCGCGATGAACTTGGAAGTTGGCGTGAAGGTGCGCTCGCCATAGCTTTCCAGCGGCACCAGCGGGTTGGTCTCCGGGTAGTAGGCCGCGGCCTGCCCGGCCGGCAGGTCGTAGGCCACCAGTTGGAAGCCGTGGACGCGGCGCTCGATGCCGTCTTCCCAGAGCGACACCAGGTCGACCTTCTCGCCCGGCTCGAAGCCCAGGCGGCGGATGTCCCGCTCGTTGGCGAAGACCACCTCGCGCAGGCCGAACACCCCGCGGTAGCGGTCGTCCAGGCCGTACAGGGTGGTGTTGTACTGGTCGTGGGAACGCAGCGTCTGGAGGATCAGGTCGGGCCGCTCGCCGCGGGCCAGCACCGCCTGGTTGACCAGTTCCAGCGGCAGTTCGCTGGCGGTGAAGCGGGCCTTGCCGCTGGCGGTCTTCCAGACCCGCTCGGCCGCGTCGTTGCCCAGGTGGAAGCCGCCGGGGTGCTGCAGCCGGGCGTTGAAGTCGGCGAAGCCGGGGATGACGTCGGCGATCAGGTCGCGGATGCGCCCGTAGTCGGCGATGGCCCAGTCCCAGTCGATCGGGCGGTTGCCCAGGGTGGCCTTGGCGATGCCGGCGATGATCGCCGGTTCCGAGCGCAGGTGCGGCGAGCGCGGCTTCAGCTGGCCGTGGGAGATGTGCACCATGCTGAAGGTGTCTTCCACGGTGACGCCCTGGGGCCCGTCGGCCTGCATGTCGACCTCGGTGCGGCCCAGGCACGGCAGGATCAGCGCGTCGCGGCCGGTGACCAGGTGCGAGCGGTTGAGCTTGGTGGCGATGTGCACGGTCAGCTCGCAGTTGCGCAGCGCGGCGTGGGTGCGCGGGGTGTCCGGGGTGGCCTGGGCGAAGTTGCCGCCCAGGGCCAGGAACACCTTGGCGCGCCTGGCTTCCATGGCCTGGATGGCCAGTACGGCGTTGTCGCCGTGGCCACGCGGCGCCTTGAACCTGAAGCGTTTCTCCAGGGCGTCCAGCAGCCAGGTCGGCGGCTTCTCGTCGATGCCCATGGTGCGGTCGCCCTGCACGTTGCTGTGGCCGCGCACCGGCGACAGGCCGGCGCCGGGCTTGCCGACGTTGCCGCGCAGCAGTTGCAGGTTGACCACCTCCTGGATGGTCGGCACCGAGTGGCGGTGCTGCGTCAGGCCCATGGCCCAGCACATGATCACCCGCTCGGCGCGGCGGTACATGCGCGCCGCCAGCTCGATCTCGGCCAGGCTCAGGCCGGACTGGCCGACGATGTGCGCCCAGCTGGTGGCGTCCACCGCCGCCAGGTAGTCGTCCAGGCCGCTGGTGTGCTCGCGGATGAAGGCATGGTCGAACACCGGCGGCTCGCCGTTGGCCTGGGCCTCGCGCTCCCACTGCAGGAGGAACTTGGCCATGCCGCGGAACATCGCCATGTCGCCGCCCAGGGCCGGGCGGAAGTAGGCGGTGTTGGTCGGCTCCGAGCCGTTGCTGAGCATCTCGAAGGGGTGCTGCGGGTGCTGGAAACGCTCCAGGCCGCGTTCCTTCAGCGGGTTGATGCAGATCACCTGGGCGCCGCGGTGCACGGCCTCGCGCAGCGGTTCGAGCATGCGCGGGTGGTTGGTGCCGGGGTTCTGGCCGATGACGAAGATGGCGTCGGCCTTCTCCAGGTCGTCGAAGACCACGGTGCCCTTGCCCACCCCGAGGGTTTCCGCCATGCCCAGGCCGCTGGCCTCGTGGCACATGTTCGAGCAGTCGGGGAAGTTGTTGGTGCCGAAGGCGCGGACGAACAGCTGGTAGAGGAAGGCCGCCTCGTTGCTGGCCCGGCCGGAGGTGTAGAACTCCGCCTCGTCCGGCGACTTCAGCGCCTTCAGGTGCCGGGCGATCAGGGCGAAGGCCTCGTCCCAGGTGGTTTCCACGTAGTGGTCGGTCGCCGCGTCATAGCGCATGGGGTGGCTCAGGCGGCCCTGGTATTCGAGCCAGTAGTCGCTCTGCCCGGCCAGCGCGCTGACGCTGTGCTTGGCGAAGAAGTCGGGGTCGACGGAGCGTCCGGTGGATTCCCAGTTGACCGCCTTGGCGCCGTTCTCGCAGAACTTCACCAGGCCGTTCTCGGGCGACTCGCCCCAGGCGCAGCCAGGGCAGTCGAAGCCGTTGTTCTGGTTGGTCTTGAGCATCGCCCGCAGGTTCTTGACCGCGTTCTCGCTGCCCAGCCAGCTCTTGGTCACGCTCTTGAGCGCGCCCCAGCCGGCGGCCGGTCCGGTGTAGCGCCTTATATGTTCGTCTTGGCTCATTCAGGCATTCCTCGATTACACGCAGAGAATGAAAGTTCTCAGGCAGAAAAAGGCGACGCTAAAAGCACGCCAATATCGGAACGCTGAGCGAGCAACTTCCTTGCGCGAAACTTACTGTTCGCAACACCGGGTGAGTTGTGTTCAGGTCCAAGTTCCAGGGCTTTTTCCGAACAATCGGCCTGAAAGCTGGAAAGACATTGGTTCGCCTTGTGACATCAGGCTATTGAGAAGCGGAGATTGCGTCCAATCGAAATAAATTAAACCCTGATCAGAACCGTCTATCAGCCCTGGAATGCCCGCAGCAGAAAGGCGGAATGGACAATCAAGGCGCTTGATAGATCACTCTTATCAACCGGTAATCAAAAGCAATTTGACGCCCCTGGACGAACTGACTAGCCTCACCTCGAAGATCGCCAGAGCATTAATAAAAAGATGCCAACGCTTGCGTGCAAAGAGCAATGAACGATCACTTCGAGAGGCAACTCGGAATTGAATGAAAATACTGGCGAACTCATCGACGGTTTCAATCGGAAGATCGATTACCTGCGCATGTCGGTGACCGACCGCTGCGACTTCCGCTGCGTGTACTGCATGGCCGAGAACATGCAGTTCCTGCCGCGCCAGCGCATCCTCACCCTCGACGAGCTGTACCGCGTGGCGGAGCGCTTCGTCGCCCTGGGCACGCGCAAGATCCGCCTCACCGGCGGCGAGCCCCTGGTGCGCCAGGGCATCGTCGAGCTGTGCGCGCGCATCGCCGCCCTCCCCGGCCTGCGCGAGCTGTGCATGACCAGCAACGGCTCGCAGCTCCAGCGCCTGGCGCAGCCGCTGCACGACGCCGGCCTGGCGCGCCTGAACATCAGCCTCGACAGCCTGGATGCGCAGCGCTTCAAGGCGCTCACCCGCACCGGCGACCTGCAGCAGGTGATCGCCGGCATTGACGCCGCGCGCCGCGCCGGCTTCCGCCACACCAAGCTCAACTGCGTGGTGCTCAAGGGCCGCAACGACCACGAGGTGGTCGACCTGGTGCGCTTCGCCATCGACCGCCAGCTGGACATCGCCTTCATCGAGGAAATGCCCCTGGGCGTGATCGACGAGCACCAGCGCGACGAGTCCTACTGTTCCAGCGACGAGGTGCGCCAGCGCATCGGCGAGCGGTTCACCCTCATCGAATCCGCCGAATCCACTCAGGGCCCGTCGCGTTACTGCCGCCTGGCCGAGGCGCCGGAAATCCGCATCGGTTTCATCTCGCCGCACAGCCACAACTTCTGCGGCAGCTGCAACCGCGTGCGCCTGACCGTCGAGGGCCGCCTGCTGCTGTGCCTGGGCAACGAGCATTCGGCCGACCTCAAGCAGGTGCTGCGCGCCCACCCCGGCGACGCCGAACGGCTGGACAAGGCGATCCGCCAGGCCATGCGGCTCAAGCCCCAGCGCCACCACTTCGAGGTCGGCGGCGAAGTGCAGATCCTGCGCTTCATGAACATGACCGGCGGCTAGCCGCCCCTTCCGGAATCGCCATGATCGTCCAATCGCAACCCGACATGCTGCGCGTGCTGTTCACGCTCAAGGGCTCCATCGCCAAGCGCATCGCCTTCCGCAGCCTGCTGGTCACCCTGCTGGCTTCGCTGATCGTGCTCGTCGAAAGCCGCCATCCGGCGTTCTTCGCGCGGGTCAACGCCACGCCCTTCACCCTGCTGGGGCTGTCGCTGTCGATCTTCATGAGCTTCCGCAACAACGCCTGCTACGACCGCTGGTGGGAAGGCCGCAAGACCTGGGGCAAGGTGATCATCGACATGCGCTCGTTCATCCGCGAGAGCGTCGCCATCAGCGACGCCGCCCTGCGCGAACGCCTGCTGCGCGCGCTCTGCGGCTACGCCCACGCGCTCAACGCGCGGCTGCGCAACGAGGACGAGCTGAAGGCCGCCCGCCCCTGGCTCGCCAGCGACACGCCGATCGCCGCGCACAACGTCACCGACGGCATCCTCCAGCACATCGGCAGCGTCTGCTCGCAGCTGGCCGAAGAAAAACGCATCAGCGAATGGCGCTACGTGACGCTGGAGCAGCGCCTGGCCGCCTTCACCGATGCCCAGGGCGTGTGCGAGCGGATCAAGGCGACGCCCATCCCCTTCCCCTACACCCTGCTGCTGCACCGCACCATCTACATCTTCTGCATACTGCTGCCCTTCGCCATGGCCGAGCCGCTGGGCTGGATGGCGCCCATCTTCACCACCATCGTCAGCTACACCTTCTTCGGCCTGGACGCCATCAGCAACGAGCTGGAAGACCCCTTCGGCCGCGAAGAGAACGACCTGCCCACCGACGCCATGGTCCGCGTCATCGAGCGCGACATCCTCGGCGCCCTGGGCTACAGGGACCTGCCGCCGCCCCTGCAACCGGTGGACTACGTCCTCAGCTGAGCGGCACGGTACGCCGAGGGCGGCATGCCCTCCCAGCGCTTGAAGGCGCGGCGGAAGTTGGCCAGGTCGGTGTAGCCCAGGGTGTAGGCGATTTCCTCGATATCGGCGATGGGCGAGCCTTGCGCCAGGTCGAGCAAGCGGCCCAGGGCCTCGTCGACCGGCATCGGCGCCGCGCCCTTCATTGGCGCGGCCCGCAGGCGTTGCCGGGCTTGAGGTGCGCGACGAAGTTGCAGGGGCGGTGCCGCGAATCGAGCTGCTCGACCAGGATGCCCTCCCAGGCCGTCCGGCAGGCCCCGGTGGAGCCCGGCAGACAGCACACCAGGGTGCCGTTGGCCAGGCCGGCCAGGGCGCGGGATTGCACGGTGGAGCTGCCGATGTCGAGGATCGACAGCGCGCGGAACAGCTCGCCGAAGCCTTCGACCTGCTTGTCCAGCAGGCAGGCGACGGCCTCCGGGGTGCTGTCGCGGCCGGTGAAGCCGGTGCCGCCGGTGATCAGCACCACCTGCACCTCCTCCTCGGCGATCCAGGCGGCGACCTGCGCGCGTATCCGGTAGAGGTCGTCCTTGAGCAGCACGCGCGCCACCAGGCGATGGCCGATCTCGACGCAGCGGCTCGCCAGCAACTCGCCCGACGTATCGTTTTCGAAAGTTCGCGTATCGCTGACGGTCAATACCGCGATGTTCAGCGGAATGAATTCCGTATTCGGTTTGACACTCACGGGGCATCGCTCCAGTTGGAAGTTTCCGTGGAAACTAGAGACAAAGACCGGCGTCGTCCAATCGATATGGCAAACTCTCCGATCGGAGTCTTCTATCGACAAGAAGAGTGTTTCCATAAGGCGCATCTATCTTCCGGTAAGCATTTGCAATTGGACGCATCCGCTGCAAGTTCTGCAGTTTTCCGCCTTCGATTCCGAGCCTTCGGATACAACGAGCATGAGCACTATCGAAATACCCTGCTCCAGACTTCTGCTCTCCGGTGGAAAAGGCCGGAGAATGGGAGGAAAGGCCAAGGGCCTGCCCTGCGCCTGCAGAACCTGAACAGCCCCGAAGCGCTGCTGGCGGCGCAGAGCGGCGCCATCGTACCCGGCCGTGAAAGCAACTTCCGGCCTGCATCGAATGCGTCGTTTCCGTCATAGATGAGTCTTATTGACGGATCGGAACAAGCGATTGGACGTTATTTGATCGCCTGCGTAACCTGAAAACAGGCAACAAGACACAAGGTGCCGTGATGGAGCTGATCGACGAAGCTCGAACCGATATATCCGATATCAATGCGCCGCCCGCGCCCGCGCAAACCTATAGTTATGTCGAGTTGGGCGAGAGCTGGATA
Source organism: Pseudomonas sp. ADPe (assembly GCF_014843515.1). Lineage (NCBI taxonomy): Bacteria > Pseudomonadati > Pseudomonadota > Gammaproteobacteria > Pseudomonadales > Pseudomonadaceae > Pseudomonas > Pseudomonas sp. ADPe. Next base: position 6,739,577 of record NZ_CP062122.1, read on the forward strand.
ATCGGCGAGACCGTACTTGCCCGGGAAACGGCATTGGCCATCAGTTATAACGGCATCAACCAAGCGGTGATGATGATATCGCCAGGTAATATGAAAGACTTCGTCAGGGGGTTCAGCCTGACCAATGAAATCGTCACTTCCCCGGATGAAGTCCGCGATATAAAAATCACCGGTTCCGGCGAGTCGTACCTGGCCCAGGTCGAAATAACCAACCGCGCCTTCTGGGCGCTGAAGGACCACCGCCGGCAACTGGCCGGCACCAGCGGCTGCGGCATCTGCGGGGTCGAAGCGCTGGACCAGGCGCTGCCGGCGCTGACCCCGCTGCGCCTGGCGCCGCTGCCGGAAGCGCGCCTGCTGGAGGGCCTGCGCGAGCGCATCAACGCCGCCCAAACGGTCGCCCGCGACAGCGGCGCCCTACACGCCGCCCTGTACCTCGACGCCCAGGGCGAGGTGCGCCTGTGCCGCGAGGACATCGGCCGGCACAACGCCCTGGACAAGCTGATCGGCGCCATGGCCCAGGCGCGCTTCGAGCCCGCCGAGGGCTTCGTCGTCGTCACCAGCCGCTGCGGCCTGGAACTCATTCACAAGGCGGTGCGGGCACGCATCGGCACCCTGGTCAGCCTCTCGGCGCCCACCGCCCTGACCGTGGAATGGGCGCGCCGCAACCAGCTCAACCTCATCCACCTTCCCCACCACAGCCTGCCCAGGCTCTACAGCCCGGCGCCCTGACCCGCGCGCCCCGGAGTCCCGATGAAGCAAGCCCATGAGTCCGCGGCGACGAGGTGGCGTTCTTCCCCACGGTGACCGGAGGCCGAATGAGCCAGGGCTTCGATGCCGGCGAGCGCTGGTGACGGCACGGGTAGCGCCCGCCGGGAGCGCTACCCGTCCGCCCGTCTTCAGGTTCCGGTCTGCTCCGCGTCGGCCGGCGGCGCGGGCGGCTCGGCCGCCGGGGGCTGGGCGCCGCCCTTCTCCAGGGTCACCTTGCCGGCCTCCTTGTCGTAGCCCAGGGCGATGCTGTCCCCGGAAACCACCTTGTCCCCGAGGATTTCCCGCGCCAGGCGCGTCTCCACTTCCTGGCGTATCTGCCGCTTCAGCTCGCGGGCGCCGAACTCGGGCTGGTAGCCCACGTCGACCAGGTGATCGACCAGGGACTCATCGACCGTCAGGCTGATGTCCTGCGCGGCGGCCGTGCGCACTACCCGCTGCAGCTGGATGCGGACGATGGCGCGGATGTCGTCGCGGGACAGCGCGTGGAACACGATGATGTCGTCGACGCGGTTGAGGAACTCCGGACGGAAGTGCCCCTTGAGCACGCCCATCAGCTCGTCGCGCAGCGCCTTGTCGTCCATGCGCTCGGCCTCGGGGCGTTCGAGGTTGTCCATGATGATCGAGGCGCCGAGGTTGCTGGTGGCGATGATGATGGTGTTGCTGAAGTCCACCACCCGGCCCTTGCCGTCGGTGAGCCGGCCGTCGTCGAAGACCTGCAGCAGCACGTTGTTGACGTCGGGGTGGGCCTTCTCGATCTCGTCCAGCAGTATCACGCTGTACGGCCGCCGGCGCACGCGCTCGGTCAGCTGGCCGCCCTCGTCGTAGCCGACGTAGCCGGGCGGCGCGCCGATCAGCCGGGCCACGGCATGGCGCTCCATGTACTCGGACATGTCGATGCGGATGATCGCCTGCTCGTCACCGAACACGCTCTCCGCCAGCGCCTTGGCCAGCTCGGTCTTGCCCACCCCGGTCGGGCCGAGGAACAGGAAGGTAGCGATGGGCCGGTGGGCCTGGCCGAGGCCCGCGCGGGACAGGCGCACCGCATCGCTGACCGCCACCACCGCGTGCTCCTGGCCGATCAGCCGCTCGCGCAGCGTCTCTTCCATCTTCAGCAGCTTCTGGCGTTCTTCCTGGGTCAGCTCCGCCACCGGGATGCCGGTCAGCCGCGAGACCACCTCGGCGATGGACGAGGTGGTGACCTCCAGTGTCTCGGAACCGGTCTTGCGCTCCCAGGCCTCGGAGCGTTCCTCCAGCTGCGTCTGTTTCTCGCCGATCAGCTCCTCGAAGCTCTTCGCCTCGTCGAAGCGCTTGCGCGAGGTCGCGTAGTCCTGCTCGCGCTTGAGCTGGGCGATCTCCGCCTCCAGCTCCTGGATGTCCGCCGGCCGCGAGGTGGCGCCGATGCGCACGCGGGCGGCGGCCTGGTCGATCAGGTCGATGGCCTTGTCCGGCAGGAAGCGGTTGGTGATGTAGCGGTCGGCGAGCTCCGCGGCGGCGACGAAGGCGTCGTCGGCGAAGGTCACCTGGTGGTGGGCCTCGAGCTTGTCGCGCAGGCCCCGGAGGATGACGATGGTCTGCTCCACCGTCGGCTCGGGGACGAACACCGGCTGGAAGCGGCGTTCCAGCGCGGCGTCCTTCTCGATGTACTTCTGGTACTCGTTGAGCGTGGTGGCGCCGATCAGGCTCAGCTCGCCGCGGGCCAGGGCCGGCTTGAGCACGTTGGCGATGTCCAGCCCGCCCTCCTCGCCGCCCTGCCCGGCGCCGACGATGGTGTGCAGCTCGTCGATGAACAGCACCAGCTCGTCGTGCTTGGCGGTGACTTCGTCGATCAGCTGCTTGGCCCGCTCCTCGAACTCGCCGCGGTACTTGGCGCCGGCGACCATCGAGTTCAGGTTCACCTCCACCAGGCGCTTGCCGCGCAGCACCTCCGGCACGTCGCCGTTGACGATGCGCTGGGCCAGCCCTTCGACGATCGCCGTCTTGCCGACGCCGGGTTCGCCGATCAGCACCGGGTTGTTCTTCTTGCGCCGGGCCAGCACCTCGATGGCGTTCTCGATCTCCTGGGCCCGCCCCAGCACCGGGTCGAGCTTGCCCTGGCGCGCCAGCTGGGTGAGGTCACGGCCGAACTTGTCCAGCGTCGGCGTGCCGCTGGGGGTATCCACGCGGCCGTCTTCGGCGCCCTTGCCGACGATCTTGACCACCTTCTGGCGCAGCGTCTCGGGGGTCACGCCGTACTTCTTCAGCAGCGTGCCGGCCAGGCTCTCGGGCACCGAGGCCAGGCCGATCAGCAGGTGCTCCGGGCCGACGTAGGAATGCCCCAGGTCCCGCGAGGCCTGGAAGGCCAGCTGGAAGGCCTTCTTCAGGCGCGGCGAGATGGTCATGCGGTCCACCGGCGCGTCGGCGGAGGCGTTGCCGGTCTGCGCGTGCTGGTCGATGTAGCCCTTGATGTCCTGCGGGGACAGCTTTATCTCCTTGAGCAGGGCGACCACCACGTCGGTATCGGCCAGCACGTACAGCAGGTGCTCGGTGTCCAGCTCGTTGCGCCTGAGTTCGTGGGCCTTTTCCGCGGCTCGCTGGAGTATCTCCAGGGTCTGGGCGCTGAAGGCGTCGGTGGCGTCGACCGACTCGCGGGGCACTTCGGCGGCCATGCCGAAGCCATCGCCCTCCTCGCCCGCGCCGCCGAACCTGTCGAAGAAGCGCGAAAGCCCGCCGCCCCCCAGCAGCGAGTCGAACGGATTGAGCATGCTCTGGTGCCGCATCAACTGACGGTAGTCGTGGTCGCAGATCGACATCGACTTGCGCTCGCCATTCTGTACGACGGTCACGCGGGCAACGGCGGGTCGCGCATTACAGATTTCACAGAGAGTCGCCATGATGAACTTTCTCCACGCAACAAGTGGGTGCTTGTAATCGAGCGGCCGCATCTCCAGCAGCGCATACCCGTGGATGAGTTCAATAACGAACCCGAAGCCTGGACATGCACTGTTTTTTTCGAAACGAAAGAGACAGGAGAACTCGAAAAGCAGGAACGGCTATTACACCGTCCGTTCACCATAGTCCGGGAAGTGGAAGAGCGCCAGACGAAATCGACGACAGCCAAGCAACGAAAGATGATAAACAGCAACGCTATAGTTACAAAACAATGAAGCGGCGGAAACTCAGCGGAACATGCCGGAGCAACTTCAGAGTTCCTGCGAAACTATTGCGGCGAAGTGAGTCGCCGCAATAGTCCGGGGTAGTTTCCGGGAAAATCGTCCGGATAGGGAAAGTTATTCGCCGAGCTGTTCCAGCAGGTCGGCGGAAGGCACGAAGAACAGGCTGCCGGTCACCGCGCGGCTGTAATCCAGCAGGCGGTCGTAGTTGCCCGCCGGGCGCCCGACGAACATGTTCTGCAGCATTTCCTCGATGGGCTCGGGCGAGCGGGCATAACCGATGAAATAGGTGCCGAACTCCCCCGCCCCCGGCCGGCCGAAAGGCATGTTGTCGCGCAGGATCTTCACTTCCTTGCTGTCCTTGACCAGGGTGGTGAGGGAGCTGTGCGAGCAGCTCGGCTTGACCGATTCGTCCAGCTCGATGTCGGACAGCTTGGTGCGCCCGATGATGCGCTCCTGGGCCTCGATGGACAGCTGGTTCCAGCCGGCCATGTCGTGCAGGTACTTCTGCACGATGACGTAGCTGCCGCCGGCGAAGCCGGGGTCCTCGTCGCCGATCAGGGTGAAGTGGGCCGCCTCGCGGCCCGCAGGGTTCTCGGTGCCGTCGACGAAGCCGACCATGCTGCGCATGTCGAAGTAGCGGAAGCCCTGGACTTCGTCGACCACTTCCACCGCCTTGCCCAGCCGGATGACCACCTGGGTCGCCAGTTCGAAGCACAGGTCCATCTGGTCCGCGCGGATGTGCAGCAGGATGTCGCCCGGCGTGGAAACGGCCACGCGCTCGCCGGAACCCACTTCGCGGAAGGTGTGCAACGCCGCCGGGCGAGGCGCGCCGAACAGCCTGTCCCAGGCCTCGGAGCCGAAGCCGACGACGCAGGAAAGATTGCCCGCCGGCGCCCGCTTGCCGACCGAACGCACTAGGGCGGCGATATCCCCGCACAATGCGCGCACGGCATCGCGGTTTTCCTCGCCGGAAACCAGCGTCATCACGAGAAAGATCGCGCTACTGGTGATCGGACTGTCGACTGCCTGGGGATTGGGGAGTTCTTCTGTCATTTTGCTTGGCAACTACCATCACGGTTGGGCGTTCGAGACTACCAGATAATAGCGGGCGCATGACAATCGTCATCGCGCGTGCCGAATGGTTTATTCCGAACTGCAAGTAAGGCTGAAAAAAAGGGGTGTCATTGGCACCCCGGTTATATGTTGGAAACTTGGTTCAGTTGACTTCCGAGCGCATCACCCGAACCGGCACGGATTTATAGGAGGGCGTTCCGCTGTCGACGTCTATGTAGTCCAAACGATCATTCCAGGCCCGGTAATTCTATACGGCGATATCGTATATCCGCCCGTGGATAGCCGCTCTTTATCTGGAATCCTGGAACATACCTGCCGCTGCGATATCCGGATGCGCTTATAAGCAACTGTCTATTTGGGTTATTCCCCTGCGGGCCAGCGCAAGCGCTGTTCGCGATGGAGCCGACTGCACCGAGGCGCTTTTCGTAGGATGGGTTGAGCTTGCGAAACCCATGCGGTTGCGCTGATGGGTATCGCTTCGCTCAACGCCATCCTACGAAAAGCCGTGCTTCCGGAGCGAACTCCGTCCGCGATTATCCATCGTTGAAACCTCCACAGAAACAACCGGGTGAATCGCACACAGGCACCTGGCGCGCCTCCCCCAACTGCCGCCACATCCGCTGTGTCAGGCGCTGGAGGGTGTCGCGCCAGGTGGCCCAGGGATCGTCCCTGCCGCGCAAGGTCAGGCGCTCACCGCGTTCCCCCGGGTCCGTCGCCGGGCCCGCCCTGCCCCTGCCACCATGGCGCTGCCGGGCGGCGAAAGGAGCGTTCGCTGGTTGCAGATGAGAAATCGTTATAACGGCAACTCGCTAGCAAGCTACTGTTCATTTCCTGACGTCGGCTTTTCGGCGTGATCGGACGACCGATCCCAGCTTCGCCGTACCCTGCGGACCCGCTTCAATCAAGTCGATAACTCGGGAGCCACCCGATGCAAACCTATTTGCAGGCCAAACGCATTCTCGAAGACAGCTTCACGCCCTACCGCTGCCAGTGCACCCTCGAAGCGGACGGTTCGATGACCGTGCAACTGCTCGCGCCCAACAGCTGCGACGTGGAACTGACCATCCCGCAGATCCCCCGCCACGACTGGGACAGCCTGCGCGCCGTGGCGAAACTGGCGCTGGAGCTGCGCCAGGCGCTGGACATGGCGCTGTCGGAACAGCAGCGGCCGGCCAAGCCCCTGAGCCTGGCGCCCGGCTAGCCACGCTTCGGGCCACCCTGGAGCCTGCTGCGCGGCGGCCAGGTCTGCCGCTTCCAGCTGCAACGCGGCGGCCACTGAGCCCGGCGGCTATCCTTCGCACACGCCGCTCCGCCTTTGTTTGATCCCGGCCAAGTTCCCGCGCCGCGGTTCGTGCCTCAATGGCGCCAACGCCGGAGCCCGGCGTGCATCCATCCCCCTGCCGGCACGGGAGCGAGCATGGCCATGGAAAAGCACCATCAATGGAACCTCGGCTATTTCGTCGTGGCCTTCGTGGCCATGCTGCTGGTGCAGAACTGGCTGGGCGAGTACTCGGCCGAGGCGCCGATTCCATACAGCGAGTTCCAGCGCCTGCTGGACGCCGGCAAGGTCAGCGACCTGCGCGTCGACCAGGAACGCATCAGCGGCACCCTCAAGGAGCCGATCCAGGGCCGCACGCGCTTCACCACCAACCGCGTCGAGCCGCAGTTGGCGGCGGAGCTGGAGAAAGCCCAGGTCGACTTCTCCGGCGTCACCCAGAGCGGCCTGGCCAAGCTGCTGGGCTGGCTGCTGCCGGTGCTGCTGTTCTTCGGCCTGTGGGTGTTCTTCTTCCGCGGTCTGGCCGAGAAACAGGGCTTCGGCGGCATGGTCAGCGTCGGCAAGTCGAAGGCGCGGGTGTTCGTCGAGCGCGACACCGGGGTGACCTTCGACGACGTCGCCGGTATCGACGAAGCCAAGGCCGAGCTGCAGGAGGTAGTGTCCTTCCTCAAGGATCGCCCCACCTACAGCCGCCTGGGCGCGCGGATTCCCAAGGGCATCCTGCTGGTGGGCCCGCCCGGCACCGGCAAGACGCTGGTGGCCAAGGCCGTGGCCGGCCAGGCCGGGGTGCCGTTCTTCTCCATCTCCGGCTCGGAGTTCGTCGAGCTGTTCGTCGGCGTGGGTGCTGCGCGGGTGCGCGACCTCTTCGAGCAGGCGCGCAAGGCCGCGCCCTGCATCATCTTCATCGACGAGCTGGACGCCCTGGGCAAGATGCGCGGGCTGGGCGCCTTCGGCGGCAACGACGAGAAGGAGCAGACGCTCAACCAACTGCTCGCCGAGCTGGACGGCTTCGACCCGCGCGAAGGCGTGGTGCTGCTGGCCGCCACCAACCGCCCGGAAGTGCTCGACCCGGCCCTGCTGCGCGCCGGCCGCTTCGACCGCCAGATTCTTATCGACCGCCCGGACCGCCGGGGCCGCGAGGCCATCCTGCGGGTGCACCTGAAACGCGTCAGCGCCGCCGCCGACCTCGATTGCGGGCAGATCGCCGCCATCACCACCGGCTTCACCGGCGCGGACCTGGCCAACCTGGTCAACGAAGCCGCCATCGGCGCCACCCGGCGCGGCGCCGAGGCGGTGGACATGGCCGACTTCACCGCCGCGGTGGAGCGCATCGTCGCCGGCGCCGAGCGGCGCAGCCGGCTGCTGCTGCCGCAGGAGCGCAAGGTGGTGGCCTACCACGAGATGGGCCACGCCCTGGCCGCGGCCTCGCTGCCGCGCATGGACCCGGTGCACAAGGTCTCCATCGTTCCCCACTCCATCGGCGCCCTCGGCTTCACCCTGCAACGGCCCACCGAGGACCGCTTCCTGATCGGCCGCCAGGAGCTCAAGGACCGCATGGTGGTGCTGCTGGCCGGGCGCGCCGCCGAGGCCCTGGTGTTCGACGAGATTTCCACCGGCGCCGCCGACGACCTGGCCAAGGCCACCGACATCGCCCGCCAACTGGTGACGCGCTTCGGCATGAGCGAGCAGCTCGGCCAGGCCGTGCTGGAGCGGCAGAACGCGCCCTATCTGGCAGGCGACAACGGTCACCTGGCGGGGCTGCGCGAAAAGGACTACTCGGAGCAGACCGCCCGCGAGGTGGACCTGTGCGTGCGCGAGCTGATCGACGAGGCCTTCCGCCGCGCCCGGGCCCTGCTGGAGCAACGCCGCAGCGACCTGGAGGCCGGCGCGCAACTGCTGCTGGAGCGCGAAACCCTCACCCCGGAGGATTTCCCCGCCCTGGCCGGCGCGCCGGCGCCTTGAGCCCGGCCGCTTCGAACCCCTGGCTATTTGCAGCGCCGCGCATATGCCGGGGAACTCATTGACAGATTGGCGCCAGGCAAGTGTCATGGGCGTTGTCGTCCGGCGCGGTCGAGGTGTGGCGCCGGGATTGCGTGGTCCGTTTGCGTGTTTCCTTATCCCCCGCACAGGAGCCGCCGGCATGTACGACTCTGCACCCAGGGCCTCGGGGCCCGCGGAGGAAGATTTCCTCTTCACCTTCGAGACCCACGTCCTGCAGAAGGCCCTGCCCGCCTTCGAGGAAGCCAGCCGCTTCGCCCGCGACCGCGGCCTGGATTGCCAGGTCGAACTGCTCGTGGACGAGGACGATCACCTGCAACTGTGCCTGTTCGCCCGCCTGGGCGGCAGCCAGCAACCGAGCTTCTACCGCATCGTCGCCGATACCGAACTCCAGGGCCTGGTCCACGAGCAGTACGCCGCCCATGGCCAGCGCACCCGCCGCCTGGGCGCGCAGCTGGACTCGCTGGACGGCGAGGTGCTCGACGAACAGCTCGCCGAGTTCTTCCAGCTGGCCTTCGGCATGCACCTGGACGAGCCGGGGCACCGACGAGTCAGCGGCTTCTAGCAGCCGCCCCCTTTTGCCTTGCCTGCCGTTCCTCGCCTCGCCTTGCGCGGGCGGGTTTTCGCGCGACACTGTGCGCATGAAATGGATCGCACGCGCCCGCCCGCGTGCGGTCCGAGCAAAGGTAAGAGCTGCGATGCCCCTTGCAGGAGTGCCCCTATGAAAAGCCCCGTGGATACCCCGCACCCCGATCCGGTGGTGACCAGGGAAGCCGACGAACTGGAAGAACTGGTGGAGCTGGACCCGGTCGACAGCGGCCAGGAACCGCACCTCTCCGCCGCCCACCAGGAAGGCGTGATCGACGAGCAGCACTGAGCTTGCATTCTGCCGTGCAGGCTTCGTGCAATCGTGCGAAATGCACGGGCGCGTCTCTATCGCTATCGAATAACTGACTGATTCAAAAAGAGAAAATTTTCAAGCGAAGCTGGAACGCATGCTGCAACGGCTCTCCCATCGGCTTCACGGATACCAAGGGAGAGCGTCATGCACAACGACCGTAGCCAAGCCCCGCAACTCCTCGGCGAACAGTTCAGCGACTACCGCGTCGACCTCCAGCAGCGCCCGGACGGCGGCCTGCTGCTGAGGCTGCGCGACAACCAGAGCCGGCGCCTGCTGACCACCTGGGCGATTCCGGCCAGCGAATGGCGCGACCCGACGCGCCTGAACAACTTCATCGAACGCATCCGCCGCGACCTGCTGACCGCCGAGGGCCGCCCCCTGCAGGAAGACGAGGTGGACTGCTTCCGCAAGCGCATCGAACTGCAGACCTTCAACCCCGGCCAGGGCCGCCACCGCCAGCGCAAGATCGTGGTGGCCGGCGAGCGCCTGCGCGCCCTGGCGGCCCACGCCTGAGTCAGTCCGCGCCCTGGCGGAACTGCCCGGGGGTCATGCCGCTCCAGCGGCGGAAGGCCTTGGCGAAGGCGCTCTCGTCGGAGAAGCCCAGGCGCTCGGCCACTTCCGCCAGCCGCGCGGGGCCATGCAGCAGTTGCTCGGCCATGGCGTGCAGCACCCGCTCGCGCAACAGCTTGAAGCTGCTGCCCTCCTCGGCCAGGCGCCGGTTCAGGTGCCTGCCGCTGAGGCCCAGGCGTTCGGCGATGCGCTCCTTGCCCCACTGCGGGTGCTCGCGCAGCAGGGCCTGCACCTGCGCCGCCAGGCTCTGCGCGCCCAGGCGCTGCAACTGGGCGTCGGCGAGCTGGCGCAGGTGCTCGCGCATGGGCGCGTTGGCCTGGATCAGCGGCACCTGTAGGTCGTCCTCGGCGAACAGCAGGCCATCCTCGCCGGCGCTGAAGTCGGGCAGCAGGCCCAGCAGTTCGCGGTAACTGCCCGCTTCGCCGCGGGCGGCGTGGCCGATGCGCACGGCCCGCGGGCGCACGCGCTCGCCGGTGATCCAGGCGCTCAGCCGCACCAGGCTGGCCAGCACCGCCTCCACCCGCGCCTCGCGGCGCACGCGGTAGCTGGGGCGATAGACCAGGGCCACGCCACCGGCCTCGCGGCGCAGGGCGAACTCGCTGCCCTCGGCGATGATCGGGTAGTACTCCAGCAGCGCTTCCAGGGCTTCGCCGAAGCTCTCGCAGCTCATCAGCAGGGCGCCGACCATGTCCAGGTGGCCGACCTGCAGGGCGCTGCCCAGGCGCAGGCCCAGCAGCGGGTCGGCGCTGGCGGCGCACAGGCCCTCCCACAGCTCGTCCTGGCGCGCCAGCGGGATGCGCGCCTCGCGGCCCAGTTCGCGCAGGTCGGCGGGCAGTTGCAGGCCCAGGCGCGTAGCGGCCTGGAGGATGCCCTGGGCGTAATGCACGGTGATCGAGGGGCTGTTGGGCATGGTCCCGAAATAACCGGAAAAAGTCCTGATTGAGCCAGCAAAGCGCGGCACGGGGCGGGTATCCTTGCCCATTACAACGAGAAACACAAACGAGCCGTGCATGCCTTGCAAACCGTGCCCCGCGCCCCTTAGGGAGGCGCGCTGATGCCCACCGTCCACCTGGAATTCGCCGGCGCCTCGATGCTGGCCCTGAACGCGATCATCGCGCTGATGATGTTCGGCGTCTCCCTGGAACTGCGCCGCGAGGACTTCGCCCGCATCGTCCGCGCGCCCAAGGCGCCGCTGATCGGCATGCTCATCCAGTTCCTGCTGCTGCCGGCCAGCGCCTGCCTGCTGGCCAACCTGCTGCCGATCGACCCGCAGCTGGCCCTGGGCATGCTGCTGGTGGCCACCTGCCCCAGCGGCAGCTTCTCCAACGTCATGACCTGGCTGGCGCGCGGCAACGTCGCGGTGTCGGCCAGCGTCACCGCGGTGTCCGGGCTGTCCGCCGGGTTCTTCACGCCGTTCAACTTCGCCCTCTACGCCAGCCTGGCGCCGGAGACCCGCGCGCTGCTCACGCAGATCCGCATCGACCCGCTGGAGCTGCTGGCCACGGTGCTGCTGGTGCTGGTGACGCCGATGCTCGCCGGCATGGCCCTGGGCCGCCGTCGCCCGCAGCTGGCGCGGCGCCTGGAGAAGCCCATGCGGGTATTCTCGCTGCTGGTGCTGGCGGCCTTCGTGGTGATGGCCTTCATCAAGAACTACGCGCAGTTCGTCGCCTACTTCCACCTGTTCTTCTGGCTGGTGGCGCTGCTCAACGGCGCCGCCCTGGGCCTGGGCTACCTGTGCGCGCGGGCCTGCCGGCTGGGCGAGGCCGACGTGCGCGCGGTGACGCTGGAAAGCGGCATCCACAACTCGGCGCTGGGCATGGCGCTGATCCTCACCTTCTTCCCCGAGGCCGGCGGCATGCTGCTGATCGCCGCCTTCTGGGGCTGCTGGCAACTGCTCACCGGGCTGGGCCTGGCGCTGTTCTGGTCGCGCCGCGCGCCGCTGCCCAAGCTCGCCGCCGCCGGGGGGAGAACGCCATGAGCTACGTGGCCCCTGCCCTGGGCAGCTTCATCCTGCTGGCCTACACCCTGGAAGCGGTCACCGGCTTCGGCAGCGTGGTGCTGGCGCTGTCCCTCGGCGCCCTGCTGCTGCCCATCGAGCAACTGCTGCCGGTGCTGGTGCCGCTGAACGTCGGCCTGACCAGCTACCTGGCCTGGCGTCACCGGCGCCTGGTGCAGTGGCGGCTGCTGCTGGCCACCCTGCTGCCGGGCATGCTGCTGGGCATGGTGGCCGGCTACCTGCTGCTGCCCTGGCTGGACCCGCAACTGCTCAAGCGCGGTCTCGGCCTGCTCATCCTGTGGTTCGCCGCCCGCGAATTGCACCGCAGCGCCAAGGGCACGCCCAGGGGCCAGGTGCCGGCCTGGGCGATGCGCCTGGCCACCGGCGCCGCCGGCGTCTGCCAGGGCCTGTTCGCTTCCGGCGGGCCACTGCTGGTCTACGCCCTGGCCGGCCAGCAGCTGGACAAGTCGCGCCTGCGCGCCACCCTGGTGTGCGTCTGGTTCAGCCTCAACGGCCTGCTCACCCTGGCCTTCCTGGTCGACGGCCGGCTGCGCCCGGCCCTGCCCCAGGTGCTGGCCTACGCGCCGCTGCTGCCGCTGGGCCTGTGGCTGGGCGAATACCTGCACCGGCGCTGCCCGGAACGCCACTTCCGCCTGGCCATCCACCTCCTGCTGCTGGTCAGCGGGGTCCTGCTGCTGTCTCCCTGGAGCCTCCTGTGAGCTACGACATCATCGTCAAGAACGGCCTCTACTTCGACGGCAGCGGCGCCCCCGGCGCGCTGCGCCACCTGGGCATCCGCTCCGGGCGCCTCGACACCCTCAGCGCCTCGCCGCTGGACGAGGCCGGCTGCCCGCAGGTGCTGGACGCCGCCGGCAAGTGGGTGACCCCGGGCTTCCTGGAAATCCACTCGCACTACGACGCCGAGGTGATAGCCGCGCCGGCGCTGAAGGAATCGGTGCGCCACGGCGTGACCACGGTGGCCCTGGGCTCCTGCTCCATCAGCATGGTGCTGGGCGAGGCGGAGGACTGCTCCGACCTGTTCACCCGCGTCGAGGCGGTGCCGCGCGAGGTGGTGCTGCCGATCCTGCGGGAGAAACGCACCTGGCGCGACGCCGCCGGCTACCGCGCCTTCTACGAGCAGCTGCCGCTGGGGCCGAACCTGTGCTCGTTCCTCGGCCACTCCGAGCTGCGCGTGGCGGTGATGGGCCTGCAGCGCGCCACCAGCGGCGCCAAGCCCACCGAGGCCGAGCTGCAGCGCATGGAACAGCTGCTCAACGAGGCGCTGGACGCCGGCTGCTTCGGCCTCTCGGTGATGACCACGCGGCTGGACAAGATGGACGGCGAGCGCGCCTGGTCCAGCCCGCTGCCCTCCACCTTCGCCAGTTGGAAGGAGTTCTCCCGCCTGTTCGCCGTGCTGCGCCGGCGCGGCGCGCTGATGCAGGGCGCGCCCAACGCGGTGACCAAGATCAACGTGTTCGCCTTCCTCTGGCAGGCCCACGGCTGGTTCCGCCGGCCGCTCAAGTGCAGCATGCTCACCGCCCTGGACCTCAAGTCGCAGCCCTTCATGCACCGCATCACCCGCACCTCCGGCTGGCTGGCCAACCGCGTGCTGCGCGGGCGCTTCCGCTGGCAGACGCTGCCGGCGCCGTTCAACGTGCGCATCGAGGGGCTGAACATGAACGGCTTCGAGGAGTTCGGCGCCGGCGAAATCCTCCGCGACATCAAGGACCCGGAGGAGTTGTACGCGCGCATCCAGGACCCGGCCTTCCGCGAGCGCTTCCGCAAGGACATCAAGGCCACCCTCAGCCTGGGCCTATGGCACCGCCGCCTGTCCGACTGCTGGGTGCGCGAATGCCCGGACGCCAGCCTGATCGGCCGCAACTTCGAGGACATCGGCCAGCAGCAGGGCAAGGATGCGGTGGACGCCTTCTTCGACCTGGCCAGCCAGTACCGCAACGCACTGAAGTGGACCACCTGCTACGGCAACCACCGCCCGCAGGTGATGGCCAGGCTGCTGGCCAGCCCCTGGACGCAGCCGGGCTTCGCCGACTCCGGCGCGCACCTGGCGTCCCACGCGCAGTACAACTTCCCGCTGCGTTTCCTCAAGTACGTGCGTGACGCCGAGCTGGCCGGCCAGCCGTTCATGGACACGGGCCGCGCGGTGCAGCGCCTGACCGGCGAACTGGCCGACTTCGCCGGGCTGGACGCCGGCTACCTGCGCGTGGGCGACCGCGCCGACCTGGTGATCGTCAACCCCGAGGGGCTGACCGACGAGCTGGACGAAGTGAGCGAAGCGCCCATGGAAAACCTCGGGCTGGTGCGCCTGGTGAAACGCAACGATGCGGCGGTGGACGCCACCGTGATCAACGGGCGCGTGGCGTACCGGCGGGAAAGCGGCTTCGCCGAGGAGCTGGGCAAGGAACGCGGCTTCGGACGCTTCCTGCCGGGCCGCGAAGTGGTGCCGGCGTAGCGCGGATGAATCCCACCCACGCCATTCATTCCCCTGTAGGAGCGCGCCCTGCGCGCGATTTCGCGGGCAGGGCCCGCTCCTACAGGTTTCCGGGAGGCACGGCATGTCCCCGTAGGAGCGGACCTTGTCCGCGATAGCCGGAACCACCGGCGCGGTTCGCGGATAAGATCCGCTCCTACGCTGCCCCACCCACGCCATTCCCTGTGGGAGCGCTTCCTGCACGAAGCGCGGACGGAGTCCGCTCAGGCACGCTCCGCCTGCTCCCGCACCAGGCTCGCGCGGTAGCTGCCGCAGCCCTTCCACAACAGCCCTATGGTCAGCAACGCAGCCACCGCGGAAACGATGGCGATCGACGCCCCCACCGCCGCCGGGTCGCCGAACACCCGGTCGGTGATCAGCGCCACCAGGGTGGTGCCCAGGCCCACCGCCAGCAGGTTGCTGACCAGCAGGAAGATCGCCGAGACCTGCGCGCGCACCTGGTTCGGCGCCAGGTTCTGCATGGCCGTGGTGGAGGTCGGCAGGGGGAAGGAGGCGAAGAACATCGCCGGCACCAGCAGCGCCAGGGACAGCCACAGCGGTTCGACCACGGCGAACAGGGCCACCGGCACGAGCATGCCGATGGCGCCGATCACGCCCGTGCGCATGGCCGCGTCGCCGTGGCCGCGGCGGGCCAGCAGGTCGGTCAGCCAGCCGCCGCAGTACACGCCGGCGGTGTTGGCCAGCAGCAGCACCACGCCCAGGGTGTAGCCGGTGCTCACCGGGTCCAGGCCGTGCTTGCGCATGTACAGCGCCGGGGTCCAGCTGAGCATGGCGTACAGGGCCATGGCGTAGCAGGAGAAGCCCAGGTACAGGCAGGTGAAGGTCAGCCGGTGGCGGCCGAGGAAGCGCACGCCGTCGCCCGGCGCCACGGCCTTGGCCTGGCCGCTGGCGTCGCGGCTCAGGCCCTGGCGCTGCGGGTCGCGCACGGTCAGCCAGATCAGCAGGCCCACCAGCACCCCGGGCAGGCCGACGATGAAGAAGGTCAGTTGCCAGGCCTTGACCTCGCCCAGCACCGGCAGCACCAGCGCCTGGGTGTCCTTGAGCAGGTCGATGACGTAGCCGCCGACCAGGAAGGCCAGGCCGCCGCCGAGGAAGGAGCCGATGGAGTAGATGCCCACCGCGCGGCCGAGCTTCTCCCGCGGGAACAGGTCGCTGAACATCGAGTAGGCCGCCGGCGACAGCGCCGCCTCGCCCACGCCGACGCCGATGCGCGCCAGGAACATCTGCAGGAAGTTCTTCGACAGCCCGCAGGCGGCGGTGGCCAGGCTCCAGAAGACCACGCCGACGGCGATGATCCGCGGCCGCGAGAAACGGTCGGCCAGGTAGGCGATGGGCCAGCCCATCACCGCGTAGAACAGCGAGAAGGCCAGCCCGTGCAGCAGGCTGAACTGGGTGTCGCTGAGCTGCAGGTCGGCCTTGATGGGCTCGATCATCAGCGCCAGGATCTGCCGGTCCACGAAGGAGAAGATGTACGCCACCATGCACAGGCTGACGACGTACCACTCGTAGGCGTAGCGCTTGCGCGCCGGGCGCGCCGCGCAGGCGTCGATGGCGGCTGGAGCCGTGCGCGGGGCGCGGCACGAGGAGGAAGGGTTCATGGCGAGGTCTCTTGTCGTTATGGGCAGGCGTGTCGCTGCAAGGCGCCCTCGCCTTCGAAGGGCGGGGCCAGGGGCACCTTAGGGGATGGGCCCCGGGGCGGACCATACGGGGAAACGGCCTCGGCATGGGGGTAGGCTCCCGTAGGCATTGGGGATTTCCTTAGGCGGAAAATCCGCCCCGCCACCGCACCCATGCGCAGGAATATGCAAGACGCCCGCGCCCTGGACGCCCTACCCTGGCCGCTCGATGATCCAGGAGCTGAAACATGCCGCAAACATCCCCACGCCCCTACCAGCCGGTCAACCTCGCCGCCAAGCTGGCGGCCATCCACGAGCAGTGGCAGCCGCGGGTGGTGGCCGAGATGAACGACTACCAGTTCAAGCTGGTGAAGCTGGAAGGCGAGTTCGTCTGGCACAGCCACGCCGACACCGACGAGACCTTCATCGTGCTAGACGGCGAGCTGCGCATCGACTTCCACGACGGCGCCGTGCAACTGCGCGCCGGGGAGATGTACGTGGTGCCCCGCGGCGTGGAGCACAAGCCCTTCGCCGCGCAGGAGGTGCAGGTGCTGCTGATCGAGCCGCGCGGCGTGCTCAACACCGGCGACCAGGGCGGCGAGCGCACCGCGCCCAACGACGTGTGGATCTGAGCCCGTCTCAGGCCAGGCGGTACCAGGCCACGCCCTGCGCGTCCTCGCTGGCCGTCACCCGTCCGCGCTGCACCAGGTAGTTGAGGTTGGCCAGGCACTCGCCGGTGGCAAGCGCCAGCAGGTCCTGGTCGATGCGCCGGGCGAAGAGCGCGCCGAACAGGTCGATGGCGCGCTTCGGGCCTTCGCCCAGCAGTGCCTGCAGGCGTTCCAGGCCGCGCTGGTGGCCGCGCTCCAGGTGTTCCAGGCGCGCGTGCAGGGGCTGGAAGGGTTCGTTGTGGGCCGGCAGCACCAGCACGTCGTCGGGCACCTCGCGGCGCACCTTGGCCAGGGACTCCAACCACTGGCCCAGCGGGTCGGCCGCCGGCTCCGTGGGGAACACCGAGACGTTCGGCGAGATGCGCGGCAGCACCTGGTCGCCGGCGACCAGCAGGCGCAGGCCGGGGCAATGGAAGCTGGCGTGCTCGGGGGAATGCCCGGAACCCACCACCACCCGCCAGTCGTGCGCGCCGATGCGGATGCGCTCGCCGTCGCGCAGGCGCCGGTAGCTTTCCGGCAGCGGCCAGATGAACTTGCCGAAGCCGCCGAAGCGCGCCCGGTAGTGGGCGATGGCCGCCTCGTCCCAGCCGGCGCGGCGGTAGAAGCGCACGCCTTCCGGCGGCGCCTCGCGGCCGCTGTCGGCGGCCAGCACGCGGCAGTTCATGTACTCGCCGAAGGTCATCCAGAGTTCGCAGCCGTACTCGCGGGTGAGCCAGCCGGCTAGGCCGACATGGTCCGGATGCATGTGGGTGACGAACAGCCGCGTCGGCCGCCGTCCGCCCAGCGCGCCGCCGGGGGCCAGCAGCGCGCGCCAGGCGTCGAGGGTGGCCTGGGTGTGCATGCCGGTGTCGAACAGCGCCCAGCCGTCGCCGTCTTCCACGGCCCACAGGTTGATGTGGTCGAGGCTCAGCGGCAGGGGCATGCGCAGCCAGTGAACGCCCGGAGCGATCTCGCGGCTGGCGCCGGGGTCCGGAGCGGGGCCGCAGGGGTAGTTCAGGGGGATGCGTTCGGATTTCATGGGGTTGCCTGGGTTGTTCATGCCGAAGGGGCGTTCCGGTGCGCGCGGAGATTTCTCTGGAAGTCCGAATCGCGGACGGAGTCCGCTCCTACGGCATGAGCGAGCATGGCTTTTCGTAGGATGGTGTTGAGCGAAGCGATACCCATCACCGCGGCCGCATGGGTTTCGCAAGCTCAACCCGATCCTACGAAAAGCAGCTCGGCGCAGTCGGCGAGACAGTTGCTCCTACAGCACCAGGGAAGCACAGGCGTAGGAGCGAACTTCGTCCGCGATTGGACTCACCGGCCACGCCGGACGCCCACGACAATACTGTGCCAAAGACTCGTCCCCAACCCCACCCACATAGACTAACCCGCCATGAAATGGCGCATATGCCCTCGGCAAAGTCACAGCTGCCAGCCCCCCGTCCCGCCGGAGGCTCGCCCTGGGCCGGCGCCTGCGCTATCGTCGCCGCCGGCGCCGCGGGGCGCTTCATTCATCGCAGAGGAACGACAGGCATGAGTACAGCAGACACCACTCCCGGCATCCGCAAGATCGGCGTGATCGGCGCCGGCACCATGGGCAACGGCATCGCCCAGGTGTGCGCCGCCGCCGGGCTCCAGGTGGCGATGATCGACGTGTCCGACGCCGCCGTCGAACGCGGCCTGAAGACCATCGACGGCAACCTCGAACGGCTGATCAAGAAGGACAGGCTGGCCGCCGCCGACAAGCCGGGCATCCTCGCGCGCATCCAGGGCGGCACCGACTACGCCGCGCTGAAGGACGCCGACCTGGTGATCGAGGCCGCCACCGAGAATCTCGAACTCAAGCTGCGCATCCTGCGCCAGGTGGACGAGCTAGTCGGCCCCGACTGCGTGATCGCCAGCAACACCTCGTCCATCTCCATCACCCAGCTGGCGGTGGTGGTGCGCAACCCGCAGCGCTTCATCGGCCTGCACTTCTTCAACCCGGTGCCGGTGATGGGCCTGCTGGAAGTGATCCGCGGCCTGCAGACCGCCGACGAGACCCACGCCCGCGCCCTGGCCTTCGCCGGCCTGGTCGGCAAGACCGCGGTGAGCGTGAAGAACGCCCCGGGCTTCGCGGTCAACCGCATCCTGGTGCCGATGATCAACGAGGCCATCTTCGTGCTCCAGGAAGGCCTGGCCAGCGCCGCCGACATCGACGCCGGCATGCAGCTGGGCTGCAACCACCCGATCGGCCCGCTGGCCCTGGCCGACCTGATCGGCCTCGACACCCTGCTGGCGATCATGCAGGTGCTCTACGACGGCTTCGACGACTCCAAGTACCGCCCCGCCCCGCTGCTCAAGGAAATGGTCGCGGCCGGCCGCCTGGGCCGCAAGAGTGGCCAGGGTTTCTTCAGCTACTGACCGCCCTCGAAGAAGGGGCCTTGCGCCCCTTCCGCCAGCCAAGCGCCATTAGATAGCTATCACACGATTCTCAGCGGCAGGCTCTAGCACGCGGCTTCCAGTCGTAGGAAATTTCCGACGAATGACAACCCGGTCACTGGTGATAGCACGAAAAACTGCTAAAACCTGAAAGTTGGAAACCAAAGGAGCTATATCCATGAGGATCATGAAACCCCACGCGCTGGCCTTCGCCGTGATGGCCGCGGGCGCCCAACTGGCCCAGGCCAGCGCCCAGGACGAGGCGAAGGGATTCATCGAGGACGCCAAGCTCGACCTGCTGCTGCGCAACGTCTACTGGAACCGCGACTACAAGGACCACACCAACGACGCCAAGGTCTGGGGCCAGGGCTTCATCGGCACCTTCGAGTCCGGCTTCACCCAGGGCACCGTGGGCTTCGGCGTCGACGCCTACGGCCTGCTCGGCGTCAAGCTCGACAGCGGCCGCGGGCGCAACTACACCGGCATCTTCAACGAACACGACGACGGCAAGCCGGTGGACAGCCTGTCCGAGGCCGGCGGCGCGGTGAAGCTGCGCTTCTCCAACACCGTGCTCAAGTACGGCAACCAGTTCCCCGACCTGCCGGTGCTCTCCCGCGACGACTCGCGCATGCTGCCGCAATCCTTCACCGGCACCCTGCTGACCAGCGAGGAGATCAAGGGCCTGCAGCTGAACGTCGGCAAGTTCACCGCCGACAGCCCCATGGGCAGCCCGGCGCGCGACCCCAACCACCTGGACGAGATCTACCTCTACGGCGGCAGCTACGCGGTCACCGACGACCTCAGCGTGGCGCTCTACCACAGCGACGTGCGCGACGTCTTCGCCAAGACCTACGCCAACGTCAACTACAGCCTGCCGCTGGCCGCCGAGCAGGCGCTGAACTTCGACTTCAACATCTACCGCACCAAGTACGACGACGGCTCCCAGGCCGCGCTGGACTTCGGCGGCGACGGCGACAACGACCGCAACACCATCTGGAGCCTGGCGGCCAAGTACAGCGTCGGCCCGCACGCCTTCATCCTCGCCCACCAGCGCAGCAGCGGCGATGCCGGCTACGCCTACGACTACGGCGACGGCGGCGGCACCATCTACCTGGCCAACTCCTACTACGCCGACTTCAACCTCAAGGACGAACGCTCCTGGCAGGCCAGCTACGAGCTGGACTTCGGCGGCTACGGCGTGCCCGGGCTGACCTACAAGATCGCCTACGTGCGCGGCGACAACATCGACACCGGCGGCGATTCCGACGGCACCGAGCGCGAGCTGTTCAACCAGGTCAAGTACGTGATCCAGAGCGGCCCGGCCAAGGACCTGTCGTTCAAGCTGCGCAACTCCATCTACCGCGCGGACAACGACGTCGGCCCGGACCTCAACGAGGTGCGCGCCTTCATCGAGTACCCGCTGAGCATCCTCTGATGCCCCGGGCCCGCGGCGAACCATCGTCCCGGCCCATATGCACTATCAAGCGCATTCATCATTAGCCTGCGAACAATTTGCTAGCTTATTACCCCATCAGGTGTTGCTCGCCTGGTTTTGAAGCATCAAGGCCGTTACCACCCCCGCTTCCCCCGCGACTCGGTAACGGCTTTTTTTTCGTCTGCGATTCAGGGTTGGGATTGCGCGGCGGGCTCCAGAGCACCCTCACCCCAGCCCTCTCCCGGAGGGAGAGGGGGTCTGCGGCGGAGGCGTTGAGTCCGCTCCTACGCCTGCCGGCAAACCACCCCGTAGGATGGTGTTGAGCGAAGCGATACCCATCACCGCAGCCGCATGGGTTTCGCAAGCTCAACCCATCCTACGAAAAGCACCTCGGCGCACAGGTACGTAGCTCACGCCCCGTCGTAGGCCCTGCGCAACGCCGCGATATCCAACTTCTTCATCCCCAGCAGCGCCTGCATCAGGCGTTGCGACGCCGCCGTCGCCGGGCCGGCTATCAAGTCCGTGAGCATGGCCGGCACTATCTGCCACGACAGGCCATACCTGTCCTTCAGCCAGCCACACTGCTGCGCTTCCACCGGGCCGCCGGCGGATAGGCGTTCCCAGTAGTGGTCGATTTCCTCCTGGCTGTCGCAGTTCACCTGCAGCGACAGCGCCTCGCTGAACTTGAACAGCGGCCCGCCGTTGAGCGCGGTGAAGGCGATGCCGTCCAGCTCGAAGGCCACTGTCATCACCGAGCCCGGCGAGCGGCCGTGGATTTCCTGGCCGGCCTCGCCGTAATGGCTGACGGCGCCGATGCGCGAGTTGGGGAAGATGGCCGTGTAGAAGGCCGCGGCCTGCTCCGCCTGGTCGTCGAACCACAGGCAGGGGGTGATGCGCTGGATGCGGGACATGGGCTGCCTCCTCGTCTGGGCGCGCGGCCACCGTGGCCGCGCCCTGTTCCTGGTCGTCCGGCGGGACGCGGAATCGACAAGTCTGGAACAGCTCCGACGAACCTGCCCGCGCGCCGCTCAGCGGCCGAAGCGGCTGGTCTGCATCTCGCGCAGGCGGCTCAGGGTGCGGCGGAACGGGAACTCCAGGCCGCCCTGGGTGTACAGCGCCTCCAGCGCCACCTCGGCCTCCAGGTACAGCGGCACGCCACGGTCGTAGCATTCGTCGACCAGGGCGATGAAGCGGCGCACGCCGTCGTCCCGGGCCGACAGCGCCGGCAACTGGCGGTCGCCGGCGGCCACGCGCCGGGCGCCGTCCTCGGTGCCGCGGGCGATGCGCGCCTCGCGGCGCTCGCCGCCCAGCTCGGGGATATCGCCGAGCAGGATGGCGTGGAAGCGGTCGCACAGGCCGATGAAATCCTGGGCCGACCAGGGCCGCTCGCAGAGGTCGGCATAGCGGCACCAGAGCACCCCGCGGCCGTGGCGCACCACGGCCAGTTCGCGGTGGCCCAGCGCCAGCGGCGCCTCGCTGCCGCTGCCGGCCAGCGCAGCGAACACATAGCCCAGGGCGCTGGGCACCCCGGCGCGGCACAGCCAGTAGCGCTGCACCGGCGCGCCCGGGTGCAGGCGGTGGTCCTGGCCGCCGTCGGTGGCCAGCACCTGCATGTGGCGCTCCAGGGCAGCGATGGCCGGGAGGAAGCGCTCGCGGTTGAAGCCGTCAGCGTACAGCCCCCGGGGCGGCTGGTTGGAGGTGGCGACCACCACCACGCCCTGCTCGAACATGGCCTGCAGCAGGCCGCCCAGCAGCATGGCGTCGCCGATATCGCTGACGAAGAGTTCGTCGAAGCACAGCACCCGCACCTCGCCGGCCAGTTCGGCGGCCAGCGCCTGCAAGGGCGAGGCGGTGCCGGACAGCTGGAACAGGCGCCGATGCACCCACTGCATGAAATGATGGAAATGCTGGCGCCGCGCGGGCACCCGCAGGCTGGCGTGGAAGCGGTCCAGCAGCCAGGTCTTGCCGCGCCCCACCGGGCCCCACAGGTACACGCCCAACGGCCGCTCGCCACGGTGCAGGGCCGCCTGGCATTCCTCCAGGCGCTGTGCCGCGTGCCATTGCGCGGCATCCTCGACGAACCCCCGCTCGCTCACAGCGAGGCGGTAGGCAGCCAATGGCGAAGACCGCTCCACGGCGACTCCTTACTCGGCCGGGACGATGATGGAGACCCGGCGGTTCTCCATGCGCCCGGCGGCGCTACTGTTGTCCGCCACCGGGCGCTGCATGCCGCGGCCGATGACTTCGAGGTTGCCCCGGGGCATGCCGATGCCGGCCAGCACCTGGGCCACAGACTGTGCCCGGCGCACCGAGAGCTGCTGATTGTAACCCGCATCGCCGTAGGAATCGGTATGGCCTTCCAGGCGCAGCTTGTCGATGCCCACCGCCAGCAACGCGTGGCCGATGCGCTCGACCTCGCCGCGGCTGGACGGGTCGATGCTGTCGACGTTGTTGCCGAACAGCACCTTGCTCGACAACCCCAGTTCCCAGCCCTCGTCGCCCAGCTGGAAGCCCTGCTGCTGGAGGGCTGCGACCTGTTCGGCGCTCAGCCCCTTCTGCGGCGCCGGCGGCGTCTGGCAGCCGGCCAGCAGCAGCGTAAGCAGCAGGCCGATGAACAGACGGCTAGGTTTCAGGGGCTTGGCTATCACGGGCTATCTCCTTGTAGTCCTCGGTGTTGGAATCCGTGCCCTCGCCGGCCAGGCTGCGCATGCCCCGGCCGCGGCGCTTGGCCTGGTACATGGCGCCGTCGGCGCGGTGCAGCAGCTCGGCCAGGGTACGTCCGTGGCGCGGGTAGAGCGCCACGCCGACGCTCAGCGAGGTGCTGATGCTGCTGCCGTCCGGCAGGGCGATGGGCGCCGCCATGCTGGCCAGGATGTCGTCGGCGACGCGCAGCGCCGCGCGGCTGTCCGGCAGCGGCGCCAGCAGCACGGCGAATTCGTCGCCACCCAGGCGCGCCACCAGGTCGCTGTCGCGCAGCTGGCCGCGGATGCGCTCGGCGATGGCCACCAGCACCCGGTCGCCGGCCGCGTGGCCGAGTTCGTCGTTGATCGCCTTGAAGCGGTCGGAGTCGATGTACAGCACCGCCGCCTGCTCGCCGCGCTGGGCCAGTTCGCGCAGGGTGCGACTCAGGCGGCCCTCGAAGAAGGCGCGGTTGGGCAGGTGGGTGAGGCTGTCGTGGTTGGCCTGGTGCGCCAGGGAGGCGTTCTCGCGCTCCAGGTGCTGCTGCCAGGCTTCCAACTCGTCGAGCAGCGCGTTGAAGTCGCCGCCCAGCTCGTCCAGCTCGGCGATGCGCGCCGAGGGCACGCGCCGCGAGAACTGGCGGTCGCGGCGCACCGCGTGGGCCACCCGGGCCAGGCGGTCGAGCGGCGTGACGATGCGGCTGACCATGCGCCGCGACAGGTAGAAGGCGCCCAGGGCGGTCAGCAGCAGGCAGCCGAGCATGCCGCCCAGGCCGGTGATCAGGAAGGTCAGCAGGCGCCCGCCGGTGCCGGTCAGGCGGATTTCGCCGATCTGCCGGCCGTCGTGGACGATGGGCTGCACTTCCTCGTGGTTGAGCCACCAGCGCCCGACGAAATGCCGCAGCGCGCTCACTCCGTGGCCGCGCTCCCAGGTCGCCAGCAGGCGGCCCTGGGCGTCGTACACGGCGCAGCGGCGCACTTCCTCGGTGCTGGCCACCAGGCGCAGGGCTTCCTCGGCGGCGGCGCTGTCGTTGAACACCACCGCGGCCTCGACGGTGTAGGCCATCGAACGGCCGATCAGGTGCAGGTTGTGCTCGGCATAGGCGCGCAGGGTGAGCAGGCCGACCACCGCCACCGCCAGCCCGGCCATGCACACCGAGGCCAGGGCCACCCCCAGGTGCGCGCGGTACAGCAGGCGGCCCAGCGACTTGCGCCGGGTGCTGCGGCGCTCGGTCAGGCGCGGCAGGTTCATGGCTGGCCCCTCCGCCGGCCGAGGTTGAGCACGTTGGGGTGCACCCGCACGCCGCTGTGCGCCACCGAATCCAGGTTCACCGCGAAGGACGGCGGCGTGGCGCTGAAGTCCAGGCAGAACACGCTGCCGACGCTGCAGTCGGGGTCGTGCTCGCTGAGCGACAGCACCGGGTGCCCGGCGACCCCGGCGAACGCGCGCCGGCGCTGCGCCTCATCCAGCAGGCCGAGATAGAGGACGTTGCAGCGCTCGCCCAGGGCGGGGTCGTCCACCTGGGCGCGACGCACCTCGACGCGGCGGCCGTTGGCCTGCAGCAGGCTGCCCCGGCGCAGCAGGTCCTCGGCGTTTTCGCTTTCGCCCAGCACGCACAGCTCCAGGGTCTGCGGCTCCCGCGGCCAGCGCACGTAGCTGAGGATGCCCAGCAGCATGCCGCGCAGGGCTGCACCATCGCCGTCCGCGGCGCCGGAAGCCGCCAGGCACAGGGGCGCCGCCAGCACCCACAGGGTGAGTACCAGGGCACGCTGCAGCAGTGCGGGACGAAGGGAGGGAAAAACGAAGGACACGATGACGGCTCGGCGAGTACCAATACGGCGACAGCACGCGCGGCATCTTAATGGATTGCGGCAGGAATGTGACGTAGAACTGACTTTTAGCTTGATCTGGAACAAGTTTCGTCAGTTTTATGACGTCATTTTCAGCGGAGTCTTACCAGCAGTTGGCAGCGCATCGGCTTCACTTGGCAGGATTTGGCTCTCTGAATCGATTGCTGCCAACGCGGCGCGGGCTTCCAATGAGGGCACGGCAGCACAGCGCCGCAACCACTCACCAGGAGGCCGCCATGACCCTCGACATCCAAGGGGTGAAAGTCCCCGACAGCCAGCTCGCCCGCGAGATCACCGAACTGGTGCGCGACACCGCCACCCCGCTGCTGTTCCACCACTCCTCGCGGGTGTACTACTGGGGCGCGCTGGCCGGCGCGCGCCGGGGCCTGCAGTACGACGCCGAGCTGCTCTACGCCGGCGCCATGTTCCACGACATGGGCCTGCTGCCGCGCTACTGCAGCAAGTGCGAGCGCTTCGAGGTGGACGGCGCCGACTGCGCCGCCGAGTTCCTGCGCAGCCACGGCATCGCCGAGCGCGACGTGGAGACCGTCTGGACCGCCATCGCCCTGCACACCACCCCGGGCATCCCGCAGCACATGCGCGCGGAGATCGCCCTGGTCACCGCCGGGGTGGAGATGGACGTGCTGGGCATCGACTACGCCGAGTTCCCCGAAGCCGTGCGCGACGCCGTGGTGGCCGCCCACCCGCGCGGCGGCGACTTCAAGAACGACATCATCGAAGCCTTCTACCAGGGCATCAAGGACAAGCCGCAGACCACCTTCGGCAACGTCAAGGCCGACGTCCTGGCCCTGAAGGACGCGCAGTTCGAACGCGCCGACTTCTGCCGGATCATCCTCGACTCGGCCTGGCCGAGCTGAGGTTGTCCGCGGCCGGCTCAGAGGCCGGCCGCCTCCTCCACCAGGCCCTGCAGCCACTGCATGAACAGCCGCACCCGCGGCGGCTGGCGGCGGTGCGCGTAGAGCAGCGTCACCTCCAGCGGCGCCGGGCGCAGGTCCGGCAGCACCTCCAGCAGGCGGCCGTCGGCCAGGTAGTCGCGCAGGCCGTGGCGCGGCGCCTGGATGATGCCCAGCCCGCCGAGGCAGGCGCCCTCGTAGGCCTCGGCGTTGTTCACCGTCACGCTGCCGGCCATCGGCAGGAAATGCGTCCTGCCCTCGCGGCGGTATTCGAAGCCCGCCGGGCGCGTGCCCAGCACCGGCACGTAGTGCACCAGGCGGTGCCCGGCCAGGTCGTCCAGGCTGCGTGGGGTGCCGAAGGCCTGCAGGTAGGCGGGGCTGGCGCAATTCACCTGCTCGAAGCCGCCCAGCGGGCGCGCCACCAGCGAGGCGTCCGCGGCGCCGCCCACGCGCAGCACGCAATCGAAGCCTTCGCGCACCAGGTCGACGCGGCGGTCGGTGCTGCTCACTTCCAGTTCCAGCTGCGGATGGCGGGCGGTGAATTCGCCCAGGCGCGGCATCACCACCTTGCGCGCCACTATGGTCGGCATGTCCACCCGCAGGCGCCCGGCGAGCACCTCGCCGTCGCGGCGGAACAGCCCCTGCAGCTCGTCCATCTGCGCCAGCAGCTCCTTGCTACGCTCGTAGAACACCAGGCCGTCCTGGGTCGCCCGGACCTTGCGCGTGGTGCGCTGCAACAGGCGGGTGCCGAGCAGTTCCTCCAGCGCCTGGACCTGCTCGGAAACGCTGGAGCGCGGCAGCCCCAGCTGCTCGCCGGCCTGGGTGAAGCTGGAGAGTTCGGT
This sequence comes from Pseudomonas sp. ADPe, assembly GCF_014843515.1. Classification (NCBI taxonomy): domain Bacteria; kingdom Pseudomonadati; phylum Pseudomonadota; class Gammaproteobacteria; order Pseudomonadales; family Pseudomonadaceae; genus Pseudomonas; species Pseudomonas sp. ADPe. Next base: position 6,766,228 of record NZ_CP062122.1, read on the forward strand.
GACGCGCACGAAGGTGCGCAACAGTTCGGGCTTGATCATGGGCGGCGGGGCCTGCGGATTGTTCGGTTATGGCGATCAGTATTTCCGATTCCTCCAGGTTTATCAGCAACCAGCAGGACAATAACCTTGTTCCCGAAGCCAACCCCACAGGAGCCACGCCATGTCCCGCAAGATCGCCCTCATCACCGGCGCCAGCCGCGGCCTGGGCCGCAACGCCGCGCTGCACCTGGCCGAAGCCGGCGTCGACATCATCGGTACCTACCGCAGCCAGGCCGACGAGGCCCGCATCGTCGCCGACGAGATCGAGCAGCACGGCGCCCGGGTGCGGATGCTGCCCCTGGACGTCGCCGACAGCGCCAGCTTCTCCGACTTCGCCCAGCGCGTGGAAAGCGTGCTGAAGGAGCACTTCGGCCGCCCGCAGTTCGACTACCTGGTGAACAACGCCGGCATCGGCATCCACGCGGCCTTCGCCGAGACCACCGAGGCGCAGTTCGACCACTTGCTGAACATCCACCTCAAGGGCCCCTTCTTCCTCACCCAGAAGCTGCTGCCGCTGCTCGCCGATGGCGGGCGCATCCTCAACGTCTCCACCGGCCTCACCCGCTTCACCCTGCCCGGCCATGCCGCCTACGCGGCCATGAAGGGTGCCATGGAGGTGCTGACCCGCTACCAGGCCAAGGAACTGGGCGGGCGCGGCATCGCGGTGAATATCCTCGCCCCTGGCGCCATCGAGACCGACTTCAGCGGTGGCCTGGTGCGCGACAATGCCGAGGTCAACCGGCAGATCGCCGGCAACACCGCGCTGGGCCGCGCCGGTCTGCCGGACGACATCGGCGGCGCCGTGGTGGCGCTGCTGGCCGATAACAGCCGCTGGATCAATGGCCAGCGGGTGGAGGCCTCCGGCGGGATGTTCCTCTGAGCCTGCCGGCCATCCTGGCGCCCTTGGGCAACGGCGTTATCCGCCGAATCGCGGACGGATTCCGCTCCTACCCCACCGGCAAACACGACGCCGCGTAGGATGGCGTTGAGCGAAGCGATACCCATCGCCACGACCGCATGGGTTTCGCCAAGGCTCGACCCATCCTACGAAGAGCGCCTCGGCGCAGCCGGCAGGGAAGCTCGGGCGTAGGAGCGGACTCACCGGCCACACCTGGCGCCCCAATGCATTGGCCGACGCTTCCAGGCGGCGCCGGCTACTTCAGCTGGCGCTGGGCGCAGATTTCCGGCAGGTCGGTGCGCCGCAGGTAGGTCTGCAGCGCCTCGCCGAATTCCAGGCGCTCGGCGATGTTCTGCGCCTGGAGGATCTGCAGGCATTCGCGGCTGAGGGTCATCAGCTCGCCGGTCTTCTGCGCCCAGACGAACTCGCAGGCCGGGACGATGCTGTCCTCGTCCACGTCGAGGCCGAAGGAGTCCTCGCTGAAACGCACCAGGTACTTGCCGGTCTTGCGGTTGAAGCCGACGAAGCCCTTCAGGCGATCGGCGGCGGCGCAGATGTCGGCGGATGTCAGGGCCATGGTCTTTCCTCCCGTTCTTTCTCGAATCGCGGCCCGCGCCCTCCCCCGGGCCAGGCCGGTGTGTCAGGCGTTCTGCGTCAGGTGCCGGGCGATGGCCTGGCGCAACGGCGGCAGGCCCTGGGCCAGGCGCAGGCCGGCGTTGCGCAGCAGGCGCGCCGGCGGGCGCGGGTCGTTGTACAGCCCGGCGATCAGGCTGGTGGCCTGGTACAGCGGCCAGGTCGCCAGGCGGTGCGCCAGGGCGTAGCGGCGCAGCGGACCGGCGGCGCCCGGGTCGCCGCCCTTGCGTTTGGCCGCCAGCACTTCGGCGGCCAGGCGCCGGGCGCTCTGCAGGCCGAAGTTGAAGCCGTGGGCGGTGACCGGGTGCATGCCCACCGCGGCATCGCCCAGCAGCGCACAGCGCGGGCCGGCGAAGCGGTCGGCGTAGACGCCCACCAGCGGGTAGCAATGGCGCTGCCCGAGCAGGGCCATGCTGCCCAGGCGGTGTTCGAAGCGGCGCTCGATGTCGCGGGCGAAGGCTGCTTCGTCCAGCGCCATTACCTGGGCCATCTCGTGCTGCGGCAGGGTCAGCACCACCGACGAGACGTCGCCGTTGAGCGGCAGCAGGGCCAGGGTCTGGCCGTAGCCGAACCATTCCCAGGCCACCTGCTGGTGGGGCTTGGCGTGGGCCATGCGGCAGACCAGCATGGTCTTGCCGAAGTCTTCCATGCGCGCGCCTATGCCGAGCATGCGGCGGGTTTCCGAGAAGCGGCTGTCGGCGGCCACCAGCAGGTCGGCGGTCAGCTGCTCGCCGTTGTCGAGGGTGAGCCGGGCGCGGTCGCCGGCGACCCTGGCCGATTGCAGTGCGCGGCCGTCGAGCAGGGTCACGTCGGCGCAGTCCTGCACCTCCTCGAAGGCGGCGCGGCGGATCGCCCGGTTCGGCACCAGGTGGCCGAGCTGGCCGGCGCCGGCCAGGCCGGCATCGATGCGCAGGGCGAATAGAGAGGGGCCGTTGAGCACCTGGGCATCGCGCAGCGGCGCGATGTCCTGGGCGGCCAGCCGCGGCCAGATGCCGAGCCGTTGCAGTTGGTTGCGCGAGGCGTGCGTCAGGGCGATCTCACGGCCGTCTTCCGCCGGCTCGGCCAGGGCGGCGCGGGCCTGGCGCTCGATCAGCAGGATCGACAGGCCATGGCCGGACAGGGCGCGGGCCAGGCAGAGCCCGGCGGGGCCGGCGCCGACGATGGCGATATCCACGTTCATGGGTGACTCCTCTCGCGGGATGGGCGGTCACGGAGTCTAGGGCGGGCGCCCGGCGCGTTTCTTGTCGTGGATCAGTAGCCGGCGGCGGACGGGCCTGCGGCGCCGGCGCGCATACCGCTTCCGGGGTATCAGCCGCGGGCGCTCTCCGACCCCAGCTCGCGCAGGCCATGGCGCACGCTCAGGCCTTCCAGCTCGGCGAGGTAGTCGTCCAGGCCCAGCAGGCCGACGCAGGGCGTGGCGCCGCGCTTGTCCAGGCGCCCGGCCGCCAGCTTGCGGGCCAGGGCCACTGCCGCCATGCAGGGGATGTTCGGCCCGTGGTCGTCGGCCGCCTGCAGCTCCCAGCACAGGCGCAGGGGCCGGCCGTCGGCGCCCTCGCCTTCCAGGCGCACGAACATGCCGCTGCGCCCGTCGCCCAGCGGCTCCAGGCCCTGGGCCAGGCGTTGCAGCCAGGGGCTCAGGCGGCTGGCGTCGCGCAGCACGCCCAGGCGCACCAGCCAGGACAGCGCCCAGGTGCCGAAATGCGTGCTGCGCAGGCCCAGGCCGGCGCCGAAGCGCACTTCGCGCACCGTCGGGTAGCGCTGCGGGAAGAGTTCCAGGTCGGGCACGTCGCAGTTGGCCAGCCAGCGCCGCCCCAGGGGCGCCGGGAAGCGGTGGGCGACCAGGTCCTGCCAGCCGTACACCGCCTGCCAGCGGCCGTCGCGCAACTGGCGCAGCGGCTTGCCGCAGTAGCCGAGCACGGCCGCCAGGGTAGCCTGGCCGGGAATCTTCGCCGACGAGCTGATGCCGTGGTGGATGGCGTCCAGGCGGGCGAAGCGCGGCAGCAGTTCGTCGACCACCGCGGCGCTGAGCGCCGGCACCGAGCTGGCGCCGGCGCATACCAGCACCCCGGCGCTGCGCGCCGCCCGGTCCAGCTCGCCGATGGCGCAGACGAATTCGCGGGCGTCGGCCAGGTCGACGTAGTGCGCCCCCGCCGCTACCGCGGCGCGCGCCGCCCGGTAGTCCTGGGCCTGGAACGGGCCGGCGGTGGAAATCAGCAGGTCCACCCCCAATTCGCGCAGGCGCCCGGCGAGGGTCGGCTGGTTCATGTCCAGGCACACCGCCTCGCCGCCCACCTCCGCGGCCAGCAGGCCGGCGCGCTTGCGGTCGCGCCCGGCGACCAGCACGCGCATGCCGTCGATGCCGGCCAGGCGGCGGACGATCAGGCTGCCGAAATTGCCATAGCCGCCGAGCACCATGACGCGAAAATGGCCGGGTGATGCCGACATCGTTTCTCCTTGACGATCAGCCACTCAAACGGCCCACAGGGTAACGCGCGGTGAACGCAACGAACATGACAACCTCGCCGCCGCGCTCAACCGGGCTTGCCGGCGGGATGGCGCGGCAGGTCGTCGTCCAGCGGCCACCAGTTGGCCGCCGAGGCCACGTGGTAGTGAGCTTCCGGGCGGCTCGGCAACTCTCCGTCGAGGGCGCCGGCGCGCAGCCGCAGGATGCCGGGCAAGGCGTCGCGTTCGCTGTAGATCGGCGAGCCGCAGCGCGCGCAGAACCAGCGGCGCTTGCCCGGCGAGGACTCGAAGGCGCGCAGCTGCTCCTGGCCCGCCAGCAGGCGCAGGGCCTCGCGGCGCACCGGGAGGTTGGTGGCGAAAGGCCCGCCCTGGGCCTTGCGGCACTGCCCGCAGTGGCAGACCTGGATGGGCGCCAGCTCGCCTTCGAGCACGAAGGCGATGGCGCCGCACAGACAGCTTCCCCGGTACATGCCTTGCTCCCCTATCCATGAAAGACGCCAGTCTAGGGGATGTGCGCAGGCGCTGCAGCCCTGCCGTTGGCTGGTCCGGCCTCAGTCGCCATAAGGCGGGTACTGCTCGCCCGGCGCGCGTTTGTGGCGCTGCGGGCTGGGGCCTTCGCGGGGTGGGTGGGGTGGCTGCGGCGGGTCGATCTGCGGGTCGGCCAGGTCCGGCGAGTCGGGGTCGAAGCCCAGGGTCCTGACGATTTCCGCGTCCTGCTCGGCCTCCCGTGGGTAGCCCGGCAGGCCGCGGGCGGCGTTTTCGCCGTCGCGTTGCGGCCAGGGGCTGCCCAGCCATTTGTGCAGAGTCGGGTTCATGGCGACCTCCGGTCGATGCGGCGATGGCCATTGGAGGACGATGGCGGGCGCAGGTTCGCTCTTTTCGTCGGACAGCCGTTCAATATCCGGCCTGCGGCGGCAGGCGGATGTGCCGCGCCAGTTCCTCGAACAGCGTGACCACGGTGCGCAGGGCCCGGCAATCCGGCCGCGTCAGCAGCCACAGCGCGGTGGCGCAACCCGGCAGGTCGTATTGCAGCACGCGCAGGCCGTCGCCTTCGCGCAGCAGGTAGTCCGGCAGCGCCGCCAGGCCCAGGCCGGCGCGGCACAGTTCGAGCACCGAGAGGATGCTGCCGCAGCGGTAGGCCGGGGTGAGCGCCGGGTACAGCTGGCGGCGCCAGGCGACGCTGGGGTGGTCGGGCATGAATTCGTCCGGGGCGATCCAGCTCAGTTCGCTCCAGTCGCGTCCTGCCTGGGCGGCCAGGTAGCTTTCGTGGGCGCACAGGGCGTAGCGCACCTCGCCCAGGCAGCGGCCCACCAGGTAGTCCGGCGGCGCGGTGGTCAGGCGCAGAGCGACGTCGGCGTCGCGCCGGCTGAGGTTGGCGAAGGCGTTGGAAGTGGAGAGTTCCAGGTGCAGGCCGGGGTAGCCGCCCATGAAACGGCCCAGCGCCGGCAGCAGCAGGCCGTGCAGCACGGCGTCGGTGCAGGTCAGGCGCACCGTGCCGCTGAGCACTTCGCGACCCTGCTCCAGGCCCACCCGCGCCGCCTCCAGGGCCTGCTCGGCCAGTTCCGCCTGGCGCGCCAGCTGTTGCGCGGTGGCGCTGGGCAGGTAGCCGGCGCGGCCCTTCTCGAACAGCGCCATGCCCAGGGCCTTCTCCAGCCGGCGCACCGCGCGGAACACCGTGGACACGTCCACCGCCAGCAGTTCCGCGGCCCGCGCCAGGCTGCCGCCGCGCACCAGAGCCAGTACCAGGGAAAGGTCGGCGTATTCCAGTCGATATTGCATTGACGCACTCTTGAATTGCGCAACCGCCCATTTCGATTGCATCGGCGCAACTATAAATTGCCCGGAGAAGCCCGCCAACGGGCGCCAGCGCAGGGGGAACGAGCGATGCGGAAGGTGCGGAAACTACTGCGGATCGGCCTGATCGGCGACCGCGACAGCCGGGTCACCGCGCACTGGGCCATTCCCCTGGCGCTGCAGCAGTCGCTGCTGCCCCACGCCGGCGCCCTGCGCCTGGAGTGGCTGGATACCGAGCGGCTGGCCAACGGCCTGGCGCTGGACGCCTACTCCGGCTTCTGGTGCACCCCCGGCAGCCCCTACCGCAGCACCGAGGGCGCGCTGCGCGCCATCACCTACGCGCGCACCCGCGGCGTGCCCTACCTGGGCACCTGCGCCGGCTTCCAGCACGCCCTGCTGGAGCGCGCCCGCAACGTCCTGGGCTGGGACGACGCCGCCCACGGCGAGGTCGAACCGCGCGCGGCGCGGCGGGTGATCCACGCCCTGCCCTGTTCGCTGATCGAGGTGCGCGAGGACATCCGCCTGCAGCCCGGCTCGCGCCTGGCCAAGGTCTACGGCAAGCCGAGCATCCGCGAAGGTTATCGCTGCAGCTATGGCGTCAACCCGGATTACCAGGCGGCGCTGTTCGACAGCGGCCTGCACGCCAGCGCCCACGGCGAGGACGGCAGCATCCGCGCCCTGGAGGCCAGCGACCATCCGTTCTTCGTCGCCACCCTGTTCCAACCCGAGCGCAAGGCCCTGGCCGGGGTCAGCGTGCCCCTGGCCGAAGCCTTCCTGCGCGCCGCCAACCAGTACGCCAGGAGCGCAGCATGACCGCCACGACGCCCGAGCCACCCTACTACGCGGTGATCTTCACCTCGCTGCGCACGCCGCTGGAGGCCGGTTACGGCGAGGCGGCCGAGCGCATGCTCGAACTGGCCGCGGGGCAGCCGGGTTTCGTTGGGGTGGAGTCGGCGCGTGGAGAGGATGGGCTGGGGATCACGGTGTCGTACTGGCGGGACGAAGACAGCATTCGCCGGTGGCGCGAGAATGCCGAGCACAAGCTGGCGCGTGAAGGTGGACGGCGGGATTGGTACGAGCGCTTCCGCGTGCGGGTGGCGAGGGTCGAGCGGGCTTACGGATTTGATCGTCACGGCTGAAGGCTTTTCGTAGGAGCGAGCTTGCTCGCGAATGAGCCCCGCAGCGGAGTCTGTTCGCGAGCAAGCTCGCTCCTACATTATTACGCCCACCACCGAAATTACGCCCACCACCGAACCTACCTGTAGGAGCGCGCCCTGCGCGCGATTCGCAGGCAGGGCCTGCTCCTACAGGCACGGTGTTTCCCCGTCTACGGCTACAACCACCAGCGCAACAGGAAGAACACCCCCATGCTCAGCAGCACGCTGAGCAGTGTGTTGCGCGTCCACAGCACCAGCCCCACCGCCACCAGCGAGCCCAGCAGGTAGGGGTTGTCCGGGCGCAGGTTCAGCTGGTGCTCGGGCAGGAACACGATGGGCCCGCAGATGGCCGTGAGCATGCCCGGCACGGCGAAGCCGAGGAACTGCCGGACGTTGCTGCCCAGGCGGATGGGCAGGCGCGGTTCGAGGAACACGTAGCGGTTGAAGAAGACGATCAGCCCCATGCCGATGATCACGGCCCACACCATCATGCCGACCTCCCGCCGAACTTGTTGCAGACAAAGCCCGCGGTCATGCCCGCCAGGCCCGCGAGCACCAGGGCCGAGCCCAGTTGCCAGTAGCTGAACAGCACCGAGCAGAACAGCGACACCGCCACGCAGACCACCGTCGGCACGCTGCGCACCACCGGCGCGATCAGCGCCACGAAGGTGGCGGCTACCGAGAAGTCCAGGCCCAGGTGCTCCAGGCCCGGGATGCTGCTGCCCAGCAGCACGCCGGCCAGGGTGAAGAGGTTCCAGGCCACGTAGAAGGTCAGGCCCACGCCCAGGGCGTACCAGCGGTTGAAGGTCTCGCGGTCGTGCTGGCTGGTCAGGGCGAAGAACTCGTCGGTGAGCAGGAAGCCCAGGCCCAGGCGCCAGCGCCCGGGCAGGCCGGCGATCACCGGGCGCATGCTCATGCCGTAGAGCAGGTGCTGCGAGGTCAGCAGCAGCGTGGTGATCATGATCGAGAAGAACCCGGCGCCGCCCTTGAGCATGCCGATGGCCACCAGTTGCGCGGCGCCGGCGAAGACGATGGCCGACAGGCCCTGGCCGTGCAGCGGCGAGAGGCCGGCCTCGATGGCCAGCGAGCCGGCCAGCAGGCCCCAGGGCAGCACCGCGATGGACAGCGGCATGATGGCGATGGCGCCCTTGAGGAAGGCGCGGGAGGGAAGCAGTTGTTCTGACATGGATGACGCTTTCGAGGCAGTAAGGCGCCCAGCTTGGCAGAAACCTTCGTCGCCCGCCTTGAACGTTCTTGCGCACTTGCCAGTGGCGCATTGGAAAGTGTTAGGCACTTTCCGCCTGGAGTAGATGAATTTTCCGACTGACCGTTCGTAGGTCGATACCTAGGATGGCTACAGCTCCCACTACCTCCTTGCGGTCCCTGTCGTGCGTATCTTCCTGCTGTCGTTGTTCTGCCTGTTTCCCCTGGCCACATCGGCCGACCTGCTGGACGCGCCAACCTGGCGCAGCTACCAGGCGCAGGAAGGCGCCCTGACGCAGTTCTTCCGCCCCGGCGCGCAGCCCGGCCTGAAGCCCGGCGCCCCGGACGGCGACATGCACCGCCTGCTGCAGAGCGCGCAGGAACTGGTGGGCACGCCGTACCGCTGGGGAGGTACCTCGGCGAAAACCGGCTTCGATTGCAGCGGCCTGCTGGTCTACCTGTTCCGCAAGGAGATCGGCCTGGAACTGCCGCGCACCACCCGTTCGATGATCCGCCAGAAGCACCGCCAGGTGCCGCGCCACGCGCTCAAGCCGGGGGATGCGGTGTTCTTCAGCCACAATGGCGGCGCGCGGGTCAGCCATGTCGGGCTGTACCTGGGCGACGACCGCTTCATCCACGCGCCGCGCAGCGGCAAGTCGGTGCGCATCGATTCGTTGAGCAACAATTATTGGGATCGTAATTTCACCACGGCGCGGCGGTTCAGGCACTGAAGTTCGCGGTTATCCGCCGATACACCGGGGCCACAGCCAACGCCCAGGCCAGCCCCGGAGCCGCCGGGAACCAAGGTCAAACGGCGGATAACGCCGTAGGCGTTATGCGCCCTACGCCAGACCCGACCTTGACGTAGGGCGTATAACCGTTCGCGGTTATCCGCCGATACACCGGGGCCACAGCCAACGCCCAGGTCAGCCCCGGAGCCGCCGGGAACCGAGGTCAAACGGCGGATAACGCCGTAGGCGTTATGCGCCCTACGCCAGACCCGACCTTGACGTAGGGCGTATAACCGTTCGCGGTTATACGCCGATACACCGAGGCCACAGCCAACGCCCAGGTCAACCTCGGAGCCGCCGGGGACCGAGGCCAAACGGCGGATAACGCCGTAGGCGTTATGCGCCCTACGGAGAGGGGCGGGGTCAATCGGCCTTGGCCGCCTTCCCGCCTTCGGCGGCGATCTGGCCGGCGTCCCAGCCGCCGCCCATGGCGGCTATCAGTTGCACGCTGGCCACCAGGCGGTTGCCGTAGAGGCTCAGGACGTTGCGCTCGTTGGACAGCGCGGCGGTCTGGGTGGTGACCACGCTGTTGTAGTCCACGGTGCCGGCCTTGTACTGGTTGCTGGTCAGGCGCAGGGCTTCGCGGGCGGCGTCCAGGGCTTCGTTCTGCGCCCCGCTCTCCTCTTCCAGCACCTTGAGCTGGACCATGTAGTCCTCCACCTCGCGCATGCCGTCGAGCACGGTCTGGCGGTAGCTGGCCACGGTCTGGTCGTAGCTGGCCTCGGCCTGTTCCACCTGGGAGGAAACCAGGCCGCCGTCGAACAGCGTCATGGCGAACTGCGGGCCGATGGACCAGTAGCGGTTGGGCGTCTCGATCCAGTCGTGGAAACTGCCGCTGCGGTAGCCGCCGGCGGCGCTGAGGGTCAGGTCCGGGTACCAGGCGGCCTTGGCCACGCCGATCTTGGCGTTGGCCGAGATCACCTGGCGCTCGGCGGCGGCGATGTCCGGGCGCCGCTCCAGCAGCTGCGAGGGTACCAGCGCCGGGATCGCCGGCAGCTTCGGCACCTGGCCGGTGGCGGCCAGGCCGAAGTTGGCCGGGGCCTGGCCCACCAGCACGGCGATGGCGTGCTCCAGCTGCGCGCGCTGGTACTTGAGGTCGATGGCCTGGGCCTCGGTGCTCTTGAGCTGGGTGCGCGCCTGGGCCACGTCGGCCTTGGTGACGATGCCGGCGTTGTACTGGTTGGTGGTCAGCTTGAGCGCGCGCTCGTAGGCCTCGACCGTGTCGTTGAGCAGCTTGATCTGCTGGTCCATGACGCGCAGCTGCAGGTAGTTCTGCGCCAGTTGCGACTGCAGCGACAGGCGCGAGGCGGCCAGGTCCGCGGCGCTGGCGTCGCGGCTGGCGGTGTCGGCTTCCAACTGGCGGCGCAGCTTGCCCCACAGGTCCAGTTCCCAGCTCACGCCCAGGCTCGCGCTGTAGCTGTTGCTGATGCCACCGCTGCCGCCACTGCTGACCGTGGAGCCATCGGGCAGGCGGACGCTGCCGCTGCCACTGCCGCCCTGGCCGGAGCGGGTCTTGCCGACGTCGGCGCTGATGGTCGGGAAGAAGGAAGCGCGCGAGCCCTTCACCAGGGCCGCGGCCTGGCGGTAGGAGGCCTCGGACTGCGCCAGGGTCTGGTTGGCCTTGAGCAGGCGCTGCTGCAGGTCGTCCAGCACCGGGTCGGCGTACAGCGTCCACCACTGGCCGTGCCCCGCCAGGTCGGCCGGCTGCGCCTGGCGCCAGCCCTCGCCTTCCTTGAAGGCGGCCGGCACGCTCAGCTCGGGGCGCTTGTAGTCGGGGCCGACCGCGCAGCCGGCGAGCGCCGCGCACAGCGCCAGGGCGAGCAGGCTGCGGGATGGGTTCGGGCGGTTCATAGCGGAGTCTCCAGGGCGCCGTCGGTGCGCACGCCGCGCTTCTGGTTGACCCAGTGACGCAGGCGGTCGAGGTAGAGGTAGACCACGGGGGTGGTGTAGAGGGTGAGCAGCTGGCTGCCGATCAGGCCGCCGACGATGGTCATGCCCAGCGGGCGGCGCAGCGCGGCGTCGCCGCCGATGCCGAAGATCAGCGGCAGCGCGCCGAGGATGGCGGCCAGGGTGGTCATCATGATCGGCCGGAAGCGCTTCATGCAGGCTTCGAGGATGGCCTCGCGCGGCGACAGGCCGAGGGTGCGTTCGGCGTCCAGGGCGAAGTCGATCATCATGATGGCGTTCTTCTTGACGATGCCGATCAGCAGGATCACCCCGATCAGCGCGATCAGCGACAGCTCGGTGCGGAACAGCATCAGCGTCAGCAGCGCGCCCACGCCCGCCGAGGGCAGCGTGGAGAGGATGGTCAGCGGGTGCACGTAGCTTTCGTAGAGGATGCCCAGGACGATGTAGACCGCCACCAGCGCCAGCAGGATCAGCCAGGGCATGTCGTTCTGGGTGTCCTGCACGGCGCCGGCGTTGCCTTCGAAGCTGGCCTGGATCTCCAACGGCAGGTGCAGCGGCTCCAGCGCCGCCATCACCGCGTCGCGGGCCGGGCCGATGAGCGCGCCGGGGGCCAGGTTGAAGGAGAAGGTGGTGGCGGCGAACTGCCCCTGGTGGTTGACCGCCAGCGGCGCGCGGCTGGGCTCCACGTGGGTGAAGGCCGACAGCGGCACCTGCTGGCCGTCGGCGCCGATCACGTAGACCTGGCGCAGCTCTTCGGGGGTCTGCTGGAACGGCTGGTCCACCTCCATCACCACGTGGTACTGGTTCAGCGGGTTGAAGATGGTCGACACCTGGCGCTGGCCGTAGGCGTTGTTCAGCACCGCGTCCACCGCCGCCACGTCGATGCCGAGGCTGGCCGCGCGGTCGCGGTCGATCACCAGGCGGCTCTGCACGCCCTTGTCCTGGGCGTCGCTGTTGACGTCCACCAGTTGCGGGACCTTGTTCAGCACCGCCTCGACCTTCGGCGCCCAGTCGCGCAGCAGGGTGAGGTCGTCGCTGCGCAGGGTGAACTCGTACTGCGCGTTGCTCTGCCGGCCGCCGATGCGCACGTCCTGGCCGGCGGTGAGGTAGAGGTTGGCGCCGGGGATTTCCGCCAGCTTCTTGCGCAGCCGCGCGACTATGACCTCGGCGGAGTCGCGCTCGGTGATGGGCTTGAGGGTGACGAAGAAGGAGCCGGTGTTGCTCGACTGCCACCTGCCGCCGCCGACGAAGCCGACCACGTTCTCCACCCCCGGGTCCCGGGAGAGGATGTTGCGGAACTCCGCCATCTTCTTGTCCAGGGCCTGGAAGGAAATGCTCTGGTCGGCCACCGCGAAGCCGCGCAGGCGCCCGGAGTCCTGCTGCGGCAGGAAACCCTTGGGCACGATGGCGAACAGGTAGAGGTTCAGCGCGATGCAGCCGAACATGATCACCACCATCAGCCGCGAATGCTCCAGCGCCCAGGCGAGGCTGGCGCGGTAGCGCAGCATGAAGGCGACGAAGTAGCGGTTGCTCTGCCGCGCCACCGAGGCCTTCTGCGGCCGCTCGGCGCGGCGCAGCAGGCGCGCGCAGAGCATGGGCGTGAGCGTCAGGGAAACCACCAGCGAGACCAGGATGGCCGCCGCCAGGGTCACCGAGAATTCGCGGAACAGCCGCCCGGTGATGCCGCCCATGAGCAGCAGCGGGATGAACACCGCCACCAGCGAGAGGGTCATCGACAGCACCGTGAAGCTCACCTCGCGGGCGCCGCGGATGGCCGCCCGGATCGGGTGGTCGCCCTCCTCGATGCGCCGGGCGATGTTCTCCACCACCACGATGGCGTCGTCCACCACGAAGCCGGTGGCGATGATCAGCGCCATCAGCGACAGGTTGTTCAGCGAGAAGCCGCACAGGTACATGACGGCGAAGGTGCCCACCAGCGACACCGGCACCGCCAGGCTGGGGATCAGCGTGGCGCGGCCGTTGCGCAGGAACAGGTAGACCACCAGGATCACCAGCAGCACCGAGATCACCAGGGTCAGCTCGGCCTCCTCCAGGGAGGAGCGGATCGACGGGCTGCGGTCGTCCATGACGCTGAGCTTGACCTGCGGGCCGAGCACGTCCTGGATGATCGGCAGCTGCGCGTGGATGGCGTCGGTGGCCTCGATGATGTTGGCGCCGGGCTGGCGGGTGACGATCAGCAGCACCGCCGGCAGGTTGTCGGAGAAGCCGGCGTTGCGCACGTCCTCCACCGAGTCGCTGACCTTGGCCACGTCGCGCAGGCGCACCGCGGCGTTGGTCTCGGCGTTGTAGTGGATGATCAGCGGCGCGTACTCGCTGGCCTTGCGCAGCTGGTCATTGGCGTCCACCTGCCAGTGCCGCTCGCCGAACTCCAGGGCGCCCTTGGGCCCGGTGGCGTTGGTGTTGTCGATGGCGGTGCGCACCGTGTCCAGGGAAATGCCGTAGTGGCTGAGCTGGTCCGGGTTGACGTCCACCCGCACCGCCGGCAGCGAGGAGCCGCCGATGCTCACCTGGCCCACGCCCTTCACCTGGGACAGCTTGGGCGAGACGATGGTCGAGGCCAGGTCGTACATCTGCCCGCGGGTGTAGGTGTCCGAGGTCAGGGTGAGAATCATGATCGGCTGGTCCGACGGGTTCGCCTTGCGGTACGTCGGGTTGTTCGGCATGCCGGTGGGCAGCAAGCTCATGGCCGCGTTGATCGCCGACTGCACCTCGCGGGCGGCGCCGTCGATGTCCTTGGACAGGTCGAACTGGACGATGACGGTGGTGTTGCCCAGGGAACTGGTGGAGGTCATGTCGGTGACCCCGGCGATGCGCCCCAGCGAGCGCTCCAGCGGCGTGGCCACGGTGCTGGCCATGGTCTCCGGGCTGGCGCCGGGCAACGCCGCCTGCACCACGATGGTCGGGAAATCGACGTTGGGCAGCGGCGCCACCGGCAGCAGGCCGAAGGACAGCGCCCCGGCCAGCAGCAGCGCCAGGGTCAGCAGCAAGGTCGCCACCGGCCGCAGGATGAACGGGCGGGAGATGTTCATCAGCCCTGCTCCAGGCCTTCGTCGGGGCTGTTCACGTCCAGCCCGTGGCGCTTGCGCCAGTTGGCCCAGCGCAGCGCCAGGCGGTCGAAGTAGAGGTAGATCACCGGGGTGGTGAACAGCGTCAGCAGCTGGCTCAGCAGCAGGCCGCCGACCATGGTCACGCCCAGCGGCTGGCGCAGCTCGGCGCCGGCGCCGCCGGCGAGCATCAGCGGCAGCGCGCCCAGCAGCGCGGCCATGGTGGTCATCAGGATCGGCCGGAAGCGCAGCAGGCAGGCCTGGTAGATGGCCTCATGGGGCGGCTTGCCCTCGTTGCGTTCGGCGTCCAGGGCGAAGTCGATCATCATGATCGCGTTCTTCTTGACGATGCCGATCAGCAGGATGATGCCGATGATCGCCACGATGCCGATGTCCTGCCCGGCCAGCATCAGCGCCAGCAGCGCGCCCACGCCGGCCGAGGGCAGCGTGGAGAGGATGGTGATCGGGTGGATGAAGCTCTCGTAGAGGATGCCCAGCACGATGTACATGGTGACGATGGACGCCAGCACCAGCAGCAGGGTGTTGGACAGCGACGCCTCGAAGGCCTCGGCGGCGCCGCGGAAGCTGCCTTCCAGGCTGGCCGGCATCTGCATCTGCGCCTCGACGTCGCGGATGGCCTGCACCGCCTCGCCCAGGGCCACGCCCTTGGCCAGGTTGAAGGACAGCGTCGCCGAGGGGAACTGGGCGATGTGGTTGACCGCCAGCAGGGTGTGGCGCTCCTCCACCTTCGCCAGGCTCGACAGGCGCACCTGGGTGCCGTCGCTGGCCGGCACGTAGAGGTTCTCCAGCGACTGCGGGCCGAGCTGGAAGTCCGGCGCCACCTCCAGCACCACGCGGTACTGGGTGGCCTGGGTGAAGATGGTGGAGATCAGCCGCTGGCCGAAGGCGCTGTAGAGCACGCTGTCGATGCTCGACAGGCTCACGCCCAGGCGCGAGGCGGTGTCGCGGTCGATGTCGATGTAGGCCTGCAGGCCCTTGTCCTGCCAGTCGCTGGCCACGTCGGCCAGCTGCGGCAGCTGCTGCAGGCGCTCAACCAGCTTGGGCACCCACTCGGCGAGCACCTCGGGGTCGGCGTCCTGCAGGGTGAACTGGTACTGGGTGCGGGCGATGCGGTCCTCGATGGTGAGGTCCTGCACCGGCTGCAGGTACAGCTTGATGCCGGCGACCTTGTCCAGCTCCGGCTGCAGGCGGCGGATCACCTCGCTGGCGGTGAGGTCGCGCTCGCTGTGGGGCTTGAGGTTGATCAGCATGCGCCCGGTGTTGAGGGTGGCGTTGCTGCCGTCGACGCCGATGAACGACGACAGGCTCTCCACGTCCGGGTCGGCCAGGACTACCATGGCCAGTTCCTGCTGGCGGCTGGCCATGGCCTGGAAGGAGATCGACTGCGGCGCCTCGGCGATGCCCTGGATCACCCCGGTGTCCTGCACCGGGAAGAAGCCCTTGGGCATGAACAGGTAGAGCGCGGCGGTCAGCAGCAGGGTGCCGATGGCCACCAGCAGGGTCAGCCCCTGGTGGCGCAGCACCACGCGCAGGGCGGCGGCGTAGCGCTCGATCATGCGCTCGATGAAGCGCCCGGCGGCGCGGGCGAAGCGGCCTTCCTGCTCCGGCTCGATGTGTTTGAGCAGCTTGGCGGCGAGCATCGGCGTGAGGGTCAGGGAGACGAAGCCGGAAATCAGGATGGCCACCGCCAGGGTCACGGCGAACTCGCGGAACAGCCGCCCGGCCACGTCGCCCATGAACAGCAGCGGGATGAGCACGGCGATCAGCGAGAAGGTCAGCGAGATGATGGTGAAGCCGATCTGCCTGGAGCCCTTGAGCGCCGCGTCCAGGGGGCTGTCGCCCTGCTCCAGGTAGCGGGCGATGTTCTCCACCATGACGATGGCGTCGTCCACCACGAAACCGGTGGCGATGGTCAGCGCCATCAGCGTCAGGTTGTTGATGGAGAAGCCGGCCAGGTACATGACGCCGAAGGTGCCGATCAGCGACAGCGGCACGGCGAAGCTGGGGATCAGCGTGGCCGAGAGGTTGCGCAGGAACAGGAAGGTGACCATCACCACCAGGCACACGGCGAGGAACAGCTCGAACTGCACGTCGGCCACCGAGGCGCGGATGGTGGTGGTGCGGTCGGTGAGCACCGTGACTTCCAGGTTGCCCGGCAGGGTCGCCTGCAGCTGCGGCAGCATCTTCTTGACGCTGTCCACCACCTCGATGACGTTGGCCCCCGGCTGGCGCTGGATGTTCAGCACCACCGCCGGGGTGTCGTTGGCCCAGGCGGCCAGGCGCACGTTCTCGGCATCGTCCTCGACGCTGGCGACGTCGCGCACGCGCAGCGGCGAGCCGTTCTTGTAGGCGATGATCAGGTCGCGGTAGGCGTCGGCGGACTTGAGCTGGTCGTTGGCGTCGAGGGTCGAGGAGCGCGTCGGGCCGTCGAAGCTGCCCTTGGGCCCGTTGAGGTTGTTGCTGGTGATTGTGCTCTGCAGGTCTTCCAGGCTCAGCCCGGCGGCGGCCAGGGCCGCGGGGTTGGCGCGGATGCGCACGGCCGGGCGCTGGCCGCCGCTGATGCTGACCAGGCCGACGCCGGAGATCTGCGAGATTTTCTGCGCGAGGCGCGTATCGACCAGGTCCTGGATCTTCGGCAGCGGCATGTCCGGGGACATCACCGCCAGGGTCAGGATGGGCGCGTCGGCCGGGTTGACCTTGCTGTACACCGGCTGGTTGGGCAGGTCCTTGGGCAGCAGGCTCTGCGCGGTGTTGATCGCCGCCTGCACTTCCTGCTCGGCCACGTCCAGGTCGACCTGCAGGCTGAACTGCAGGGTGATCACCGAGGCGCCGCCGGAGCTGGTGGAGGACATCTCGTTGAGCCCGGGGATCTGCCCCAGCTGGTTCTCCAGCGGCGCGGTGACCGACGAAGTCATGATGTCCGGGCTGGCGCCGGGATACAGGGTGACCACCTGGATGGTCGGGTAATCCACCTCCGGCAGCGCCGAGATCGGCAGGAAGCGGTAGGCGATGATGCCCGACAGCAGGATCGCCACCATCAACAGCGTGGTGGCGACCGGCCGCAGGATGAACAGGCGCGACGGGTTCATTCGCTCTTACCGCTGTCCTGGGCCGGGGAGCCCGAGCCGAAGGGTTTCGGCGAGGCCGCCTCGCCCTCCTCGGTGGCGGCGGCGCGAGCCTGTTCGTCGCTGGCGACTATGTGCAGGAGGGTGCCGTCGCGCAGGCGGTCGGTGCCCTCCACCACCACGCGCTGGCCTTCCTTCAGGCCCTCGGTGATGACCACCCGCTCGTTCTCGCTGGTGCCCAGGCTGACCAGCTGGCGCTTGGCCTTGTTCCCGGCGTCGGCGATGTACACGTAGGTGCCGTCGTTGCCGCGCTGCACGGCGTTGGCCGGGATGGTCAGCACGCCATGCAGGGTCTCGGCGAGCAGGCGCACGTTGACGAACTGGTTGGGGAACAGCTTCTGGTCGGCGTTCTCGAAGACGGCCTTGAGCTTGACCGTGCCGGTGGTGGTGTCGATCTGGTTGTCGAGGGTCTTGAGCACGCCGCTGGCGAGGGTCAGGTTCTGGTTGCGGTCCAGCGCCTCCACCGGCACCGGCTGGCTGCCGGACAGCTGGCGGGCGACGGTGCCCAGCTGCTGCTGCGGCAGGCTGAATACCACGGAGATCGGCTTGACCTGGGTGATCACCACCAGCGGCGTGGTGTCGCCGGAGGTGACCAGGTTGCCGACGTCCACCTGGCGCAGGCCGACACGGCCGGAGATGGGCGCGCGCACCTGGGTGAACTCGAGGTTGAGCTTGGCGTCGTCGACCTGGCCCTGGTTGGTGCGCAGGGTGCCTTCGTACTGGCGCACCAGCGCTTCCTGGGTGTCGAGGGTCTGCTTGGCGATGGAGTCCTCGGCGTACAGGCCCTTGTAGCGCGCCAGGTCGATCTGCGCGTTCTTCAACTGCGCCTGGTTCTGCTGCAGGGTGCCCACCGCCTGGTCCAGCGCCGCCTGGAAGGGCCGCGGGTCGATCACCGCGAGGACGTCGCCGGCCTTGACCTGCTGGCCTTCCTGGAACGGCACCTTGACCAGTTGGCCGCTGACCCGCGCCCGCACGTTCACCGTGTTGTAGGCGGTGACGGTGCCCAGCGCGTGGTAGTGCACCGGCAGGTCGCCCTTGGCCACCGGCGCCACGCTGACGGTGATGGCCGTGCCGCCCGGCCCGCGCCCGGCCATGGCCGCCCCGCGAGCGCCGCGCCCGCCGCCGGCCTGGGGCTCCGGCGCCGAACTGGTCTTGTGCAGCCACATGCTCAGCCCCACCACGGCGGCGAAGACGGCGGCGGTGATCAGCCAGGGGCGCAGCTTGCGGAGTTTCGAGGGCGTTCCATTGCTTGGAGTCATAGCGGTCATCAGGCGGCCAAAGGTTGGGATGATAACGAGGCGCAAGGCAAAGCGCCGCATCCACGACGCGGCGCCCACACTTCTATACCTTCAGGGTCGAACGATAAGCACAGCAAGGCGCCGGGCAAAGTCTCTTTACCCGCTATTTACCTTTGTTTTACCGAGAGTTACGGCGCCTGGGCGAGGTTGCGCCGCAACTGTTGCCACAGCAGCAGGGCCAGGGCTGCTGCTCCCCGCACAACGCCAAAAACGAAGATGCCGCCCGGCCATTGGGCGGGGCGGCATCCGGGGCCTGCGGCAGCCGGGGCTGCGGCGGGCGATCAGCTCAGCGCGGCGACGGCGGCGGCGTAGTCGGGCTCGTCGGCGATCTCACCGACCAGTTGGCTGTGCAGCACCTGGTCGTTCTCGTCCAGCACCACTACGGCACGGGCGGCCAGGCCGGCCAGCGGGCCGCTGGCGATGGCCACGCCGTAGTTGGCCAGGAAGTCGGCGCCACGCATGGTCGACAGGTTGACCACGTTCTCCAGGCCTTCGGCGCCGCAGAAGCGCTTCTGGGCGAACGGCAGGTCGGCGGAGATGCACAGCACCACGGTGTTGGCCAGTTTGCTGGCCTCGACGTTGAACTTGCGCACGGAGGTAGCGCAGGTAGGGGTGTCGACGCTGGGGAAGATGTTCAGCACCTTGCGCTTGCCGGCGAAGTTCTCCAGGGTCACGTCGGCCAGGTCGCCGCCGACCAGCTTGAAGGCCGGGGCCTTTTCGCCTTTCTGCGGCAGTTTGCCGTCGACGTTGATCGGGGAGCCCTTGAGGGTGACTTGAGCCATTGCGGTATTCCTTCTATCGAGGGGATGGCCCCGCCGGAGAGGTCGGCGGGGCCGGGGATTTCGGGGCCGGGCGTCATCCTAGCATGAACTTGTCCGAGTGAATCTGTCGGGAATGACGGGGTAAGGTGAGGCGTATCAGGATGACTCAGGATTCTCCCCCCACTCCGAACAGCCCCCTCTCCCTCCGGGAGAGGGCAACGGACTTCGCCCACACACTCTGCCAAACCTCTACTCCGCTCCCCCTCCCTAACCCTCCCCCGCAAGCGGGAGAGGGAACCGTTCGGCATGAAGCGCAATCACCAGGCTCCCTGAACCACAATGCGCAAACCGCAGGCGAACGGCTCCAGGAAAGCACGGTCGTAGGAGCAACTGTCTTGCGGGCCGCACCGGGGCGCTCTTCGTAGGATGGGTTGAGCTTGCGAAACCCATGCGGTTGCGCTGATGGGTATCGCTTCGCTCAACACCATCCTACGAAAAGCCATGCTCACTCATGCGGCAGGAGCGGACTCTGTCCGCGATCACCCCACCAGCCGCACCGGACCATCCGACGACACAGCCCCATTGCGACGCTATCCTGCAACCACACCCTCAGGAGGCTCCATGCGACCGCTTTATCCCGCCCTGCTCCTCGCCCTCTCCCTCCCCGCTCTCGCCCAGTCCGACGGCCCCTGCCAGGTCACCGCCGTCGCCAGCGGCGATCGCCTGACCTGCCGCCTGGCCGAGCGCAGCGTCGATGTGCGTCTGCGCGGCATCGAGGCGCCCAGGGCCGGCGAACCCTATGCCCAGGCTTCCCTGGACAACCTGCGGCGCCTGGCCGAGGGCCGCAGCGCCACCCTGGTGCTGCCGCGCGAGGAAGCTGCCGGTGCGCTCAGCGCCGCCGTATGGGTGGAGCCCGCGGACTGTCCGGGCTGCGGCCATACCCTGGACGTCGGCCGGGCGCAGCTTGCCGTGGGCATGGCGCGCTGGCGGGTGGACGATCCCCAGGGCGAGGAAGAGCGCGCCCAGTACAACTTCGAGGAACAGGAAGCGAAGGCGCGCAAGGTCGGCCTGTGGCGGCCGGCGCGCACGCCCTGAAAGCACGAAGCCCCGGCACTGCCGGGGCTTCGTCGTTCCACTCGCAGCGGATCAGGCGCTGGCGAAGGTCGAGGCGATCTCGGCGCGGGCGCCCTTGATGGCGTTGGCGCGCGGTTCCTCGCCGTAGGCCAGGCCCTCGGCGCGGATCACTTCGATGTCGGTGATGCCGAGGAAGCCCAGCACCAGCTTCAGGTAGTCCTCGTGGGCGGCGCCGCTCGGCTGGCCGGCGTGCAGGCCGCCGGCGGTGGAGACGATGATCACCTTCTTGCCGCCAGCCAGGCCCTGCGGGCCGTTCTCGGTGTAGCGGAAGGTCTTGCCGGCCACGGCGATGCGGTCGATCCAGGCCTTCAGCTGGCTGGGCACGGTGAAGTTGTACATGGGCGCGCCTATGACGATAGCGTCGGCGGCGAGGAACTCCTCGATGCTGTTCTCGCCCAGGGCGGCTTCGTGCTTCTGCGCGGCGTCGCGCAGTTCCGCCGGGGTGCCGGCGGCGACCAGGCTGGCGGCGGACAGGTGGCTGATGGCGTCGGCGGCCAGGTCACGGTAGGTCACCTGTACGCCCGGCTCGGCGGCGGCCCAGGCCTGGACCACTTCCTGGCTGAGCTGGCGGGAGGCGGAGGCGTCGCCGAGGATGCTGGAATCGATGTGCAGAAGTTTCATGGGGTGGCTCCTGTGAATGGGGGTAGGAAGCGATGGGATGGATGCTACGCATGTAGCCAATGAGCGATAAGTCGGCAAAAATGCGATGAATCGTCCCACCAGCAGGACAATCCCATGCAGGACCTCAACGATCTCTTCTATTTCGCCAAGGTGGTGGAGGCCGGTGGCTTCGCCGCCGCGGGCCGCGAACTGGGGCTGCCGAAGTCGCGGTTGTCGCGGCGCGTCGCCGAGCTGGAGGCGCGCCTGAACGCGCGCCTGCTGCAGCGCACCACGCGCAAGCTGGCGCTCACCGACATCGGCGAGCGCTACTACCGGCACTGCCAGGCGATGCTGGTGGAGGCGGAGATGGCCGACGAGGTGGTCGCCCAGCTCAGCGCCGAGCCCCGCGGGCGGGTGCGCCTGTCCTGCCCAGTGGCGATGGCCGAGACGTCGCTCAACGCCATGCTGCCGGGCTTTCTCGCCAGCTATCCGCAGGTCAACCTGGAGCTGCTGCTGACCAACAGGCGCGTCGACCTGGTCAACGAAGGCGTGGACGTGGCGCTGCGCGTGCGCGCCCCCGGCGACGAGGACCCGTCGCTGGTCACCCGCCGCCTGCGCCCGGCCGCTGCGGTGCTGGTGGCCGCGCCGGAGCTGCTGCGCGGCCGCCGGTTGCAGGGCCCGGACGACCTGGCCGGGCTGCCGGTGCTGGGCGCCATCGGCAACGACCGCAAGGTGCACCTGCAGTTGCACGGCCCCGGCGGCGCAGTCCGCGAACTGGCCCTGGAAGCGCGCCTGGCGGCGGAAGACTTCAACCTGCGCAAGAACGTGGCACTGGCCGGCCTGGGCATCACCACCCTGCCCCTCTATTACTGCCTGGAAGAACTGGCCAGCGGCCAACTGGTGCGGGTGCTGCCCGACTGGCAGGAACCGGCGGCCTTTATCCAGGCGGTGTACCCACACCGGCGCGGCCTGCTGCCGGCGGTGCGGGCGCTGATCGATTACCTGGCCGAGGGCTTCGGCCGCAGCGACGAACCGCTGTAAGGCGGCTCAGAACGCCGGCAGTACCCGCGCCAGCAGCACGCCACCGAGCAGGCGGTCCAGCCAGAACACCTGGTGCAGCAGCACTATCGCCCAGAACACCAACTGGTAGCTGGGCTTGCGCGTCTTGTGGCGCAGCAGGCGCTGGGCCAGGAAGGCGCCCGGCCAGCCGCCCAGCAGTTCCAGCAGGTGCAGGGTCTGTTCCGGCGTGCGCCAGGCGCCCTGCTCGGCGCTGCGCTTGTCGCGCCAGTAGGCGAAGAAGACGACCAGGCTGAACAGCGGGTAGGCCAGCAGCCACCAGGGCGCGGCGCCGGCGAGCAGCAGGCGGCCGGCGCCGACCGCAGGCAACAGCAGCAAGGCGGCGAGCCAGCCCAGCGCCCTGCCCCAGCCGTTCGGCCGGGACGGCTCGGCGATCTGCCGGCCGCTGCGGACCTTGGCGCGGGTCGCAGGCGCCGCCGGCTTGCGGCGGATCTCGGGCAGGTCCACGGCCAGCCCGGCCAGGCGCGCATGTTCGGCGCGCGGGCGGCCCTGGCGATCGGAACCCGCGACGAAGCGCACCGCATCGCCGGCCTGGGGCCGGCGGTCGCCGCGGAATGCCGAGATGTGCAGGAAGAGTTCCTCGCCGCCGGCGCGCGGGCGGATGAAGCCGAAGCCCTTGTCGTCGTCCCAGCGGCTGATGACGCCGTCCTTTTCCATGTTCATCCGCGCGGCCTCAGGGAGCGGCGCTGCTCCAGTCGATCAGGCTGAACTGCCAGGTCGCCAGGATCAGCAGGCCGAAGCCGATGCGGTACCAGGCGAACATCGCGTAGCTGTGGTTGGCGATGAACTTCAGCAGCCCGCGCACGGCGATCATGGCGAAGATGAAGGAGGTGACGAAGCCCACGGCGAACACCGGCAGGTCGCTGGGCTGGAACAGGTCGCGGTACTTGTAGCCGGAATAGACGGCGGCGCCGACCATGGTCGGCATGGCCAGGAAGAAGGAGAACTCCGTGGCCGCCTTGCGCGACAGGCCGAACAGCAGGCCGCCGATGATGGTGGCGCCGGAGCGCGAGGTGCCGGGGACCAGCGCCAGGCACTGGGCGCAGCCGACCTTCAGGGCGTCCTTCCAGGTCATGTCGTCGACGCTCTCGGCGCGGATGCGGTGCTCGCGCTTCTCGGCCCAGAGCATGACTACCCCGCCGACCACCAGCGCAGCCGCCACCGTGATGGGGTTGAACAGGTAGTGGTGGATCAGGTCGGCGAAGGCCACGCCCAGCACCACGGCGGGGAAGAAGGCGACCAGCAGGTTGACGGTGAAACGCTGTGCGCGAGGCTGGCTGGGCAGGCCGCAGATGACCTCGAGGATTTTGCCGCGGAACTCCCAGACCACCGCCAGGATGGCGGCCAGCTGGATGATGATGTTGAAGGCCTGGGCCCGCTCACCGACGAAGCCCAGCAGGTCGGCGACTATGATCTGGTGCCCGGTGCTGGACACCGGCAGGAACTCGGTCAGCCCCTCGACCACTCCCAGGACGAACGCCTGAAAGGCATTCCAAAACTCCATACTGCTTCCCCCGAAGGCGCATTTTTCGTGTTTCTTCTGTTTTGTGTGCAGCCATCCGGCCCCGCTGGTGGGCCCGACGAAAGGCTGGGCATGCTACTGCATTGCAGTGCCGCGGGTCAGCGTGTAACGAAAATTTCTCGCATCTGCGCAACCCACCCTCCGGCCCTGGCCGCGAACAGGCGGTGGAATGAGACAGGCAGCGCTCGCGATCATTCCCTTAACACTCGCATTCCCTTCGCTAAGCCCTTGAAATGAAAAGTGCACATTCGTACCAAAAGCCCCTCTGAGTGGCCATCATGTATCAGCCCTGAAACAGCCCGAGAGTGCTCAGCCTCAGGAATGACGCAAACAACGATGGCATCACGAAAAACTGTTTCAACGCTGATACGCCTGCACGCAAAGCCCCATTCCAGAGGGCTTGCCCCACTTTTGGCGGGGATGGCCACCCGCCCTTCTGTCTCAACGGCGAAACAGGTTTCTCTCAGAGGTTTCTGTCAGTAATTCGTAAGCCCATGAATTTCAAGCGATAAGCAAAAGCGGCACGGCTTCTGCTCCATCCCGGTACTGCTGTTTAGGGCACAGCGCACCAGAAGGGATCGCCATCATGGGGAACATCGACTCAAGGATCGTCGGACTGCTCGCCTCCCTCGCCTGCATGACCGCTGCTGCGTTGCCGCCGACGGTCCAAGCGGGTGACGGCACCATCGTCATCCAGCGCACCGTACAGCCACGGGTCGCCACCCGCCCGACCATGGTGCCCGATCCGAATCCGATCACCGTCAATCCGAACATCTCCGCCCAGATCAACCGCCAGGTCGGCAACGCCGAACTGGATGACGCCGAGTTCGCCCGCGTCACCAGCGGTTCGAGCCTGTCCCAGCGGATTCTCCCGGGCGGCAACCTGGTGGGCATGGACAACGGCGCCAACCAGACGCTGCAGTCCGGCAGCCTGGGTGGCGGCGGCGGCAGTGGCGCCGGTATCTCCAACTCGGTCAATCGCACCGTGCAGCAGGGCCTGTCGCCGCTGCGCATGCTGACGGGAGATCGCTGACATGAAAGCACGCCTGCCCCTTCTCGCCCTGCTCTGCTGCTCCAGCGCCTTCGCCGCCGACCCGCAGCTGGTGAACAACGCCAGCATCGACAACGCCGGGCGCGGCTACAACGGTGTGGCCAGCGTCAACCAGGCCGCCGGCGACGAACAGCAACAGGCCAACGGCCGCGCCATCGCCATCGGCACCAGCGGCGGCGCCAGCACCCGGTTCCAGCAGAGCGTCATCACCACTGCCGACCCGAGCCAGGCCGCCAAGGCCTCGATCACCGGCAACTCATTCTCCAACGGCAGCGGCGCCCTGGGCGTGAACCAGGCCGCCGGTACCGCCAACCAACAGGTCAACGCCATGAGCATCAGCGTCACCGCGGTGCCTCAGAGCGTCGACGACAACGTGCTGTCGCAGCAGAACATCACGTTGTCCCAGAACTCCGGCCCAGCCGGTTCCACCATGGGCAGTCGGCAGGTCGTCACCAGCGACCAGGCATTCGCCGGCAGCCGGGGGGTGGTCCAGGTGAGCCAGAGTGCCGGTATCGGCAATCGCATTGCCAATACCTTGAGCATCCGGGTCGCAGATTGACCCACGCCAACAACCAGAAACACTAAGCACACTAAATGCAAGGAGATACACCATGAAACCTACAATGGCCCTCAAGCCTCTGGTTTTCGCTGTTACGGCAGTCATGGCTGTAAGTGTTTACGCAGGCAATGACCATGATCGTGACCGTCGCCACGGCCATGACCACGACAACCATCACGGCCAACAGCAGTACGATCCGTACAAGGATCCGCGGATTCAGGCCGGCGCCAGCGCTACCGTTACCGATAGCCAGAACAGCTACGACAACAACGTCATCAACCAGGGGACCAAGAACACCGCAGGTGTCAGCAACTCCCTGGGTGGCGCTTCGGGCAACGTCGGGGCCAACGTCGCCGCTGGCGACATGAACCAGCAGGCCAATGCCGCCGCGCTGGCCACCGCGGATGAACACTTCATCTTCGGCTCCGCCTACGCGTCCACTTCGGTGACCCAGACCAACACCAACAACACTGCCTGGAACTTCTCCACCGCCAACAACGCCGCTCTGAACAACTCGGCCAACGGCGCCTCGGGCAACGTCGGCATCAACATCGCCGCCGGCAACTACAACCAACAGAAAAACGACATGGCCGCCGCCGTTTCCGGTGGGCGCCTGGCCGGTGCCAACAGCGGCGCCAGCCAGACCTCCAGCGGCAACAACGTAGCCAACCTGGGCATCGCCACCTTCGACACCAAGACCCTCAAGTCCAGCTTCTACGCTCATGGCACCTATCAGGGCCATGGCTCGGGCGTAGTGCTGGATGACCCGGAAAAAGGTGGTCATCACGACTACAAAGACAACGACCGCAACAAAGTGGACAAGGATCCGCTGTACTTCAGCGAGTCGGGCTCCATCGATCTGCGTGGCCAGGCTACCTATCAGGTCCTGGTTCCCAGCGGCTGGAAGGACCCGGTCGTGAACAACGCTTCCATCAACAGCTCGCTCAACGGCGTGTCGGGTAACGTAGGCGTGAACGTTGCTGCCGGCGTCGGCAACCAACAGAGCAACTCGCTGTCCATCGCCGCCGGTTGCCAGGCTTGCGTAAGCACTGGCGCAGTCACTGGCTTCTAAGCGACATCGTGCTGTACCTGGAGGCTCCGGCAACGGAGCCTCCCCTTTCTCAGCGCTGGCATAGGCGTCACGATCATGCGCACGCTCGCTTTCCTGCTCCTCGCACTCTGCTCCGGCCTGCTCCAGGCCGCGCAGCTGCCCTTCGCCATACTGCCCGGGGGCACGCTGGCCTATAAGCACGTGGAGAGCATCCGCGAACGTCGCTTCAGCAACCTGGTGGAGCAGAAGACCGACTTCAGCTGCGGCGCCGCCGCACTGGCCACCATCCTGCGCACCGGCTACAACCTCGACGTCGACGAGGAGTTCGTCATCCGCGGCATGCTGGTCAAGGCCGACCCCCAACTGGTGCGTACCCAGGGATTCTCCATGCTGGACATGAAGACCTACCTGGAAAGCATCGGCATGCGGGCCCGCGGCTACCGCATCCCGGTCTCCTCCCTGGAGAAGCTGACCATTCCGGTGATCGTGCTGCTGGACGTGCGTGGCTACAAGCATTTCGTCGTGCTGCAGCGCACGCACAACGGCCACGTCTACGTGGGCGACCCCGTGCTCGGCCACAAGCGCTACACGGAAGAAGATTTTCTCAAGGGCTGGAACGGCATCATCTTCGCCATCATCGGCCCCGGCTACGACAGGGCCAACGCCCTGATGAGCCCGCCGGAACCGCTGACCGCGAAGAACCGCCTCGATACCTTCCGCCCCGTCAAGGACGCGGAGCTCATGGATTTCGGATTCATCCAGAGCGACTTCCTGTGAGCCAAACGATAACGAGAGGTGGGATCCTCTCGGGGAGCGAACGATGAGAACCATTCCGCTGCTCGCCACCGCCTGCCTGGTGGCCAGCCTGCCGATCCAGGCCTCCGAGATATTCCGGCCGATCGAGCTGCACGACCAGGAGCTGGCCCAATTGCGCGGCCGCTACGTCATGCCCGGGCGCATCATCAGCTTCGGCATCGTCATGAGCAGTACCTGGAAAAACGCCGTCGGCGACAACATCGGCGCCAAGGTGAGCATGCAGATCCAGGAATCCACCATCAAACCGCAGTTCTACGTCACCACCACCAAGGAAACCGGCAACGGCGGCACACCCTCGGCCGCGACCGGCAGCATCGTCGGTGGCGCGGGGCTCAACCAGACCCAGGGCGTCACCCAGAGCGCACGCTCGGCGGGTGACTACAACACCGCCTACAACAATGTCGGCATCAACGTGAGCGAAGCCGACCAGGCGCCCGCCGCAAGCAACCAGGGCACGCCCCTGAACGGCCCGGTCAGCGCCAGCAACGGCGCCGGCACCGTCACCGTGTCCCCCGGCAACGGGAACATCCAGTTGGCGATCAACGCCAACGGCCAAGGCTCGAGCCTCCAGCAACTGGGGGCCGGCGGCCTGGTGCAGGCCACCAACCTGCTGGGTAGCAGCAACCTGGTCAACAACCTCACCCAGCTGAACGTGGTCCTGCGTAACAACGCACCTTCCGTCGGAGCGCTGGATTGCAATCTCGACCAGCTCAAGGGCCTGCGATCCATGGGAATGTGATCTACGCTCAGTGGCGGAAGTAGTGCCCAAACGATAAAGATAGGGATAGCGCGCCATGCACCGATCGCTCACGCTTCGCACTGCAATCTGTGTATCCGCTTTGCTCCCCTCGGCCTTCGTCCATGCTGCGACGGAGGCCGAGGTGGAGGCTCTGAAACAGGAACTCATCGAGCTCAAGCAACGCTACGAGTCGCAACAGAAAGCGCTCATGGTGCTCGAGCAGCGGGTTCGCCAGGTAGAGGAACAGCCGGCGGCGACCCCGGCGCAGCCCAAACGCCTGGTCACGGCCACCAACAAGCCGACGCCGCCGGGCACCGGAAGCTCCTACGGCGAATCGCTCAAGGACGACAGCAACAACCCGCCCAAGAGCGTGGAGAACCTCTACGACGAGGCCAGCGGCTTCTTCGGCAACGGCGCCTTCAGCTTCGAGACGGGCCTGACCTACACCCACTACGACACCAAGCAGCTGATCCTCAACGGCTTCCTGGCGCTGGACACCATCTTCCTGGGCAACATCGGCGTGGACAACATCAAGGCCGACAACTGGACCCTGGACCTGACCGGCCGCTACAACTGGAACAACCGTTGGCAGTTCGACATCAACGTGCCCGTGGTCTACCGCGAGAGCACCTACTCCTCGGCCGGCGCCGGCAACTCCACCGCGCAGTCCACCGACGAGAAGGTCGACCGCGACCCGACCCTGGGCGACGTCAACTTCGGCATCGCCTACAAGTTCATGGACGAGACCGAATCGCGCCCGGACGCGGTGTTCAGCCTGCGGGTGAAAGCCCCCACCGGCAAGGACCCCTACGGCATCAAGCTGGTCCGCGCGCCGGACAACGACAGCCTCAACGTGCCCGACGACCTGCCCACCGGCAACGGCGTCTGGTCCGTCACCCCGGGCATCTCGCTGGTCAAGACCGTCGACCCGGCGGTGCTCTTCGCCAGCCTGAGCTACACCCACAACTTCGAGCGCGACTTCAGCGACATCAGCCCGCAGCAGGGCACCAAGCTCGGCGGCAAGGTGGACCTGGGCGACTGGTTCCAGGTCGGCGCCGGCGTGGCCTTCGCGCTGAACGAAAGGACCAGCATGTCGTTCTCCTTCTCCGACCTGATCTCGCAGAAGAGCAAGCTCAAGCCCGACGGCGGCGACTGGCAGTCGATCACCGACAGCGACGCCAACGCGGCCTACTTCAACTGGGGCCTGACCTACGCCTGGAGCAACAACCTGACCATAGTGCCGAACCTGTCCATCGGCATCAGCCCCGATGCCCCGGACTTCAGCTTCAGCGTCAAATTCCCCTACTACTTCTGAACCCCGCACACGACAACGGCCCCTTTCGGGGCCGTTGTCGTTGCTGCACCCTGCTCAGCGCAGCTGGTGCTTGTGCAGCAGGCGGTAGAAGGTCGGCCGCGAGATGCCCAGCATGCGCGCCGCCAGGCTCAGGTTGTCGCCGTGGCGGGCCAGGGCGTCGCACATGGCCTGGCGCTCGGCGCCCAGCTTGTACTCCTCCAGGGTCACCAGCGGCACCTTGCCGGAGCCGCCGCGCTGGCGCTCCAGGCCCAGGTCGCGGGCCTCGATCTGCCTGCCTTCGGCCAGCACCAGGCCACGGCGCACGCGGTTGGCCAGCTCGCGCACGTTGCCCGGCCAGGCGTGCTCGGCCATCGCCGCCAGGGCGTCGTCGCTGAAGCGCCGCGGGCGGCGGCCGGTCTCGACGCTATAAAGGTGGGCGAAGTGGTTGGCCAGCAGCGCCAGGTCGCCATTGCGCTCGCGCAGCGGCAGGGTGGAAACCTGCAGCACGTTCAGACGGTAGTACAAGTCCTCGCGGAAGCTGCCGGTGCGGATGGCGTTCTCCAGGTCCAGGTGGGTGGCCGCCAGCACGCGCACGTCCACGGCGATGGGCTGGCTGCCGCCGACGCGCTCGATCTGCTTCTCCTGCAGCACCCGCAGCAGGTTGGCCTGCAGCTCCAGCGGCAGGTCGCCGATCTCGTCGAGGAACAGGGTGCCGCCGTTGGCCTGCTCGAAGCGGCCGATCTTGCGCTGGTGCGCGCCGGTGAAGGCGCCCTTCTCGTGGCCGAACAGCTCGGACTGGATCAGGTGCTCGGGAATCGCCCCGCAGTTGATCGCGATGAACGGCCGGTTGGCCCGCCGCGACTGGCGGTGCAGGGTGCGCGCCACCAGCTCCTTGCCGGTGCCGCTCTCGCCGCGGATCAGCACCGGCGACTCGGTGGGCGCGAACTTCGCCAGCAGGCGGCGCAGCTCCTGCATCGAGCGGCTCTCGCCGAGCAGCTCGTGCTGGTGCTCCAGGCTGTGGTAGGTGCCGCCGCGCCCGCGCAGGCGCGCCATGCCGAAGGCGCGGCCGAGGGTGACCTGCACCCGCGCCACGTCGAACGGCAGGGTATGGAAATCGAAGAACCATTCGCAGACGAAATCGCCCACCTCCTGGATGGGCAACGCGTCCGGGCTGAGCACCGCGATCCACTCGGTGCCGCTGCGGGTGATGAGGTCCTTCACCGACTCCGGGCGCTCCAGGTGTTGCGGATGCAGACGCAGCAGGCCGACGTCGCAGTTGCGTTCGCTCGCCACGTCGAGCCCGCAACTGTCTACCTCCCACCCTGCTGCCCGGAGCCCGGGCAATAATCGCTGGCAGTCATCGCAGGGATCGACCACCAGCAGGCGACGCCGTTTCGACGCTACTTCGAGCATGCTCCCTTCCTTGGCGCCATTTTTTTGAAAAACTTTATAAAACAGAAACTTGGCGCTCCAAGTTGTAAAGCTAGCAATATCTTGACGCGCCCATTGACCGTTTTCCTATAAGGCCGATGCCGAAACGATCTCAGCAGCCCGTTCCGGCCTATTGACTTATGCCGAAAGCCTCTGGGAAAGCCCTCCTTCATGCCCTTTCCACTCACCTCGCGTCGGAAAATCGTCTTTTCCGGATGACGAGGGCCCGCAGCCGGCCGCTCAGGGCACCATGGCCATGCCGACGCCGAAGCGGTTCCAGGCGTTGATGGTGGCGATGGCCAGGGTCAGGTCGACGATCTCGGTGTCGTTGAAGTGTTCGCGCAGGGCGTCGAACTGCGCCTGCGGGGCGTGCTTCTCGGCCAGCAGGGTGAGGCTTTCCACCCAGGCCAGCACGGCGCGCTCGCGAGCGCTGAAGAAGTTGGTCTCGCGCCAGACGCTGAGGGTCTGCAGGCGCGCCTCGCTCTCGCCGGCCTTGCGCGCGTCGTCGGCGTGCATGTTCACGCAGTAGGCGCAGCCGTTGATCTGCGAGGCGCGCAGGCGGATCAGCTCCAGCAGGCCATTGTCCAGGCCGGACTTCTCCAGCGCCTGCTCCAGCCCGAGCATGGCCTTGTAAGCGCTGGGGGACTGCCCGGCCCATTCGATACGTGCACTCATGTCTCTCTCCAGTGGGGCCCGCCGGTTGCGGGAATGCAGATACCTTAGACGCCGTTGCGGGGCCGCCGAATAGCCAATGCCGGGCAATAGCGGGAGTCCATTGCGGCCCTAGCGGTCGATGCGGGTGGAGAGAATGATCGACGACATGGTGCGCTCCACCCCGTCCAGCGCGCCGATGCGGTCGAGCAAGGCATCCAGGTCGCGGATCGACAGGGCCTCGACGATGGCGATCATGTCGAACTGGCCGCTCACCGAGTGCAGCGTCTTCACCTCGGGGATCTTCTCCAGCGCCTGCACCACCTGATGCGACAGCTTGGGCAGCGCCGTCACCAGCACGTGGGCGCGCACCAGCGACTGCGCGTAGCTGTCGGCGACCTTGATCGAATAGCCGCTGATGATGCCCTGCTGCTCCAGGCGCTCGATCCGGCTTTGCACCGTGGAGCGCGACACCCCGAGCTTGCGTGCCAGCTCGGAAACCGACTCGCGGGCATTGGCGCGCAGGAGGCTGAGCAGGGCCGCATCGGCGTTTCTCGTCATTTTGTCGAATCCATTGGTTGAATTGCCTGGAATAGCTCCGTCATTTTGCAGATTGGCGGATTCATTTCAACGACCGGCTTTGCCACCATGTGCACCAGCGCCGGCCCGCCAGGGCCGGCCGACAAGCCTGGCCAGGCTTGCCCTCTCCGCGTTCGCGCCATCCATCGGAAGGCCCGCCGCGGAGCGCGTGCGGCGGTGCAAGAGACACCTGCCTGGGCAATGCTGGAACAAGGGCCAGGCACGCCAGAATCCTTGGGAGAGATAAATGCACAACAACCGCCACCCCCATACCCCCGGCAAGCAACCGGTGACCATCTTCGGCCCGGACTTCCCCTTCGCCTTCGACGGCTGGCTGGAGCACCCGGCGGGCCTGGGCAGCATCCCGGCGCATAACCATGGCCAGGAAGTGGCCATCGTCGGTGCGGGCATCGCCGGGCTGGTGGCGGCCTACGAACTGATGAAGCTGGGCCTGAAGCCGGTGGTCTACGAGGCCTCGAAGCTGGGCGGCCGGCTGCGCTCGGAGCCCTTCGAGGGCGCCGAGGGCGTCATCGCAGAACTCGGCGGCATGCGCTTCCCGGTTTCCAGCACGGCCTTCTACCACTACGTGGACAAGCTGGGTCTTGAGACCAAACCCTTCCCCAACCCGCTGACGCCGGCCTCCGGCAGCACCGTGGTGGACCTGGAAGGCACCAGCCACTACGCGGAGAAGATCGACGACCTGCCGCAGATCTTCCGCGAGGTCGCCCAGGCCTGGGCCGACGCCCTGGAGGACGGCGCGCGCTTCTCCGAGATTCAGGACGCCATCCGCGAACGCGACACCATCAAGCTCAAGGCGCTGTGGGACGAACTGGTGCCGCTGTGGGACGACCGCACCTTCTATGACTTCGTCGCCACCTCCAAGGCCTTCTCGCGGCTGTCCTTCCATCACCGCGAAATCTTCGGCCAGGTCGGCTTCGGCACCGGCGGCTGGGACTCGGACTTCCCCAACTCCATGCTGGAGATCTTCCGCGTGGTGATGACCAACTGCGACGACCACCAGCACCTGGTGGTCGGTGGCGTCGAGCAGGTGCCGCGCGGCATCTGGAACCACGTGCCGGAGCGCTGCGCGCATTGGCCGGCCGGCACCTCCCTGGCCAAACTGCACAATGGCGCGCCGCGCCCGGGGGTGAAGAAGATCGCCCGCGCCGCCAGCGGCAACCTGGCGGTCACCGACTACTGGGGCGACACCCGCGAATACGCCGCGGTGCTGACCACCTGCCAGAGCTGGCTGCTGACCACCCAGATCGAATGCGAGGAAGCGCTGTTCTCGCAGAAAATGTGGATGGCCCTGGACCGCACCCGCTACATGCAGTCGTCGAAGACTTTCGTCATGGTCGACCGGCCGTTCTGGAAGGACAAGGACCCGCAGACCGGCCGCGACGTCATGAGCATGACCCTCACCGACCGCCTGACCCGCGGCACCTACCTGTTCGACAATGGCGACGACAAGCCCGGGGTGATCTGCCTGTCCTACTCCTGGATGAGCGACGCCATGAAGATGCTGCCGCACCCAGTGGAGAAGCGCGTGCAGCTTGCGCTGGATGCCTTGAAGAAGGTCTACCCGAAGGTGGACATCGCCAGCCACGTGATCGGCAACCCCATCACCGTGTCCTGGGAGGCCGACCCGCACTTCCTCGGCGCCTTCAAGGGCGCCCTGCCCGGCCACTACCGCTACAACCACCGTATGTACTCGCACTTCATGCAGGACGACCTGCCCGCCGAGCAGCGCGGCATCTTCATCGCCGGCGACGATGTATCCTGGACCCCGGCCTGGGTCGAAGGCGCGGTACAGACCTCGCTGAACGCTGTGTGGGGCATCCTGCACCACTTCGGCGGCGCCACCCACCCGGACAACCCCGGCCCCGGCGACCGCTATGCCGAACTGGGCCCCGTGGCCCTGCCCGACTGACCAAGGAGGAAGCGCCATGCGCCTCGCCCTCTACCAGTGCCCCCCGGGGCCCGACGACCTCGCCGGCAACCTGCGCCGGCTGCGCGAGGCCGCGCAACGCGCGGCCGCCCAGAGCGCGGACCTGCTGGTCTGCCCGGAAATGTACGCCAGCGGCTACAACATCGGCGCCGAACGCGTCGCCGCCCTGGCCGAAGCCGCCGACGGCGCCATCGCCGAGACGGTGGCCGGGATCGCCCGGGAATTCGACGTCGGCATCCTCTACGGCTACCCGGAAAGCAACCCGGCCGGCGCGCCGTTCAACAGCGTGCAGCTGATCGACCGCCGCGGCGAGCGCCGCGCCAACTACCGCAAGACGCACCTGTACGGCGACCTCGACCGCGACCAGTTCAGCCCCTCGGACGAGCCGCCGGCGATCGTCGAGCTGGACGGCTGGAAGCTCGGCCTGCTGATCTGCTTCGACGTCGAGTTCCCCGAGGCCGTGCGCACCCTGGCCCTGGCCGGCGCCGACCTGGTGCTGGTGCCGACGGCCAACATGCACCCCTACGAGTTCGTCTGCCAGGTGCTGGTGCCGACCCGCGCCTACGAGAACCAGGTGTTCCTCGCCTACGCCAACTTCCAGGGCAGCGAAGGCGAACTGGAATACTGCGGCCTGAGCTGCGTGGTGGCCCCGGACGGCCAGGTGATGGCCCGGGCGAAACAGGCCGGGGAACTGCTGATCGCCGACCTTGAGCCGGAACGCATCGCCATGGTCCGCGAGGGCTACAGCTACCTGCGGCTGCGCAGGCCGATGCTGTATCGGTCCTGATGGCGCGGCTGCAAGGTACAGGAGCAACTGTGCTTGCGCCGAGGTGCTCTTCGTAGGATGGGTTGAGCTTGCGAAACCCATGCGGTTGCGCTGATGGGTATCGCTTCGCTCAACACCATCCTACGAAAAGCCGTGCTTCCTGGAACCTAGGACCTTGTCCGCGATAGCCGGACGTTCCGGCGCGGATCGCGGATAAGATCCGCTCCTACGCCGCCCCACCCACACCACGCCCTGTAGGAACGCGCCCTGCGCGCGATTCGCAGGCAGGGCCTGCTCCTACAGTCCCCGGGAGGCACGGCTTCTCGTAGGAGCAAGCTTGCTCGCGAACCGCAGTCACCATGAGGCATCGCATCCCGCCCCAATGAAAAACGGCGCCCTCGGGCGCCGTTCTTCACCCCGCAAACCTCACCCGTTGTTCTTCTTCACGATGGCATCGGCGATGTTCGCCGGTGCCTCGGCGTACTTGGTGAACTCCATGGAGTAGCTGGCGCGCCCCTGGGACATGGAGCGCACGTCGGTGGCGTAGCCGAACATCTCGCCCAGCGGCACCTCGGCGCGGATCACCTTGCCCGCCGGGGTGTCTTCCATACCCTGGATCAGGCCGCGGCGGCGGTTCAGGTCGCCCATCACGTCGCCCATGTAGTCCTCGGGGGTCACCACCTCGACCTTCATCACCGGCTCCAGCAGCACCGCGCCGCCCTTCTGCGACAACTGCTTGGTGGCCATGGAGGCGGCGATCTTGAAGGCCATCTCGCTGGAGTCGACGTCGTGGTACGAGCCGTCGTACACCGTGGCCTTCAGGCCGATCAGCGGGTAGCCGGCGAGCACGCCGTTCTGCATCTGCTCCTCGATGCCCTTCTGGATCGCCGGGATGAACTCCCGCGGGATCACCCCGCCGACCACCTCGTTGTGGAACTCCAGGCCGTCCTTGCCCTCGTCGCCCGGCTCGAAGCGGATCCAGCAATGGCCGAACTGGCCGCGCCCGCCGGACTGGCGGACGAACTTGCCCTCGATCTCGCACTTCTTGCGGATCGCCTCGCGGTAGGCCACCTGCGGCTTGCCGATGTTGGCCTCGACGTTGAACTCGCGGCGCATGCGGTCGACGATGATGTCCAGGTGCAGCTCGCCCATGCCGGAGATGATGGTCTGCCCGGTCTCCTCGTCGGTCTTCACGCGGAACGACGGGTCTTCCTGGGCCAGCTTGGACAGGGCGATGCCCATCTTCTCCTGGTCGGCCTTGGTCCTGGGCTCCACCGCTACCGAGATCACCGGGTCGGGGAAGTCCATGCGTTCGAGGATGATCGGCTTGTCGATGGCGCACAGGGTGTCGCCGGTGGTGACGTCCTTCATGCCGATCAGCGCGGCGATGTCGCCGGCGCGCACTTCCTTGATCTCCTCGCGCTGGTTGGCGTGCATCTGCACCATCCGCCCGACGCGCTCCTTCTTGCCCTTCACCGAGTTGAGCACCGCGTCGCCGCTGCTCAGCACGCCGGAGTACACGCGGGTGAAGGTCAGGGTGCCGACGAAGGGGTCGGTGGCGATCTTGAAGGCCAGCGAGGAGAACGGCTCGCTGTCGTCGGCGTGGCGCTCGTCGTGCTTCTCCTCGTCGTCCGGGTGGGTGCCCTTGATCGCCGGGATTTCCGAGGGCGCCGGCAGGTAGTCGATCACCGCGTCCAGCACCAGCGGCACGCCCTTGTTCTTGAACGAGGAACCCAGCACCGCCGGGACGATCTCGTTGGCCAGGGTGCGCTGGCGCAGGCCGGCCTTGATTTCCTCCAGGCTCAGCTCCTGGCCCTCGAGGTACTTGTTCATCAGCTCATCGTTGGCCTCGGCGGCGGCCTCGATCATGTGCGCGCGCCACTCCTCGGCCAGCGCCTGCAGTTCGGCGGGGATCGGTTCCTCGCGGTAGCTGGTGCCCTGGTCGTCGTCGTTCCAGTAGATGGCCTTCATCTTCACCAGGTCGATCTGCCCGTTGAAGTTCTCCTCCGCGCCTATGGCCAGCTGGATCGGCACCGGGTTGTGGCCCAGGCGCCGCTTGATCTGCTCGACCACGCGCAGGAAGTCGGCGCCCTGGCGGTCCATCTTGTTCACGTAGGCCAGGCGCGGCACGTGGTACTTGTTGGCCTGGCGCCACACCGTCTCGGACTGCGGCTCGACGCCGTCGGCGCCGCTGAACACCACCACGGCGCCGTCGAGCACGCGCAGCGAGCGCTCCACCTCGATGGTGAAGTCGACGTGGCCGGGGGTGTCGATGATGTTGAAGCGGTACTTGTGCGGGTACTGCTTGGTCGAGCCCTGCCAGAAGGCGGTGGTGGCCGCCGAGGTGATGGTGATGCCGCGCTCCTGCTCCTGCACCATCCAGTCCATGGTCGCCGCCCCGTCGTGCACCTCGCCCATCTTGTGGTTGACCCCGGTGTAGAACAGGATGCGCTCGGTGGTGGTGGTCTTGCCGGCGTCCACGTGCGCGACTATGCCGATGTTGCGATAAAGCTCGATGGGCGTGGTGCGAGCCATGATGTGCTCCGTTTCTGCTGGATGACTTGAGGTTTCGACCGCGAACGGCGAAGCCGTCCGCCGAAGAAGGCAAACCCTCGAATTATGCATTCGGGACAGGCTCAAGGTAGCGCGTCTGCGCGGCAATTCCAGTGCCGATGACGGCGCCCGGCACATGCGCCGACCGGCTGCGGCATCGCGGCATTGCGCCGCGCGGCGGAACCGACATAAAATGAGAGTCATTCGCAAATGATCATCTGGCGCACGACACCGTGGCATTCGCCGAACCCTCCGCCGACCAGCACCTGCACACCCTCTACGAACGCCACCACGGCTGGCTGCAGCAATGGCTGCGCGGCCGCCTGGGCAACGCCTGGGATGCCGCCGACCTGGCCCAGGACACCTTCCTGCGCCTGCTGCGCCGGCCGCTGAGCGACGTCGGCGATCGCCCGCGCGCCCTGCTCACCCACATCGCCAAGGGCCTGCTGGTGGACCGCTGGCGCCGCCAGGAGCTGGAGCGCGCTTACCTCGAAGCCCTGGCCGCGCTGCCCGAGGAACTGGCCCCCGGCCCGGAAGCCCGCGAACTGATCCTGGAAACCCTGGAACGCATCGACGCAGCGCTGGGCGAACTGCCCGCCCTCACCCGCGAAGCCTTCCTGCTCGCGCAGCTGGACGGCCTCACCTACCCGGCCATCGCCGAGCGCCTGGGCCTGTCCCTGGCGACCGTCAAGCGCTACATGCGCGCGGCCTTCATCGCCTGCCTGAGCCTGGCCTGATGCACGAGCAGACGCTGGAC
Source organism: Pseudomonas sp. ADPe (assembly GCF_014843515.1). Lineage (NCBI taxonomy): Bacteria > Pseudomonadati > Pseudomonadota > Gammaproteobacteria > Pseudomonadales > Pseudomonadaceae > Pseudomonas > Pseudomonas sp. ADPe. Next base: position 6,803,912 of record NZ_CP062122.1, read on the forward strand.
CCGCGCATTCTCGGCGAAGCCGCCGACTGGCTGGTGCGCCTGGGCGAACGCCCGGCCAGCGCCGCCGACCTGCGGGCCATCGAGCAATCCATCGAGCAATGGCGCGGACGCAGCGCGCAGCACGCCGAAGCCTGGCGCCGCGCCGAAAGCCTGCTCGGCGGCCTGCAGCAGCTGCCGCCGGGCACGGGCCGGCAGAGCCTGCAACGCCTGGGCGAGCGCGGCCTGAGCCGGCGGCAGATGCTCAACCGCCTGGGCCTGCTGCTGGCGGTGGCGCCCGCGGCCTGGCTGGGCGCGCGCCATCTGCCCTGGGCCGAATGGAGCGCCGACCAGCGCACCGCCACCGGCGAGCGCAAGCGCGTGCAACTGCCCGACGGCAGCCTGCTGACGCTCAACACCGGCAGCGCCGTGGACATCCGCTTCAGCCCTCGGGAACGCCGCCTGCGCCTGCTCGACGGCGAAATCCTCGTCGCCACCCACGCCGACCCGGCGCCCGCGCCGCGGCCGTTCCTGGTGGAAAGCCGCCAGGGCCTGCTGCGCACCGCCGGCGCGCGCTTCGCCGTGCGCGACCTGGGCGAGGCGTGCCGGGTGGCCGTGCTGGAAGGCAGCGTCGCCGTGGAACCCTTCGCCACTGCCGCGCGGCGCCAGGTCGAGGCCGGCCAGCAGCTGCTGTTCAGCGCCGGCGCCCTGCAGGCCGTGCAGACGGCGGACGCCAATGCCAGCAGCTGGGAAAACGGCATGCTGCTGGCCCAGGACATGCGCCTGGACGCCCTGCTGGCCGAACTGGGCCGCTACCGTAGCGGTGTGCTGCGCTGCGCGCCCCAGTTGGCCGGGCTGCGCGTCAGCGGCGCCATCCCCCTGGGCAACGACGACGCCGGCCTGCGCCTGCTGGCCGACATGCTGCCGCTGAAGGTCAGCAGCCTGACGCGCTACTGGGTGACCCTGGAGCCCGCCTGAACCCCTCCGCCCGTAGGATGCGGTTGAGCGCAGCGATACCCATCGCTACGCCGCCCCAACGACCCCCGAAAATTTTTCATCCGCCATGACACCTTTTTCCTGCTCGTCCGGTGAAGGAGGAAACACCCCATTCACTCCTCGCGCCGACAGGACCACCGCATGACCACCCGCCTCCGCCTGAAGCCCCACACCCTCGCCCTGGCCATCGGCCTCGCCCTGCAGGGCGCCACCCTGCCCGGCCTGGCCGCGGAAACCACCAGCGTGCAACGCCAGTACGACATCGCCCCAGGCCCGCTGGGCGAGGTGCTGGCCCGCTTCGCCGCCCAGGCCGGCGTGCCCCTGGCCTTCGAGGCCGCCACGCTGAACGCCCGCCACAGCGACGGCCTGAAAGGCAGCTACGACGCCGAGGGCGGCCTGATGCGCCTGCTGGAAGGCAGCGGCTACCGCCTGGTGCGCAAGCCCAGCGGCTACGGCGTCGAAGCCATCGCCCAGGACGGCGAGGCCCTGGAGATGGGCGCCACCACCGTCAGCGCCGTGGCCCAGGCCCCCGGCGAACTGCCACCGGCCTATGCCGGCGGTCAGGTGGCCCGCGGCGCCCGGCTGGGCATGCTGGGCAACCAGGACATGCAGGACGTGCCCTTCGCCTTCTCCAGCTACACCGCGCAGGCCATCAAGGACCAGCAGGCGCAGACCGTCGGCGACGTGCTGCTCAACGACGCCGCGGTGCGCCAGGGCAACGGCTACGGCAACTTCTCGCAGATATTCGTCATCCGCGGCCTGCCGCTGAGCACCGACGACGTCTCGCTCAACGGCCTGTACGGCGTGACGCCGCGGCAGATCATCGGCACCGAGTCGCTGGAGCGCGTCGAGCTGTTCAAGGGGCCCAACGCCTTCATCAACGGCGTGACGCCCAGCGGCAGCGGCATCGGCGGCGCGGTGAACCTGCAGACCAAGCACGCCGAGGACGTCCCCACCCGCAGCTTCGCCCTGGACTACGGCAGCGACAGCCAGGTCGGCGAACACCTCGACCTGGGCCAGCGCTTCGGCGAGGACAACCGCTTCGGCGCGCGGCTCAACCTGGCCCAGCGCGAGGGCGAGACCGCCATCGACGACAACGCCCAGCGCTACAAGCTGGCCAGCGTCAACCTCGACTACCGCGGCGAACGCCTGCGCCTGAGCAGCGACTTCGGCTACCAGAAGCAGCGCATCAACCAGGGCCGCCCGGTGGTCTACGTCGGCAGCGGCGTCACCAGCATCCCCGACGCGCCCGACGCCGACAGCAACTACGGCCAGGCCTGGAGCTACTCGCAGCTGGAAGACACTTACGGCATGTTCCGCGGCGAGTACGACCTGAACGACAGCTGGACCGCCTACCTCTCCGGCGGCGCCAAGCACACCCGCGAGAACGGCAGCTACTCCTCGCTGACCCTGAGCGACAACAACGGCGGCGCCGGCGGCGGCACCATGGACGCCACCCACGACGAAGACAACAAGAGCGCCATGGCCGGCCTCAACGGCCGCTTCCACACCGGAGCGGTGAGCCACCAGTTGAACCTCGGCCTGGCCGGCATCTGGGCCGAGCAGCGCAGCGCCTACCGCATGGCCCTGAGCAAGTACCCGGCCAACCTGTACCACCCCGTGCAGGTCGCCAAGCCGGCCACCACCTACTCCGGCGGCGACTACAACGACCCCGGCATCGTCGGCAAGACGCGCAACCGCAGCGCCGCCGCCTCCGACACCCTGGGCTTTCTCGACGACCGCGTGCTGCTGACCCTCGGCGTGCGCCGCCAGAGCATCGGCACCGACGGCTGGAGCTACGCCGGCGTGCGCAACGCCGACTACCGCGAGTCCATCACCACGCCGGTGTACGGCATCGTGGTCAAGCCCACCGACTACCTGTCGCTGTACGCCAACCGCATCGAAGGCCTGGCCGCCGGCCCCACCGCGCCCTCCACCGCGGTCAACGTCGGCGAGGTGTTCGCCCCGCAGCGCTCCAAGCAGATCGAAGTGGGCGCCAAGCTGGACTTCGGCAGCTACGGCGGCAACCTGGCGTTCTACCGCATCGAACAGCCCACCAGCGTTACCGACCCGGACACCAAGGTCTTCAGCGTCGATGGCGAACAACGCAACCGCGGCGTCGAGCTGAACCTGTTCGGCGAACCGCTGCAAGGCCTGCGCCTGCTGGCCGGCGCCACCTGGATCGACACCGAGCTACGCAACACCGCCGGCGGCGCCAACGACGGCAACCGCGCCATCGGCGTGCCGCGCTTCCAGTACAACCTCGGCGCCGACTGGGACGTGCCCGGCCTCGACGGCCTGGCGCTCAACGGCCGCCTGCTGCGCACCGGCGGCCAGTACCTGGACCAGGCCAACGAGCTGAGCATCCCGGCCTGGACCCGCGTCGACCTGGGCGCCCGCTACCGCTTCAAGGTCGAGCAGCGCGAGGTGACCCTGCGCGCCAACCTGGAGAACGTCGCCAACGAGGACTACTGGGCCTCCACCATCGGCGGCTACCTGACCCAGGGCGAGCCGCGCACCCTGCGGGTGTCCGCCACCGTCGACTTCTGAGGCCGCGGGCCGGGCGCGCGCTCGCCCGGCCCTCGCTCAGTCGAGGTACAGGCCCACACCGGGGGCTATCGGCAGCCCCAGCTCCATCCAGAGGATGAGGAACAGCGTCCAGCACAGCAGGAAGCCCAGGGCCACCGGAATGGTCATCGACGCCAGGGTGCCAATCCCGGCGTCCTTCTGGTAGCGCTGCAGGAAGGCCAGGCACAGGCTGAAGTAGGGGCTCATGGGCGTGACTATGTTGGTCGAGGAATCGGCGATGCGGTACGCCGCCTGCACGAAGGCCGGCTCGAAACCCACCAGCATCAGCATCGGCACGAAGATCGGCGCCATCAGCGACCACTGCGCCGAACCCGAGGTGATGAACAGGTTCATCAGCGTCACCAGGCCCAGGAACGCCAGCACCAGCGGGATGCCGCCGAAGCCGCTGCTGTCGAGCAGGTGCGAGCCGCCGACGGCGATCCATTCGCCCAGGTGCGTCCACTTGAACCAGGCGAGGAACTGCGAGATGGCGAAGAACAGCACCAGGGTCGGCGCCAGCTCCTTGATCGCCTCGGCCATGAAGCCGATGGCATCGCGGGCGTCGCCGATCTTCCCCACGCTGCGGCCGTAGACCCAGCCCAGGACCAGGAAGAAGATGGCGAAGACGGCCACCGCACTGGTGAGGAACGGCGAAGGCACCAGCCCGCCCTCGGGGTTGCGCAGCGGCGAGCCGGCCGGCAGCACCGCGGCGAGGACCAGGGCGGCCAGCACCAGCGCCGCCCAGCCGGCGCGCTTCAGCCCCTTGAGCTCCCGCGCGCTGATCGGCTGGATGTCGACCACCACGCTGCCGCGGTACGGGCCGGCCAGGGGCTCGACGATGCGCTCGATGATGAAGGCGCCGATCACCGACAGCAGCACCGCGGAACAGGCGACGAAATAGTAGTTGTCGATGGGCGAGACGTAGGCCGCGGGGTCGATGGTCTGCGCGGCGCTGGTGGTGATCCCGGAGAGGATCACGTCGGTCGGGGTGATCAGCAGGCTGGCATCGTAGCCCGCCCCCACCGCGACGAAGCCGGTCACCGCGCCGACCAGGGGGTTGCGCCCGGTGGCCTGGAAGATCATCGCCGACAGCGGGATGAGGATGACGAAGGCCGCGTCGGCGGCCACGTGGCTGCACATGCCGACGAGGAAGATGACGAAGGTGGTAAGGTAGCGCGGGGCCTTCATCACGCTCACCTGCATCAGCGCCCCGACCAGCCCGGTCTTGTCGGCCACGCCGATGGCCAGCAGGATGACCAGCACCGCGCCCAGCGGCGGGAAGCTGACGAAGTTCCTGACCACCGAGGTCAGTGCGAAGACCAGGCCCTCGCCGGAAACCAGGCTCCTGACCGTGACCAGGTCGCCGGTCTTGGGATGGACGCCGGACACCCCGGACGCCGCCAGCGCCCAGGACAGGAGCGCGACGCCCAGGCACAGCCAGGCGAACAGGACGACCGGGTGCGGGAGCTTGTTGCCCGCCCGCTCGATGGCGTTGAAGAAACGCTGCATGGTGAATTTTCCTTTGCCAGCCGCCGGCCGCTCGGGGGCGCGGCGAAGCTGGCCTGCACGGGTTGCCGGATGGCCCGCCTCGGCGCCGCCGCAGGATGGCGGCGCGGCGCGGGCCCGTGAGTGCCTTCGCTCAGGGATTGGTCCCGAGGCGCCGCTCGGCGATGGCGACGAACATGCCCGCCGCGACGGGCAGGATTTCGTCGCGATAGTCGTAGTGCGGATGGTGAAGGTAGGCGCCGTCCTCGCCGTTGCCGACGAAGAAATAGCAACCCGGCACTTTCTCCAGGTAGAAAGCGAAATCTTCCGCCCCCATGGTGGGAAGCTGGTGCATGTAGCCCGCCTTGTCCGCGCCGAGGGCGTCGATGGCGGTTTCCACCACGAGGGCGGTTTCGGCGGCGTCGTTGACCAGCGCCGGGATGCGCATCGTCCGCACCAGCTCGGCGCTGGCGCCATGGGCCTGGCAGACCTGGGCGACGACGCGGCGCAGCGTCTCGTCGATCACCGCGGCGGCGGCCGGCGAGCCGTCGCGGGTGTTGATCATCAGCGTCGCCTGGCCGGGGATGACGTTCTGGCTGTTGCCGCCATGGAACTGCGTGACCGTCACCACGCCGGACTCCAGCGGCGACAGGCGGCGGCCGACCACGCCCTGCAGCGCCTGGACCACCGCCGCGCCGACGAAGATCGGGTCGATGGCCAGGTCCGGGCGCGAGGCGTGGCCGCCCTTGCCGCTGATGGTGACCTCGTACAGCGAGCTGCCGCCCATGCTCGGCCCGGCCTTGGCGAACACCCGGCCCAGCGGATAGCCCGGGCGGTTGTGGTAGCCGAAGATGGCCTCGACGCCCTCCAGCGCGCCCTCCTCGATCATCCGTTCGGCGCCCAGGCCGCCTTCCTCCGCGGGCTGGAACAGCAGCTTGATGCGGCCGCAAAGGTGGTCGTGATGCCGGGCGAGCCGGCCGGCGGCCAGCAGCAGCGAGGCGGTGTGCCCGTCGTGGCCGCAGGCGTGCATCTTGCCCGGCGTGCGCGAGGCATAGGGCAGCTCGGTGTCCTCCAGGATCGGCAAGGCATCCATGTCGGCGCGCAGGCCGATGGTGGGGCCGGGGCGGCCGGTGTCGAGCAGCGCGACGACGCCGGTCCCGGCCACGCCGGTGCGCACCTCGTAGCCATGGCGGCGCAGGAAGGCGGCGACGAGGTCGGCGGTGGCGTGCTCTTCGTACTTGAGTTCGGGGTGGCTGTGCAGTTGCTGGCGGATGGCGGTGGCCTCGGCAATCGCCTCGCCGGTGAATACGGACATCGATGACCTCCCAGAGGGGTTTCGTTGTTGTTGTTCTGCCCAGTCTGTCGGCGAGGATTGTTAGCAGTCCGCGCGCAATGCCACAATTTCATTAATTCGCAGCCACCCTTGCCTTTTATGCAAAGCACAACCGCCATGCAGCATCTAGCCCTGCGTTACTTCCTGGAAGTGGCCCGCAGCGGCTCCATCACCGAAGCCTCGGCCCGGTTGCACGTCTCCGGCTCGGCGATCAGCCGGCAAATCGCCCGCCTGGAGCAGGAGCTGGGCGTCGAGCTGTTCGAACGGCGGCCGCGCGGCATGCTGCTCAGCCCGGCCGGCGAACTGCTGGCGCAGCGCGCCAGGCGCATCGCCCTGGACACCGAAAGGGCCCTGGCGGACGTGCGCGAACTGCAGGGCCCGCACCGCGGCCTGGTGCGCCTGGCGGCCTACGAGGGCTTCGCCATCGACTGGCTGCCGCGGATACTCGCGGACTACCGCCGCACCTACCCGGGCGTGCGCTTCCACGTCTGGGTGGGCAACTCGGCGGACATCTGCGCGCGCGTCGGCGACGGCAGCGCCGACATCGGCATCACCTACAGCTATTCCGCGCCGGCCGGGGTGAAGGTGGAACGCATCGTGCGCCGGCCGATGCACGTGCTGGTGCCGCGCGACCATCCACTGGCCACGCGGGAACAGGTCACCCTGGCCGACCTGGCGTCCGAGCCCATGGCCCTGCCGGACCAGCAGCGCACGCAACGCCAGCTGGTCGACACCGCGCTGGCCACCCAGGGGCTGTCCATGGAGCCGATATTCACCACCAACTCCATGGCAAGCCTGAAGGCCTTCGCCCTGGCGGCCGGGACGCTGATGTTCATCAGTTCCCTGGGCAGCCGGGGCGGCAACCTGCCCGAAGGCGTAGTCGCGGTGCCGGTGGCGGACGACACCATGCAGGCCAGCGTGCTGCAGATCGTCACCCTGCAGGGGCGCCATCTGCCTGCCGCCATCGTCGAATTCCTGGGTTTCCTCGATCGGGCGATCGAGTGAGGGCGGGTTGCCGGGGCGTGGGCGGGACAGCTAGCAAACCTCGAAAATAATTCATTTATTTTCAGTAGGTTGCATGTCACTTCTAATGTCGAACATATAATTTCCGGCAGGAATAGCCTGCGCATTCGCATGATAAATTATTGAATATCAATAGCTTATGATTGATATAGAGAAACAACCTCACGCCCAGTCACTTCCTCCGCATCCCGCCATCGCGCCGGAGTCCAGGCAGGGCAAGGCCTGTAGCCTGTACCCGGGCAGTTGGAAGCGCGCCTGAGTTAAAGTCATTTCTAGAATAGAAATATTCCTTATATATCAAATAGATAAAAATAAAACCTAAAGTCATCAGGAAGAAGCAGCTACGCCACGCCCCACCGGCACTGGATCACCCGGGGCAAAAAGGTCCATGCTTGAACATCGAAACCCCAAGGCGGAGATCGCCCGTATGCGCGAAGCCATCACCCTCGATTTCGTCTCAGACGTGGTCTGCCCCTGGTGCGCCATCGGCCTTTGCGGATTGCTCGAAGCCATCCAGCGCGTCGACGGCGAGATCGACGTCGAGCTGCGGATCAAGCCCTTCGAACTCAATGCCGACATGCCCGCCGAAGGCGAGGACCTGGTCGAGCACCTGCAGCGCAAGTACGGCAGCAGTGCCGAAGACATCGCCAGCAACCACAAGCGCATCCGCGACTTCGGCGAGGAAGTCGGCTTCCACTTCGACCTGCACAAGCGCCAGCGCATCTACAACACCTTCGACGCCCACCGCCTGCTGCACTGGGCCGCCGAACAGGGCCGCGACCTGGCGCTGAAGCAGGCGCTGCTGCACGCCTACTTCGGCGAAGGGCGCAACGTCAGCGACAGCGAGGAACTGCTGGACCTGGCCACCGGCATCGGCCTGGACCCGGTGCGCACCCGCGAGATCCTCGACAGCGACGCCTATGCCAGCGAAGTGATCGAGGAAGAGGAATTCTTCACCAGCCACGGCATCCGCGCCGTGCCGGCGGTGATCATCAACGGCCGCCAGCTGATCTCCGGCGCGCAATCGGCCGACTACTACGAAAAAGCCCTGCGCCAGGTGGCCGAGAAATCCGAGCCGATGCCGTAAGCCGGCTACGCCAAGACGCTCCTACGAGAATCCATGCTCGCCTGCTACGTAAGCGGGCCCTGCCCGCGAATCGCGCGCAGGGTGCGCTCCTACATGGACACACCGCGGCTGGCACCCCGTAGGATGGGTTGAGCGAAGCGATACCCATCACCAGGGTCCGATGGGTATCGCAAGCTCAACCCATTCCACGAAAGCACCTCGGTGCAGTCGGCAAGACAGGCGCATCAAGCGCGGAGGAAGGCCAGCACCTTGTCGCTGAAGGCATCGCCAGCCTGGACGTTGGACAGGTGCGCGGCGTGGAATTCCACCAGTTCGGCGCCCTGGATGCGTTCCTGCATGAAGCGGCCGTGCTCGGTGGTGGTCACCGGATCGCCGCTGCCGCAGACGACCAGGGTCGGCGCGCGGATGGCGCCCAGCTGTTCGCGGAAGTCGGCATCGCGCACCGCGGCGCAGTTGGCCGCGTAGCCCTCGGGGGAGGTCTGCGCCAGCATGGCCACGATGGGCTCGACCTTGCCCGGCTGGGCCTCGGCGAAGTCGGCGGTGAACCAGCGCGAGATGGAGGCGTCGCGCAGGTCGCGCATGGCCTGGACGCCGCCGGAAAGCACGGTGTCGATGCGCGGGTTCCAGACTTCCGGGGTGCCGATCTTCGCGGCAGTGTTGCACAGCACCAGGCGCTCGATGCGCTCAGGAGCGTTGATCGCCAGCCACTGGCCGATCAGGCCGCCCATGGACAGGCCGCAGAAGCTGGCCTTGGCGATGTTCAGCGCGTCCAGCAGGGCCAGCACGTCGCGGCCGAGCTGCTCGATGCTGTAGGGGCCCTCGCTGACCAGCGAGGCCCCGTGGCCGCGGGTGTCGTAGCGCAGCACCTGGAAGTGCCGGGTGAAGGCCGGGATTTGCGCGTCCCACATGTGCAGGTCGGTGCCCAGGGAGTTGGACAGCACCAGCACCGGCGCGCCGGCCGGGCCTTCGAGGAGGTAGTTCAGTTCGCCGTCGGCGAGCTTGACGGTAGGCATCGGGGACTCCGTTGAATCAGGAACGACGCCCGCTCGGGGCGGGCGTCGGGGATTTTGCCAGGAAGATGGGTATCGCTGCGCTCCACCCATCCTACCGGGAGTGACGACCGTTCAGACGCGCTCGACAGCCAGCGCAACGCCCTGCCCCACGCCCACGCACATGGTGCACAGGCCGCGCTTGCCGCCGCTCTTCTCCAATTGGTGCACCGCAGTCAGGACCAGGCGGGCGCCGCTGGCGCCCAGCGGGTGGCCGAGGGCGATGGCGCCGCCGTTGGGGTTGACCCGCGCGTCGTCGTCGGCGATGCCCAGTTCGCGGGTGACCGCCAGGCCCTGGGCGGCGAAGGCCTCGTTCAGTTCGATGACGTCGAAGTCGCCCACCGCCAGGTTCAGGCGCTCCAGCAGCTTGCGCACCGCCGGCACCGGGCCGATGCCCATCACCCGCGGGGCGACGCCGGCGCTGGCCATGCCCAGCACCTTGGCGCGGGGTTTCAGGCCATGTTTCTTCACCGCCTCGGCGGAAGCCAGGATCAGCGCCACCGAGCCGTCGTTGACGCCCGAGGCGTTGCCGGCGGTGACGGTCTTGTCCGGGCCGTTGACCGGCTTGAGCTTGGCCAGGGCTTCGAGAGTGGTGTCCGGGCGCGGGTGCTCGTCGGTGTCGACGACGGTCTCGCCCTTCTTGCCCTTGATCACCACCGGGACGATTTCCTCGGCGAAGTAGCCGGCGGCCTGGGCGCGCCCGGCCAGTTGCTGGCTGCGCAGGGCGAAGGCGTCCTGGTCGGCGCGGCTGACCTGGTAGTCGTCGGCGACGTTGTCGGCAGTCTGCGGCATCGCATCGACGCCATACTGGGCCTTCATCAGCGGGTTGATGAAGCGCCAGCCGATGGTGGTGTCCTCAATCTTCTGGCCGCGGCCGAAGGCGCTGTCCGCCTTGCCCATCACGTAGGGCGCGCGGGACATGGATTCCACGCCGCCGGCAATGGCCAGCTCGATCTCGCCGCTGGCGATGGCGCGGAAGGCGGTGCCCACCGCGTCCATGCCCGAGGCGCAGAGGCGGTTGAGGGTCACGCCGGGGATGCTCTCCGGCAGGCCGGCCAGCAGCAGCGCCATGCGCGCGACGTTGCGGTTGTCCTCGCCGGCCTGGTTGGCGCAGCCGAGGTAGACCTCGTCCAGCTGCGCCCAGTCGACCTGCGGGTTGCGCTCGACCAGGGCCTTGATCGGGGTGGCCGCCAGGTCGTCGGCGCGCACCGCCGAGAGCGAGCCGCCGAAGCGGCCGATGGGCGTGCGCACGGCGTCGCAGATGTAGACCTCGCGGCTCATTCCTCACCCCCTTGCTGGCCGTGGGCGGCCGCGGTGCGGGCTTCCAGGGCGCGCAGGGCTTGCAGCTCGACCTCGGTGGGCGCCACGGTCTCGGCGACCTGCTCGGCGAAGCGGATGGCCCAGCCGGTGTTCTCGATCACCTGCTCGCGGCTCACGCCCGGGTGCAGCGAGGTGACGATGAATTCGTTGCTGCCGGCTTCCGGCTCCATGATGCACAGGTCGGTGATGATCGCCACCGGGCCCTTGCCGGGCAGGCCGAGCTGCTGGCGGTGGTCGCCGCCCTCGCCATGGCCGACCGAGGTGATGAAGGCCAGCTTGTCGACGAAGGTGCGGTGCGACTGCTTGAGGATGATCAGCACTTCCTTGGCCGAACCGGCGATCTCCGGGGCGCCGCCGGCGCCGGGCAGGCGCACCTTCGGCTTGTCGTAGTCGCCGATGACGGTGGTGTTGATGTTGCCGAAGCGGTCGACCTGGGCGGCGCCGAGGAAGCCGACGTCGATGCGCCCGCCCTGCAGCCAGTAGCGGAAGATTTCGCCGGTGGGCACCACGGTGTCGGCGGTTTCGGCCAGCTCGCCGTCGCCGATGGACAGCGGCAGCACGCTGGGCTTGGCGCCGATGGGGCCGGATTCGTAGATCAGGACCACGTCCGGCGAGGAGGTCAGGCGCGCCAGGTTGGCGGCCTTGGACGGCAAGCCGATGCCGACGAAGCAGACCGCGCCGTTCTTCAGGCGGCGGGCGGCGGCCACGGTCATCATTTCATTGGTGCTGTAGGCGCTCATCATTTACCCTCCGCGATTTTCTTCTGGAACTCGGCGAAATCCTTAGTGCCGCGGATGTAGGTGTCGATCCAGGCGGTGAAGGTCTCGCGGTCGCGGGCGATCGGGTCCCAGGCCTGGTAGAAGCGGTTGTCGCGCTCGTAGTAGCCGTGGGCGTAGGACGGGTGCGCGCCGCCGGGCACGTGGCAGACGGCGGACAGCGCCCAGGTCGGCAGCACGCAGGCGTTCATCGGCGCGTTGAGGTCGTCAACGATCTCTTCCACGGTGACGATGCAGCGCTTGGCGGCCAGGGCGGCTTCCTTCTGCACGCCGAGGATGCCCCACAGCAGCACGTTGCCCTTGCGGTCGGCCTTCTGCGCGTGGATCACGGTGACGTCCGGGCGCACCGAGGGCACGGCGGCCAGCTGTTCGCCGGTGAACGGGCAGTTGATGAACCTGATGTTCGGGTTGACCTTCGGCAGGTCGGAGCCGGCGTAGGCGCGCAGCACGGCGAACGGCAGGCCGGAGGCACCGGCGACGTAGGAGTTGGCCAGGTCGGCGTGGCTGTGCTCGTCGATCTCCAGCGCTTGCGGCCAGCCCTTCTCCACCGCGTCGCGCAGGCGGTGCAGCGAGCCCACGCCGGGGTTGCCGCCCCAGGAGAAGGTCAGCTTGCGGGCGCAGCCGGCGCCGATCAGCAGGTCGTAGACCAGGTCGGGAGTCATGCGCACCAGGTGCAGGTCTTTCTTGCCCTGGCGGATGAGTTCGTGGGAAGCGGCGGTGGGGATCAGGTGGGTGAAGCCTTCGAGGGCGACGGTATCGCCGTCGTTCACGAAACGCTCGACCGCTTCGCGCAGGGTCAGGAGTTCAGCCATTGTCGGTCTCGTCTTGGGGTCCAGGGCATCCGCGGATGCCGATGGGCAAGACAGTAGCGCCGGGGCCGGGGGCCAAACAATGCGATTATCGACTATCGGTGCGGTTATCGAACAATTCCAATCTACAGGCCCCTACCCGCCCAAACCACGAAAATGACCAGGGACCCGCAGGAGAAACTGTCTTGCAGGCCGCGCCGAGGCGCTCTTCGTAGGATGGGTTGAGCTTGCGAAACCCATGCGGTTGCGCTGATGGGTATCGCTTCGCTCAACACCATCCTACGAAAAGCCATGATCGTTCGTGCGCTAGCGGGCCAGGCCCGCGATCGCGCATGGCGCGCTCCTACGGTGGAGGCATATGCCTATCAGCGGTCCTGCTCGCAGTTGATCATCCAGGGCACCCCGAAGCGGTCGGTGAACATGGCGAAGGCGGCGGCCCAGAAGGTCTGCTGCAGTTCCATGGTGACCTGGCCGCCTTCGCTCAGGGCCTCGTAGATGCGCCGGGCTTCGGCCTTGCTGTCCACCTGCAGGGAGACGGACACGCCCTTGGTGCCCTCGTAGGGCATCGGTGGGCAGTTGTCCGAGCCCATCAGCACCTGGTCGCCCACCTCCAGGCGCACGTGCATCACGCGGTCGGCGGCGTCGGCTGGAATCTGCCCCATATCCGGGGCGTCCTTGAAGCGCATGAGCATCGGCAGCTTGCCGCCGAGCACCTCGGCATAGCGGGTGAAGGCTTGCTCGCAGTTGCCGTCGAAGATCAGGTAGGCCTGGATTTTCATCTGGAGTCTCCTGCCGGCTCAGTCCTTGCCGGCGATGCGGGCGCGCAGGCGTTCTTCCTGCTCGCGCAGTTCCTCGGTGAATTCGGCGCCGAAGTCCTCGGCCTCGAAGACCTGGCGGATCTCGATCTCCGACGGGCCGTCGAAGGGGCTGGGGCAGCGCTTGATCCAGTCGATGCATTCCTGCAGCGAATCGCACTGCAGCAGCCAGAAGCCGGCGATCAGCTCGCGGGTCTCGGCGAAGGGGCCGTCGACGACCGTGCGCGAGGCGCCGTCGAAGCGCACCCGGGCGCCCTTCGAGCTGGGCTGCAGGCCTTCGCCGGCGAGCATCACCCCGGCGGCGACCAGTTCCTCGTTGAACTTGCCCATGGCCGTCAGCAGCTCTTCCGAGGGCATGACGCCGGCCTCCGAATCCGCGGTGGCCTTGACTATCGCCATGAAGCGCATGGTGGTTCTCCTCTTCCCGTGAAGTCGAGTGGGCCCACTGCCCCGCTCTGCCTGGTAGTCGATGCGCGCGGGGCGCAATCGACAATAGCGCCGACCGTTCGTCGGCAGCGCCTGGGCGGTGGTGGTGGCAAACAGGAAGAACGATAGACAGGCCCGGCGACCGGGCAAGCCGGCGCGACGAACGCACCCGCCAGGCTGGACGCCCGCCGCCCGAGGCCCTAGATTGGCCGGTTCCCGAGAAACCCCGAGCAAGGAGCCCCAGCATGAGCCTGGAATCGGTCCGCGCCTTCTTCGCCGAGAAGGCCCCCGACATCGCCATCATCGAACTGGACACCAGCACCGCCACCGTCGCCCTGGCCGCCGAGGCCCACGGCGTGGAGCCGGGGCGCATCGCCAAGACGCTGTCGCTACGGGTGGGCGAGCGCACCGTGCTGGTGGTCGCCCGCGGCGACGCCCGCCTGGACAACCGCAAGCTCAAGGAAGCCCTGGGCGGCAAGGCGAAGATGCTCGGCGCCGAGGAAGTGGTGGAACTCACTGGCCACCCGGTGGGCGGCGTCTGCCCCTTCGGCCTGGCCAGCCCGCTGCCGGTGTACTGCGACGTGTCGCTGCGTGCCTTCGACGAAGTGCTGCCGGCAGCCGGCGCCCTGCACAGCGCCGTGCGCATCGCCCCGGAGCGCCTGGCAAGCCTGGTCGAGGCTGATTGGGTGGATGTTTGCCAGGAGCCGGTCTGAGCTCATGTGGGGGTTGAGGGGCGGGAGCATTCGAAGAGCACGAAGAGCGCCCTCTCCCTAGCCCTCTCCCTGAAGGGAGAGGGGACCGTTAGGCAGATGCTGAAGTTCTAGAGTCAGCCGGTTAGCACTGTGGCTGCCGGCTGAAACCAGGCCTCCTCTCGGCACGGACCAGCCCCTCTCCCTGAAGCGAGAGAGGACCGTTGGGCAGAGCTGATGCTCTAGAGTCAGCCGGCTAGCACCCTGACTGCCGGCTAAAACCAGGCCATCTCTCGGCACGGACTAGCCCCCTCTCCCTTCAGGGAGAGGGTACGGAGTCCACCGAAAGCACCGCAGCCGCCGGGAAACACAGTTCGCGAGCAAGCTCGCTCCTACGAAAATGCCGGCGTCGCCAGCGGTTACGCCTCAACGCTCCCGCAAAGCCTCCGCCCGCGCCCGCAGGATGGGCTTGAGCAGGTAGCTGAGGATGCTCTTCTTACCGGTCATGATGTCCACGCTGGCGACCATCCCGGGGATGATCAGCAGCGGTTTCTCGTCGCTGCCCAGGTGGCTTTTGCGGGTGCGCAGCTTGATCAGGTAGAAGCTGTTGCCGTCCTCGTCGGTGACGGTGTCGGCGCCTATCTGTTCCAGTTCCGCCGGCAGGCCGCCGTAGATGGTGTAGTCGTAGGCGGTGAACTTGACCATGGCCTTCTGCCCGGGGTGCAGGAAGGCGATGTCCTGCGGGCGGATGCGCGCTTCCACCAGCAGGGTGTCGTCCAGCGGGACGATTTCCACCAGGTCGCTGCCCGGCTGGATCACCCCGCCGATGGTGTTCACCAGCAACTGCTTGACGATGCCGCGCACCGGCGAGGTGACCAGGGTGCGATTGACGCGATCCTCCAGGGCCTTGCCGGTAGCCTCGGCCTTGCTCAGGTCGGTGCGCGCCTCGTTGAGTTCCTTGAGCGCGTCGCTGCGGAAGCGCGCGCGGGTCTCGGCGACCTTGCGCTCGACTTCCTTGATCGCCGCCTCGGCGCGGGGGATGGCCAGGCTGGTTGCGTCCAACTGGCCGCGGTTCTCCACCTCGGCGCGCTTGAGGCGCAGCAGCTCCACCTGGGACATGGCGCCCTGCCCCACCAGCGGCGCGGACATGGCAATCTCCTGGCGCAGCAGCTCCAGGCTGTTGCGGTACTGCGCCTGCTTGGAGGCGAACTCGCGCAGCTCCTGCTGCTTCTGCACCAGTTGCTGCTCCAGGCCGGCGACCTCGTCCTTGAGCTGCTGCTGGCGGCTCTGGAACAGCGCCTCCTCGCTGCCGGCCTGGCCCGGGACCTTGGCGCGGACGTCGTCGGGGATGCGCAGCTCGCGGTCCTCCACCTCGGCGGAAAGGCGCTCCACGCGCAGGAACATGGCCAGGCGGTCGGCCTCGGTCTCGCCGACGTTGGACTGGAAGCGCGTCGGGTCCAGGCGCATCAGCGATTCGCCGGCCTGCACCACCTGGCCTTCGTGGACGAAGATCTGCGAAACGATGCCGCCCTCCAGGTTCTGGATCTTCTGCACCTTGGACGAGGGAATCGCCTTGCCTTCGCCGCGGGTCACCTCGTCGATCTCGGCGAAGTGCGCCCACAGGCCGAGGAACAGGGCGAAGCCGACCAGCGCCCAGATGGTCAGGCGCACCACCCGCGGGGCGTCCTCCACCAGGGCCTTGCTGACTTCCGGCAGCGGCTGCCCGGAAAGGTCTTCGCTGCCGCGGAAATAGCCGCGGATGGACTGGCCGAAGAGGCCGAACGGATTAAGCGACACTGATCTGCCCCTTCTTCAATGCGTCCAGCACCACGTCCTTCGGCCCGTCGGCGATGATCCGCCCGCGGTCGACGATCACCAGGCGCTCCACCAGGCTGAGCATGGAGGCGCGGTGGGTGACCAGCAGCAGCGTCTTGTCGGCGATGAGCGGCTGCAGGCGCTGCTTCAGGAGTTCTTCGCCGGCGTTGTCCATGGAGCTGGTCGGCTCGTCGAGCAGCAGGATCGGCGGGTCCAGCAGCAGCGCGCGGGCCAGGGCGACGTTCTGCCGCTGGCCGCCGGAGAGGTTCAGGCCGCGCTCGCCCACCTGCAGTTCGTAGCCCTGCGGGTGCAGCCGGGCGAACTCGTGCACCCCGGCCAGCTCGGCGGCGCGCAGCGCCGTCTCGTCGTCGACGTAGCGCGCGCCGGCCACCAGGTTGTCGCGCAGGCTGCCGCTGAACAGGTTGATGTCCTGGGGCAGGTAGCCGATGTTGTGGCGCAGGTCGCTGACGTCCAGTTGGCGCGTGTCGACGCCATCCACCAGCAGGCTGCCGCTGTCGGCGCGGTGCAGGCCGACGATCAGCTTGGCCAGGGAGCTCTTGCCCGAGCCGCTGCGGCCGATGATGCCGACCTTCTCGCCGGGGCGGATCACCAGGTTGATGTCGTGCAGCGCCTCGACCTGCTGGTTGGGGTAGGCGAAGTTCAGCTGGCGCAGCTCGATGCCGCCGCGCAGTTGCTGGCGGCTCAGCGGGCGCTCGCTGCTGTTGCGCTCCTGTTCCAGGGCCATCATCTGGTCGGTGCTGTGCATGGTCAGGCGCGCCTGCTGGTAGCGCTGGATCAGTCCGGAAAGCTGGGTCAGCGGGCCGAGGGCGCGGCCGTTGAGCATGTAGCAGGCGATCAGGCCGCCCATGCTGAGGTCGCCGGCGATGATCAGGTAGACGCCGCCGATGATCATCACCACCCCGGCCAGGGCCTGGATCAGCAGCGTCAGGTTCATCGCCAGGCTGGACAGCAGCTTGACGCGCAGCTCCAGGCGGCCGAGGGTGCCGATGGTCTGCTCCCACAGGTACTGGCGCTCGCTCTCGGCGTTGTTGACCTTGACCGCGTCGAGCCCGGCGAGGGTCTCGATCAGGCTCGACTGGCGCTCGGCGGCCAGGGCCATGGTGCGGTTCATGGTTTCCACCAGCGGCTTCTGCAGCAGCCAGCCGATGCCGGCGGCCAGCGGGAAGGCCAGCAGCGGAACGAACACCAGCGGCCCGCCGATGATGCCGATCACCAGCAGGATCAGCAGGGTGAACGGCAGGTCGATCAGGCTGGTCAGCGTCAGCGAGGCGAGGAAGTCGCGCAGCGTCTGGAACTCGTGGATGTTCTGGGCGAAGCTGCCGACCCGCGCCGGGCGCTGCTTCAGGTCCATGCCGACGATGCGCTCGAAGAGCGTCGCGCTGATGATCAGGTCGGTCTTCTTGCCGGCCAGGTCCAGGCACAGGCCGCGCAGGGTCTTGAGCAGCAGGTCGAACAGGTAGGCGCCGCTGATGCCGACGGCCAGCACCCACAGGGTGGCGGCGGCCTGGTTGGGCACCACGCGGTCGTAGACGTTCATCACGAACAGCGGCGCGGCCAGGGCGATGAGGTTGATCAGCAGGCTCGCCGCCACCGCGTCGACGTACAGCCAGCGCGAGCGCAGCAGCGTGTCGCGGAACCAGCGCCGCGCGCGCGGGATCATCTCGCCGTGCTGCAGGTCGTACTGGTGCTGCGGCTGGGCGAAGAAGGCCTGGCCGGCGTAGTCCTCGGCCAGCAGCTCGCGGGCTACCCGCACCTCGCCGCCGTCGCTCTCGCTGAGCAGCAGACGCGCCTCGCCGCCGGCCTCCCAGCCCAGCAGCACGGCGCAGCGGCCGTCGCGCAGCAGCAGCATGGCCGGCAGCGCGATGGCCGGGATCCGCTCCAGCGGCCGCTGCAGCAGGCGCCCCTGCAAGCCGGCGCGGGCCGCCGCGCGCGGCAGCAGCTCAGCGGACAGGCGCTGCCCGGGCAGCGGCAGGCCGCTGGTGAGCATGGCCCGGCTGGCCGGCTTGCGGTGCAGCGCGCAGAGGCTCAGCAGGCTGTCCAGCAGGGGGTCGTCCAGCAGGACGCGCGGATCACGACTCAAGGGGACTTGGCTGGTTTCCTGATCCACGCGGGGCTACTCCGGGGGTTGGGCGCACGGCCGGCTCAGTTGAGGCCGGGCAGCTGCACCTGGGGTTTGACGTCTTCGCTGGCGACGCTGGCCAGGGGCGCGACCACGCCCTGGCTCTTGAGCAGTTCGCCCAGGGTGGCCTTCACCCGGTACTGGGTGAACAGCTCGGTGTAGCGCAGGTCGACCAGGCGGCGCGAGGCGTTGAACAGTTCGTTCTCGCTGTCCAGCAGGTCCAGCAGGGTGCGTTCGCCGATGCTGAACTGCTTCTGGTAGGCCTCGCGCACGCGGCTGCTGTAGTCCACGTACTGGCGGGCGATGGGCAGCTGATCGCGGGCGTTGGCCAGGGCGTTCCAGGCCAGGCCGAGTTCCTCGTTGAGCTGGCGCAGGGCGTTGTTGCGGACGTCCAGGGCCTGGTTGGCCAGGTACGACTTGGACTGCAGCTCGGCCTTGTTGCTGCCGCCGGCGAACAGGTTGTAGCGCATGCGCAGCATGGCCTGCCAATCGTTGTTGTGGCCCGGGTCGCCGGAAAGGTTGTTGTCGGCATTGCGCGACAGCTCGGCGTCGAAGCGCGGGTAGAACGGCGCCTTGGCCGCTTCGTACTGCTTCTCGGCGGCGGCCACGTCGGACTCGGCCGAACGCAGGATCGGGCTGTTCTCCAGCAGCTGCCGGCGCGCGTCCTGCAGGTCTTGCGGCAGCAGGCCCGGCAGGCCGGCCGGCTCGCTCAGCTCCAGCGGCTCGGCGCCGACCACGCTCAGGTAGTTGGTGCGCGCATCGGCCAGGTTGGTCTGCTCGGTGAGCAGGTTGTTGCGCGCCTGGGCCAGGCGCGCCTCGGCCTGGTCCTGGTCGGCCAGGCGGCCGACGCCGCGGGCGCTGCGCAGGCTGATCTGGTCGTAGATGCGCTGGTGGCTCTTCAGGTTCTCCTCGGCCAGGCGGACCATCTCCTGGCGACGCAGCACGTCGGTATAGACCTGCGCCACTTCCAGCCCGGTGCGCTCGGCGGTGCCCAGCAGCGCATAGGCGCGGGAGTTCACCGTGGCCTTCTGGCGGCCCACCTCGCTGGAGGTGGCGAAGCCGTCGAACACCATCTGCCGCAGGCTCAGCGCCGACTCGCCGCGGTTCATGGTCCGCCAGTGGTCGCCCTCGCCGCGGGTGGTGGGGTTGTCGGCGCCCTCGCGGCCATAGCCGGCAGTGAGGTCGACCGAAGGCAGGTAGCCGCCCTGGGCGGCGCGCAGCTGCTGGTCGGCGGCCAGGCGGCTGTTCACCCCGGCCTGGATCTCCGGGTGCACGTCCATGGCGCGCTGCATGGCTTCGTTCAGGGTGGTGGCATGGGCCGGGACCGCGCAATAGAGCGCGAGAGGCAACAGAGGCACGAAACGCAAACGCATGGTTTGAACATCCTTATCGCAGGGATATGGACAGCGATTCGTGTACCCAGGGGTGGCATCGGAGGACCGGCGAATGCGCTGCACGTGAGGAGGTCACTGGCGCCCGGAACCCCGTTGGAAATTTTTTCGCGGGGCTCTTTGACATCACAGTGACATCGTTTTGCCAATTGTTTAGGATGCCTCGGAAATGGTCAATAGATTGGCATAAACCTAATCGCGAAAACTCATTAAGCCAATTAATTGACGCCATTTTTACAGCTCCAATCGACAAGGGAATGCCACCTGGCGCGCCGCAATCACGGCCGCGACCCGGCCGGCACGCCAGCATCCGCCTCAGGGGAGAAGTGCAATGAGCAGCGTCGTCGCAGTGGTGAAAAGCGTCATCGGGCAAGTGCTGGCGGTATCCGCCGAGGGGCAGCGGCGGGTGCTGGTCGAGGGCGACCGCCTGTTCCTGGGCGACCTGGTGCAGACCGGCGACGCCGGCGCGGTGGCCCTGCAATTGCCCGACGGCCGCGTGCTCGACCTGGGCCGCGACAGCCAGCTGAGCGCCAGCGAACTGGCACCCCATGCGCCGGCCCAGCCCGCCGTCACGGCCAGCACCGAGGAGCTGCAGAAAGCCATCGCCGCCGGCGCCGACCCGACCCAGACCCTCGCCCCCACCGCGGCCGGCCCGGGCGCCAGCGCCGCTGGCAGCGGCCCGGCCGGCGGCGGCCACAGCTTCGTGCTGCTGGAGGAAACCGGCGGCCACGTCGACCCGAGCATCGGCTACACCACCAGCGGCCCGGGCGCTGCCGGCCAGGGCGACGGCGAGCGCCAGCAGGAGCAGGCGCCGAACCTCGCGCCCAGCTTCGTCGACGACCAGGGCAACGCCCTCGCCGGCCTGCAGCTGAGCACCGCCGAGGACACCCTGCTGCAAGGCGCCTTCCAGGCCCGCGACCCGAACGGCGACAGCCTCACCTACTCCCTCGCCCGGGGCCCGGCCAACGGCAGCCTGATCGTCAATGCCGACGGCACCTGGCAGTACCTGCCCAACCCCGACTACAACGGCGCCGACAGCTTCGTGGTGACGGTCACCGACAACCGCGGCGCGTCCAGCAGCCTGACCGTCGACATCGGCGTGAGCGCAGTCAACGACGCCCCGGTGGCCAGCGGCAGCTACGGCGCCACCCTGGTCGACACAGCGGCCAACGACAGCTTCGCCGACATCAAGGGCCAGCTGCAGGCCAGCGACGTCGACGGCGACCAGTTGACCTGGAGCGGCAGCGCCAAGGGCGCCTTCGGCCAGCTCACGGTCAGTCCTGACGGCAGCTACGTCTACGTGGTCGACGCCGCCGCGGTGAACGCCCTGCCGGCCGGCCAGCACCCGCAGGACAGCTTCACCGTCACCGTCCGCGACCCGTCCGGGGCCAGCGACACCCGGGTGATCGACATCGACATCCAGGGCGCCAACGACACGCCGCAAGCCACCAGCGCCCAGGCCCAGGTCACCGAGGACGGGCAACTCACCGGCCAGATCGCCGCCAGCGACCCCGACACCGGCAGCAGCCTGACCTTCAGCGTCGACGGCAAGGCCCCCGCCGGCTTCACCCTGCAGCCCGACGGCAACTGGAGCTTCGACGGCAAGGACCCGGCCTATCAGCACCTGGGCGAAGGCCAGACCCAGGTGATCGTCGTCCCGGTGGTGGTGACCGACGACCAGGGCGCCAGCAGCTCCAGCACCCTGACCATTACCGTCACCGGCACCAATGACGCGCCGGTCGCCCAGGCGGGCAGCGCGACTACCGCCGAGAACGATGTGCTGAATGGCCAGGTTCCGGCTGCTAGCGATGTCGACGGCAGCATTGCCGGTTACCAGTTGGCCAGTGGGGTTGGCACAGGTAACGGCACGCTGACCTTCAACAGCGACGGTAGCTATAGCTTCGATCCGGGCCAGGATTTCGACAGTCTGCCGGCTGGCGTCAGCCGCGATGTCACCTTCACCTATCAGGCCAAGGATGACAGTGGCGCACTGAGCGCTCCGCAGACCATCACCATCACCGTCACCGGCAGCAACGATGCGCCGGTCGCCCAAGCTGCCAGTGCCGCCGTCAACGAAGACAGTCAGATCAACGGCCAACTGCAGGCCAGCGACGCCGACCAGGGCGCCCAGCTGCAATTCGGCTCCGACAGCCCCCTCCCCGCCGGCTTCACCCTGGGTCAGGATGGCAAGTGGAGCTTCGATGCCAGCGATGCCGCCTACCAGCACCTGGCTGCCGGTCAGACGCAGGTTATCAGCATTCCCTACCTGGTCACCGACGACCAGGGTGCAGTCGCCGGCAACACCCTGACCATCACGGTTACCGGCACCAATGACGTACCGGTGGCCCAAGCCGCCAGCGCAGCAGCCGACGAAGACCAGGTGAGCACCGGCCAACTGACGGCAACAGATGCCGATGACGGTGCGGTCCTGACCTTCGGCGTCGACGGCAACGCACCGGCCGGCTTCACCCTGAAAGCCGACGGCAGCTGGACGTTCGATGGCAAGGACCCGGCGTACCAGCATCTGGCCAATGGCGAAACCCAGGTCATCAGCATTCCGGTAATCGTCACTGACGACCAGGGAGCCAATACCACCAGCACTCTGACTCTGACCATCACTGGTACCAACGACGCACCGGTGGCCCAGGCGGACAGCGCAACTACTGGCGAGAACGGCGTCCTGAATGGCCAGGTGCCGGCGGCCAGCGATGTCGACGGAAGCATCGTCGGCTACCAGCTGACCAACGATGTCGGCGCTGGTAACGGCACACTCACCTTCAACCCCGATGGCAGCTATCGCTTCGATCCGGGCCAGGACTTCGACAGTCTGCCGGCTGGTGTCAGTCGCGATGTCACCTTCACCTACCAGGCCAAGGATGACAGCGGCGCCCTGAGCGATCCGCAGACCATCACCATTACCGTCACGGGTAGCAATGACGTTCCGGTAGCCCAGGCCGCCAGTGCCGCGATCAATGAAGACAGCCAGATCAGTGGCCAGCTGCAGGCCAGCGATGCCGACCAAGGAGCGCAGCTGCAGTTCGGTTCCGACAATCCTCTGCCCGCAGGCTTCACCCTGGACCAGGATGGCAAGTGGAGCTTCGACGCCAGCGATGCTGCCTATCAGCACTTGGCTGCCGGTCAGACGCAGGTCATCAGCATTCCTTACCTGGTTACCGACGACCAGGGCGCAGTCGCCGGCAACACCCTGACCATCACCGTCACCGGCACCAATGATGCGCCGATAGCGCAGGCATCCAGCGCAGCGGCCGACGAAGATCAGGTGAGCACCGGCCAACTGACGGCCACCGACGCCGACGACGGTGCTGTCCTGACCTTCAGCATTGACGGCAACGCACCGGCCGGCTTCACCCTGAAAACCGACGGCAGCTGGACCTTCGATGGCAAGGACTCGGCGTACCAATACTTAGCCGATGGTGAGACGCAGGTCATCAGCATTCCGGTGATCGTTACCGACGAGCATGGCGCCACCAGCTCCAGCACCCTGAGCATCACGGTGACCGGCACCAATGATGCGCCGGTAGCCCAGGCGGGCAGCGCGACTACCGCCGAGAACGATGTGCTGAATGGCCAGGTCCCGGCCGCCACCGATGTCGACGGCACCATCGCCGGTTACCAGTTGGCCAGCGATGTCGGCACTGGCAATGGCACGCTGACCTTCAACCCCGATGGCAGCTATACCTTCGATCCGGGCCAGGATTTCGACAGCCTGCCGGCTGGTGTCAGCCGTGACGTCACCTTCACCTACCAGGCCAAGGATGACAGCGGTGCGTTGAGTGATCCGCAGACCATCACCATCACCGTGACCGGCACCAACGACGCACCGGTAGCTCAGGCGGGCAGCGCTACGACCGAAGAGAACACCATCCTCAACGGCCAGGTCCCGGCGGCCAGCGATGTCGACGGCACCATTGCCGGTTACCAGTTGGCCAATGGTGTCGGCACCGGCAACGGCACGCTGACCTTCAATCCCAATGGCAGCTATAGCTTCGATCCGGGTCAGGACTTCGACAGTCTGCCGGCTGGTGTCAGCCGCGACATCACCTTCACCTACCAGGCCCAGGATGACAGCGGCGCACTGAGCGCCCCGCAGACCATCACCATTACGGTCACGGGCACCAACGACGCGCCGGTGGCCCAAGCCGCCACTGCCGCAGTCAACGAGGACAGCCAGATCAACGGCCAGTTGCAGGCCACCGATGCCGACCAGGGCGCCCAGTTGCAATTCGGCTCGGACAGCCCCCTCCCCGCCGGCTTCACCCTGGATCAGGACGGCAAGTGGACCTTCGACGCCAGCGATGCCGCCTACCAGCACTTGGCTGCGGGACAAACCCAGGTCATCAGCATTCCGGTGGTTGTTACCGATGACCAGGGGGCTACCAGTGGCAGCACTCTGACCATTACCGTCACTGGCACCAACGATGCCCCTGTCGCCCAAGCAGCCAGCGCAGAGGTCGACGAAGACCAGGTGAGCACCGGGCAACTGGTAGCTACCGACGCCGACGATGGAGCCGTCCTGACCTTCAGCATCAACGGTAATACGCCCGCCGGCCTTACCCTGAAAACCGATGGCAGCTGGACTTTCGACGGCAAGGACCCGGCCTACCAGCACCTGGCCGATGGTGAAACCCAGGTCATCAGCGTTCCGGTAGTCGTCACCGATGACCAAGGTGCTACCAGTAGCAGCACCCTGACCATCACCGTGACTGGTACCAACGACACTCCTGTTGCTCAGGCTGCCAACGCTGCGGTCGACGAAGACCAAGTAAGCACCGGGCAACTGGTAGCTACTGACGCCGACGACGGGGCCGTTCTGACCTTCAGCATCGACGGCAATGCACCCGCCGGATTCACTCTGAAAACCGACGGCAGCTGGACCTTCGATGGCAAGGACTCGGCGTACCAACACTTAGCCGAAGGCCAGACGCAGGTCATCAGCATTCCGGTGATCGTCACCGACGAGCATGGCGCCACCAACTCCAGCTCCCTGACGCTGACCATTACCGGCACCAACGACGCACCGGTCGCCCAGGCTGGCAGCGCTACGACCGAAGAGAACACCATCCTCAATGGCCAAGTCCCGGCCGCCAGCGATGTCGACGGCACCATTACCGGCTACCAGCTGGCCACCGATGTCGGCACCGGCAACGGCACGCTGACCTTCAACTCCAATGGCGGCTATACCTTCGATCCAGGCCACGACTTCGACAGCCTGCCGGCCGGTGTCAGCCGCGACGTCACCTTCACCTACCAGGCCAAGGACGACAGCGGCGCGCTGAGCGCCCCGCAGGCCATCACCATTACCGTCACCGGCACCAATGACGCGCCGGTAGCTCAGGCGGCCACTGCGGCGGTCAACGAGGACAGCCAGATCGATGGCCAGTTGCAGGCCACCGATGCCGACCAGGGCGCCCAACTGCAGTTCGGCTCGGACAGCCCGCTTCCCGCCGGCTTCACCCTGGATCAGGACGGCAAATGGACCTTCGACGCCAGCAATCCCGCCTACCAGCACCTGGCTGAGGGACAAACCCAGGTCATCAGCATTCCGGTGGTCGTCACCGATGACCAGGGCGCTACCAGTGGCAGCACCCTGACCATCACCGTCACCGGCACCAACGATGCCCCTGTCGCCCAAGCTGCCAGCGCCGCAGCCGACGAAGACCAGGTGAGCACCGGCCAACTGACGGCCACCGACGCCGATGACGGCGCGGTCCTGACCTTCAGCATCGACGGCAATGCGCCCGCAGGTTTCACCCTGCAATCCGATGGCCGCTGGACCTTCGATGGCAAGGACCTGGCCTACCAGCACCTGGCCAATGACGAAACCCAGGTCATCAGCATCCCGGTGATCGTCACCGACGATCAGGGCGCCACCAGCTCCAGCACCCTGACGCTGACCATTACCGGCACCAACGACGCACCGGTAGCTCAAGCCGGTAGCGCGACTACCGGAGAAAACACCGTACTCAACGGCCAGGTCCCGGCCGCGAGCGATGTCGACGGCACCATCGCCGGCTACCAACTGACAACCGATGTCGGCACCGGCAACGGCACGCTGACCTTCAACCCCAATGGCAGCTACACCTTCGATCCGGGCCAGGATTTCGACGGCCTGCCGGCCGGTGTCAGCCGCGACGTCACCTTCACCTACCAGGCCAAGGATGACAGCGGCGCGCTGAGCGCCCCGCAAACCATCACCATTACCGTTACCGGCACCAACGACGCACCGGTCGCTCAGGCCGGCAGTGCGACGACCGAAGAGAACACCATCCTCGACGGCCAGGTCCCGGCAGCCAGCGATGTCGATGGCACCATTGCCAGCTACCAGCTGACTACCGATGTCGGTACCGGCAATGGCACGCTCACCTTCCACGGAGATGGCAGCTATACCTTCGATCCGGGCCACGACTTCGACAGCCTGCCGGCCGGTGTCAGCCGCGACGTCACCTTCACCTACCAGGCCAAGGATGACAGCGGCGCGCTGAGCGATCCGCAAACCATCACCATCACGGTTACCGGCACCAACGACGCCGCCGTCATCACCGGCGCCCAGGTCAGCATCAACGAGACCAACGCCCCGATCACCACCGGCGGCCAACTGACCATCACCGACGTCGACAGCCCAGCCACCTTCGTCGAGCAGACCAACGTCGCCGGCCAATACGGCCACTTCAGCCTGGCTGCCGACGGCACCTGGAGCTACACCGCCGATTCGGCCTACAACCAGCTGAGCGTCGGCCAATCGCTGACCGACACCTTCACCGTCACCAGCGCCGACGGCACCACCTCCAGCGTCAGCGTGACTATCGACGGCACCAACGACGCCGCCGTCATCACCGGCGCCCAGGTCAGCATCAACGAGACCAACGCCCCTATCAGCACCGGCGGCCAACTGACCGTCACCGACGTCGACAGCCCGGCCACCTTCGTCGAGCAGACCAACGTCGCCGGCCAGTACGGCCACTTCAGCCTGGCTGCCGACGGCACCTGGAGCTACACCGCCGACTCGGCCTACAACGAGCTCAAGCTGAACGAAACCCTGACCGACACCTTCACCGTCACCAGCGCCGACGGCACCACCTCCAGCGTCAGCGTGACTATCGACGGCACCAACGACGCCGCCGTCATCACCGGCGCCCAGGTCAGCATCAACGAGACCAACGCCCCTATCAGCACCGGCGGCCAACTGACCGTCACCGACGTCGACAGCCCGGCCACCTTCGTCGAGCAGACCAACGTCGCCGGCCAGTACGGCCACTTCAGCCTGGCTGCCGACGGCACCTGGAGCTACACCGCCGACTCGGCCTACAACGAGCTCAAGCTGAACGAAACCCTGACCGACACCTTCAATGTCCAGAGCGCGGACGGCACCCAGTCCAGCGTCACCGTCAACATCGTCGGCAGCAACGATGCACCGGTGGCCCAGGCCGCCAGCGCCAGCGCCGTGGAGGGCGGCAGCCTGCAGCCGGGCGTCGTCGCCGGCGCCACCGATGGTTCGGCGCTGACGCTGACCATCACCACCACCCAGCCGGGCGAAGCCATCAGCTTCAACTGGACCTTCACCACCCAGGACTACGCACCCTACAACGACTTCGCCTTCGTGCAGGTCAACGGCCAGGTCGTCACCCTGCTGAGCAGCGTCGCCGCGGTGGGCAACTACGGCACCTCGGGCCCGCAGACCTTCAGCCACACCTTCGACCAGCCGGGCACCTACACCCTGGTGATCGGCGTGGCGGACAGCGGCGACAGCTCCGTCGACTCCACCCTGGTGCTGAGCAACCTGCCGCCGCAAGCCAGCGTCGTCGGCTCGGTCGGCCAGGCGGTACAAGACGGCACGGGTTGGACCCTCACCAGCAACGGCGCGAACAACCAGGCCCTGGTCGACCAGCTCAAGCCGGTCAGCGAGATCACCGGCCAGCTGCAGGCCAGCGACGTCGACCATGGCGCCCAGCTGAGCTACTCCGTCGACGGCGCCGCGCCGGCCGGCTTCACCCTGCACAGCGACGGCAGCTGGGTCTTCGATGCCAAGGACGCGGCTTACGACAGCCTGGCCGCGAACCAGGTGAAAGTGCTGCAGATCGGCTTCACGGTGACCGATGAACACGGCGCCACCGGCAGCAGCACCCTGACCCTGACCATCACCGGCACCAACGATGCGCCGGTGGCCAACGCCGACCAGGCGCTGACGCCGATCAACGTGGCGCTGCCGAGCATCGACGTGCTCGGCAACGACAGCGACGTCGACGGCGATGCGCTCAGCGTCACCAAGGCCGTGCTCGCCGACCCCAGCCAGGGCAGCGTCAGCATCAACCCCGACGGCACCCTGAACTTCGTGCCCGCCGAGAACGTCAGCGGCAGCGTGGTGATCCACTACGAGATCAGCGACAGCCACGGCGCCAGCGACAGCAGCAGCCTGACCGTGCAGGTGGGCGGCAACACCCCGCCGCAGGGCGCCGATGGCAGCGCCAGCCTGGACGAGGACAGCAGCCACAGCTTCAGCGCCGCCGACTTCGCCTTCAACGACACCGATGCCGGCCAGCACCTGCAGGCCGTGCGCATCGACAGCCTGCCGGGCGCCGGCAGCCTGACCTTCGACGGCGTCGCCGTCACCCCGGGCCAGGTGATCGCCGCCGCCGACCTCGGCAAGCTGACATTCACCCCCGACGCCAACGACAATGGCGCTCCCTACGCCAGCTTCGGCTTCAGCGTGCAGGACAGCGCCGGCGCCTTCGACAGCGCTTCGCACACCTTCACCCTGGACGTCACCCCGGTGGACGATCCCTCGGTGCTGCTCCCGAACGTCGCGAGCATGGACGAGGACGACGGCAGCGCGACCGGCAACGTGCTGGACAACGACAGCGACGTGGACAACACGCTGAGCGTAAGCAGCTACAGCGTCGCCGGCTTCAGCGGCAACATCGCCGCCGGCACCGGCACCACCATCGTCGGCGTCGGCAGCATAGTGATCGATGCGAACGGCCACTACAGCTTCACCCCGGACGCCAACTACCACGGCGCCGTGCCGCAGATCACCTACACCACCAACACCGGCGCCAGCTCGACCCTGGACATCACCGTGAACTCGGCGAACGACCTGCCGGTGGCCGAGAACGCCAACAAGTCCACCCTGGAAGACACGCCGGTTTCCGGCCAGGTCGTCGCCAGCGACGTCGATGGCGATGCCCTCACCTACACCCTGAAGCCGGGTAGCGGACCGGTGAACGGCACCCTGGTACTCGACTCCAGCAACGGCAAATACACCTACACCCCGGACCACGACTACAACGGCAACGACAGCTTCACCGTGGTGGTCAGCGATGGCCAGGGCGGCACCGTCGAGTCCGTCGTCAGCATCACGGTCACGGCGGTGAACGATGAGCCGGTGACCGCCGACAACAGCAACACCACTGCCGAGGACACCGCCGTCTCCGGCCAGGTCGTCGCCAGCGACGTCGACAAGGACACCCTCACCTACACCCTGAAACCGGGTAGCGAGCCACAGCACGGCACCCTGGTACTCGACTCCAGCAACGGCAAATACACCTACACCCCGGACCACGACTACAACGGCAACGACAGCTTCACCGTGGTGGTCGGCGATGGCCAGGGCGGCACCGTCGAATCCGTCGTCAGCATCACGGTCACGGCAGTGAACGATGCCCCCATCGCACACGATGACAGCGCCACGATCGATGAAGACCACAGCGTCACCATCGACGTGCTGGCCAACGACACCGACATCGACAGCAGCAGCCTGAGCGTCACCGGCGCCAGTGCCAGCCATGGCAGCGTGACCATCAACCAGGACGGCACCCTGACCTACACCCCGGACGCCAACTACGGCGGCAGCGACACCATCGTCTATACGATCAGCGACGGCGATGGCGGCACCAGCAGCGCCAGCGTGACCGTCGGCATCACCCCGGTGGCCGACGCACCGCTGCTCAGCCTCGACGCCTCCAGCGGTCATCCGGCGTCCACCGGCCTCACCGTGCAGAGCTGGACCGGCCTGGCCCTGGGCAGCAACGGCAACGGCATCAACCCGGACACCCTGCAGAGCGTCATCGACGCCGCCGGCGCGCCGGCCAGCACGTCCTCCACCAACAGCGTGAGCAACGGCAGCGTCAGTGCAGGCACCGCCACCAAGGTCAGCGGCCTGATCTTCCTCGAGGCCGGCCACACCTATACCTTCGCCGGCGTCGGCGACGACAGCATCCGCCTGGTGGTCGGCGGCACCAAGGTCGCCGAAGCCACCTGGAGCGGCTCCAGCGGCAAGTTCAGCGGCACCTTCACCCCCAGCGAGAGCGGCTACTACACCCTGGCGCTCTACCAACACAACCAGAGCGGCCCGGGCAACTACAGCCTGACGCTTTCCGACAACGGCAGCCCGGCGCAGACCCTCGGCACTGGCAGCGCCCTGCTCTACCACGACGGCAGCGAACTCACCGCCGCCGGCGAGCGCCTGGCGGACCTGGCCGGCAGCAACGGCCAGGGCTACTACCAGGTCTACGGGCTGAACGAAGGCCGCGAGGACAGCAGCATTCCGCTGTCGAAGGTCAACGCCGCGCTGGTCGATACCGACGGCTCGGAAACCCTCAAGGTCAGCATCGGTTCGATCCCGCTCGGCGCGGTCCTCAGCGACGGCACCCTCAGCTTCACCGCCGGGGCCGGCAAGACCAGCGTCGACGTCACCGGCTGGGACCTGGGCAAACTCACCATCACCCCGCCGCAGGACTTCAACGGCAGCTTCCAGTTGCAGGTCAGTGCCACCGCCAGCGAAACGGCCAACGGCGACCAGGCCACCAGCAGCCAGACGCTGACGGTGCAGATCCATCCGCTCAACGACGCCCCGGTATTCACCAGCGCCGCCAGCCAGAGCACCGTGGAAGACAGCGTGCTGCACGGCCAGCTCGGCGCCAGCGACATCGACGGCGACAACCTGACCTACGCCCTGAAGAACGGCGGCAACCCAGCCCATGGCAGCGTGGTGGTCAACGGCGACGGCAGCTACAGCTACACCCCGGCGGCCGACTACAACGGCCCGGACAGCTTCGTCGTCACCGTCAGCGACGGTCATGGCGGCGAGGCCGAGCAACTGGTGTCGATCACCGTCACCCCGGACAACGACGTGCCGGTATTCACCAGCCCGGCCAGCCAGAGCATCGCGGAAGACGACGTGCTCCACGGCCAGCTCGCGGCCAGCGACGTCGACGGCGACGCCCTGACCTACGCTCTGAAGAACGGCAGCGCTCCGGCCCATGGCAGCGTGGTGGTCAACGGCGACGGCAGCTACAGCTACACCCCGCTGGCCAACTATAACGGCACCGACAGCTTCACCGTCACAGTCAGCGACGGCCAGGGTGGCCTGGCCGAGCAACTGGTGACGGTCACCGTCACCCCGGTCAACGATGCCCCCGTGGCCGCCAGCGACAGCAAGACCACTGGCGAGAACAGCGTGCTCAGCGAGCAGGTGCCGGCTGCCAGCGACATCGACAGCCCGGTCAACCCCAATGGCTACGCCCTGGTCAGCGGCCCGGGCACCGGCAACGGTAACCTGACCTTCAACGCCAACGGCAGCTACGTATTCAACCCGGGCAGCGACTTCGACAGCCTGGCCCCGGGCGAAAGCCGCCAGGTCAGCTTCACCTACACCGCCAAGGACAGCGCCGGCGCCACCAGTGCCCCGGCCACCGTGACCATCACCGTGACCGGCGCCAACGACGCGCCCACCGGCAGCGACGGCGCCATCACGCTGAATGAAGACAGCAGCCGCAGCTTCAGCGCCCTCGACTTCGGCTTCAACGACGTCGACCACAACGACGCCCTCGGCGCGGTGCGCATCGACAGCCTGCCGGGCGCCGGCAGCCTGACCTTCAACGGCGTCGCCGTCACCCAGGGCCAGGTGATCGCCGCGGCCGACCTGGGCAAGCTGGCCTTCACCCCGGCGGCCAACGCCAATGGCAACAACTACGCCAGCTTCACCTTCTCGGTGAAGGACAGCAACGGCGCCTTCGACAGCACGCCGAACAAGCTCACCGTCAACGTCACCCCGGTCAACGACGACCCCGTGGCGGTCAACGACCACTACCTGGTCGGCGGCCTGCAGGGCAACTACTGGGGCTATCGGGAAAACACTGATGGCAACAACCTGACCAGCCTGAGCATGGTCAGCGCGTTCATCGCCAAGAACACCCCCAGCGCGACTTTCACCGCTACCGCACTGGACTACGGTAATGGCGTAAGCAATAACCTGGGCGGCGACAAGCAGTTGCAGAAGTTCCTCGGCAGCGACGCCGCCTCGCTGAGCACCGACCCGGCCAACACCAGCGACGCCATCGTCCAGCTCACCGGGCTGGTCAACCTCGCCGCTGGCAACTACACGTTCAAGGTGACGGCGGACGACGGCTACAGCATCCGCATCGACGGTGTGGAAGTAGCCAAGGTCGATGCCAACCAGAGCGCCAATACATTGGTGTCGCCGGTCTTCACCGTCGCCCAGGGCGGCAACCACCAGATCGAGATCCTCTACTGGGACCAGGGCGGCAACGCCCAGCTGAAGGTCGAGCTGGCCCCCGCCGGCGGCAGCCACAGCGTGCTCGGCGGCAGCAGCCTCAGCCACCCCCTGGCCGAACTGGTGACCAACGAAGACACCGCCCTGACCATCGCCGCCAATACCCTGCTGGGCAACGACAGCGACGTCGACGGCGACAGCCTGTCCATCCTCAGCGTGCAGGGCGCGGTCAACGGCACGGTGAAACTGGAGAACGGCAACGTCGTCTTCACCCCGGCCAAGGACGTCAACGGCACCGGCAGCTTCACCTACACCGTCAGCGACGGCCACGGCGGCACCTCCACCGCCAGCGTGACCGTCGGCATCAATGCGGTGAACGATGCGCCGGTGGCCAAGCCCGACAGCGCCTCGACCCAGGAAGACAAGCCCGTCACCCTCAACGTGCTGGCCAACGACAGCGACGTCGATGGCGACAGCCTGAGCATCACCAGCGCCTCCGCCAGCAACGGCAGCGTGACGATCAACACCGACGGCACCCTGACCTACACGCCCAAGGCCAACTTCAGCGGCAGCGACAGCATCACCTACACCATCAGCGATGGCCACGGCGGCACCGCCAGCTCCACGGTGGCGCTCAGCGTCACGCCGGTGGCCGACGTGCCGCTGCTCAATAGCGGCAGCATCTTCGCGCTCAACCCCGGCGCCACCAGCATCACCACCAACCAGGCCATCACCCAGGCCAACCTGGAAACCGAGACCGGCCTGAAGTCGGGTGCCCTGGACGGAATCAACCCGCCGAGCGGCGCCCTCACCCATAACGCTAACGTCGACGTCATCGACGGCTCGCTGACCAGCTCGGATTACACGCTCAAGGCCGGCACCACAGTCAACTTCTCTTGGAAATTCATCAACGGCGAAAACGACACCGATGAAATCAGCAGAGGTTTCAATGATGTGGTCGCTCTGGTGGTCACCGACCCCACCGGTGCCCGTCAACTGATCCAGGTGAGTTCATCGGAGCAGTTAGGCGCCAACGTCAACAATAGTGGCAATCCCAGTGCCAAGGGCAACGGTAGTGGCGTACAGAGCTACACCGCCACCAGCAGTGGCAACTATCACTTCGACTGGCTGGTGCTCAACGGCGGCGACGCCAACAAGGACTCCAGCCTGAACCTCGACGCCCCCACCTTCACCCTGGGCGGCAAGACCTACGGTGCGCCGATCAACGTCGGCATCAACGCGGCCCTGAGCGATACCGACGGCTCGGAAAGCCTCTCGGTGAAGATCACCGGCATGCCCAACGACGCCACCTTCACCAGCGGCACCCACAACGCCGACGGCAGCTGGAGCTTCACCCAGGCGCAGCTGCACGACCTGCAACTGCTGCCGGCCAGCGGCTACAACGGCACCCTGACCCTGGGCGTCACCGCCATCGCCACCGAGTCCGACGGCAGCACGGCCAGCGCTACGCAAACGCTGAGCGTCACGGTGGCCTCGACCAACAGCAGCGGCAACGACCTGCTGCACGGCTACGGCACCAACAGCAGCAATAGCACCACCGACACCCTCAATGGCGGCGACGGCCACGAC
Organism: Pseudomonas sp. ADPe; assembly: GCF_014843515.1. Classification (NCBI taxonomy): domain Bacteria; kingdom Pseudomonadati; phylum Pseudomonadota; class Gammaproteobacteria; order Pseudomonadales; family Pseudomonadaceae; genus Pseudomonas; species Pseudomonas sp. ADPe. Next base: position 6,837,729 of record NZ_CP062122.1, read on the forward strand.
ATCCTCTACGGTGGCGCGGGCAACAGCATCCTCAATGGCGGTACCGGCAACGACACCCTGTATGGCGGCCTGGGCAACGACACCCTCGACGGAGGCAAAGGCAACGACCTGCTGGTCGGCGGCAAGGGCGACGACACCCTGACCGGCGGCGACGGCGCCGACACCTTCATCTGGCGCGCAGGCGACACCGGCAAGGACACCATCACCGACTTCAAGCCCACCGACGGCGACCGCATCGACCTGGTGGACCTGCTGCCGGATGCCGCGCACAACGACATCCTCAGCTACCTGAAGGTGGACACCGCGACCTCGACCCTGCAGATCAGCACCACCGGCCAGGTGAACAGCTCGCCCGACGTGACCATCAAGCTCACCGGCGTCGACCTCAAGACCTACGGCGCGACCTCGGCGGACATCGTCAAGTCGCTGGTGGCCGGCGCCGACCCGCTGGTGAAGACCGAGCACCACTGAGCCCGCCTGGCGGCGCCCCACGGGGCGCCGCCAGGTATCCCGAACACCTGATGGAGACGAGGCGATGCCTTACATCCAGCGTGACGCCGAAGGCCGGCTGATACGCGTCGAAAGCGCCGCCTTCGCCGGCATGAGCGGCAGCCTCGCCGACGACGACGAGGAAGTGCACGCCTGGCGCGAGGCCGAATACAGCCTGCGCCAGTTGCAACGCAGCGACCTGGAGATGATCCGGGTGCTGGAGGACCTGATCTCGGTGCTGATGGCCAAGGGCGTGATCCGTATTACCGACCTGCCCGAGGCGGCGCGCTCCAAGCTGCTCAGCCGCACCCAGGCGCGTGAGGCGCTGGGAGGCCTGCATCGGTTGATCGACGAGGAGGAGGATGGGGGGTTGATCTGACATCGCGAACAGCGCTTGCGCCGGCCCGAAGGGGAATGACCCAGTGACCTTCATGTCGCCTGGTCTCCTGAGCGGGTTTCGCTCGGTCTTCTGAAGAAACGTTCCGATGCGTGCGGATATTTCTGCGTAGGTTCCAGGAAGCACGGCTTTTCGTAGGATGGCGCTGAGCGAAGCGATACCCATCAGCGCAACCGCATGGGTTTCGCAAGCTCAACCCATCCTACGAAGAGCGCCTCGGCACAAGACAGTTGCTCCTACGGCTCCAGGAAGCGCGGGTGTAGGAGCGCGCCCTGCGCGCGAATCGCGGACAGAGTCCGCTCCAACGGGGGGGACGGAACAGCCGTCGCTAACCCCGCCCCCACGGCCGCGGCGCGCCGAACAATTGCCCCTGCGCCCCCTCGATGCCCATCCCGCGCAGCACGCGGAATTCCGCTTCGGTCTCGACGCGTTCGGCGATCAGCGGCAGGTCGATGCTGTGCGCCGCGTGCTGCATGGCCTCGATGAACAGGCGCTTGTCGTTCTCCACGTCGATGGCGCGGATGTGGCTGCCGTCGATCTTCAGGTAGGCCAGGCCCAGGCGCGCCAGGTTGCCGATCATGCTGAAGCGCCCGCCGAAGTGCTGCAGCGCCAGGCCGTAGCCCAGCTCGCGCAGGCGGCGGGTGAGTGCCTCCAGCGCCGCCTGGTCGGGCAACTGGTCTTCTTCCAGCTCCAGCACCAGGCGGCCGCCGTACTGCGGGTGCTGGCGCAGGCGTTCTAAGGCGCGGGCCAGGGCGCGTTCGTCGCGCAGCAGCGCGCCCGAGAGGTTCAGCGCCAGCACCTGGTCGTGGCCGGCCAGGTGCGCCAGGGTCAGGTCGAGCATCAGCAGGTCCAGCTGCGCCGACCAGCCGAAGCGCTCCAGCCAGGGCAGGAAGCGGCCCGCCGCGAGGCTGCCGCCCTGCCCGTCCGGCAGGCGCGAGAGCACCTTGTGGTGCAGCACCAGCTCGGTGTCCTCGCAGGCCACCACCGGCTGGAAGTACAGCTCGAAGCGCTTCTCGCGCAGCGCCCGCTCCAGCAGTTGGTGCCAGCTGTGGCGCGCGTCGGCCACCGGCGCCGCTTCGCTGTCCAGCCGTGCCCAGGCACTGTGCTGCTGGCGTTCGGCCTGGGCCAGGGCCTGGTCGGCGCGCAGCATCAGGCTGGCCGGCGCCTCGCCGGGGTGGAACGGCACCAGGCCGAAGGCCGCCACCCGCGGCTGGTCGCTGGCGCCGGTGCTGGCCAGGCTGGCGAGCATGCCCTCCAGGCGCGTGGCCAGTTGCTCGGCTTCTTCCTCCAGCAGCCCGGGGGCCAGCAGGGCGAACTCGCCGCCGCGGGTGCGCGCCAGGGTGCGCCCGGCGCCCAGGCCCTGGCTGGCGCGCTGCAGCTGCTCGGCGACGGCCTTGAGCAATGCGTCGGTGTGCTGGGCGCCCAGGCGCAGGTTGAGGCCGGCGAGGTCGAGCACCCGCAGCAACAGCAGGTAGCCGCTGCTGACCTGGTCCTCGGCGCTCAGCCGCGCCTGCAGCTGCAGGTCGAAGAAGCGCCGGTTGCCCAGGCCGGTCAGGCTGTCCTGGTAGGCCTCGTCGCGCAGCCGCTCGCTGCGTTCGGCCTGTTCCTGGAACAGCGCCTTGAGCTTCTCCACCATCTGGTTCATCGCCTGCACCACGCGGCGCAGTTCCGGGGTGCGCGGCAGCTCCGGCAGGCTGAGGAATTCGCGGCGGGCGATGGCGTGGGACTGCGCCACCATGTAGTCCAGCGGGCGCAGCTGGCGGCGCAGCAGCCAGGCGCCGAGCAGCGCGCTGACCACCCCGCACAGCAGCAGCCAGCCGAGGCTGCCCAGGGCGCTCTGCCAGAGCCTGGCGATGGCGAACATCGGGTGGCTCACCACCTCCACCCGCGCCGCCTGGGTCCAGCCGCGGCTGACCACGGCGTCGCCGCCGGCGGACGGCAGGCCGATCAGCGAGACGAACCACTGCGGCGCGCCCGAGGCCACCGCGTCCGGCACGCCCTGGCGCTCCACCAGCACCTTGCCGGTGGCCAGGTCGACCACGCGGATGCGCTCGAAGTAGCCGCTGTCGAAGATCGAGCTGACCATCAGCTCGACCATCGCCGGGTCGTCGATGTTCGGAGTGAGCGACAGCCCCAGCGCCGTCGCGGCGTCCTGGGCGTGGGAGCGCAACTGGTTGACGTACTGCTCGCGGGAGCTTTCCAGGCCGACCATGAAGCTGCCGCCGAAGGCCACCACCAGGAACAGGCAGATGGCGATCAGGAGTTGTTTGAACAGGGACATCTCGACTCCGCTACTCGCGCGAGGGGAACCCCTCGGCCTCCATTTTCCGCAACAGGTCCTGCCAGCGCGACAGCCGCTTGCTGTCGCCCACCTGCTTGCCTCCACCGCCATCGGCCAGCCACAGCCCTTCGCCGTTGAAGGCGTACACCGGCTGCAGGTCGTCGCGCTGCGAGGCCGGCAGGATGCTGCCGATCAGGTTGTCCAGCACCAGCGGCACCGCTTCGGGCCGCGGGTAGTAGGTCAGCACCATGTGCGCCTGGTTCAGGCGCAGCGCCTTGACGTAGGTGATGCGCAGCTTCTGCGCCGGCACCCCGAGGTGGCGCAGGCTGACGTACTTGGCGATGGCGAAGTCCTCGCAATCGCCGGCCCCCTTGAGCAGGGCCTCCACCGGCGTGGCCCAGTAGTCCACCTGGTGCCACAGGCCGAGGTCGTCGGTGAAACGCAGCTGGCGATTGAAGAAGTCGTTGACCGCCCGCAGCTGCTCCTGCTCGTCGGCGCCCGCCTCATCGGCCAGCACCCGCTGCCAGGCCTCGATGCGTGCGCGCCCTGCCCCCAGCGGGCCATACAGCGCCTCGGCGCGGCGGGCGATCAGGGTGAAATCCCAGTCCGCCTCCAGCCACCCGGGGAACCATGCAAAGGTAGCGGTCACGACCACGGTGGCCAGCCACGGCAACCTCCGCCGCGGGCCCCCCATTCGCCCGTTCGACAACATCGTCACTTCCTGCCAGCGGACCATCCGGCGCCCCACGGGGGCCGGCGCCGCATGGTGCGGGCTGGCGCGGGAAAAGGCAATGGCAATATGGAATCATCGAAACAGTGCTGCAGGCTCCCCCGCCTGCCCGCAGCCGCTTGTCACAAAAGGAATACATCCGGGCCACGGCGGTTTCCCGAGGCGCAGTTGTGCAGTGGAAGAAGCGATCCAGAGCGCTTGGCGAATCATGACCATCAGGTCATGAAATACTTACCTGCGGCTTCATTCATCAAGTGCATATACCTCAGAAACTTCCTTAAGAAATTGATGTAACAAAACTGAGCAAATCCACGATTCCTGACTAGGCTAATGGCCAGGGAAAAGCTCGCGTTAGAAGTCCGGGCGTTGTTTTTCGATCGCTGATTTCTGATGTGGGAATTCGTATGGACATGTCGAAACCAAGCCGTCCGATCGCTGCGTTCCGGCCCCGTAGCCAGGCCCTGGCCCTGGAACCCAGGATTCTCTTCGACGGCGCCGCCGCTTCCGCGGCCGACCAGCAGCACCACACCAGCGACCACGCCGACCAGACCGACGCCAGCCACACCCCCAGCACCCCGGACGCCGCCGCGGCCAAGGCCCCGGGCCAGCCGCGCACCCTGGTAGTGCTGGACAGCCGCGTGGAGAACCGCGAGCAAATGACCGCCAACCTCGCGGCCAACGTCACCACCCTGGTGGTGGATGCCGGCCAGGACGCCCTGGCGGCGATCAGCGCGGCGCTGGCGCAGCTGGGCAAGGTCGACTCGATCCAGATCTTCTCCCACGGCGCCTCCGGCCAGTTCACCCTGGGCAACCAGACCTTCACCGCGGCCAACCTCGACCAGTTCGGCAGCACCCTGAACAGCTGGCGCGGCGAACTCGATGCCGGCGCCGACATCCAGCTCTACGGTTGCGCCGTGGGCGCCGGCAGCGCCGGCCAGGCCCTGGTCGACCGCCTGGCGCAATGGACCGGCGCCGACGTCGGCGCCTCCAGCAACGCCACGGGTGCCAGCGCCGCCGGCGGCGACTGGAACCTGGAGGTGCGCCACGGCGACCTGGACAAGAGCATCGCCCTGTCCGCCAGCACCCTCGACCATTTCCAGGGCCTGCTGGCCGACGCCGCCCCCACCACCAGCATCGGCGGCGGGGCCGCGGTGCGCCTGGGCGACGACGTCACCTTCACCGTCAGCTTCAGCAACCCCTCGACCCAGGTCGGCTTCGCCCCCTACATCGACCTGTTCCTGCCGGCCACCGGGCGCGACGGCGACGACGGCCTGAGCTTCGTCAGCGCCACCTACCTGGGCCAGACGGTGAAGTCCTTCGTCGTCACCTTCGACGCCAACGGCAATGCCACCCACCCGCTGGCCAAGGACGCCAACGGCAACGCCCTGGTGATCAACGCCGCCAGCGTCGGCATGAAGCCGGGCGATCAGATGGTGGTACTGCAGCTGCCCTACGCCAGCGTCACCAACGGCCAGCCGAGCATCGACGTGCAGGTCACCGCGCACCTGAGCGACCTGGCCGACACCAGCCTCTCCGACGGCGCCCCCAACCTGACCATCAACGCCCGCGGCGGTTTCGAGTACGGCAACGATTCGCTGAACAACCCCACCCTCGACCCCAGCCGGGTGGAAGGCTCGCTGCATGCCTTCGTGGTCACCCCGACTCTGCTCAGCGTGACGCAGACGCTGGACATGCCCGAGGGCGAGACCGTCACCGGCCCGAACTACACCCGTACCGAGAGCGTCACCGTGACCCCGGCCGACGGCCAGACGCTGACCGACGTCACCATCACCCAGACGGTGCCCGCCCAGGTCCACGTCAGCGCCATCACCCCCGGCGCCGGCGGTACCCTGACCTCGGTGACCCTGCACGACGGCACCGTGCTGACCAACCCGGCGCTGATCGCCGTGGCCCTGGCCAACCCGAGCGTCTTCATCAGCAGCTACAGCATCCACTACGACACCCTGAGCGGCCCCAGCACCACCCAGGTCAGCTTCTACGTACCGGAAATCGACGCCAACGGCAGCCCGGTGATCGACCCGAGCACCGGCAACCCGGTGACCATCACCTTCGGCACCGCCACCGCGAGCGGCAACTGGAACCCGCTCGACCCGCGCGACCGGCCCACCGACCCGGATGGCTACCCCTTCACCATCACCGGCGATGGCCAGGGCATCACCTTCGTCGCCAAGTCCATCACCCTGCTCAAGCAGGTGAACCTGCAGAGCGACGTCGGCACCCCCGGACTGACCCCCGGCGACACCCTGCGCTACACCATGGACATCGCCATCTCCGACTTCTTCGGCTTCGGCGAGAACATCCTCCAGCAGGGCCGCTTCACCATCACCGACCAGCTCGGCGACGGCCAGACCTTCGATACGGCCAACCCACCGACCCTGGTCATCCGCCAGGGCGCCAACAGCCAGACCATCGCCCTGGTCTACACCGCCACGCAGAACGCCGACGGCAGCACCACCCTGGTCTTCGACATCGCCCAGTCGATTCTCAACGCGGTGGGCGGCGCCGGCCTGGGCGCCCTGTTCGGCGACCTGGCCCGGGACGACGTGCAGGACGGCGCCGTTCACGCCTTCATCACCTACGACGCCACGGTGGACACCACCTACACCACCGACCACCCGCCCCACGACCAGCTCAACGAGGGCGACAGCATCGGCAACAGCGCCACGGTCAATGCCACCGTGATACGCGACGCCGTCAACCTCGGCAGCGAACAGACCGATGGTTCCAGCACCACCAGCACCATCCAGAGTTCCAGCGTCGACATCGAACTGACCACGGTGAATGGCGGCACGCCGCCGGCCGACGGCGAGCTGCGCCCCGGCGACGTGGTCACCTTCACCATCAGCTACGACCTGCTGGTGGCCGACTACGAGAACTTCAAGCTCGTCGCCTACCTGCCGCTGCCGCTTCTGGACGCCACCGGCATCGCCTGGAGCGTCGGCAGCGGCGTGGGCCAGTGGTCCTTCGGGCCGGACAACACCATTCTCGACGTGCCGGACAGCGTCACCACCGGCCCGGGCAACTCGATCGTCTTCGACTTCGGCGACTTCATCTCCGGCGGCCTCGACGGCGGCACGGTGCAGGTTCACTTCACCATGGTCGTCGGCGACCAGCCCTTCGCCGACCAGCGCTCGCTGGACGTGCTGGCGCAATCCAGCCAGACCACCACCATCGACAAGGACGTGCTGGTCTCCTCCGATGTCGCGGTGATCGCCTCGATCGCCGAGCCGGTGCTGGACATCAAGCACGGCGTGGTTTCCAGCAGCAACGGCAGTGTCACCGGTACCAGCGGCAACTGGACGGCGCCGGGTACCGGCGGCAAGCCCTTCAGCGGCAACGTCACCGACCTTGCGGCGATCAACGGCGACGTCAGCGGCATCGACGGCGGCGACACCCTGCGCCTGGCCACCGCCATCGAGAACAGCGGTGGCGGCGCCGCCTATGACGTCAGCACCAGCATCACCCTGCCGCCGGGGCTGGCCTTCGTCGGCGGCAGCCTGGGCGCGGCCAACCTGCAGGTCTACCGTGGCGACGGCACGCTGCTGGCGCTCGGCACCGACTACAGCATCAGCGGCAACACCATCACCTTCCTCGACGCCAATGGCCAGGCGACCCTGCTGGCCGGGCGCAGCGGCACGGCCAACGACCTCTCCGGCGCCAACCTGGTGGTGATCACCTACGACGTCACCGTCGACAACGCCATCCTCGCCTCGCGCACCCTGCAGAGCAGCGCCGCGCTGACCAACTATGCCAGCGTGGAAGGCGGCCAGGACTTCACCCCCACCGACCTGACGGAAATCGCCAACCAGCAGGTGGCCGCGCCGACCCTCGTCAAGAACTACAAGGACGGCAGCCTGAGCGACGACGACTCCAGCGCCGGCCACACCAGCGGCAGCAACCTGGTGATCGGCGAGAGCATGACCTACGACATCGTCGTCACCCTGCCAGAAGGCGGCACCGCCAACCTGCGCATCGACGACCTGATCCCCCCGGGCCTGCGCCTGGACCCGCGCTTCAACGGCAACCTCGGCTACCAGATCATCACCACCGCGGCCGGCAGCGGCGCCCTGGGCCAGGACTTCAACGGCACGCTGAGCGTCTCCAGCTTCAGCGCCGACGGCAGCGACGGCGGCGACATGCGCCTGGTGTTCAGCACTGCCGGCGCCACGGCCGACAACAACACCGGCAACAATGCCTTCATCATCCGCCTGGTGCTGGTGGCCAGCAACGTGCCGGGCAACCAGGCCAAGGTCAGCCTGAACAACGGCGCGCAACTGGTCTACAGCGACCCGGACGGCGACGCCCCCAACGGCGCCACCGCCCTCGACCGCACCGTGGTCAGCGCCCAGCAGCCCGGCGTGGCCATCGTCGAGCCGACGCTCACGGTGACCCAGCAGATCACCTCCAGCGGCGGCCTTGGCGGCTACGACCAGGGCGACACCATCAGCTTCGACATCACCATCGCCAACAACTCCGACACCGATGCCTTCGACCTCAGCCTGCTCGACCTGTTGCCGACGGAAATCGACGGCCTGACCATCACCAACGTGACCTACAACGGTGGCGCGACCAACAATGGCGGGCCCGGCTTCGTCATCCTCAACGGCCAGTTGGTCAGCGCCGGCGGCGCCAATATCGACATCGCCAACGGCGGCAGCATCGTCATCAGCCTGAGCGGCGTGGTCAACGCCAGCGCCGCCGGCGAGGCGGCCATTCCGAACAACGCCGAAGTGCGCTGGACCAGCCTCGACGGCAGCAGTAGCGCCACCGACACCGCCAACGGCGAGCGCAGCGGCGGCGACGGCCTGCTCGGGGGCGGCACCCTGAACGACTACCGGGTCATCTCGCCGCTGCTGATCCCGGTGGCCAACGGCATCCAGATTTCCCGCGTCGGCGGCATGCAGGACACCCCGCCGCCCAGCGATGCCGGCGGCACCAACACCGCGGCCCTCGACGAACAGGTGGCGGTGGGCGAAGTGATCCGCTACCGCGTGGCGGTGCTGGTGCCCACCGGCGACAACCCCAACTATCAGGTCCGCATCGAACTGGCCGCCGGCCTGGAATTCATCCCCGCCGACCTCAACAACATCCTCATCGCCCTGGTCTCGAGCAACCTCAACGGTCTGTCCAGCGACATCACCCTGACCAGCAACGGCCAGCTATGGATGAACGGCAACGAGGCCAGCGACGTGGCCCAGCCGATCAGCGCCAGCCTCGGCGGCACCGTGCCCGTCGGCCGGTTCGACGCCAGCGGCGGCCGCCTGGTCATCGTCACCAACGCCGACGGCAGCCAGACGGTGACCTTCAACCTGGGCAACCTGACCAACACCGAGGCCAACGACAGCGACCTCGAAGGGGTGGTCCTCGAGTTCAACGTGCGCGTCACCAATGTCAGCGGCAACCAGGCCGGCAAGCAGCTCGGCGTGAGCGCCCACGAACACGTCGGCCTGGACGGCGGGGTCGACCGCGGCAAGAGCGACACCCTCTTCGAAACCGTGGTGGAGCCCAGCCTGGCCGGACTGGACAAGCACGTCATCGACATCCAGCCCGGCGCCGGAAACACCACAGATACCACCGTCTCGGTCAGCTTCACCCAGAACGGCAGCGTGCCGGCCTACAACATCCACCTGCAGGACCAGTTCCCCAACGGCAGCAGCTACCAGGTGCAGGGCATCCTGCTCAACGGCGTGGCGCTGAACCTGGCCAACCTGCCGGAAGGCGTCGCCTTCAGCGACGGCAGCGCCATTTCGGTGGACTTCGCCCAGCTCGCCCCCAACGACCAGGTGCAGGTGATCTACAGCGTCACCCTGCCCAACGGCGTGATCGCCGACGACGCCAGCAGCGCCGCGGTGCTCACCTGGACCAGCCTGCCGACGGACTTCGAAAACACCGGCTGGGGCGGCTCCCTGCCCGGCAGCGGCGGCAGCACCGATGGCGAACGCAACGGCCAGGATGGCGCCAGCGGGCTGAACAACTACGTCCTCAGCGAGGGCGCGGGCATGGGCGTGGTCCAGGGCACCCTGTGGAACGACAGCCGGTCCGCCACCAGTAGCGCCACCCCGGACGGCCCGGGCCTGGACGGCGTGGCCGTACAGCTGACCTGGGCCGGCGCCGACGGCCAGTTCGGCACCGCCGACGACCGCGTGTTCAATACCGTCACCGCCAACGGCGGCATCTACCAGTTCGCCATCCTGCCCGCCGGCAACTACCTGATCGCCGTGCCGCAGGACTATCAATTGGCGGCCAACAACCGCTTCCACATCCGCATCGACACCGACACCGGCACCAGCGCCGCCGGGCTGGGCGCGGTGAGCCTCGCCCTGGGCGAAGGCGCCACCGGCACCGCCGATTCGGGCTACGTGCACCTCAACGAGGCGCCGATCAACACCGTCGCCGACCAGCACGGCACGGAAGACACGGTGCTGCACATCGTCGGCCTGGTCACCAGCGACGTGGACGTCAACGCCGGCAACGCCGACGGCATCATGACCATCACCCTGAGCGTGCAGCACGGCGTGCTCTGGCAGTCGGCCACGCCGCCCGCCGCCGATGCCACGCCGCCCACCGGCGCCGGGCGCACCCTGGTGCTGAGCGGCACCCTGCAACAGCTCAACATCCTGCTCGGCCAGCTCTATTACAAGGGCGACCAGGACTTCAACACCTTCCGCGACAGCGAAACCCTGATCATGGTCACCAACGACCAGGGCAACTTCGGCGACAAGGACGGCGACGGCATCCCCGGCGAGAACCCGGACGATGCCCTGAGCGACACCGACGCGCTGAACATCGTCATCGACCCGGTGAACGACGCGCCTCAAGCCAACAACGACATCGCCATCGCCGTGGAGGCCGGCGGCTCCAACAACGCCAGCCCCGGCACCAACCCCACCGGCAACGTGCTGGCCAACGACACCGACGTCGACATCCAGACCAACAACGACTTCCTCAGCGTCACCCACATCGCCAGCAACGCCAACCCCGCCGGGCTGGACCTGCCGTCCAGCGGCGTCATCAGCATCCAGGGGCGCTACGGCACCCTGCTGATCAACGCCAACGGCGGCTACCAGTACATCGTCGACAACAGCAACCCGACGGTGCAGGCGCTACGCACCGCCAACGACCGCCTCAGCGACTTCTTCGACTACGACCTGGTCGACAGCGGCGGCCTGACCAGCAGCGCCGTGCTGCAGATCAACATCCACGGCGCCAACGACACGCCGGTGGCCGCGCCCGACACCGGTATCGCCATCGAGGCCGGCGGAACCCTGAACGGTACCGCCGGCCAGGATGCCACCGGCAACGTGCTGAGCAACGACACCGACGTCGACTCGGTGGCCCTGGGCGAGACCAAGACGGTCAGCCTGGCCCGCTACGACGGCCCGGGTGGTGGGCGCGTGATTCCGGTCGCCAGCGGCCAGCCGGCGGTGATACAGACCGCTTTCGGCAGCCTGACGCTCAACGCCGACGGCAGCTACCGCTATGTGATCGACAACGACAGCCCGGCGGTGCAGGCGCTGTCCCCCGGCCAGACACTCACCGAAGTCTTCACCTACCAGGTCACCGACGCCGGCGGCCTGAGCGCCATCACCACCCTGACCATCACCATCCAGGGCGCCAACGACGCCCCGCTGGCGGTCGACGACCAGGGCAGCGCCAGCGCCGGCGCCAGCGACGGCAGCCCGGCGCCGGTGAACGCCAGCGGCAACGTGATCACCGGCGCTGCCGGCGTCGGCACCGATACCGACGTCGACAACCTCGACCAGCCCAACGCCGACGTGCTCAAGGTCGACGGCGTGCGCAGCGGCCTGGAAAGCGCCGGCGGCAGCTTCACCGCGGTGCCGGCCAGCGGCTCGGTGAGCCTGACCACCGAAGTGGCACGCCTGGCCAACGGCAGCCTGATCAACGGCAACTTCGGCCAGCTCAGCCTGAGCGCCGACGGCAGCTACAGCTTCTTCGTCAACAGCGCCAACCCGGACATCCGCGCCCTGGGCGCCGGCGAAAGCCTGGAGGTGATCGTCACCTACCAGATCCATGACAGCGGCGGGCTGACCGACCAGGCGCAACTGGTGATCACCGTCATCGGGGTCAACGACCCGCCACAGATCAACCCGGTGACTGTCGATGCCATCGAGGCCGGCGGCCTGAACAACGCCACCGCGGGCCTGGACCCCAGCGGCAACATCGCCGCGTCCTACAGCGACCCGGACGGCGATACCCTGAGCATCACCGCCATCGTCAGCCCCACCGGCGCCAACGGCACCGTCGGCCAGAGCCTGGCGGGCAACTACGGCAGCCTGGTGCTCGACGCCCAGGGCAACTACAGCTACGTGATCGACAACAACAATGCCGCCGTTCAGGCCCTGCGCACCGACGCCGAGCGCCTGACCGAGGTATTCCAGTACAGCGTCAGCGACGGTAACGGCAAGACCGTCACCGCCACCTTCAGCGTGGTGATCCACGGCCGCAACGACACCCCCATCGCCAGCGAAGACGCCCCCATCGCCGTCGAGGCCGGCGGCACCGACAACGGCACCCCGGGCACCGACCCCAGCGGCAACGCCCTGCTCAACGACACCGACGTCGATGGCGGCGACGGCAAGACCGTCGATGGCCTGCGGACCGGCGCCCTGGCCGCCGGCGGGAGCTTCGTCCAGGTCGGCGCCGGCAACGCCTCGGTGGCCGGCAGCTACGGCAGCCTGAGCATCGACGCCAACGGCAACTACGTCTACACGGTCAACAACGGCCTGGCCGCGGTGCAGGCACTGAAGGCCGGCGAGAGCCTCAGCGAAGTCTTCACCTACCAGATGCACGACACCGCCGGGGCCACCTCCCAGGCGCAGATCCGCATCACCATCCAGGGCGCCTGGGACGCGCCGGTGGCCCACGACGACCTGGACTTCGCCGTGGCCACCGACGACGACGGCAATGGCGGCAGCAATCCGATCGGCAACGTGCTGCCCAACGACACCGACGTCGACGCCGGCGACCACAAGACGCTGACGGGCATCGGCCTGGGCGCCGAAGGCGACAACCCGGCGCTGACCGGCGTGCCCGGCGGCACCACCCAGGCCAACGGCCAGGTGCTGGTCGGCCAGTACGGCACCCTGACCATCGGCGCCGACGGCAGCTACCAGTACGTGGTCGACTCCAGCAACGACGTCATCATCGCCCTCGGCCCGCTGGGTTTCGTCATCGAGCAGTTCACCTACCAGGTGACCGACGACGGCGGGCTGAGCGACACCGCCACCCTGAACATCGTCATCCGCGGCCAGGACCAGCCGCCGATCACCGCGCCCGACCAGGGCACCGCGGTGGAGGCCGGCGGCCTGAACAACGCCACGCCGGGCAGCGACCCCGGCGGCAACGTGCTGGACAACGACCACGACCCGGACACCATCGACCTGTTCCCGGAACAGATGACCATCCTCGCGTTCTGGAGCGGCGACCGCCCCCTGCCAGGCGACGCCGCCGCGGCCGGGCAGACCCTGCGCGGCCAGTACGGCGACCTGCGGATCAACGCCGACGGCAGCTGGAGCTACATCCTGGACAACAGCCTGGCAGCGGTGCAGGCCCTGCGCGTCAGCGGCCAGACCCTGGTGGAACGCTTCACCTACCAGGTCACCGACATCTGGGACGCCACCAGCAACGGCGTGCTGACCATCACCATCGACGGCCGCAACGACACCCCCATCGCCCAGGACGACGCCGCCATCGCCGTGGAGGCCGGCGGAGTGAACAACGCCACCCCGGGGGCGGACCCGACCGGCAACGTGCTGGACAACGACAGCGACGTCGACGGCGTGCAATACGGCGAGACCAGGCAAGTGATCTTCTTCAGCGGCGAGAACGGCCAGCAGGCCCAGGCCGGGCAACGTCTTGCCGGGCGCTACGGTGTGCTGCTGCTCAACGCCGACGGCAGCTACCGCTACGAGGTGAACAACGCGGACCCGGTGGTGCAGGCCCTGCGCACCGCCGGCGAGACCCTGCGCGAAGTCTTCACCTACCGCATGCGCGACACCGCCGGCGCCACCTCCGATGCGCGCCTGACCGTGACCATCCAGGGCGCCGACGACAACCCGGTGGCGCGCAACGACAGCAACACCGCCAGCGACCAGGTGGTCGCGCCCCAGGCCAGCGGCAACGTGCTGCCCAACGACAGCGACGTCGACGGCGGCGACCGCCTGAGCGTGGTCGGCGTGCGCGTCGGCGCGGAAAACGCCAGCGGCGCGGCCGGCAGCGTCGGCCAGGTGCTGGCCGGGCGCTACGGCTTCCTCACCCTCAATGCCGACGGCAGCTACACCTACAGCATCGACCAGACCAACCCCGAGGTGCTCGCCGCCGCCGGCCTGGGCCGGGTGCTGCAGGACGTCTTCACCTACACCGTCGCCGACCTCGCCGGCGCCACCGACCAGGCCGAGCTGACCATCACCCTGGAGATCGCCTCGCCCTACATCCAGCCGCCGGCCGGCCCCTACTTCGGCCAGCGCCCCGGCGACGGCCAGCGCAATGCCCCCGGGCTGGGCCTGGAGCCGGCGATCTTCGTGCTGCCGGAAGTCGAGAGCATCGAGCAGCGCCTCATGCAATCCATGTGGCACGTGGACGGCAACCGCGCCGACCTGTTCCTCACCCCTGAGGTCGAGGCGGACTCGATCGGCGCGGGCCTGGGCCTGGTGCCCGGCCAGTACGTGGCCCAGGCGGTGGCCGAGAGCCGCGAAGCCAGCGAACGGGAAAGGGCCTGGATCGACGGCCGCCACGGCCGCGCCAACCTCAGCGCCGACGGCCTGCTCAGCGAGCCCTCGCTCTGGGCGCCGCGCGCCAGCGACCTGGTGCCGGCCGCCGAGAAGCCCGCGCAGACCGCCCGCGGCTTCCGCCAACAGCTGCGCGAAGCCGCGCAACGCAGGGGGAGCGCGAATTGAATCGGGATCGACAGAAAAAAACACGCATTGAACAAGGAATGCTTATGCCGGGACAACGCCTCAAGGCCTTGAGTGCCATCATCGCCGTCAGCACCGTGCTTGGCGCCTGCTCCTCGCTGATGGAGTCCAAACCCTACGACGAACAGCAGATGCGCCAGCGCGTCATCGACGACCAGGCGCGCATGTACCGCGAGCAGGAGCCGGTGAACGCGCCCATCACCTTCTACGAGGCCGCGGCGCGAGCCCTGAAATACAACCTCGACTACCGCCTGAAGCTGCTGGAAAGCGCCTTGGCCGCCGACCTGCGCGACGTCACCGCCCACGAGATGCTGCCGCGCCTGGTGGCCTCGGCCGGCTACGCCGGGCGCAACAACGACTCCGGCGGCACCTCCATCGGCATCCAGGACCGCCAGGTGTCCCTGCGCCCGTCCACCTCCGAGGAACGCTACCGCGACATCGACAGCCTGGGCCTGTCCTGGAGCCTGCTGGACTTCGGCGTGGCCTACTACCGCACCCAGCAGAAGGCCGACCAGATCCACATGGCCGAGGAACGCCGCGAGCGCGTGGCGCAGAACGTCATGCAGGACGTGCGCAACGCCTACTGGCGGGCCCTGGGCGCCCAGCGCCTGCTGCCGGAGGTGGATAACCTGCTGATGCGCACCCACCGCGCCCTCACCGCCGCCCGCGAGGCGGAGAACCAGGGCCTGCTGCCGCGCCAGGACATCCTCGCCTACCAGCGCGCCCTGCTCGACTCGGTGTACATGCTCACCGTGCGCCGCCAGGACCTGGAGTTCGCCCGCGCCGAACTGGCCGCGCTGATGTCGCTGCCGCCGAACTCGAAGATGCTCCTGGCCGACACCAGCGAGCCGCCGCTGCCGCTGGTCACCAGCAACGTCGAGAGACTGGAGCAGCTGTCGCTGCAGCACCGCCCGGAAATCATGGAGGAGTGGTACCGCAAGCGCGTCGACGAGAACGACCTGAAGATCGCCAAGGCCCAGCTGTGGCCCAACGTCAGCGTCAACTACGGCTACCAGTACGACTCCAACAAGTACCTGTACAACAACCACTGGAACGAGACCGGCGTGCAGGTCTCCATCAACCTCCTGCGCCTGCTGCAGTACCCGGCGCTGAACACCGCCCAGCAGACCCAGGCCAAGACCGACGACATGCGCCGCACCGCGCTGTCCATGGCCATCCTCACCCAGGTCCGCGTCGGCCTGCTGCGCTACCAGCTGGCACGCCAGGAAGTGGAGTTCGCCGACGACAGCCTGCGCGTCGACAAGAGCCTGCTGGACTACGCGCAGAAGGCCCGCAGCGCCGCCCTGGGCACCGAGCTGGAACTGATCCGCGCCGAAGGCCGCTACCTGCTCTCGCGCTACCAGCGCGAGGCCGCCTACTCCGACGCCCAGGCCGCCTGGGGCCGGCTGTACAACTCGGTGGGCTTCGCCGTGCTGCCGGACAAGGTGGAAAATCACGACGTGAAGACCCTGGCCCGGGAAATCCAGCGCACCCTGGAACAGGAGAGCGGCAGCAACCTGCTCACCGCCAGCGGCGCGGGCGCCCCCAGCAGCAATCTTTCCGGCAACAACCTCTCCAGCAGCAACGAAGGAAGCGCCAATGCCGCACAGCCGTAAGTCCTGCCTGTCGTGCCTGCCGTTCCTGTTCCTCGCCCTGCTGCCGTCGGCCTTCGCCGCCGACGGCGACCCCACCCTCCCGCCGCCGGCCGCCGGCGACGAACCCAACGCCATCCGCGTGCTGCTGGTATCGGACCTGGAGACCACCCTGTCCAGCCAGATGAACGGCACCCTCGGCGAACTCAAGGCCAGCCTCGGCCAGAAGGTCGGCAAGGACGCCCTGCTGGCCCAGCTCCAGTGCGTCGAGGTGCAGGCCCGCGCCAAGGTCGCCGCCGCCGAGCTGGGCATGGCCCGGCAGAACCTGGCGGCCAAGCGCAACTTGCAGAAGCTCGACGCCGCCGGCGAACTGGAAGTGGCCATGGCCACCACCGAGGTGAGCAAGGCCGAGGGCGCCCTCACCCTGGCCCGCACCCAGGCCGGCTACTGCCAGGTGCAGGCGCCCTTCGCCGGGCGCGTGGCCAAGGTCTACGTCAAGCCGTACCAGACCGTGCAGGCCGGCGCGCCGCTGTTCGACCTGGTCAGCGACGGAGCCCTCAAGGTGCGCCTGAACGTGCCCTCCACCCTGCTGCCGCAGCTCAAGCCCGGCATGCCGGTGGAAGTGGAGATCCACGAGACCGGCAAGCGCTATCCGGCCAAGGTCAGCGCCATCAACGCGCGGGTCGACGCCGTAGCCCAGACCGTCGAGCTGGAGGCCCGCCTGGATGCGGCCTATCCTGAACTGATCGCGGGCATGAGCGGTACCGCGCGCTTCCCCGACGCGCAAGAGTAGGCAGCCATGAGCGAGATGTTTCCGCCACCCCAGCTGCTGCTGAGCCTGGCCAACCTGCGCGACCGCGCCCTGGCCGCGGAGTCGCTGAACGCCCTGGCCTTCTCCATGGCCAACGACCTCTACGCGCTGCTGCGCTTCCACCAGGCGCTGGTGCTGGCCCAGCACGGCCAGCAGCTGGAGCTGTTGTGCATCTCCGGCCTTGCACGGCCCACCGAGGACTCGCCCTACCTGGTCTGGCTGCGCCGCGCCGGGCGCTGGCTGAGCGGCCAGGCGGCGGACGCCGCGCCGCGCTGGCTGCCCCGCGAAACCCTGGAAGTGCCCGAGGACATCGCCGAAGGCTGGGCCGAGTGGTGGCCCAGCGGGCTCTGGGTCATCCCCCTGCATGACCGCCACGGCCAGCGCCTGGGGCTGCTGGTGTTCCTCCTCGACGAAGCCCCGGCGCCCTCGGTGGAGCACCTGCTGCAGGGCGTGTTCCAGACCTGGGCGCACTGCTGGGCGGCCTTCGGCAAGCCGCGCTCGCTGCGCTTCTGGCGCCCCAGCCGGCGCCAGCTGTTGCTGGGCGTGGCGGTGCTGGCGGTGATGCTGCTGGTGCCGGTGCGGCAGACCGCGCTGGCCCCGGCCGAAGTGGTGTCGCGCAACGCCCAGGTGATCAGCTCGCCGATCGACGGGGTGATCGCCCGCATGCTGGTGCGGCCGAACCAGAGCGTCGAGGTCGGCACGCCACTGTTCGCCCTCGACGAAACCACCCTGCGCAGCCGCGCCGAAGTGCTGGCCAAGGAAGTCGCGGTGGCCGACGCCGAGCTGCTGGCCGCCAGCCAGCGCGCCTTCGACAACCCGCAGAGCAAGGGCGAGCTGGCGGTGCTAAACGGCACCGCGCGGCAACGCCGCGCCGAACTGGCCGCGGTGCAGGCGCAGCTGGCGCGCACCACGGTGCTCTCGCCGCGCGCCGGGGTGGCGGTGTACAGCGACCCCAACGACTGGCTGGGCAAGCCGGTGGTCACCGGCGAGCGCATCCTCCAGGTCGCCGACCCCAGCCAGCCGGGCATGCGCATCCAGCTGCCGGTGGCCGACGCCATCGCCCTGGACAGCGGCGCGCCGGTCACCCTGTTCCTCACCGCCTACCCGCTCTCGCCGCTGCACGGGGAAATCCTCGAGACCAGCTACGAAGCGCGCCCGGGCGACGACGGCGTGGCCTCCTACCGCCTGCTGGCCAGCGTCGAGGGCGCCCCGGCCCACGCCCGCCTGGGCCTGCACGGCACCGCCAAACTCTACGGCGAGCGCGTGCCGCTGGGCTACTACCTGCTGCGCCGGCCGCTGGCCGCCGCCCGCGCCTGGACCGGCTGGTGATGGACGCCGCCGCCGAAGACCTGCCCACGCCGCCGCTGCGCGACGACCTCGACATCGCCGAGGCCGGCAGCAATGCCGACGGCGAGCCGGCCTGGGTGATCCACGACAACGTCACCAACCGCTTCTTCCGCATCGGCTGGCTGGAGTTCGAATGCCTGCTGCGCTGGGAGCAGACGCCGCGGCGCATCGCCGAAGACATCGCCGAGCAGACCGCGCTCAAGCCCGACGTCGAGCAGGTGCTGGGCTTTCGCGCCTTCCTCGAACGCCACCAGTTGGTGCGCCCCGGCGCCCAGGCCCTGGAACGCCTGCGCGAGGCCAGCGAGGGCAACCAGTTCCTGACCTGGAAATGGTGGCTGCACCACTACCTGTTCTTCCGCATCCCGCTGCTGCACCCGCAACGCCACCTGCGGCGCCTGGCCGGCGCCCTGGGCTGGCTGTTCCACCCCTTCATGGGCGTGCTGGTGGTGGGCCTGGGCCTGCTCGGCATCGTCCTGGTGGCGCACCAGTGGGACACCTTCCGCCACGACGTGGTGGAATCCTTCTCCACCGAGGGCCTGCTCAGCTTCGCCCTGGCCCTGGTGGTGGCCAAGACCCTCCACGAACTGGGCCACGCCCTGGTGGCCACGCGCCTGGGGCTGAAGGTGGCGCACATGGGCATCGCCTTCGTGGTGATGTGGCCGATGCTCTACACCGACACCGGCGAAAGCTGGAAGCTGCGCAGCTCGAAACAACGCCTGGCCATCGCCAGCGCCGGCATCCTCACCGAGCTGGGCCTGGCCGGGCTGGCCACCCTGGGCTGGGCGCTGAGCGACCCAGGCCCGCTGCGCAACGCCCTGCTCTACCTGGCCACCACCAGTTGGGCGCTGTCCCTGGCGCTGAACGCCAGCCCCTTCATGCGCTTCGACGGCTACTTCATCCTCTCCGACCTGCTCGACTTCCCCAACCTGCACGAACGCGCCACGGCCCTGGCCAAGGTCACCCTGCGGCGCAACCTGCTGGGGCTCGACGAAGCCTGGCCGGAACCCTTCCCGGCGCGCCAGCGGCGCCTGCTGGTGGCCTTCGCCATGATCACCTGGGTGTACCGCCTGGTGCTGTTCCTGGGCATCGCGGTGACCGTCTACCTGTTCTTCTTCAAACTGCTCGGGATCTTTCTCTTCGCCGTGGAAATCTCCTGGTTCATCGTGCAGCCGATCTGGCGCGAACTGAAACACTGGTGGCAGCACCGCGGCGAAGTGCGCCGCGGCCGCCGCCATCTCTTCCTCCTCCTGCTGGCGGCCGTCCTGCTGCTGGTCGCGGTGCCCTGGCGCAGCCAGATCCACGCCGTGGGCCTGGCCCGCGCCGAGCACCAGGTGCGCCTCTACGCGCCCTTCCCGGCGCTGCTGCAGCAAGTGCGCAAGGCCGGCCCGGTGCAGGCCGGGCAAACGCTGGTGGTGCTCGACCAGCCGGACATCACCATCCGCCTGGCCGGCAACGAAGCCAGCATGCAAGGCTACCGCGCCCGCCTGGCCGGCCTGCTGGCCGACCCCGCCGGCCTGGCCGAGGAAGCCGCCACCCGCCAGCGCTACGGCGTGCAATTCCAGGAAGCCCGCGCCGCCCGCTCGGAAATCGCCCGGCTGAACCTGCAGGCGCCCTTCGCCGGCCAGTGGCTGGACCTGAACCCGGACTGGCGCGGCGGCCAATGGATAGGCACCCGCGAGCCCCTGGGCGTACTCATCGACCCACGCAGCTGGCAGGTGGACGCCTACGTCGGCCCCGACGAAATCCAGCGTCTGGGCGAAGGCAGCGCGGTGCGCTTCTACCCCGAAGGCGTGCCCCGGGCGATCACCGGCAAGGTCCTGCAGATAGGCACCACGCGCATCGGCCAGCTGGGCCAACCGGCCCTGGCCTCCCGCCACGGCGGCCCCCTGGCGGTGCAACCCCACGGCGACCAACTGGTGCCCAGCAGCCCGCTGTTCCACGTGCTGGTGCAACTGGACGAAGCCCCACCGAACCTCCACGAAACCCGCGGCCACCTGCAGATCGAAGGCCAGCGCCGCAGCCTGCTGGCCGATGGGTTGATGCACCTGGCGGCGGTGTTCATGCGCGAGAGTGGGTTCTAGCGCTCCCGCGATTTCGCGCGCAGGGCGCGCTCCTGCATGGGAGCTGCGCCGAGGCGCTCTTCGTAGGATGGGTTGAGCCTTGGCGAAACCCATGCGGTCGTGATGATGGGTATCGCTTCGCTCAACACCATCCTACGAAAAGCCGTGCTTCCTGGAAGGTAAGCGGGCCCTGCCCGCGACTTCGCGCGCAGGGCGCGCTCCTGCATTGGAATGGCGTGGGTTGGGCGGCGTAGGCGCAACTGTCCTGCCCCGCGCCGAGATGCGGAGGATAACCGCGAACGGTTATGCGCCCTACGCACTTGCCGGTTGACGCTGAACTATCCGACCGCTCCGAACGGCTCCCTCTCCCGCTTGCGGGAGAGGGCTGGGGAGAGGGCGCTCTCACCCCCCCACAACAAATTGCAACGCCTTCCTCCCCATAACAGCCAGCCCCTTCGGTTACCCTCCCCGGCTCCCACGAAAAAACGACCCGCCCCAAGCCCCGTCGGCAAGGCCGGCGTCCGCAAAGAGGAACCCCCGTGACCCAAGCCCGCTACACCCCCGCCCAGATCACCCTGCACTGGCTCAGCGCCCTCCTGGTGCTGGCCATCATCGCCCTGCCCTACGGCAAGGACCTGTTCGCCGGCCTGCTCGGCGGCGTCGGCGGGGTGTTCACCCTGCACAAGTCCCTGGGCCTGACCGTCCTGGCCCTGACCGTCACCCGCCTGCTGGTCCGCGCCCGCCATGGCGCGCCGCAGCTGCTGCCGGCCGACGAGCGCCTCAAGCTGCTGGCCGCCAAGGCCGGCCATGCCCTGCTCTATGCGCTGCTGATCCTCATGCCGCTCACCGGCCTGCTGTTCGGCAAGCGCCCGGTGAACCTGTTCTGGCTCGTGGAAATCCCGCCGCTGCCGCTGTCCGATGCCGCGCGCGAGGCGGCCAAGGCCTTCCACGTCACCGCCCAGTACCTGCTCTTCGCCCTCATCCTCGGCCACGCCGCCGCGGCCATCTGGCACCACCACGTGCGCCGCGACGGCGTGCTGCGCGCCATGCTGCCGGCCCGCGAACAGGCCTGAGGCGTCACCCGGGGCCGGCTCGCCACGCGCCGGCCCCATCATCCCCATTCATCATCCTGATCGCACTTCCGGGCGATATCGCCCCACCGCCCCGCTGCCTATCCTCGCCTGGCCGGCCCCGCCCCTAGACGCGCCTCCTGATCCGACCGGGGGCGGTGGCCGGCCCCTTTCGCAACCGTTCCCGGAGCAGCCCATGTCCACACCCGCCCCCTTCGACCTCAGCGGCAAGGTCGCCTTCGTTTCCGGCGCCAGCCGCGGCATCGGCGAAGCCATCGCCCACCTGCTGGCCCGCCAGGGCGCCCAGGTCATCGTATCCAGCCGCCGGCTGGAGGGCTGCCAGGCGGTGGCCGAGGCCATCCAGGCCGCCGGCGGCAAGGCCAGCGCCGTGGCCTGCCACATCGGCGAGCCGGAGCAGATCCAGGCCACCTTCGCCTGGATCCGCGAACGCTTCGGGCGCCTCGACATCCTGGTCAACAACGCCGCCACCAACCCACAGTACGGCAACGTGCTGGACACCGACGTCGCCGCCTTCCAGAAGACCGTGGACGTGAACATCCGCGGCTACTTCTACATGTCGGTGGAAGCCGGCAAGCTGATGCAGGCGCAAGGCGGCGGCAGCATCGTCAACGTCGCCTCGGTGAACGGCATCAGCCCCGGCGAGCTGCAGGGCATCTACTCGGTGACCAAGGCCGCGGTGATCAGCATGACCAAGGTCTTCGCCAAGGAATGCGCGCCCTTCGGCATCCGCTGCAACGCGCTGCTGCCGGGGCCCACCGACACCAAGTTCGCCGCCGCCCTGGTGCAGAACCAGGCGGTGCTCGACGGCATCCTGCAGCGGGTGCCGCTCAAGCGCGTGGCCAACCCCGAGGAAATGGCCGGCGCCGTGCTCTACCTGACCAGCGACGCCTCCAGCTACACCACCGGCATCAGCCTGGCGGTGGACGGCGGCTACCTCATCTGATCCGCGCGCCCGCGGGCGCCCTTCCGACCTCCTGACGCACCGGGCCCTGGCCCGGTGCGCGCGTTGCCCCGCGAAATTCCTTCAGACAACTCCCACATCTCACCGAGCCAGTGAATGAAGGACCATTCAGCGTATTGCTGGACCCCGCTGGAACCCGCGCCACAGCACGACTCATACCTTCTTCCGATGCGCCACTCGTACTTTCGCGCGCTTATCCGCCCCCGGCGCTCCACATAGCTTGTGCCTGCAGTCTTCCACCCCCTGCACTGGAGCGTTTCATGAGAACAATAACAAGACCTGGATTCTTCCAACCGCAGCTGCTCGCGCTGGCCGTCGCCCTGGGCGTGGCCGCCCCTGCCAAGGCGGTCAACTTCAACATCGGCGAGATCGAGGGGCAGTTCGATTCCTCCCTGTCCCTGGGCGCCAGCTGGAGCACCCAGAGCCCCCACCAGGACTTCATCGGCTACAACAACGGCGGCAACATCGCCACCCACACCACCGACGACGGCCGCGTGAACTTCGAGAAGGGCGAGACCTTCTCCAAGCTGTTCAAGGGCATCCACGACCTGGAGCTGAAATACGGCGACACCGGCCTGTTCGTGCGCGGCAAGTACTGGTACGACTTCGAGCTCAAGGACGAGAGCCGGCCGTTCAAGGACATCAGCGACGACGGCCGCGACAAGGGCGCCCGCTCCTCCGGCGCGCAGCTGCTCGATGCCTTCGTCTACCACAACTACGACATCAAGAACCTGCCGGGCAGCGTGCGCCTGGGCAAGCAGGTGGTGAGCTGGGGCGAGAGCACCTTCATCCCCAACAGCATCAACAGCATCAACCCCATCGACGTTTCCGCCATCCGCCGCCCCGGCGCCGAGATCAAGGAAGCGCTGCTGCCGGTGAACATGTTCTACCTGTCGCAGAGCGTGACCGACAGCCTGTCCGTCGAGGGCTTCTACCAGCTCAAGTGGGAGAAGACGGTACTGGACAACTGCGGCACCTTCTTCGGCACCGACGTGGTCCCCCACGGCTGCAACCTGAACAACGCCAACAACGCCGCGCCCGGCTTCGGCTCGCTGATGGCGCAGTTCGAGCCCATCGCCGCGGCCGCAGGCCAGGGCTTCATCGCCAACGACGAAGGGGTGATCCTGCCGCGCAGCGGCGACCGCGAGCCGGGCGACAGCGGCCAGTGGGGCCTGGCCCTGCGCTGGATGACCGACGACGTCGAGTACGGCGCCTACGCCATGAACTACCACAGCCGCAACCCCTACTACAGCAGCCAGACCGCCAACGGCGCCACCCTGGCCTCGCTGGGGCGCATCCTGGCCGCCACCGGCGCCGCCTGCGGTGGCCGCCCGGGTTGCTCCTCGGTGGTCCAGGGCATGGCCCTGAGCACCGTGCTGGGCAACAGCAACTACTTCATCGAGTACCCCGAGGACATCCGCCTCTACGGCCTGAGCTTCGCCACCAGCCTGCCCACCGGCACCGCCTGGAACGGCGAGATCAGCTACCGGCCGAACATGCCGCTGCAGATCAACACCCCGGACGTCTCCCTGGCGGTGCTCAACCCGATCGCGGCGACCAGCTCGCCGACCATGCCCAACGTGCCCGGCGGCATCAACCGCGGCTACGAACGCAAGCCGATGACCCAGGTGCAGACCACCTTCACCCACTTCTTCGAACAGGTGATGGGCGCCGACCGCCTGACCCTGGTGGGCGAACTGGGCCTGACCCAGCTGAGCGACCTGGAACCCACCAGTTCCATGCGCTACGGCCGCTCCCCCGAGTACGGCCAGTGGGCGCCGGGCAACACCCACGGCTTCTACACCAACACCTCCTGGGGCTACCGCGCCCGCGGCATCCTCGACTACGGCAACGCCATCGCCGGCATCAACCTGAAGCCGAACATCGCCTGGTCCCACGACGTGGAAGGCTACGGCCCGACCTTCAACGAAGGCGCCAAGGCCATCAGCCTCGGCCTGGATGCCGACTACCGCAACACCTACACCGCCAGCCTGTCGTACACCAACTTCTTCGGCGGCGACTACAACACCCTGATCGACCGCGATTTCCTCGCGTTCAGTGTCGGCGTGAACTTCTGATCCGCGAGGACTCAACGATGAACAAAGCACTACGAGTGATCGGCGCATTCACCCTGTCCCTGCTGGCCGGCAGCGTGCTGGCCGCGGTGTCGCCGGACGAAGCCGCCAAGCTGGGCAC
Source organism: Pseudomonas sp. ADPe (assembly GCF_014843515.1). Classification (NCBI taxonomy): domain Bacteria; kingdom Pseudomonadati; phylum Pseudomonadota; class Gammaproteobacteria; order Pseudomonadales; family Pseudomonadaceae; genus Pseudomonas; species Pseudomonas sp. ADPe. Next base: position 6,862,639 of record NZ_CP062122.1, read on the forward strand.
CAGCCTCACCCCGCTGGGCGCGGAGAAGGCCGGCAACGCCGACGGCAGCATCCCGGCCTGGACCGGCGGCCTGGCGCAGAACGCCGCCGCGGTGGATGCCAAGGGCTTCCCCGGCAACCCCTTCGCCGGCGAGAAGCCGCTGTTCACCATCACCGCGCAGAACGTCGAGCAGTACAAGGCCAAGCTGTCCGAAGGCCAGCTGGCGATGTTCAAGCGCTACCCCGACTACAAGATGAACGTCTACCCGAGCCACCGCAGCACCGTGGTCCCGGACTTCATCTACCAGGCGGCCAAGACCAGCGCGCTGAAGACCAGCCTGGTGCAGGGCGGCAACGGCCTGCAGGGTTTCGCCGACAGCCGCTGGGTGGCCTTCCCGATTCCCAAGGACGGCCTGGAAGTGGTGTGGAACCACATCACCCGCTTCCGCGGCGTGAACATCCTGCGCGCCTCGGTCACCGCCGCGCCGCAGACCAACGGCAGCTTCACCGCCATCCGCTACGAGGAAGACCTGGCGGTGCCCAAGGGCATGGCCGACCTGGATCCCAAGGACGCGGAAAACCTCCTGTACTACTACAAGTCGCGGGTCACCGAGCCGGCACGCCTGGCCGGCAACGTGCTGCTGGTGCACGACTCCCTGGACCAGGTGAAGGAACCGCGCATGGCCTGGCAGTACAACGCCGGCCAGCGCCGCGTGCGCCGCGCCCCGCAGGTGGCCTACGACAGCCCGACCACCGAGGTGGACGGCCTGCGCACCTCCGACGGCCTGGACATGTACAACGGCGCGCCCAACCGCTACGACTGGAAGCTGGTGGGCAAGAAGGAAATCTACATCCCCTACAACAACTACGAGCTGGCCTCGCCGAAGCACAAGTACGACGAGATCCTCAAGGCCGGCCACATCAACCAGGACCTGGCGCGCTACGAGCTGCACCGCGTCTGGGTGGTGGAAGCCAACCTGAAGCAGGGCGAGCGGCACATCTACGCCAAGCGCCGCTTCTACGTCGACGAAGACTCCTGGAGCATCGCCCTGTCCGACCAGTACGACGGCCGCGGCCAGCTGTGGCGCGTAGGCGAGGCCATGCTGACCCAGGACTACAAGCAGCAGGTGCCCTGGTACGCCCTGGAATCCCTGTATGACCTGATCTCCGGCCGTTACGCGGTCAGCGGCATGATGAACCAGGAGAAGAGCTGGATCCGCTTCGGCGAGCCCTCCTCCGCCGCCAAATTCACCCCGGCTGCCCTGCGCAGCGACGGGGTTCGCTGAGCAGCAGCACCTGTGGTTTTGGGCGACCTTCGGGTCGCCATTTTTTTTGTAGCCCGGGCCACCCGAACCATGGCGCCTCCAGTGCTCTTCGTAGGAGCAACTGTCTTGCCGGCCGCGCCGAGACGCTTTTCGTAGAATGGGTTGAGCCTTGGCGAAACCCATGCGGTTGCGGTGATGGGTATCGCTTCGCTCAACACCATCCTACGAAAGCCATGCTCGCTCATGCGGTAGGAGCGGACCTTGTCCGCGATAGCCGGACGATCCGGCGCGGTTCGCGGATGAGATCCGCTCCTACGCAACCCCACCCACGCCATTCCGTTGTAGGAGCGCGCCCTGCGCGCGAAATCGCGGGCAGGGCCCGCGCCTACAGGCCGCCGTGAAGCACGGCATTCCTCTTTGTAGGAGCGGACTCCGTCCGCGATCCGCCGCGCCGCTAGCGGGCGCGGGTCACCTGCGGCAGCGCGTAGCTGCCATCGAGGATGCTGGCGTCCGGCTGGTACAGACGCAGCAGCAGGTAGAAGTCGCCCTTGGGCGCCGGTAGCCAGTTGGCCTTGCCTGCGCCGGCCGGCTGGGCGTGCTGGATGGGGATGCTGATCGAGCCGTCCGCCGCGACCTGCAGGCCCGGGGTGTCCGAGCCGACCTTGTAGCGGCCGATGGGGTTGTCCACCAGCATCTTGTCGCCGGCGTTGTAGATCGTCAGCGACCAGAACGCCCCCACCGGCGGCGCCTTGGCGAAGGTCAGGCGGTACGGGTTCTCGCCGTTGAGCGGCTTGCCCTGCTCGTCGGTGAAGCGGATCGGGTAGACCGCCTCCTCCGCCAGGTTGCCGCCCAGGTAGGCGCCGGCCATGACCGAGCGGCCCGGGTAGTCGTAGCCGAACGCCTTGACCAGGGCCACGTTCCAGCCATTGCGCAGCACGGTGGAAGTCATGGTGGCCTTGCCCGCCACCAACTGGCCGTCGGCCAGGGCGCGCTTGAGCCCGCGCAACTGGTCGGCGGTCAGCTTGCTGCGGTCGAAGCCGTGCTCGGGGGTGAGGCCGATGCGCGCCAGTTGCCCCACCAGCGCCTGGTCCACGGTCTTCATGCGGTTGTGCTGCATGGCGTAGCCCAGGTGGGTGAAGAAGCCCAGCTCGTCGCCATCGATCGACGGCAGCGCCGGCAGGCTTTGCTTCGCCGGCACGTAGCCGGCCTTGCCCAGCTGGCTCAGCGGGCGCAGGTCGAACTGCTTCTGCAGCGCCAGCACCGGCGCCAGGTCCTCGCCCTGGCGGATGTGCACGCGGCCCCACAGCCAGACCTTGTCGGTGCTCACCGGCAGCGCCTTGACGCCTGCCGGCAGGCTGCCCTCCCAGCCCGGCGGCACCAGGGCGAAGCGCCCGGCCTGGGTGCCGGTGGCGCGACGGCCGATGTAGTGCTCCAGGTCGTGGTACATGTCGAAGACGTTGATCACGTAGTAGCGGTCGGCGGTGTCCGGCACGCTCAGCACGTAGGGCTCGTCCAGCTTGACCACCGCGCTCATGTACAGGGTGTCGTTGTTGGCGGTGGGCATGTCCTTGTCCGCCGGGGTGGACAGCGCCGTGGCCCAGCCGATCTGGTTCAGCGGCCCGCGGTAGCTGGTCGGCGGCTTGTTCGCCGGCACGTCGATGTACTCGCGCAGGATCCGCTCCAGGCGCACCAGCGGGTAGCCCCAGGTGTAGGCCATCACCCCCAGGTTGTAGGCGTCGATCTCCTGGGCCTGGGCGACCTTCTGCGGCGTCATCACCAGGCTGACCTGCGGGTCGGCATAGCTCGGCGCGGCCAGGCAGTGGCCGGCGGCCAGGGCGACGGCCACGCTCAGCGCGGACAGCATCGTGCGTGTGGCTTTCATCATGAATTCCTTGCTCTGGGTTGGAACTGGTGCGGCCCCCGCCCGTGCGTCAGAACGAAGCCAGGGGCACGGAAAGCGTCAGGTAGGCGGCGTGGCCTTCCAGGCGGTTGTAGGTGCCCTGCTCCTTGTAGGCCTTCAGGCGCAGCGACCAGGGCCGCGCGCCGGGGAAGTTCCAGGCCAGGGTCGCGCCCAGGGCCCGGGCGCGGCCCCGGAAAGGCCCGAGACTGGCGCCGCGGCCGCTGTCGCCAGTCAGCTGGCGGTAGTGGTAGCCGACCAGGCCGGCGGAGAAGCGTGGGCCGAAGTGCTGCTCGGCGGCCCACTCCAGGTGCGCCTCGTTGCCGCTGCGGTAGTCGGTGGCGGGGTTGGCGGCGTTGAAGGTCACGCCGGCGGCGACGGACAGGTCCAGGCCGATGGCCGGGTCGAACCAGGTCAGCGCGGCGAAGGGGTCGGCGCCCCAGTGGTGGAAGGCGAGGTTGGCCAGGGCCTGGTCGTCGTAGTCGCCGGCCGGCACGTTCAGCGACACCCCGCCCTGCCAGTGGAAGTTGCCGCGGTGCCAGCCGAGGAAGGCCGCCAGCACCGGGTCGCCGTAGGTGTAGTTGGAGGCGTGCACGTCGCTGGCGAAGCGCCCGCCCTGGGGCCCGGTCAGCTCGGCGTCGACGTCGAGGCCGGGCCCGCCCAGGGGCTGGCTCCAGGACAGCCCCAGGTTGCCGCCGAGCAACTGCGCGGAAGTGGACCAGAGCAGCGTCGGCATTGCCAGCCAGGTTTCCACATCGATGCCGGCCACCACCTTGCCGTTGAGGGGGAAGTCCCGGCTCGCCCCGGCGCTGCCGCTGTAGCGGTAGAAGTCGTTCTGCAGGTACAGCCCCGGCGGCGGCAGTACCCCGGCCATGGGGCCGCGGGAACCGAGCAGGTAGAAACCGGCGCCGTTCTCCACCGCCCAGCCCTGGCCGGCGCCGAACAGCAGGCAGCCGGCCAGCAACAAGGACTCACGGCGCATGCAGTACGGCATCCGTCATGGCAGCAGGTGGCTGCCCATCGCCAGTACCGGGGCTCCACCAGCTCCGGGGGTCGCCGGCACGGCCCCAAGGAACAGCAGATCGCCCTCCGGAGAAGTGATGAAAACCTGTGCAGCCAGACCGAGGACGACGGCCAGGATCAGGCTTGCGGTGATCAGAAGTTCTTTTCGATGGACGCGCATGCTCCGAACTCCTCCTGAAGGAAAATCCGAGTTGCCACCCGCCGGACGGACGGCAACCCCGTTACCGCTCGGCCTGCAGGGCCTTGGCGAGGGTCTGGTCGGTGATCCAGCGCAGCAGCGCGCTGGTCTTGCGCGCCATGCCGCGCAGCAGCCGGGCGCGGAACCCCGGGGTGATCATGAATTCGCGCTTGCGCAGCCCGGCGAGGATGCCGGCCACGGCCTCCTCCACCGTCAGCACACCGGCGGTGGCGTTGAGCGCCTCGGTGACCTTGCTGCCGTGCTGGCGCTCGTAGCTCAGCAGGGGCGTGGCGATCTCGCCGGGGCACACCACGGAGACGTCGATGCCGCGCGGCTTCTGCTCCAGGCGCAGGACCTCGGCCAGGCCCACCACGCCGAACTTGGAGGCGCAGTAGGCGGCCTGGGTGTAGCCGCCGATGACTCCCGACAGCGAGGCCACCAGCACCAGGTGGCTGCCCCGCTGCATGTAGCGCAGCACGCCGGCGGCGAAGTTGCGGCTGCCGATCAGGTTGATACGCACCACCAGCTCGAAGGTTTCCGCCGGCAGCTCGGTGAACAGCGCGGTGCGCAGGATGCCGGCGGAATTGAAGGCGAAGTCCGGCGCGCCCAACTTGGTCGCGGCGGCATCCACCGCCGCGTCCACCTCGGCGGCGCGGGTGATGTCGACGATGAAGGCCTCGACCTTCTGCTGCGGCTGCCGGCACAGGCCGCGCAGCTCGGCGAGCACGTTCTCGTCCACCCGCAGGTCGAACAGCGCCACGCTGGTGCCCTCGCCCACCAGGGCCTTGGCGATCTGCAGGCCGATGCCGCTGCCGGCGCCGGAAATGAAGGCGACGCGCGGCGTGCCGTGGGTCCACTGACTCATGCCTGGCTCTCCAGTCCTGCTGTTGCACCGGCGGCGCCTGCCGACGCCTGGCGCTGTGTGCGGAAATGCTCGGTCAGCTCCGCCATGGCCGCCTCGAAGCTCACCGGCGGCCGGTAGCCGAGCAGGCGCCGGGCCTTGTCGATGGCGAACTCGTTGGGCCCGCCCATCAGGCGGAAGGTCTGCCGCGTCAGGTGCGGACGCTGCGTCTGCTTGCGCAGATGCCCCCACCACTCCAGGGCGCTGGCCATGAAGCGCGCCAGCCAGTTCGGCAGGCTTTTCGGCGGCGGCGTCTGCGCGGCCTTGGCCAGGGCCTCCAGGTAGGTCTTCCAGGTCACGCCGAAGCCGTCGGCGGCGATGAACACATCGCCATGCACGTACTCCGAGCGCGCGGCGGCGATCAGCAGCGCCACCAGGTTGTTCACGTGCACCAGCCCGGCGTCCCAGTCGCCGGAGCCCAGCAGGCAGGGCGCGCCTTCGCGCATCACCTGCACCAAAGAGTTCACCCAGGGCATGCTGCCGACGCCGAAGACGTTGGCCGGCCGCACGATGGTGCCCTTGAGCCCGCGCGCCACGCCCTCGCGGGTGACGCGCTCCTGTTCCTGCTTGCAGAACTCATAGGCCGACGACGGCACGCCGACCGGGCTGCCCTCGCTCAGCCGGCCCTTGGCCAGGGCGCTGGCGAAGGCGCAGACGCTGGTGGTCACCACGAAGTGCGCGTCCCAGCCCAGGGCCAGTTCGATGGCGTGCTCGGTGCCCTTGACGGTCACTTCCACGTGGGACTGGGTGCTGCCCCAGTCGCTGACCACCGCGGCCAGGTGGAAGATGGCGTCCACCGGGCCGATCTGCTCGCGCAGTTCGAGCAGCCGGCGCACGTCGCCGACCACGATGCGGACCCTGTCGCCCCACTCTGCCGGCACAGGTTCGCCGGGCATCATCAGGGCGACCACGGCCACCTGCTCGGCCAGCAGCTGGCGCACCAGGTGGCGGCCGATGAAGCCGCCGGCGCCGGTGACGAATGCGCTCTGCAACCGGCTCATCTCACTCACCGAGCACGATCAGCTTGTCGCAGCTCTTGCCTTCGGCCGCGCACAGCGCGCGGTAGACGGCCAGGGCGGTCTTGGCGTCGAGGATGCGGATGACGTCGCCCTTCTCGTCGATGTCGACGTTGCTGCCGAAGATGGCGAACCAGACGTCGGCGATCTCGCTGGCGTCTTCGGCCACGCACAGGGTGTGCAGCGAATGCGCCGGCTCGTAGAGGTAGGAACCGGCCTTGTTCACCTTGTCCGGGTATTCGCGGTAGAACCACTCGCCCTGCAGGGTGACGGCGAACACCGGGCCGGTGTGGTAGTGGGTGTCGACGCCGAAGCCCGGCTTCATGCGGGTGCGGTTGATCCACAGGTTCTGGTTCAGGTCCACGTGCAGCAGCTGGATGGTGGAACCGTCGGGCAGGGCGACCCAGGGCAGGTCGTCTTCCAGCAGCAGGATCGCTTCGCGGGCGTGGTCACGGGACACCACCGGAGCGTTCTGCATGGCAGCGAAGACTTGCATGGCGGCGGGGCTGAGCTGACTCATCGGGGTAGAACTCCAATCTTGTTGTTATGCGCGCGCGCTGGCGCACGGGTATGTCGGGCGACCGCTCGCGGCCGCCCGGCAAGATCATTTCTCGGCGGACTTGGTGATCTGTTCCTTGAGCTGGTCGAAGCTCAGCGACACGCCCTTCTGCGCCGGCGGGAAGTCCTTGAAGGTCTTCAGGTGCGCGACTATGGCGTCGGTCATGCGGTTGAACACGTAGGTCTTCTTCTGCAGCAGGTTGGCGCGCGGGCCGGGCGCCTGGTCGTAGCTCTCGAAGGGGTCCTGGCGGATGTTGAACAGCCAGGGCATCTCCAGGGTCTTGGTGCTGCCGTAGTAGCCGTCGCGGGTGTAGAAGTGCGCCTTCCACTGGTCCAGGCGCACGGCCTGCAGGCGGCTCTCGGCGTAGTAGAAGATCTCGTGGCGCGCCGACTGGTCGGTCTTGCCTTCCCAGTAGGCCAGGTTGTCGAGGCCGTCGATGTAGTTCTTCTTCACCACGCCGGTGCCCAGGTCGTCGCCCTTGGCCAGGCGCTCGCGCACGTCGGGCATGCCGGCGGCCGACGCCAGGGTGGTGAACAGGTCCTCGTGGGACTGGATGCCATTGAGCTCCTCGCCCGCCGGGATGTGCCCCGGCCAGCGCACCATCATCGGCACGCGCACGCCGCCTTCCCAGGTGGTCATCTTGGTGCTGCGGTAGGGGCTGGTGCCGCCGAACGGGTAGGTCTCGTGCTCCGGGCCGTTGTCGGTGGAGTAGATGACGATGGTGTTGTCGGCGATGCCCAGGTCGTCGAGCTTCTTCAGCACCGTGCCGACGTCCTCGTCGTGCTGCAGCATGCCGGCGCAGTGTTCGTCCTCGCCGCTGGTGAACTGCTTGCAGCGCTCCAGGTACTGGTTCGGCGTGTGGGTGAAGACGTGCATGCGCGTGGTGTTGATCCAGGCGAAGAACGGCTTCTTCTGCGCCACGGCCTTGTCCATGAACTTGAAGGAGGCCTGGATCAGCTCCTGGTCCACGGTTTCCATGCGCTTGCGCGTCAGCGCGCCGGTATCCTCGCAGCGCTGCCTGCCCCACTTGCCGAAGCGCGGGTCCTCGCCGGGCGTCTCGCTGTCGGTGGCATAGCAGTGCAGCACGCCGCGCGGGCCGTAACGCTTCTTGAAGTTGGGGTCGGTCGGGTAGTCGATGTCCTCCGGCTCCTCCTCGGTGTTGAGGTGGTAGAGGTTGCCGAAGAACTCGTCGAAGCCGTGCACCGTCGGCAGGTACTCGTTGCGGTCGCCCAGGTGGTTCTTGCCGAACTGGCCACTGGTGTAGCCCTGGGTCTTGAGCACCTCGGCCAGGGTCACGGTCTGCGGCTTGAGGCCCAGCAGCCCGCCCGGCTGGCTGACGGTGGTCATGCCCGAGCGGATCGGCAGCTGGCCGGTGATGAAGGCGGCGCGCCCGGCGGTGCAGCTGGGCTGGGCGTAGTGGTCGCTGAAGATGGCGCCGGCCTTGGCGATGCTGTCGATGTTCGGCGTGCGATAGCCCATGGCGCCACGGCTGTAGGCGCTGAGGTTCCACATGCCGATGTCGTCACCGAAGATCACCACGATGTTGGGTTTTTCCGCCGCCTGGGCGGCGCCGCCCAATATCGACAGACCAAGGAGCAGCAGCGGCGCGGCTAATGTCGCGGCGAAGCGAGGCAGACAGGTAAGGATCATGTTTCTCGTTCTCGGTTTATCATCAACGGCAGGCGTGGCTGGTCATCGATCGGCAGGGCGAGACAGCACGCTCGAACGGTCACATGAAACGGCAAGAGGACGCTGGCGAACATGCCCGAAGAGGACAAAAACCGAACCAAAGTGGCCACGCCGGTCCAGCCGCGGCACCGCGGCGCCATGGGCCGGGTGCTGGCGCGCTTCCTCAGCGAGCACAGCGAAGCCGAGGAATTCGACCGGACGCAACTGGAGCAGCTATGGCAACGCGCGGCGCACATCGATCCGGCCGTCGGCCTGCACCTGTTCAGCCATTTCCTGCCCAGGGAGCGTTTCGTGCTGGTGCCCCTGACGCTGTGCTGCGCCAACGTCGGCGAGGCCCTGCGCTACTGGCAGCGCTTCGCCCACCTGGGCTCGGACCTCGATCGCCTGCGCATCGTCGAAGCCGCAGGCGAGGTGGCGCTGGAGGTGCAGATAGAGGCCTCGGAGCGCCTGCGCCGGCACTACAGCGAACATGCCCTGGCCATGACCATGACGCAGATGCGCGAAGGCTGCATCGAACCCGTGCTGCCGCTACGCGCCGAGTTCGCCTACCCGCGGCCGCCCTACCATGCGCAGTACCGGGAGTGGTTCGGGCCGAACCTGCAGTTCGGTTGCGAACGCACCCGCCTGGTCTTCGACAGTCGCGTGCTGGAGGTGCCGATGCGCGGCCACCACCCGGTGCTGGTGGAGCTGATCGTCAGCGGCCTGGAACAGCGCCTGGCGCGCCTGCAGCAGTTCAGCGGGGCCGCCGCGCGGGTGGCGCGGCACATCCGCGGCGAGCTGGAAAGCGGCGCCGCGCCCAGCCTGGAGAGCGCCGCCGCGGCGCTGCACATGACCCCGCGCACCCTGCGCCGGCGCCTGCTGGAGCAGGACCTGGGCTACCGCCAGGTGCTGGCCGCGGTGCGCACGGAGCTTGAGCAGTACCTGGAGCTGCAGGGCCTGGACCGCGAACGCATCGCCGCCCGCCTCGGCTACGCCGACACCGCCGCCTACCTGCGCGCGCGCAAGCGCTGGCAGGAGTGCCAGGAAGGCTGAAGCCTCATTCCCGGGCCAGCGCCTCCAGCCGGCCCCGGTCGAGCACCACGATGCAGCCGTACTTCTGCTCGATAATGCCGTCCTGGCCCCACTTCTTCAGCAACTGGCTGACCCGCTGGCGGGTGCTGCCCAGCAGCAGCGCCAGGGTCTCCTGGGACAGGCGCAGCTCGATGGCCAGCCCGCCATCGGCGTTGGCCGAGCCGAAGGCCGCGGCCAGCGCCAGCAGGCGGCTGGCCAGGCGCTGTTCCAGCGACTGGGTGGAAAAGGCCTCGAAGCCGACCAGCAACGCGCGCAGCATCGAACTCTGCAGGTGCAGCAAAAAGCGCGCGAAGGCGGGATGCCGGCCGATCAGGCTTTCGACGTCCGCCGGGGTGAGCTGCAGCACCAGGGACGGCATGGCCGCCTGGGCATCATGGATGCGCGGCTGGCCATCGAGCAGCGACACCAGGCCGACCCAGCAGCCCGGCTCGTAGAAGTTCAGCACCGCCTCCAGCCCATCCCGGGAAGTGCCGCTCAGGCGCAGCGAGCCCTCCAGCACTATGTACAGCCCATCGGCCCTGTCGCCGCGGCGGAACAGCCGCTGCCCGGCCGCCAGCCGGCGTTGCCGGCCGTGGGCCAGGACCTCGTCGCGCACCTCCGCCGGCAGCAGGGCGAACGAGGGGTTGCCCAGCAGCGTCCGCAGGTGGCTTGCCGATACCTCGGAAGGGGTAGTCATGAGTACTCCTACAGCGTCCTCGCATTGCAAATACCTAACAGTCTCCCGCGGTATCGCGCCGCACTATTTTCCAACGATCGTCGTGGCGCCATGAGCCGCCCGGCGGGCATGCCCTGCCCGCCCCGCCGCTTGTACTCCGCGAGAGACGCCAGAACAAGAATAAGCAGGAGACACCGTGATGAACGCCCCTCTGTCCCACCCGAGCGTCAGCCTCGACGACAAGTTCGAAACCCGCGAGGGCTGGATCTACCTCACCGGCACCCAGGCCCTGTCGCGCCTGCCGTTGCAGCAGCGCTGGCGCGACCAGGCCGCGGGCCTGGACACCGGCGGCTTCATCTCCGGCTACCGCGGCTCGCCGCTGGGCCGCTACGACATGGAGCTGTGGGCCCAGCAGGCGCGCCTGGAGGCCAACAATATCCACTTCATGCCGGGGGTCAACGAGGACCTGGCGATCACCGCGGTGTGGGGCTCGCAGTACGTCGGCCTGCTGCCCGGCTCGAGCGTGGACGGCGTGTTCGGCATCTGGTACGGCAAGGGCCCGGGCACCGACCGCAGCGCCGACGCCATGCGCCACCTGGGCAGCGCCGGCACCCACAAGCACGGTGGCGTGTTGGCCATCGCCGGCGACGACCACGGCGTCAAGTCCTCCTCGGTCATCAATTTCTCCGACCCGATCTTCATCGCCGCCGGCCTGCCGATCCTCTACCCGTCGAACACCCAGGAACTGCTCGACCTGGGCCTGCACGGCTTCGCCATGAGCCGCTTCTGCGGCTGCGCCGTGGGCTTCAAGGTGCACAACGACGTGGTCGAGGGCGGCGGCTCGGTGCGCGTCGGCCCGGACTCGCCGCGCATCGTCCTGCCCGAGCTGCAGGTTGCCCCGCACCTGGGGCCCCAGGGCCTGAACATCCGCACCTTCGACATCCCGCTGATGGGCGAGGAGCGCCTGGTCAATCACCGGCTGCCGGCGGCCGTGGCCTATGCCCGCGCCAACCGCCTCAACCACCTGTTGCAGGAGGTGCCCGGCGCCCGGCTCGGCGTGCTGTCGGCCGGCAAGTCGTACCAGGACGTGCTGCAGGCCCTGGCCGGGATGGGCCTGGACGAGACGCGCCAGCGCGAGCTGGGCCTGCGCATCGGCAAGGCCGGGCTGATCTGGCCGCTGGACCCGCAGTTCGTCCGCGAATTCGCCGACGGGCTGGACGCCATCCTGGTGGTCGAGGAAAAGCGCGGCATCCTCGAAGACCAGGTCAAGGGCATCCTCTATGACCTGGCGCTGCCCAACCACCCGCGCGTGGCCGGTAAATACGAAGCGGCCCAGGCCTTCGCCCCCGAGCATGGCGAGGCGGTGCTGCAAGGCTGGGGCGAGCTGTCGCCGACGCAGGTCATGCACGCCATCCACGGGCAACTGCGCAAGCTGCACCCCGGGTTGCCCGACATGGCGCTGCCGCCGGCCACCAACAAACTGCCCGGCCTGCCCGACCCGGCCTCGCCCAACCGCAACCCCGGCTTCTGCTCGGGCTGCCCGCACAACCGCTCGACCCAGGTGCCCGACGGCTCGCGGGCCATGGTCGGCATCGGCTGCCACGCCATGGCCGTGCTGCACGACCCGATCAAGACGCCGCCGATGTTCGCCCAGATGGGCGGCGAAGGCATGCACTGGCTCGGCCAGCACCGCTTCACCCGGGAAAAGCACGTATTCGTCAATATCGGCGACGGCACCTACTTCCATTCCGGCTTCCTGGCCATCCGCCAGGCCATCGCGGCCAAGGCCAACATGACCTACAAGGTGCTGTTCAACGGCTTCGTCTCCATGACCGGCGGCCAGCCCATCGACGGCGAGCTGACGGTGCCGCAGGTGGTCACCGAGCTGATGGCCGAGGGCGTCCGGCACATCTTCGTGCTGACCGACGACCTGGCCAAGCACCCCGCCGGCAGCCTGCCGGCCGGCGTGCCGCTGCTGCACCGCACCGAACTCGACGCGGTGATGCTGCGCTGCCGCGAGATCGAAGGGGTGTCGGTGATCGTCTACGACCAGCCCTGCGCCACCGAGCGCCGGCGCCTGCGCAAGCGCGGCAAGTGGGCCGACCCGGCCAAGCGCAGCTTCATCAACGCGGCTGTCTGCGAGGGCTGCGGCGACTGCTCCAGGGCCTCCAACTGCCTGTCCATCGAACCGCTGGAAACTCCGTTCGGGCGCAAGCGCAAGATCAACCAGAGTTCGTGCAACAAGGATTACTCCTGCGTCGAGGGCTTCTGTCCGAGCTTCGTCACCGTGCACGGCGGCAAGCTGCGCAAGACGCGCACCGCGGGCGTGGGCGCGGCGGACTTCCCGGCCATCGCGGAACCGGCGCTGCCGGCGCTCGCCGGCGAGTTCTCGCTGCTAATCACCGGCGTCGGCGGCACCGGCGTGGTCACCATCGGCCAGGTGCTCGGCATGGCCGCGCACATCGAGGGGCTGGCGGTCTCGGTGCTGGACGTCACCGGCCTTGCGCAGAAGTACGGCGCGGTGATGTCCCACGTGCGCATCGCCGCCGATGCGCAGCGCCTGCATGCCACACGCATCGCCACGGCCGAAGCCGACACCATAGTGGGCTGCGACCTGGTGGTGACCGCCGGCGACGAGGCCTTGCTGCGCGTGCGCCCCGGCCGCACGCGGGTGATAGTGGCGAGCGACCTGGTGCCCACCAGCGACTTCGCGCGCAACCCCGACTGGAAGATGGATGCCGGCGCGCTGGTCGAGCGCATCCGCCAGCGCTGCGGCGACGGCCAGCTGCTGGCCATGGAGGGCCTGCGCATCGCCGCGCAGCTGATGGGCGACAGCATCGCCGCCAACATGTTCATGCTCGGCGCGGCCTGGCAGCTGGGCAGCGTGCCGCTGTCCCACGCGGCCATCATGCGCGCGCTGGAACTCAACGCCGTGCAGGTCGACTTCAACAAGGCCAGCTTCCTCTGGGGCCGCCGCGCGGCAGTCGACCTGCAGGCGGTGGAACGGGCCGCCTGCGCCGGCGAGCCGGTCGCCCCCGCGCCGCGCATCGACATGTCCCTCGGGGCCATCGTCCAGCGCTCCATGGCCTACCTGGCCGAGTACCAGAACAAGGCCTATGCCCGGCGCTACAAGGCCCTGGTGGACCGCGCCATGGCGGCCGAGCGCGGGCAGGGCCTGGGCGAGCGCTTCAGCACGGCGGTGGCGCGCTACTACTTCAAGCTGCTGGCGATCAAGGACGAGTTCGAGGTAGCCCGCCTCTATGCTTCCGCCACCTTCAGGCAAGAACTCGATGCCGTGTTCGAGGGCGACTACAAGGTCCACTTCAACGTCGGCGCCTGGCCCTTCGGCGGCCTGGACCAGCACGGCAAGCCGTACAAGAAGGAAGTCGGGCCCTGGCTGCTGAAGGCCTTCGGCCTGCTCAAGCACTGCAAGGGCCTGCGCGGCACCCTCCTCGACCCCTTCCGCAACAGCGCCGAACGCCGGCTCGCATTGCGCCTGCTGGCCGAGTACGAGCGGGAGATCGACGGCCTGATCGCCAGCCTCGACGCCGGCAACCTCGACACCGCCGTCGCCCTGGCCTCGCTGCCGGAGAAGATCCGCGGCTATGGCCACGTGCGCCAGCGCCACGTCGAGCAGGTGGAAAAGGAACGCGCGCAGCTCAAGGCCTCGCGGCACGACATCGCCCGCGCGCCAGCCACTCCCCGCTAGGAGACGATCGCATATGGACCCCATAGTCGAGGCGCTGCGCGCCATCGTCGGCGACAACGGCGTGCTCTGCGCGGCCGATCTCGCCAGCCGTTCGGCCGGCGCCTTGCGCGCCGACCACCTGCGGGCGCGGGCCCTGGTGCGCCCGGCCAGCACCGGGGAAGTCGCCGCCGTGTTGCGCTGGTGCCACCAGCGCCAGTTGCCGGTAGTACCCCAGGGCGGCCTGACCGGCCTGGTACGCGGCGCCGACGCCGGGCCCGGCGAGATCATCCTGTCGCTGGAGCGCATGCGCGCCATCGAGGCCATCGACCCGCAACAACGCACCGCCACCGTACAGGCCGGCGTCACCCTGCAGGCCCTGCAGGAAGCCGTGGAGGCCCAGGGCCTGCTCTACCCGCTGGACCTGGGCGCGCGCGGCAGCGCCACCCTGGGCGGCACCGCCGCCACCAACGCCGGCGGCACCCGCGTGCTGCGCTACGGCATGACCCGCGACATGGTGCTGGGGCTGGAGGCCGTGCTGGCCGACGGCACCGTGGTGTCGTCCCTGCGCCCGCTGATCAAGAACAACACCGGCTACGACCTCAAGCAGCTGTTCATCGGCAGCGAAGGCACCCTGGGGGTGATCACCCGCCTGGTGCTGCGCCTGCGCGAGAAGCCGCTGGCCAACCACACCGCGCTGCTGGCGGCGCCGGGCTTCGACGCCGTGGCCGGCCTGCTGCGCCACATGGACCGCGCGCTGGGCGGCTCGCTGTCGTCCTTCGAGGTGATGTGGCAGTCCTTCTACCGCCTGGTGACCACGCCGCCGGCCAGGAGCCTGCCGCCGCTGGGCCAGGAGCACCCCTTCTACGTGCTGGTCGAGGCCCAGGGCAGCCAGCGCGAAGCCGACGGCCAGCGCTTCGAGGCCGCGCTCGAAGCGGCCCTGGAGCAAGGGTTGCTGAGCGACGCGGTGCTCGCCCGCTCCGACGCCGATGCGCAGGCCTTCTGGGCGCTGCGCGACGACGTGGAACAGGTGATGCGGCACGGCATGCCGCTGGGCTTCGACATCTCCCTGCCGATCGCCGAGATGGACGGCTACGTGCGCCAGGTGCAGCAGCTGCTGCTCGCGGAAGCCAAGGCGCACTGGCTCTACGTGTTCGGCCACCTGGGCGACGGCAACCTGCACCTGGTCGTCACCCTGCCCCACGCCGACCTCGAACGGTTCAAGCCGCGCATCGAGGCGCTGGTCTACGCGGAACTGCGGGCGCGCGGCGGCTCGGTATCGGCCGAGCACGGCATCGGGCTGGAGAAGAAGCCCTGGCTGTCGATCACCCGCAGCCCGCAGGAACGCGCGCTGATGGGCGCGATCAAGCGCGCGCTGGACCCCGCCGGCATCCTCAACCCGGGCAAGCTGCTCGACGGCGGCGCGCCATGACCTGCATCACCTGCATCGAGGACCTGCGTGCCCTGGCCCAGCGCCGCGTGCCGCGAATGTTCTACGACTACGCCGACTCGGGCTCCTGGACCGAGAGCACCTACCGCGCCAACCAGGCCGACCTGCAGCAGTTGCTGCTGCGCCAGCGCGTGGCCATCGACATCGACCGGCGCAGCACCGCCACCACGCTGCTCGGCCAGCGCCTGTCCATGCCGCTGGCGCTCGCCCCGGTGGGCGCGCTGGGCATGCAGCACGCCGACGGCGAAATCCTCGCGGCACGGGCGGCGCGGGCCTTCGGCGTGCCCTTCACGCTGTCCACCATGAGCATCTGCTCCATCGAGGACGTGGCCGAACACGCCGGCCCCGGCTTCTGGTTCCAGCTCTACGTGATGCGCGACCGCGCCTTCGCCCGGCGCCTGGTCGAGCGCGCCAGGGCCGCCGGCTGCACGGCGCTGGTGCTGACCCTCGACCTGTCGCTGGTGGGCCAGCGCCACAAGGACCTGAAGAACGGCCTGACCGATCCCTCGCGCATGAACCTGCGCCAGTTGCTCGACGTGGCCAGGCACCCGCGCTGGGCGCTGGGCATGGCCGGCACGCCGCGGCGCGCGTTCGGCAACGTGGTCGGCCACGCGCCCGGCATCGACAGCATGGCCGACATGGCGCGCTGGCGCGGCGGCGAGCTGGACCCGTCGCTGAACTGGGCCGACGTCGCCGAAATCCGCCGCTGGTGGGACGGCCCGCTGCTGCTCAAGGGCATCCAGGACGTCGACGACGCGCGCAACGCCGTGGCCCACGGCGCCGACGCCATCGTGGTCAGCAACCACGGCGGCCGCCAGCTCGACGGCACCCAGTCGAGCATCCGCGCGCTGCCGCCGATAGTCGAGGCGGTCGGCGCGCAGACCGAAGTCTGGATGGACGGCGGCATCCGCAGCGGCCAGGACGTGCTCCGCGCCCGCGCCCTTGGCGCGCGCGGCTGCCTGCTGGGGCGCGCCTTCGTCTACGGCCTGGGCGCCCTCGGCGAGGCCGGCGTGAGCCGCGCGCTGGAGATCATCCACAACGAACTGAGCCTGAGCATGGCCTTCTGCGGCCACACCGACATCGAGGCCGTCGGCCCGAGCATCCTGCTGCCCCCGTGCCCCTGGCCGGGGGCCAGCGCCCTCCCGCACGGCCCGCTCCATCCCGGACGGGACGCGCGGCTACCCACCGGAGACCTGTCATGACCACGCAAACCCCCATCCAGCGCCTGGAGCGCCTGTTCGCGCTGCAGAAAGCGGCCTTCGCCCAGGACATGTTCCCCAGCGCCGAGACGCGCATCGAGCGCATGTCGCGCATCGTGCCGATGATGTACAGCTACCGCGCCAGGATCCACGAAGCGCTGGTGGCGGACTTCGGCAGCCATTCGGGCGCGGCGGCGGACCTCACCGAAATCCTGTCGATGGTCGAGCGCGTGCGCTTCGACTGCGCCAACGTCCATGAGTGGATGAAGCCCATCGCCAAGCCGGTCGACCCCGCCACCCAGGGCGAGTCGCTGGCCTACGTGCAGTACAGCCCCAAGGGCGTGGTGTGCAACATGGCGGCGTGGAACTTCCCGTTCGACGTCGGCATCGGCCCGCTCATCGACATGCTCGGCGCCGGCAACCGGGTGATCCTCAAGCCCTCGGACCTCACGCCCAACAGCGGCGCCCTGCTGCAGGAAATGTTCGCGGCCTACTTCGCCGAGGACGAGGTCGCGGTGGTCAACGGCGACCTGGAACTGGCCCGGCACTGCGCCACGCTGCCCTGGGACCACCTGCTGTTCACCGGCGGCACCGCGGTGGGCCGCGAGATCATGAAGCGCTGCGCCGAGAACCTGGTGCCGGTCACTCTCGAACTGGGCGGGCGCAACCCCACCATCGTCGGCCGCGACAAACTCGGCGACGCGCAGACGCTGGCGGCCATCGCCGGCATCAAGGCCATCAAGCGCGGCCAGCTGTGCATCACCGTCGACCACCTGCTGGTGCCCGAGGAGGGCCTGCAGGACTTCGTGAAGGCCTTGAGCGAAGTGATGCAGCACAGCTTCGGCCACGACAACGGCGCCAGCAGCGCCAGCGGCATCATCAACCAGCGCCACGTCGAGCGCCTGCAACGCCTGCTGGAGGACGCCCAGGACAAGAGCGACCAGGTGATCCGCATCGGCCACGAGATGGATGCCGGCGCCCGCGACATGCCCTTCCACATCGTGGTCAACCCGCGCGACGACGCCCAGGTGGTGCGCGAGGAAATCTTCGGCCCGATCCTGCCGGTGCAGACCTACAAGAGCACCGACGACCTCATCGCGCGCATCAACCAGGGCGACACGCCGCTGGGCATCTACCTCTTCAGCGACGACCCGGCGCTGCGCCAGGCGATCGCCACGCGCACCCGTTCGGGCGGCGTGTGCTTCAACATCGCCGTGATGCAGGGCGCGCTGGCGTCCATGGGCTTCGGCGGGGTGGGCGCCAGCGGCATGGGCCGGCACCACGGCGAGGAAGGCTTCCGCGAGTTCTCCAACCCGCGCGGCTTCTACGAGCGCCGCGCCGGCGGCAGCTTCGAGCTGATCACGCCGCCCTACGGCGCCGCCACGCGCCAGCTGATCGACACGGTGGCCTATCCGCAGGTGGCAGCTGCGCTGGGGCTGGAGCCGTGACCTGCACAGCGCGTCACACCTGACGGCCGGCCCCGGCGGCGGCCTGCCGCCGGGGCACCGTCCTGCGCACTGAGCCTCGCCCGAAACGCGCCGCCGCTGGCGGCACCATGGGGGAACCCAGCATGAAAGCACCTTGGAATACCGGGGCGGCGCTGCTGCTCGCGGCTCCGCTGGCCTGGGCCGGCGGCCCGGCGGCGGTCGACGCCCAGCGCCTGACTGCCGCCGACAGCGAGCCCGGCAACTGGATGAGCACCGGCCGCACCTACGGCGAGCAGCGCTATTCGCCGCTGGAGCAGGTCAACGAGCAGAACGTGGGGCAGCTGGGCCTGGCCTGGGACTACGGGTTCGGGCTGGACCGCGTGGTCGAGGCCACGCCCCTGGTGGTGGACGGCGTGATGTACACCACCAGCGCCTACAGCATCGTCCACGCCCTGGACGCGCGCACCGGCAAGCTGCTGTGGCAGTACGATCCGGGGGTCTACCGCGGCATCCAGGGCTCGGGCTGCTGCGACGCGGCCAACCGCGGTGTGGCGGTGTGGAACGGCAAGGTCTACGTGGGTGTCTACGACGGCCGGCTGGAGGCGCTGGACGCGCGCAGCGGGCAACGCGTCTGGTCGGTGGACACCGTGCTCGACCACGCGCGCAACTACACCATCACCGGCGCCCCGCGCATCATCAAGGGCAAGGTGGTGATCGGCAACGGCGGCAGCGAGTTCGGCGTGCGCGGCTACGTCACCGCCTACGACGCCGAGACCGGCGCACAGGCCTGGCGCTTCTTCACCGTGCCGGGCGACCCGGCGCAGGGCGACGAAACCGACACCATCGGCATGATCCGCAAGACCTGGTTCGGCGACCAGTACTGGAAGCAGGGCGGCGGCGGCACCGTGTGGGACTCGATGGCCTACGACGCCGAGCTCGACCTGCTCTACCTCGGCGTCGGCAACGGCTCCTTCTGGAACTACGGCCAGCGCTCGCAGGGCAAGGGCGACAACCTGTTCCTCTCCTCCATAGTCGCGGTCCGCCCCGACACCGGGCAGTACGTCTGGCACTACCAGACCACGCCGGGCGATGCCTGGGACTACACCGCCACCCAGCACATCATGGTCGCCACCCTGGCCATCCACGGCAAGCCGCGCAAGGTGGTGATGCAGGCGCCGAAGAACGGCTTCTTCTACGTGCTGGACGCGGCCACGGGCAAGCTGCTCTCGGCCGCCCAGTACGCGCCCAAGGTCAACTGGGCCAAGGGCGTGGACCTGCACAGCGGCCGGCCGATCGTCGACCTGGAGGCGGCCGACTACTGGAGCAAGGGCGAGACCAAGCTGGTGTTCCCCGGCTCCCAGGGCGCTCACAACTGGCACCCGATGAGCTACAGCCCGAAGACCGGCCTGGTCTACATCCCCACGCAATCGACGGCCGACATCCTCCATCCGAAGGCGAAGATCGACATACCTGCCAAGGGCCAGTGGAACTCCGGGGTAGAGCTGCCGCCGATGCCCAGGGACAAGAAGAGCATCGACGAATTCGCGCGGATCTACACCGGCAAGCTGCAGGCCTGGGACCCGCTGCGGCAGAAGGAAGCCTGGTCGGTGCCCTACGCGCAGATCGCCAACGGCGGCACCCTGGCCACCGCCGGCAACCTGGTGTTCCAGGGCACCCACGATGGCCGCCTGCTGGCCTACGCGGCCGACAGCGGCAAGCTGCTCTGGCAGCGCGAAGTCAGCAGCGGCGTGGTGGCCGCGCCCATCACCTACAGCGTGGACGGCGAGCAGTACGTGACCTTCAGCAGCGGCTGGGGCGGCGCCTACCCGATCACCCTCGGCGCCCTGTCCGAACGCACGCGCACCGTGCCCGACGCCCGGGTGTTCACCTTCAGGCTCGGCGGCAACGCGCCCATGCCCGAGGTCAGGCGGCGCGCCCTCGTACTGCCCGAACCGCCGCCGCTGAGCGCCGACGCGGCCACGGTGGCGGCCGGCGACCAACTGTTCCGCGAGCACTGCGGGGTGTGCCACGGCCTGGGCGCCTTCAGTGCCAACGTGATTCCCGACCTGCGCTACATGACGGCGCAGACGCACAAGGACTTCCAGAGCATCGTCGCCGGCGCGCGGGCCGGCCGCGGCATGCCGCCGTTCGCCGGGCGGCTGGCGCCGGAGCAGGTGGAGCAGATCCGCGCCTACCTGATCGAGCGCGCCCACGACCGGCGCGCCGAACTGCAGGCCGCGGGCCAGCCACCATCGGGCACCTAGGGTCGCTGGGCTAGCGGTCCGGCCGCTCCTGGGCCAGCGTCTGCAGGGCGTCCGGGCGTAGCAGCAGGAGCTGGCCGTAGCGCTGGCGGATCAGGCCCTGCTGCTCCCACTGCTTGAGCACCTGGTTGACGCGCTGGCGGGTGGCGCCGATGAGCTGCGCCATGGACTCCTGGGACAACCGCAGGTCCAGGGCCACCCCCTGCGCCTCCTTCGTCCCGAAGGACTCGCTCAGCCCCAGCAGGCGCCCGGCCAGGCGCTGCTCCAGCGACTGCGTGGAAAAGGCGGAGAAGGCCACCAGCATGGCGCGTAGGCGCGACACCTCCAGGTCCAGCAGCATGCGCACCAGCGCCGGGTGCCGCTCGCACAGCTCGCCCAGGGCCAGCGGGCTGATGTGCAGCACCTGGGAGGGCTCGTGGGCATGGGCGTCGTGCAGGCGGTTGCTGTGGTCGAGCATCGACACCTCGCCCAGCCAGCTGCCCGGCTCGTAGAAGTTCAGCACCGCCTCCTGGCCGTCGCGGGTGGTGTTGCTCAGGCGGATGATGCCCTGCAGCACGATGTACAGGCCATCCGGCGGCTCGCCGCAGCGGAACAGCTGCTGGCCGGTGTTCAGGGCGCGCACGCCGGCGCGGGCCAGCATGTCGTCGCGAACCTGTTCCGGCAGGCCGCCGAACCAGGGGCTGGCCAGCAGCACGGCAAGATGGGACTCCGACAACATCGAGGGGAAGGTCACGCCTGAAGGCTCCATGGAATCCGGGACGTTGCTCCCATTATTCGGCCGACGGGCGAGCCAGCACAAGGCGCATCGACGGCCTCCCCCAATCGGCCGCAAGGGGCGACCGGGCGCCAGCAGGACGGACGTCAAATTCAGGACAGTCGCCGCACCTCGCCACGCCTTAGCCTCGGGCGCTCCACCACAACATCTACAAGAACACCTACAAGAAGGAATGCCCCATGGCCCACGAACTCGCCCTCCCCCATGTCCGCGACCAGGTGAGCGACGAAGAATGGCAACTGCGCGTCAACCTCGCCGCGTGCTACCGGCTGGTCGCCCTGTTCGGCTGGACCGACCTGGTCTTCACCCACATCAGCGCCCGCGTCCCCGGCCCCGAGCATCACTTCCTGATCAACCCCTACGGCCTGCTGTTCGACGAGATCACCGCCTCCAACCTGGTGAAGATCGACCAGGACGGCAACAAGGTGATCGACAGCCCCTACGACGCCAACCGCGCCGGCTTCGTCATCCATAGCGCCATCCATGCCGCGCGCCACGACATCCAGTGCGTGCTGCACACCCACACCCGCGCCGGCGTCGCGGTCAGCGCCCAGGAATGCGGCGTGCTGCCGATCAGCCAACAGTCCACCTTCGTGCTCTCCTCGCTGGCCTACCACGACTACGAGGGCGTGGCCCTGCGCGACGACGAGAAGCCGCGCCTGCAGGCGGACCTGGGCAACAAGCTGTTCTTCATGCTGCGCAACCACGGCCTGCTCACCGTCGGCCGCAGCGTCGCCGACGCCTTCCTCAACATGTACACCTTCGAGACCACCTGCCAGATCCAGCTGGCGGCCCAGGCCGGCGGCCAGCTGGTGCAGGTCGATCCGCAGATCATCGACGGCGTGGCCGAGGTGGTCGACAAGCAGACCGGCGGCCAGGGCGGCGACTTCGTCTGGCCGGCGCTGCTGCGCAGGCTCAACCGCATCGACACCAGCTATCGCGACTGAGGAGCCAGCGATGAACACCACTCCCTGCATCGCCCTGTCGCGCCAGGTACCCGATGCGCTGTTGGGAAGCCTGCGCGAAAGGGCCGAGCTCCGCATGCCCGAACGCGGCCTTCCGGATGACCTGGGCGAGCTGCTGAGCGGGGCCGACTACGCCCTGGTGCTGCCCGCCGACCGCATCGACGCCGCCCTGCTGGAGCGCTGCCCGCGCCTGAAGGTGCTGAGCACCGTCAGCGCCGGCTTCGACCACATCGACGTGGCCGCCTGCACGGCCCGCGGCATCCGCGTCTGCAACACCCCCAAGGCGGTCGCCGCGGCCACCGCCGACCTCGCCTTCGGCCTGCTGCTGGCCGCGGCCCGGCGCATCGTCGAGGCCGACGCCTTCGTCCGCGGCGGCGGCTGGCGCGCCGACTCCTCGCCGCTGTTCGGCCAGGACGTGCACCACAAGCAACTGGGCATCCTCGGCCTGGGCAGCATCGGCATGGAAGTGGCCAAGCGCGCCCGCGGCTTCGACATGGACGTCACCTATTGCAACCGGCGGCGCCTGCCGGTGGAGGAAGAAGTCCGGCTCGGCGTGCGCTACCTGGACTTCGACAGCCTGCTGGAGCAGAGCGACGCGCTCATCCTGCAGCTGCCCTACAGCGCCGCCACCCACCACATCATCGGCGCGCCGCAGCTGGCGCAGATGAAGCCCGAGGCCATCCTGATCAACACCGCCCGCGGCGGCCTGGTGGATGAAACCGCCCTGGCCACGGCCCTGCGCGAAGGCCGGCTGGCGGCGGCCGGGCTGGACGTCACCGAAGGCGAGCCGGCGGTGAACCCGGCGCTGCTCGGCCTGCCCAACCTGGTGCTGTCGCCGCACAACGGCGCCTCCACCCGCGAGACGCACAAGCGTATGACCCTCGAGGCCTTCGACAACCTGCTCGACGCCCTGCAGGGCGCGCCGCTGCGCAACTGCATCAACCCGCAACCAACAGAGGAATGCTGCCCATGAGCGTGCATTGCGTAGTCGTGTCCTGGCTGAAAGAGCCGGGCAACCTGGAACACATCGCCCAACTGACCGCCGCCTGCGAAAGCCTGCGGCAGATCCCCGGCGTCAGCGAAGTCCGCTTCGGCCCCCGGGCCAACCTGGGCGGCGTCGGCTCGGACGACAGCTTCGACTTCGCCATGATCATCAGTTTCGAGTCGTTCAAGGCGGCCCAGGACTATGGGCCCCATCCCAACCATGTGCAGGCGGCGCAACTCACCGTGCAACTGGCGGAGCGGTTCCAGAGCTTCTATTTCGAGACCTGAGTTAATCGCGGACGGAGTCCGTTCCTACGGCGCCTGGCACAGGGGTCGACCGTAGCGGACTCCGTCCGCGATTTGCGCGCAGGGCGCGCTCCTGCAGTCCAGGGAGGCATGGTGTGTTTCCTGGGAGCGAGCTTGCTCGCGAACAGTTTCCCGGTGGCGTGGATGTTGGGTGCAAGAGCGCCCTCTCCCCAACCCTCTCCCGCAAGCGGGAGAGGGGGCTGTCCTGAGCGATGCGTCGGTCAGGCGCAATCCTCCCACCCTCGTCATTCCCGCGAACAGCGCTTGCGCTGCCTTGGCTTGGGTGTTTCTGCGCCGCACCGAGTCTGCCCAACCGTCTTGTTTCGCCCCCTCGGGCGAGTCCCTTTTGTCAAACGCCACAAAAGAAACCAAAAAGGCTTGCCCCGCCATACGGGCCCGATGGAGCCGGGCTACCCTCGCGAATTCCCCCGCCACGGAGGCCCGCCCCGAGGGTACGTCCCTGTAGCCCATCGGGGCTCTCGCGACATCCATGTCGCATGACCTCCTGAGCGCGGGTTTCGCTCGGCCTTCTGAAGGGGCGTTTCGGTGCGCTCGGCTATTTCTCTGGAAATCCAAGAGCAGACGCGCTTTTGCTTTTCGTAGGAGCGAGCTTGCTCGCGAACCCAGCAGTCACTGGGTTATTCCCCTTCGGGCCAGCGCAAGCGCTGTTCGCGATGGAGCCGCGTCCCGCGTTCGCGGGAATGACAGGGGTCGTGAGGAGTATCAGGATGACTCTTGACTCCCCGTCCACTCCGAACGGCCCCCTCTCCCGCTTGCGGGAGAGGGTTGGGGAGAGGGCGCTCTTAACCCCAGCGCCTACGCCCCCGGCAAACCCCATTCGCGAGTTCAAGCTCGCTCCTACAGGAAACACCCCCCCGCCAACCTGCAGGAGCACAACGCGAACGGCGGACACAACAGCCTCAAACCACAACTGCTTATCCCCCCACGCCAACCACCCCATAACCCCCATGAATCCCCCACCCTCCACGCCGCTGATCACTCCAGAACCCCCGCCCCAGAGCCTCTCCAGCCCCCGCTTATCAGCCTTTGGCACGAACGCCAGCCCCCACCATCGGCACTTTCTCCAAGCCGCAAATTCCGGACAGTTCATACAAGCGCCGCAGCCTCACCATGCTTGCAAACAATAAGGAGACACCAGCAAGTGCAAACCCCCTGGACTCGCTCATACCCTGCCGGCGTGCGCTGGAACACCGACCTCTCCGGCCTCAGCGTGCTGGACATGCTCGATGACTCGGTGCGCCGCTGGGCCGACCGCCCGGCCATCGACTTCATGGGCCGCAACATCGACTACCGCGAACTCGCCTCGCTGATCGACCGCGCCGCCAAGGGCCTGCAGGACCTGGGCGTCGGCCCCGGCGTTCACGTCGGCCTCTACCTGCCCAACGTGCCGCAATACGTCATCACCTTCTTCGCCATCCTGCGCGCCGGCGGCACCGTGGTGAACTACTCGCCGCTGGATGCCGGCGAGGTGCTCGCGCACAAGATCGAGGACAGCCGCACCGACATCCTCGTCACCCTCGACCTCAACAGCCTCTACCCGCTGATGGCCCGCCTGCTCGACAGCACCCGCCTGCACACCCTGGTGGTCGGCTCGCTGGGCGAGTTCGGCGCGCAGCCGCGGGAGATCCGCGCCCGCCTGCAGCAGGAGGGCCAGCTCGCCCAGGTGCACTACAGCGAGCAATGCCTGCCCTTCGAACAGTTGCTGGACAACGAAGGCGACTGGCAGCCCCACACCCTGCCGCCGCTGGACGAGGCCCTGGCCGTGCTGCAGTACACCGGCGGCACCACCGGCCTGCCCAAGGGCGCCATGCTGACCCACGCCAACCTCGGCGCCGCCGCGGCCCAGGTGATGATGATCAACGTCGACAACGACCAGCGCCTGCACGAAGGCCGCGAGAGCATCCTGGTGGTGCTGCCGCTGTTCCACGTCTACGCCATGGTCGGCTGCCTGCTGTTCCCGGTGGCCGCGGGCGCCGAAATGCGCCTGCACACGCGCTTCGACGCCGGCGCCGTATTGCGCGACATCCACGACAACCGGGTGAGCTGCTTCCCCGGCGTGCCGACCATGTTCACCGCCCTGCTCAGCCACCCGCAGGTGAGCGAGTACGACCTGCGCTGCCTGAAGATCTGCGCCTCCGGCGGCGCCCCGCTGCCGGTGGAGCTGATGCAGCAGTTCAAGGCCCTGACCGGTTGCCAGATCACCGAGGGCTGGGGCATGACCGAGACCTGCACCGGCGGCACCTTCACCCCCGCCGAGCGGCCCCAGGCCGGCTCCTGCGGCGTGCCGCACATCGGCGTGGACATCTGCTTCCTCGACCTGGAGGACCCCGGGCGCAAGGTGCCGCCGGGGCAGAACGGCGAACTGGCCATCCGCGGGCCGAACATCATGCGCGGCTACTGGAACAACCCCCAGGCCAGCGCCGAGTCCTTCACCCATGACGGCTACTTCCGCACCGGCGACGTCGGCTACATGGACGCGGACGGCTACATCTACATCGTCGACCGCACCAAGGACATGCTCCTGTGCGGCGGCTTCAACGTCTACCCGCGGGTGATCGAGGAAGCCATCTACGCCCACCCGGCGGTGGAGGAAGTCATGGTCCTGGGCATCCCCGACGCCTACCGCGGCCAGTCGCCCAAGGCCTACGTCAAGCTGCGCCCCGGCCACCCGGCCTTCGACCTCGACGCGCTCAAGGACTTCCTCAAGGACCGCCTGGGCAAGCACGAGATGGTGCAGGCCCTGGAAATCCGCGCCGACCTGCCCAAGACCGCCGTGGGCAAACTGTCCAAGAAGCTGCTCAAGGACGAAATCGCCGCCGCTCAAGCGAGCGCCGGTAACTGAACCCGTAGTACCCCCGTACAAGGAAACCGCCATCATGCCCGCCGCTTTCTACGAGTCCCTCACCGCCCCCTTCCGCCGGCACCCGGTGGAGCGCCGTCCCTCGCCCATGCTCTGGGCGCTGGAGTCGCGCGCCCTGCTGGAATGGGCCTCGATCCCGGCGGCCATGCCCTGGCTGCTGCTCAACGTGCCGCGCGGCGATGGCCACAGCGTGCTGGTGCTGCCCGGGCTGATGGCCAACGACTGCACCACCCTGCCCCTGCGGCGCTTCCTCGACAACCGCGGCTACGACACCCACGGTTGGGGCCAGGGCCTCAACCGCGGCCCCAGCCGTGGCGTGGTCGAGCGCCTGCTGGCGCAGCTGCAGGAGCTGCACGAGACGTCCGGGCGCAAGGTCAGCCTGATCGGCTGGAGCCTGGGCGGCATCTTCGCCCGCGAACTGGCCCGCGCCATGCCCGCCAGCGTGCGCCAGGTGATCACCCTCGGCAGCCCGCTGTACGGCCCGCCGCAGACCAGCACCAACGCCTGGGAGCTGTACCGCCTGGTGCGCAGCTTCAATCGCGAGAGCGAGGAGCGTGGCGAAGAGGCGCCGCCGGTGCCCACCACCTCCATCTACAGCCGCGCCGACGGCATCGTCGGCTGGGGCGGCAGCGTCGAGCGCCGGGGGCGCCTGACCGACAACATCGAAGTCAACTGCGCCAGCCATATCGGCCTGGGCGTACACCCACTGGTCTGGTACGCCATCGGCGACCGCCTGGCGCAAGCGCAGGACCAGTGGCGGAAGTTCCGGCCGCGTGGCCTGAAGCGCGCGCTCTATCCCTTCCACGCCCCCCGGCGCTGAGGGGAACACCGGCCCGGCGGCAATGGGCCTTGCGAGTACTTTCCCTGCAACGACAAGAACGAAGGTTGGTGATGCAATGAAACATTTGAGCGGGATGGACGCCTTGTTCCTACACATGGAATCGGCCGAGATGCCCACACACGTCGGTTCGCTGCATGTGCTGCAACTCCCCGAGGGCTATGACGGCGACTTCTTCGAGGAGGTCAAGCAGTACCTGACCGGGCGCCTGCACCTGGCCACGGTCTTCACCCGCAAGCTGGCGTTCATGCCCTTCGACCTGTCCGACCCGGTGTGGGTGGAAGACGAACAGCTGGACCTGGAGCACCACATACGCCACATCACCCTGTCCAAGCCGGGCAGCAACCGCCAGCTGCAGCAGGCCGTGGCGCGCAGCCACGCCAGCCTGCTCGACCGCAGCCGGCCGCTGTGGGAAGTCACCATCATCGACGGCCTGCGCAGCGGCGAAGTGGCGCTGTACGCCAAGGTGCACCACGCCAACGTCGACGGCCAGGCCGGCATCGAGCTGGTCCGCTCGCTGTTCGACGACGTGCCCAGCGGCCGCGTCATCCCGCCGGCGCAGCCCAGGCTGCGGCGCAACCAGTACCAGCTCGGCGTCGCCGAACTGGCCGGGGCGGCCATCGGCAATGCCGGCCGCCAGTACGTCAAGCTGGCGAAGATGCTGCCGGACATGCTGCGCGCCGGGCGCAGCATGCTGCCGGTGATCGGTGACGGCAACCTGCGCAACTGGCGCAGCCTCGACCCGCGCAAGCTGCTGGCCCCGCGCACCCCGCTGAACGTGGCTATCACCAACCAGCGCAGCTTCGCCGGGCGCACCGTGCCCCTGGCCGAGATCAAGGACATGGCGCGCCAACTGGACGTGAGCTTCAACGACGTGGTCATGGCCACCGTCTCCGGCGCCCTGCGCCGCTACCTCAAGGCCAGCGGCGAGCTGCCGGAGAAGCCCCTGACCGCCGCCGCGCCGGTGAGCCTGCGCGCTCCCGGCGACGACACCGCCAACAACCAGGTGAGCATGCTGGTGGTCGACCTGGCCACCGACGAGGCCGACCCGCTGCAGCGCCTGCAGCGCATCAACGCCTCCTCGACGCAGCGCAAGGCGGCGATGAACAAGTTCCGCTCGGCCATCCCCATGGACTTCCCGATCTTCGCCGCGCCCTGGCTGCTCTCCGGCATGGCCGCCATGTACGGCCGCTCGCGCCTGGCCAACTGGATGCCGCCGCCGGCCAACCTGGTGATCTCCAACGTCACCGGCATCCCCGCCCAGCTGTACTTCGCCGGCGCCAAGGTGCTGTGCTACTACCCGGTGTCCATCCCCTCCCACGGCATGGCGCTGAACGTCACCGTGACCAGCTACCACGACCGCCTGGACTACGGCCTGATCGCCTGCCGCCGCGCCCTGCCGGACCTCAACGACCTGGGCGACCACCTGCTGGCCGAACACCGCCGCCTGCTCGAACTGGCGCGCAAAAAGGCCGCCGCGGCAGCGCAGGACAAGGGCGGCGACAAGCCGGCCAGCCAGAAGCACAGCGCCGCCGCCAAGGCCGTCGCCAGCAAGCAGGGCGAAGCCGCGGACAAACCGGCAGCCAAGGCCGGGAACCCCGCCAAGGCGCTGCCCAAGGCCCGGCCGGCGGCCCCGCCGCGGCGCAAGGCGAACGGCGCCGCGGCGCAACAGCCCAGCCCCGCGCCGCAGCCGGCAGCGGCCGAAGCCACACAGGTCCAGTGATCCCGGCGCCGGCCCGCCGCGCGGCGGCCCCACGAGGGCCCCGTGGCGGCGGCCGGTAACCCGCGGTAGACCCCACCCCGGAGCCTCGCATGTCCACAGTCATCAGCGCCCCCGCCGCGGCACAGGCCGCCCTGGCGCCCCAGGGCGACGCCGAAGCCGTCTACGGCAAGATCACCCGCCGCCTCATTCCCTTCCTGTTCATCTGCTACCTGCTGAACTTCATCGACCGCGCCAACATCGGCTTCGCCCAGTTGCAGATGAAGACCTCGCTGGGCTTCAGCGACGCCGTCTACGGCCTCGGCGCGGCCATGTTCTTCGTCGGCTACGTGCTCTTCGAAGTGCCCAGCAACATGCTTCTGCAGCGCATCGGCGCGCGCCTGACCATCATGCGCATCATGCTGCTCTGGGGCCTGGCCTCCAGCGCCACCCTGCTGGTCACCACGCCCACCCAGTTCTACGTGGTGCGCTTCCTGCTCGGGGTGTTCGAGGCCGGTTTCTTCCCCGGCATCGTCCTCTACCTCACCTTCTGGTACCCGCCGCAGCGCCGCGCCCGGGTACTGGCGTTCTTCTGCATGGCCCAGGTGGCCGCGGCCTTCATCACCAGCCCGGTGTCGGGCTGGATCCTGAAGAACCTGCACGGCGCCCACGGCTGGGAAGGCTGGCAGTGGATGTTCTTCATCGAGGGCATGCCCACGGTGCTGCTCGGCCTGCTGGTGCTGTGGCTGCTGCCCAACGGCCCGCAGGACGCCAAGTGGCTGACCCCGGACGAGCGCGAACTGGTGCGCCAGGGCGTGCAGGGCACCACCGGCGCCGACGTCGACGGCGGCGGCCACGGCAAGGGCGCGCTGGCCGCGGCGCTGCGCGACCCACGGGTCTACCTGCTGGCCTTCGGCGCCTTCGTCTCCGGCTGCGCCGGCTACTTCCTGGCCTTCTGGACGCCGACCATCATCCGCGAACTGGGCGTGGCCGACCTGCAGCTGGTCGGCCTCTACGCGGTCATTCCCAACGTCTTCGCCCTGTTCGCCATGTTCTGGTACGGCCGCCGTTCCGACCGCCGCGACGAACAGCGCCTGCACTGGGCCTGGGCCTTCGTCGTCGCCGCCGCCGGCTTCCTGCTGCTGGCCTGGGCCATCGGCAACGGCAGCCTGGCCTGGACGCTGGTCGCCATCAGCACCGGCGGCTCGGCCCTGGTGGCGGCCACTCCGGTGTTCTGGGCCATGGTCACCCGCTACCTGGCGCGCGAACGCGCCGCCGTCGGCATCGCCCTGGTCAACACCCTGGCCAGCGTCGCCGGCATCAGCCCGGCCGTGGTCGGCGCCATCAAGACCCGCACCGGCAGCCTGGACGACGCCATCTACCTGCTCTGCGCGCTGTTCGTGATCGCCGCCGTGGCCATGGCCCTGGGCATGCGCAAGGCCCTGGCGACACCGCAGCAGCCGGCCTGAACCGGCCCCGAGGAACAGACATGTCATCGCCGATCCACGCACCCGCCTGCTTCGCCCTACGCTACAGGCATGCCCGTGACCCATTCCTCGCCGCCGCCCGCACAGGAGCCCCCGCATGAACGATTCGCTGCACCTGCTCGACGCCACCGCCCAGGCCCAACTGGTCTACCGCGGCGAAGTCACCCCGCTGGAACTGGTGGACGCCGCCATCGCCCGCATCGAAGCGCACGACCCGGCGCTCAACTCGGTGATCTGGCGCCAGTTCGAACTGGCCCGCGAGCGCGCCCGCGGCCCGCTGCCCGGCGGCCCCTTCCGCGGCGTGCCCTTCCTGCTCAAGGACCTGGCCGGCGGCGCCGAGAGCGGCCAGCCGCTGTCCTACGGCAGCCGCCTGGGCCTGGGCAACCGCGCCGACCACGACACCGAGCTGGTGCGCCGCTACCGCGCCGCCGGGCTGATCACCGTCGGGCGCAGCAACACCCCGGAATTCGGCATCACCCCCACCACCGAGCCGGCGGCCTTCGGCCCCTGCCTCAACCCCTGGAACCTCGGCCTCTCCGCCGGCGGCTCCAGCGGCGGGGCCGCCGCCGCGGTGGCCGCGCGCCTGGTGCCCATGGCCCACGCCAGCGACATCGGCGGCTCCATCCGCATTCCCGCCTCGGCCTGCGGGGTGTTCGGCCTGAAGCCCAGCCGCGGGCGCAACCCGGCCGGCCCCAAGGTCGGCGAAGGCACCGGCGGCCTGCCCGCCGAGCACTGCTGCTCGATCTCGGTGCGCGACAGCGCCGCCCTGCTCGACGCCACCTCGGCGCCGGACTACGGCGGGCCCTACGTGGCCCCGTTCAAGGCCCGCCCCTACCTGCAGGAAGTCGACGCGCCGCACCGCCGCCTGCGCATCGGCCTGCTGCGCACGCCGCTCACCGGCATCGACGTGCATCCCGACTGCCTCGCCGCCCTGGAATCGGCCGCCCTGCTCTGCCGCGGCCTGGGCCACGAGGTCACCGACGAGGCGCCGACGGTGAGCGACATGCCCGCCGTCGGCCAGGCCTTCGCCCGGCTCTTCGTGGTGTCCGCGGCGCTGCACCTGCGCAGCCTGGAACAACAGGTGGGCCGCCAGGCCGGCGAGCACGACATCGAGCCGCTGACCCGCGCGGTGGTCGGCCTGGCCGGCCAGGTCAGCGCCACCGACTACGTGCTGGCCCAGCGCACCCTGCAACGCATGGCGCGGGAGATCGCCGCCTTCCACGAGCACTACGACCTGATCCTCAGCCCGACCATGGCCTGCCCGCCGAGCGCCATCGGCGAACTGGCCTTCCGCGAGGGCGAGTCCATCGAGGCCTTCTTCGCCCGCTCGGGCCCCTTCGCCGCCTTCACCTCCGTGTACAACGCCACCGGCCAGCCGGCCATGAGCGTGCCGCTGCACTGGACCGCCGGCGGCACGCCCATCGGCGTGCAGTTCGCCGCGCGCCTGGGCGACGAGGGCACCCTGTTCCGTCTCGCCGCCGAGCTCGAACGCGCCCGTCCCTGGGCCTCGCGCCTGCCGCCGCTGCGCGGCTGAGCCGGCAGCACATCCGCATCAGCGCCCCGGCAGCCCGGGGCCAGGAGTTCCGCAGATGAATTCGCACCCCAACCTCCACGCCATCGCCAGCCGTCCCGCCCCACGCCCCCTCAGTGGCGCGCTGCCGCTGCTGCCGGCCCGCCACGTGGCGCGGCCGCGCCTGCTGCAACGCCTGCTCGGCGGACGCCAGCGGGTGAGCCTGCTGCACGCCCCCGCCGGCTTCGGCAAGAGCGTGCTGCTCAACGAATGCGCGCGCCAGGCCGGCCCGCGCGGCCGCGTCGCCTGGCTGGACCTGCGCGGCCGGCCGCTGCAGGAGGGCGACTTCCTCAGCCGCCTGGCCATAGTGCTGGACCTGGACCCCAGCGCGCGGAACTGGCAGGAAGACCTGCAGCGCCTGCTGGAGGGCAGCGCGCAACCGCTGTGGATCGTGCTCGACGACTACCCGCGGCAGGGCGATGCGCAGCTGGACGCCTGCGTGGCCCGCCTGCTGGAGACCAGCGCCAGCGACATCCGCTGGTGGATCGGCTCGCGCCGCCGCCCGGACTGGAACCTGCCGCGCCTGCTGCTGCAGGGCGAGCTGCTGGAGCTGGATGCCAGCGACCTGGCCCTGGACCACGACGAACTGGAGCACCTGCTGCGCAAGCAGCAGGCCGAGGCGAGCGACGGCGACAGCGTCGACCTGCTGAGCCACAGCGCCGGCTGGCCGGCACTGCTCGGCCTGCTCGCCTTGCAGGGCCGCATGCGCTGGCCCGAGGCCGGCGGCGGCCTGCTGCACGACTATCTGCGCCGCGAGGTGCTCGCCCCGCTGCCGGCGCAGCTGCGCGGCGCCTTGCGCGTGCTCAGCCACCTGCCCCGCTTCAAGGCCGGCCTGTGCCGGCATCTGGGCTCGGTCGGCGAGGCGGCCTTCGCCCAACTGGGCCAGTTGCAGCTGCTCCGGCGCCTGGACGAGAACTCGGGCTGGTTCGCCGTCTGGCCGCCGCTCGCCGAGCTGCTGCGCCAGGAACAGGACGACGCGCCGCCCACCGTCGCCCTGCTGGAAGCCAGCCAGTGGTTCGCCGAGCACGGCGACCTGCGCCAGGCCACCCAGCTGGCCCTGGCCGCCGGCTCCATCGAACGCGCCGTGGCCTTGCTGCAGGACGCCAACAGCGACCAGATGATGGTCGAGCACAGCGCCGTGCAACTGCTGCGCTGGCGCGACGAACTGCCCGCCGGCCTGCTGCAGTCCAGCCCCAAGCTGATCCTCCTGGAAACCTGGGCGCTGATCATCTGCGCCCGCCTGGACGAGGCCATGGACTGCCTGCAGGCGCTGGCGCGCTTCCTGCCGCGGCCGGACGCCCACCGCCAGCGGCTCAGCCTGGCGCACTACCAGTCCATCCTCGGCGTGCTGCAACGCCAGTTCGCCCTGCCCGATGCGCGGCGCAACTGCAGCGACGCCCTGGAACACCTGGAGGAGCACTACTGGGGCCAGCACATCCTCTGCCACCAGGCCCTGGCCCAGCAGGCCATGGTCGAGGGCGACCTGATCGTCGCGCGGCAGCACTGCCAGGCCGGCCTGCGCCTGTCGCGGCGGCACGCCAGCCTGTGCTTCGAGGCCCTGCTGAGCGTCGAGCATATCCACCTGCTGGCCCTTTCCGGCGAGCACCACCACGCCCTGGACTACGCCGAGCAGATGCTCGCCGAACTGCGCAAGGGCACCCACGGCGGCCCCATGAGCGCCCGCCTGCACGTGCTGCGCGGCGAACTGCTGACCCTGCGCGGCGAGGACGTCGCCGCCGAAGCCGCTCTCCAGCAGGGCCTGCGCGAGGCCGAGGAATGCCAGGACGCCTACCTGCTCTATGCCTACCACGCGCTGATCAGCCTGACCTGCGAGCGCGGCGAGGTGGAACGCGCCCACCAGTTGCTGCTGGCCGCCGAGCGGCGCATGCAGCGCCTGTGCATCCCCGAGATCCGCTACCGCGAAGTACTGCGCCTGGCCCGCGCCCGCCTGTGGCTGGCCAGCGGCGAACCGGCCAAGGCCCGCGACGAGCTGTTCGGCGTGCTCGCCGAGCTGCGCCTCAACCCGCTGCTGGCGCCCACCGGCTTCTACGACCTGCAGTACCGCGTGCGCCTGCTGCTGGCCCAGGCCCATGGCGAGCTGGGCGAAACCACCCGCGCCAGCCAGGAGCTGCTGGCCCTGCAGCGCGACTGCCAGCGCCTGGGCCTGCGCAGCCTGGCCTGCGAAAGCCAGCTGCGCCTGGCCGAAGCCCTGCACGGCCTGGACCCGGCCGCCGCCGAGGAACACCTACGCGAAGCCCTGCAGGACTGCCGCCGGCTGTCCCTGCTGCGCCCCCTGGCAAGGCTGCAACGCAAGGACGCCAGCTGGTCGCGGCAACTGCTGGCGCAACTGCCCACGGCGCCCCAGGCCCAGCCCACCGCGGCCCCCGCCCCGGCGCCGACGGAAATGCTCAGCCAGCGCGAACTGGAAGTGCTGGAACTGATCGCCCAGGGCTGCTCCAACCAGGAAATCGCCGAGCAGCTGGAAATCTCGCTGCACACCGTGAAGACCCACGCCCGGCGCATCAACATCAAGCTGGAAGTGGAAAGACGCACCCAGGCGGTGGCAAGGGCCAAGGCGAGCGGGTTGTTGGCTTGACGGGGGGTCTTGGTGGGTGTTTTTTCCTGGGGGATCGGCGCACTGGGGTTAGTCCGCTCCCTCTCCCCAACCCTCTCCCTGAAGGGAGAGGGAGCTAGACCGTGCCGAGAGAAGGAATGGTTTCAGCCAGTAATCTCTGTGCCAGCCGGCTAACGCCGAAACACCAACGCACACCGAACGGTCCCCTCTCCCTTCAGGGAGAGGGTTAGGGAGAGGGCGCTCTTAAACCCAACACCGCAGCCACCGACAAACTCCATCGCGGACAAAGTCCGCTCCGTTGTTTCTGGGTTCCCGCATTCGCGGGAACCCAATAAACAGTTACCCCTACGGCACAGCCAGGCACGGCCTCTCGTAGGAGCGAGCCACCCTCTGCACCGCTTTTTCCCACCCCACCTGAACCTACCCCCCAACCCCGCCCCGGCACACACTATCAACCGGATCAGCGAGGCCAATCGCCCCGCTGCCGATCTGCAGCCTCCGCCGCCCCAACCCCGGTCGCACCCGGGATGGGTGCGGCGGCTTTTTTCCCGCAACTGTACTGGTAGCGCCCCATCGCCCGGCGCTAGAGTGCCTGCTGCGCAACGGGAAAAGAGAACGCCATGGGCCAGCCACTGACCTTCGACGCCACCGACGGCTACCCGCTCCGGGGCCGCCTCTGGCGCCATGCCGAAGCGGCGGCGCAGCCGCGCCCGCTGGTGATCGTCAACCCGGCCACCTCGGTGCGCAGCGACTACTACGCACGCTTCGCCGACTACCTGCACGGCCAGGGCTTCGACGTGCTCTGCTACGACTACCGCGGCATCGGCGGCTCGCGCCCGGCCTCGCTGCGCGGCTTCTCCGCCAGTTGGCTGGACTGGGGCCGCCTGGACTTCGAAGGCGCCCTGCAATGGGCCCTTGCCAACGCCCCGCAGCAACCCATCCAGGTGGTGGCGCACAGCGTCGGCGGCTTCCTGGTCGGCCTGGCCCCTTCCAACCACCTCATCCAGCGCGTGTTCAGCATGGGCGCGCAGTTCGCCCACTGGCGCGACTACCACCCGCAGCGGCGCCTGCGCATGCTGCTCAAGTGGCACCTGGCGATGCCGGTGCTCAGCGGCCTGTTCGGCTACTTCCCGGCCAAGCGCCTGGGCTGGATGGAAGACACGCCCCACGGCGTGGTGCGCGACTGGACGCACCGCGCCCCGCGCTTCGAGGACGCCTACCGGCGCGGCCCGCGGGCCATGTCGGCGGAAGAACGCAGGCGCCTGGTCGAAGGCTTCGCCGGGCTGCGCGGCGACACCCTGGCCCTGAGCGTGACCGACGACGAATTCGGCACCGGCCCGGCCATCCAGCGCCTGCTCGACTACTACCGCAACAGCCGCTGCCTGCACCTGCGCCTGCCGCCCCGGGCCATGGGCTTCGCCGGCATCGGCCACTTCGCCTTCTTCCACAGCCGCTTCCAGGACAGCCTCTGGCCCATCGCCCTGCGCTGGCTGCGCGACGGCGAGCTGGACGACAGCCTCGCCGCCTACCTGGTGCACCCGGCCCGGCGCCATCCGACGCCGGCCTGACAGCGAAATTCCCCAGGCAAATCAAGGCACTGCCCGACCGAAGGCAGTGATATCCCTTGGCCATTACACAAGACTGTCACATGGCTTTCATATGCTCTGCGCGTCCGAAACCCGCTCGCCAGAGCATCACAGCAGTCCGTGGTAGCCCGTGATGAAGACACTCCAAGCCCTCCTCGGCCGATTCGCCCGCTGGGAGCCCCTGCGGCGCCTGCGCATCGGCCAGCGTACCCTGCTCTGCTTCCTCTTCAGCGCGGTGCTGCTGGGAAGCGTCGGCGCCTATTGCCTGTACCAGATGGCGGCCATCCGCGCCCAGGGCGAGGCCATCGACAGCGACCAGCTGCCGAGCATCGCCCTGGCCGACAGCATCGCCCTCAACCTCGCCCAGCTGCGCGTGCGCTCCATGCAGCAGGTGGCCAACCCCGAGCCCATGGTGCGCAGCGGCAACAAGGTGATCATCGAGCAGTTGGCCCTGGATATCGAACAGGAATTCCGCGCCTACCAGACGCTGATCAGCGACGACACCGAGCGCGGCGCCATCGAGGCGCTGCACCAGGCCTTCGGCCAGTTCATCCAGACCATCCGCGAGGAACAGCAACTGCTGGAGCAGCAGAAGCTGGACGAGGCGCGCACCCTGCTGATCGCCAACATCGACCAGCAGGGCGAAGCCATCGACACCCAGGTGCAGCTGCTGCGCGAGCTCAACCGCCAGGCCGCGGACAGCGCCACCAGCGCGGCCGCCAGCGCCTACGCCCAGGCCCTGCGCATCGTCTGGGCGGCCCTGGGCGGCGCCCTGCTGGTCACCCTGCTGCTGGCCTGGCGCCTGACGCGCAGCCTGGTGCGGCCGCTGGCCGAGGCGCTGCAGGTGGCCGAGCGCATCGCCGGCGGCGACCTCAGCCAGGGCGTGCACAGCCGCGGCCGCGACGAGGCGGCGCAGCTGCTGGAGCGCCTGGGGCGCATGCGCGACAACCTGCAGGGCACCATCCGCCAGATCGGCGAGGCCGCCGAACAGCTGGCCACCTCCAGCGAGCAGATGAGCATGGTGATGGACGAAGGCAGCCGCGGCCTGCACCAGCAGCACGGCGAGATCGACAACGTCAGCCGCGCCATGAGCCAGATGAGCGCGGCGGTGGGCGACGTCGCCGAGCACGCGCAAAGCACCGCCGCGGTGGCCCGGCGCTCCAACGACGAGGCCCTGGACGGCCAGCGGCAGCTGGCCACCACCCTGGGTTCGCTGCGCGAGCTGGGCGCAGGCGTGCGCCACGCGGCGCAGCAGGCCCAGGGCCTGGCCGAGCAGACGCTGAACATCAGCAAGGTGCTGGACGTGATCCGCAGCGTCGCCGAGCAGACCAACCTGCTGGCGCTCAACGCCGCCATCGAGGCGGCCCGCGCCGGCGAGGCCGGGCGCGGCTTCTCGGTGGTAGCCGACGAGGTGCGCGCGCTGGCCAAGCGCACCGGCGACTCCACCCGCGAGATCGAACAACTGATCGGCGCCATCCAGCAAGGCACCGGGCGCACGGTCGAGGCCTTGCAGCAAAGCGCCGAGCAGGCCGAGCACACCCAGGGCCAGGCCAGCGCCGCCGACCGCGCCCTGGCGCAGATCATCGAGGCCGCGCGCAGCATCGACGAGCGCAACCGGCGCATCGCCGAATCGGTGGAACACCAGGCCGCCATGGCCCGCGACATCGAGACCAACCTGGGCAACATCCGCGACCTGTCCAACCAGAGCGCCGCCGGCTCGCAGCAGACCAGCAGCGCCAGCCACGAACTGTCGCGCCTGGCCGTGGACCTCAGCGGCCTGGTGCAGCGCTTCCGCCTGTAGAAACGACCGTGCGCCGACCTGCTCTTCGTAGGAGCGAGCTTGCTCGCGAACGGAAGGTACCGGTGACTTCGGCGTGTTCGGCTGACTCCGCTCCCTCTCCCTAACCCTCTCCCTGAAGGGAGAGGGGACCGTTCGGAGTGCGTTGGTGTTTCGGCGTTAGCCGGCTAGCACGAAGTTGCCGACTGACGCCAAATCCATTCTCGGCACGGACAAGCCCCCTCTCCCTTCAGGGAGAGGGCTGGGGAGAGGGCGCTCTTGCACCCAACACCGTAGCCACCGGTAAACTCCATTCGCGAGCAAGCTCGCTCCTACGAAAAGCGCATCGGCGCGGTCGGCAAGACTCTTGCGCCTGGGGTATGCCCATCTGTAGGAGCGCGCCCTGCGCGCGAATCGCGGGCAAGGCCCGCGCCTACACGAAAAGACCAGGTGCCATGACGCCGGATTTGCCCCGGATCAACCCCTTTCGAGCCGCAGCTGGCCTAGACTTGTCCTATCGACACAATGGATAAGGCCCACCCATGGACTCCTTCGGCGTCACCCTCGCAGTCATCATCTTCGGCATGTTCATGCTCGGCATCGGCTTCACCATCCGCGAGCGGGGCGCGGGCGTGCTGCTGATGTGGGTCGGCGTGCTGAGCATGCTGTCGATCATCACCTACCGCATCTACCTCGCCACCTCGGCGGTCTGAGCGCCGCGCCAGCCGTGCATCGCCCGGGCATAGCCGGCCGGGGCGAAGCGCAGGGTCACCCCCAGCATCAGCAGCACCGACAGTGCCAGCAGCGTCCAGGAAGCCTGGAAGCTGCCGGTGGCGTCGCGCAGCCAGCCGGTGACGTAGGGAATGATGCCGGTGATGATGAAGCCGATGCCCTGCACGAAGGCCGCCAGGCTGCCCGCCGGGCCGGGCTCGGCCAGGTGGTCGAGGGTCAGCGTCAGGCTCAGCGCGAAGCAGGCGCCCAGGCCATAGCCGATCAGCGCCACCCAGGCCGCCGGCAGCCCCAGGGGCGACAGCAGCAGCCCGGCGAAGCCGCCCAACTGGATCAGCAGGCACAGGCACAGCCAGGGCCGGCGGTCCGCCGAGCCACGGCTCAGGGCCGGCATGCTCAGCGCGCCAAGCACCTGGAAAATGGTCATCAGGCCGATCAGTTGGCCGCTGCCCTGGGCGCTCCAGCCCAGTTGCCGGTAGAACATCGGCAGCCAGGCCACCATGCTGGTGTAGCCGCCGTTGATCAGCCCGAAGTACAGCGCCAGCAGCCAGGCCCGGCGGCTGCCGAAGAAGTGTTCGCCACGCCGCGCCACGCTGGGCACCGCCGCCTCGCGCGGGCGCACCAGGGCCCACAGCAGCAGCCCCAATACGGCCAGCACCACCCAGGCGCCCAGGCCCAGCTGCCAGTGCCCGGAGCCACCGGCCAGCACCGGCGCCAGCACCGCGGCGGTGCCGCCGCCGGCCATCAGCGAGGCCGAGTACAGGCCCATGGCCGCCGGCACCCGCTGCGGGAACCAGCGCTTGACCACCCCCGGCACCAGGGCCTGGATGATCGCCACGCCGGTGCCGGCCAGCACCGCGCTGGCGATCAGCGCCAGGCCGCTGTCCAGCAGCAGGCGCCAGGCGCAGGCCACGGCGATGGCCAGCAGCCCGGCGAGCATGCCGCGGCTCTCGCCCAGGCGCGGGCCCACCCAGGGCAGCGCCAGGGCGAACAGGCCCATGCACAGCACCGGCAGCACGGTCAGCAGCGACGCACCCTGGAAGCCCAGGCCGGTGGCCTGGCGGATTTCCGCGAGCAAGGGGCCGATGGAAGTGAGGATCGGCCGCAGGTTGATGCCCAGCGCGACTATGACCAGCAGGCCGACCCAGCCGACCCGCGCCTTGTCGCCGCTCACCCCTGGTGCTCCCGCCAGAAGCCGTAGAGCCCCTCCTCGTCTTCCGGGCGCAGCGGCTTGAGCGGCAGCGCCTGCCACTCCACCGGCTGCGCCATCTGCGCGTACACCGCCGCGGTGGACAGCCCGTAGGGCTCGCCGTCGGCGTTGGAATAGGCGTAATACGCGGCGCTGACGCCGCTCAGGTGCATGGCCGCCAGGC
The DNA here is from genome assembly GCF_014843515.1 of Pseudomonas sp. ADPe. NCBI lineage: Bacteria > Pseudomonadati > Pseudomonadota > Gammaproteobacteria > Pseudomonadales > Pseudomonadaceae > Pseudomonas > Pseudomonas sp. ADPe. Next base: position 6,902,438 of record NZ_CP062122.1, read on the forward strand.
ACATCGGGCACGGGTGGCCGCTGGCGTAGATCACGCAGCCGTCCAGGCGCGGGCTGCCCAGGACGCGGCCGGCCTCGCGCATGGCCAGCAGCTCGGCGTGGGCGGTGGGGTCGTGGTCCAGGTGGATGCCGTTGGCGGCGCGGGCGAGCACCTCGCCGTCGCGCACCAGCACGGCGCCGAACGGACGGCCGCCGGCCTCGACGTTGGCCCGCGCCAGGGCCAGGGCTTCGCGCATGAATGCCAGGTGTTGCATGGGGAATCCTCCTCAGCGGGGCCCGTGTGGCGTCCCTTCGTCGAAAGGATTATCCCGGCCTGGCTTTGCATGGTGAAATTAAATGGAAAAATGACTTCCAGTGGATTTCCAAATGCTAGACCCGACCCTGCTGCGCAGCTTCGTCATGGTGGTGGACGCCGGCAACTTCACCCGCGCCGGCGAGTGGCTGCACCTCACCCAGTCCACCGTCAGCCAGCAGATCCTGCGCCTGGAGGAACAGCTCGGCTGCCGCCTGCTGGAACGCGGGCGCCGCCAGGTGCTGCCCACCGAGGCCGGCGAGCGCCTGCTGGGCTATGCCCGGCGCATCCTCCAGCTCGGCGAGGAGGCCCGCGCCGCCCTCGGCGAGGAACACAGCGAGGGCGTGCTGCGCCTGGGTATGCCCGAGGACTTCGCCGGCGAGCGCATGATGCCGCTGCTGGCGGCCTTCGCCACGCAGCGCCCGCGCCTGCGCCTGGAGGTTTCCAGCGGCCTCAGCCACGAGTTGCTGCGCCAGTACCGCAACGGCGAGCTGGACCTGGCCCTGGTCAAGCAATGGGGCGCCGACAGCGACTGCCTGGCGCGCTGGCCCGAGCCGCTGTGCTGGCTGGACAGCGCCGCCAACCCGGCGGCCGCCCGCGAGCCGCTGCCGCTGGTGGCCTTCCCGCTCGGCGCGCTGTACCGCCAGGAGATGATCCACGCCCTGGAGGCCCAGGGCCGGCGCTGGCGCATCGCCTACGGCAGCGCCGCCCTGGCCAGCCTGTCGGCGGCGGTGGCCGCGGGCCTGGGCGTCAGCCTGCTGCCGCAGCGCTGCCGGTCGCCGGGGCACCGGGTGCTCGGCGCCGCCGAGGGCTTCGCGGAAATCACCGGCCTGGAACTGGCGCTCTACGCCCGCGCCGACCTGCCCAGCGCCGGCCGCAGCCTGTGCGAACAACTGCGCGAGCTGTGCGCGCCTCCAGGCAGGCGTCGAGCACGGAGGAGAGCAGCGCGATGGCGAGGATGGCCAGGGCCACGGGATCACCAGCAGCGCCAGCCAGCCGATGTCCAGCCCGGCCGGCGACCACCAGGGGCAGGCCGAACGACAGCGGGCCGTAGTCGATGCCCGGCTGCATGAGCATGGCGTACATGCCCAGGTAGCGCATGCCGGCGATGCCGCAGCCCCAAGCGCCGGTGCCTTCAACCAGATGCATTTCCCTGCCGGGGCGCCGCCGGGTTTGCCGCTCGTCGGCCACAACACCTAAGCTGAGCAGGTCCACTCCGCGAGGAACCCCCTTGGCGAACATCCTGCAATCCCTGGCCCTGCCCTGGCGCCGCCTGGCCAACCCCTACACGCGCTACCGCTACGCCGCCTGGATCCACTGCGTGCGCGTCGGCCTGGCGTTGCTGGCCTCCATCCTGCTGACCACCGGCATCGACATCCCCCACGGCCTCTGGGCCTCGGTCACGGTGCTGGTGGTGATGGGCGGGCTGGTGCACCAGGGCACCATCCGCGGCAAATCCCGCGACCGCATCCTGGGCACCCTGCTGGGCGCCGCCGTGGGCCTGGCGATCATCCTGGTGCACAACCTCAGCGGCTCCAGCGTGCTGGTCTACCTGCTGATGTCGCTGGCCGGCGCCGTGGCCGCCTTCTACGCCATCCGCCGCCCCGGCTACGTGGCGCTGCTGGCGGGCATCACCATGTGCACCGTGGCCGGGCATGGCGACAACAGCATGACCGAGGGCCTCTGGCGCATGCTCAACGTGCTGATCGGCGTGGCCCTGGCGCTGGTCTTCGCGCAGATCTACCCGCTGCGCGCGGTCTACGTCTGGCGCTACCTGCTGTCGGACAACCTGCGCGCCTGCGCCCGCCTGTTCGGCCAGTTGAGCAGCAGCGCCGACCTGCGCGCCGAGCACTTCGCCAGCCAGTTGGAGGAACTGGACCAGCGCCTGGTGGCCTCCCGCGCACACCTGGCACCGGTGGCGCGGGAAACCGGCATGCCGCTGCGCGAGCTGGAACTGATCCAGCGCGCCCACCGGGCCATCATGGGCACCCTGGAATCGCTGCTGGCCTCGCGCCAGTTCGCCGCCCAGGCCGGCGACATCGCCCCGCCGCCCGCCGACCTGGAACCCATGCGCCAGGCCATCGGCCGCCTGCTGCTGCAATCGGCCCACGCCCTGAAATTCAGCCGCACCTCGCGCCTGGTGCAGGAGTGCCAGGGCAGCGGCCACCTGCCGCCGCGCCCGCAGAGCCTGGCCGGCTCCTTCGAGGTGCAGGGCTTCTACTGGCTGACCCTGCGCCTGTACGAGCAGGTGGAACAGCTCTCCGCACAACTGGCCGGCAGCGCCGCGCACTGGAACATCCAGAGCCGCGACCGGGTGCCGGCGCGGTGAGCCTTCGGGCGCCCACTGCGGTGTCGGGAAACTACAGCTCCAATTGCCCGGCGCTATGCCGAGCGCACTGGCGATGCGCTGTAGCGCGAAAAAAATGACACGTCCGGCAAAAGGCAAGGTCGAAACAGGCGTCAGGTATTCCTGACCGCCCCGATCGGCATCGGGTGAAGCGCCATCCACGGACCCGCAGGCTCGCCCTGCCAAGGCCCTGCGCCCTCAGGTTCATGGTGAACCCATCCAGGAGACAGCCCCATGAAGAAGATCGCCCTCGTCCTCGCCGCCACCCTTGCCCTGCCGCTGGCGGCCATGGCCGACAGCAAGCTCTGCGACGCCAACCTGACGCAGTTGAAGGACTTCATCGCCACGGCCAGCAAGAACGCCACGGGCGTGAAGGTCAACGTGGTCCAGGAGCATATCGACCAGGCCGAGAAGGCCCGCGCCGCCGGCGACTACGAGTCCTGCGTGAACCACACCACCCAGGCGCTGCGCATCATCCGCAAACCGGCCAACCGCTGACCGGGCTCTACCAGTGCGGGAGCCCACACCGGGCTCCCGTCACCCCGCGCCCGGGCATTGCACGCCGGGCGCCGTTTTTCGCCTCAACCGCAGTTGAGCCCGCGCACTATTTCGCTGTCGTCGACATTGATGTTCAGGCGCTGCGAGTTGTATTCCAGGGTCACCGCGTCATGAGGGTGCAGCGCGCGTGCGCTCTGCGCGCCGGAGTCGCGCCGGGCCTGCTCCACCAGCGCCTGGGACAGCGGCTTGCCGACCAGCGACTGCACCGCCCCGGCATTGCAGCGACCGGTTTCGGGCGCGGCGGCGGCCGGGGATTCGGCGGGCTTGTCGGCACTGCTGCAACCGGCCAGCAGGATGGCGCCGAACAGCATGGCCGGCAGGGCTCGATTCAAGGGCATAAAGCCTCCTTGGCTTGAGGGAAAACCGCAACCATAACAAGCCGCGCCGCAGCCGGCCCGGTTTTTGTGTTGCCGGCTGCATCGAATCAGCCCCGGAACGACCGTACGGCGCCCTTTACACAGGATTTACACAGCGCCGGTTACACTTTGCGGGAACAGAATGTCTTAGAAGTATCCGGCCCCCAGGCCGGGAATTTCAGGAGGTAAGACAGATGATTCGCCGGATCCCGCAACTCGCCCTGGTGTTGTGCGCGTCCTTCGCCCTGGCCGGGCAGGCATCGGCCAACAGCAATACCGATGCGGCGGCCATCGGCGCGGTGGTCGGCGCCGTCGTGGGTGGCGCTGTCGTCGCCGGCGCCTCCGCGCCGCCTGCCCCGGTCTACGTGCAACCTGCCCCGCCGCCGGCGGCCTACTATCCGCCGGCCCCGGTGTACTACGCTCCGCCGCCGCCTCCGGTGGCCGTGGTGGTGGCGCCGCCGGTGCGCTATTACCGGCCGGTCTATTATGGGCCGGCGTACTATGGGCCGCGTTATTACGGGCCGCCCCATGGTTACTATCGTGGCTATCGGCACTGGTGATGGATGGATAGTGCCTGGGTCTGGAAGAGCGCCGTTTCCTGTTGAAGGGAACGGCGTTTTTTCTGGGGCATGTTTTGTTTGATTGCGAACCTTTATCCCACGCGCCGATCCTCTCCCCCATCATTCCCGCGAACGCGGGACGCGGCTCCATCGCGAACAGCGCTTGCGCTGGCCCGAAGGGGGAATAAGCCAGTGGCTGCCGGGTTCGCGAGCAAGCTCGCTCCTACGAAAAGCAAAAGCACCTCTGCTCTTGGATTTCCAGAGAAATAGCCGAGCGCACCGGAACGCCCCTTCAGAAGGCCGAGCGAAACCCGCGCTCAGGAGGTCATGCGACATGGATGTCGCGAGAGCCCCGATGGGCTACAGGGACGTACCCTCGGGGCGGGCCTCCGTGGCGGGGGAATTCGCGAGGGTAGCCCGGCTCCATCGGGCCCGTATGCGGGGCAAGCCTTTTTGGTTCCTTTTGTGGCGTTTGACAAAAGGGACTCGCCCGAGGGGGCGAAACAAGAAGGTCGGGCAGACTCGGTGCGGCGCAGAAACACCCAAGCCGAGGCAACTGGGTTATTCCCCTTCGGGCCAGCGCAAGCTTCGCGATGAAGCCGCGTCCCGCGTTCGCGGGAATGACAAGGGTTGAAGGATGGTGCCTGACTTCCAGGCCACTCCGAACGGCCCCCTCCCCACCCGCAAATGCCACCCCAATCCCATTCCTGAAAAACACCCCGCCACTCGATGGCCGCCCCGCCAGGCCGTGCCTATTCTTTGAGCATTCCGCCGCTTCGCTTACCGCCCCAGGAGGCCTGCATGGCCACGACCAGGAAGATGGGCCTCACCGGGCTGACCACCCTGGTGATGGTCAACATGATGGGCTCGGGGATCATCATGCTGCCCTCCAGCATGGCCCAGCTGGGCGCGGTCTCGCTGCTGTCGTGGGTGTTCACCGCCGTGGGCTCCATGGCCATCGCCTACTGCTTCGCCCAGTGCGGCATCTACTGCCCGCGCTCCGGCGGCATGTCCGCCTACAGCGAGGAGGCCCATGGCAAGTCGGCGTTCTTCCTCTGCTCGTACCTGTATTTCCTGTCCCTGGTGATCAGCAACGTCGCCATCAGCCTTTCCGCGGTGGGCTACCTGACGCCCTTCTTCCCCTGGCTGGGCAGCGGCTCGGTGCCCCTGCTCCTCGGGACCCTGGGGCTGATCTGGCTGACCACCCTGGCCAACTTCGGCGGCCCGCGGATCACCGGGCGGCTGGGCTCGGTCACCGTCTGGGGGGTGATCATCCCGGTGGCCGGGCTGGGCTTCTTCGGCTGGTTCTGGTTCCGCCCCGAGGTCTTCGCCGCCGCCTGGAACCCCAACGACCTGCCGGTCAGCCAGGCGATCACCGACAGCATCCCGCTCACGCTCTGGGCCTTCCTCGGCATGGAGTCGGCGGCGCAGAACTCCGACGCGGTGGACAACCCCAAGCGCAACGTGCCGCTGGCCTGCCTGCTGGGCACCCTGGGCGCGGCGGTGGTGTACGTGCTGTCCACCACCGTGATCCAGGGCCTGGTGCCCAACCCGGAATTGGCCAACTCCAGCGCGCCCTTCGCCCTGGCCTATGCGCGGCTGTTCAACGACGGGGTGGGCAACCTGGTGATGGCCCTGGCGGTGATGGCCTGCGTCGGTTCGCTGCTGGGCTGGCAGTTCACCCTGGCCGAGACGGCCAAGGTCACCGCCGCCCAGGGCCTGTTCCCGCAGCTGTTCACCCGCGTCACCAACGCCGGCGCGCCCCTGGCCGGGCTGGTCACCTGCGCGGTGCTGCAGAGCCTGATCGCCCTGTCGACCATCTCGCCCAACGCCACCGCCCAGTTCAACAAGCTGGTGAACCTGGCGGCGGTCACCAACATCATCCCCTACATCACCTCGCTGACCGGGCTGGTGGTGATCCTCTACAAGGCCGGCGTCGGCCTGGAGCTGGTGCGCCGCAACACCGCCGTGATGCTGGTCGCCGCCTGCTACTGCTTCTACGCGCTCTATGCCTCGGGGCTGGAAGCGGTGTTCGGCGCGGCCCTGGTGATGGTGGTCGGCTACCTGCTGTTCGGCTTCATCGCCAAGCGCTTCGTCAAGGCCTACGAGCGCCTCGCCGCGCCGCCGGAGTCGCCATGAACCGCCTGCTCGTTCCCCTGCTCGCGCTGCTGTTGCTGGTGCCCGCCGCCCAGGCCGGCACCCTGGCGCGCATCCAGGCCAGCCATACCCTGACGCTGGGCTTTCTGGCCGACAACGCGCCTTTCTCCGAGGGCGACGAGCGCACGGCCAGCGGCTACGCCATCGACCTCTGCCAGGCGCTGGTCGCCCGCCTGCGCAGCGAGCCGGGCCTGGGCGAGTTGCAGGTGCGCTACCGTCCGCTGCCCCTGGAACAGGCCCTGGAAGCCGTGCACGGCGGCCAGGTCGACCTGTTCTGCAGCCCGCTGGTGGAAACCCTGCAGCGCCGCGAGCTGGTCAGCTTCTCGCTGCCGGTATTCACCGCCGGCCTCGGGGTGATCCTCCGCCGCGACGCCGACCCCACCCTGCTGGCCGCGCTCAGCGGCGCCCCGCGCGAACGCACGCCGACCTGGCGGGCAACCATCAACCAGGGGCTGAACCGGCGCAGCTTCGCCGTGCTGCGCGGCAGCACCAACCTGCAATGGGCGCAGCAGCAGGCCCGCGCCCTGGGCCTGCAGTCGCGCCTGGAGGAAGTCGGCAGCTACCAGGAAGGCGTCGAGCGCGTGCTGCGCCGCCAGGTGGACGCCTTCTTCGGCGAGCGCCTGTCGCTGCTCAACTACCAGGCCCGTTCGGCCGAAGGCGACCGCCTGCAGGTCTCCGAGCACCTGTTCGAAGTGGCCCGCGTCGCCCTGGCCCTGCCCCGCGACGACGACGCCTTCCGCCTGCTGGTGGACCGCGCCATCAGCGAGACCCTGCGCGGCCCCGGCGGCGAGGCGCTGTACAGCCGCTACTTCGGCCGGCCCTCGGAACAGCAACGCATGCTGCTGCGCCTGTACACCCTGCCCTGAGGCGGCGGAAGGTCCAGGGGACAAGGCCTCGCCTGCCTGCGCAGCTGGATGGAACGCGGCCTGATCGCCACGGCCGACCCGCAGCACCTGCTGCTGTTCCTCCGGTCGGCCACCCAGGCGCATACCCACTTCGGCTGGCAGGCCTCGCTGATCACCGGCAAGGCCCGGCCGGCGGAGGCGGACTACCGGGCGGTGGCTGAAAGCGTGAGCCGGCTGGTGCTGGGTGCCCTTGCGGTGGATGGTGCGCGGGGGCGGTTGCGGCCTTTTCCGCTTTAGGGGGCAGCGGACTTTTGTAGGCCGCTCCGGGGCGCTCTTCGTAGGAGCGAGCTTGCTCGCGAATGGGGTTTGCCGGTGGCTACGGTGTTGGGTGCAAGAGCGCCCTCTCCCCAACCCTCTCCCTGAAGGGAGAGGGGGCTTGTCCGTGCCGAGATAAGGAATGGTTTCAGCCGGTAATCACTGTGCTAGCCGGCTAACACCGAACTATCAGCATCTGCCCAACGCCCCCTCCCTGAAGGGAGAGGAGGCTTATCTGTGCCGAGAAGAAGCCTGGCTTTAGCCGGCAATCTCTGTGCTAGCCGGCTGACTCCAGAGCATCAACCTCTGCCCAACGGTCCCCTCTCCCTTCAGGGAGAGGGTTAGGGAGAGGGAGCGGAGTCAGCCGAACACGCCGAAGTCACCAGTAAACCCCGTTCGCGAGCAAGAACTAGGCGTCCCCCTCGCTCCTACAAAAAGCCACCAGGCACTACACGCCCCCCAGCAAAGCGCGACACCGCACAAAGCACAGCCTGAATCGACGCGCTGACGATGTTGGCATGGCAACCGGCGCCGAAGCGCGTGCCCGCCTCCCCCGGCCAGGCCACTTCCACCAGCGCCAGGGCCTGGGCGTCGGCGCCGCCGCCGAGGCTGCGTTCCTCGTAGCCGTCGATGCGGATCGGCAGGCCCAGGGCCGCCACGGCGGCGTCGATCGGGCCGTTGCCCACGCCCTGCAACTGGCGGCGGCGGCCGTCGGCCAGTTCCACCTCCAGCACTATGCCCTGCCCGCCCTCGGCCTCGAACAGCCGGTGGCCGACGTAGGCCAGGGAGCCGCCGGGCCGCGCCGGGGCCAGGTAGGTCTGGGCGAACAGTTGCCACAGCGCCTCGCTGCTCAGCTCGGTCTCGCTGCTGTCGGCCTGGCGCTGCACGATGGCGCTGAACTCCACCTGCATCCGCCTCGGCATCACCACGCCGTGGTCGCGCTGCAGCAGGTAGGCGATGCCGCCCTTGCCCGACTGGCTGTTGACCCGCACGATGCTGTCGTAGGTGCGCCCCAGGTCCCGGGGGTCGATCGGCAGGTAGGGCACTTCCCAGAAGCCATCCGCGGCCTGGGCGGCGAAGCCCTTGGCGATGGCGTCCTGGTGCGAGCCGGAGAAGGCGGTGAACACCAGGTCGCCGACGTAGGGATGGCGCGGGTGGATCGGCAGCCCCGTGCAGGCCTCGGCCACCCGTGCCACGCCGGCGATGTCGGAAAAGTCCAGGCCCGGGTGGATGCCCTGGGTGTAGAGGTTCAGCGCCAGTGTCACCAGGTCGAGGTTGCCGCTGCGCTCGCCGTTGCCGAACAGGCAGCCCTCCACCCGCTGCGCGCCGGCCAGCAGCGCCTGCTCGGCGCAGGCCACGCCGGTGCCGCGGTCGTTGTGCGGATGCACCGACAGCACCACGTGCTCGCGGCGTTCCAGGCGCTGGTGCATCCACTCGATCTGGTCGGCGAAGACGTTGGGCGTGGCCACTTCCACGGTGGTCGGCAGGTTGATGATGATCGGCCTTCCGGGGCCGGCGTCCCAGGTGCGGATGGCGGCATTGCACATGCGCAGCGACACCTCCAGCTCGGCCATGCAGAAGGTCTCCGGCGAGTACTGCAGCACCCATTCGGTCTGCGGGTGCGCCGCCACCTTCTCCTTCAGCAGTTGCACGTGGCGCGCCACCAGTCGCTCCACCTCGTCCACCGACAGGCCGAACACCACGCGCCGCCACACCGGGGCGATGGCGTTGTACAGGTGCACGATCACCCGCCGCGCGCCAGCCACGGCGCGCACGGTCTCGTCGATCAGGTCCTCGCGCAGCTGGGTCATCACCATGGGCGTGACGTCGTCGGGGATGCCGCCCTCGTCGATCAACTGGCGGATGATCTCGAAGTCGGTGCGCGAGGCGGCCGGGAAGCCCACCTCGATCTCCTTGAAGCCCAGCCGCACCAGTTCGGCGAACAGGCGCAGCTTGCGCTCGCGGTTCATGGGCTCGAACAGCGCCTGGTTGCCGTCGCGCAGGTCGGTGGACAGCCACACCGGGGCCTGGGCGATGGTCTGCGACGGCCAGCGGCGGTTGGGCAGGTCGATGGCGGGGAACGGGCGGTACTTGGTTTGCGGGTTCGCTTGCATGGTCTGGCCTCGAACGGGTGTCCGGGCCCAGCATAGGCGGGGCGCAGCCGTCCAACTCGCGCCAAAGGGTCCATCGTTGTCGCGAAAGGGTCATCCTGCGCTAAGCTCGCCCTTCCCCCGCAACGGACGCGCCCCATGGTCGACCACGCCAGCCTGCCCTACGAATCCCTGGAGATGCCGGTCACCGGCGTCGCCATCGACTACCCCAGCGGCCACGTGGTGCCGCCCCACAGCCACCCGCGGGCGCAGCTGATCTACGCCATCGAAGGCGTGCTGGTGGTGGAGACCCCGGCCGGGCGCTGGGTGACGCCGCCGACCCGCGGCGTCTGGCTGCAGGCGGGCGTCGAACACTCGCTGCGCATGCGCGGCGTGACGCGGGTGCGCAGCCTGTTCGTCAACCCCGACGCCATCGACGGCCTGCCGGTCGGCGACTGCGTGATCGATGTGTCGCCGCTGCTACGCGAACTCATCCAGGCCGCCACCCAGGTGCCCGGGCGCTACGAAGGCGACAGCCGCGACGGCCGCCTGATGCGCTTCCTGCTCGACGAACTGCGCAGCCTGCCGGTGCTGCCCTTTCACCTGCCCTGGCCGGACGACGAACGCATCGCCCGGGTCTGCCGCGCCCTGGCGGAAAACCCGGCGCAGGGCAGCAGCGCCGAGCACTGGGCCGAACAGCTGGCGATGAGCCCGAAGACCTTCCACCGCCGCTTCCAGCGCAGCACCGGCATCACCTTCGGCCGCTGGCGCCAGCAGGCGCGCCTGCTGCTCTCCCTGGAAGCCCTGGCCCAGGGCCTGCCGGTGCTGGAAGTAGCGCTGCAGCACGGCTACGACAGCCAGAGCGCCTTCGCCGCGGCCTTCCGCCGACAGTTCGGTGTGGCGCCCTCGGCCTTCTACCGCTGACCTGGACGTAGGGCGAATAACCGTTCGCGGTTATCCGTCGATACACCGAGGCCACGATCGACGCCAAGGTCGGCCCCGGAGCCGCCGGGAATCGAGGCCAAACGGCGGATAACGCCGTAGGCGTTATGCGCCCTACGTCCTGGCCCCGGCGTTGTCCGATGTGCGGTCCCGCACGGATGACGCCACCGGCCCCGGCGGGTAAGCTGCCGCCCCTCGTCCCACCCGCAGAAAGAGGCCCCCATGGCTAACAACGACCTCAGCTTCCTCCCCGACGCCGACCCGCAGTCGATCTCCTCCGACGTCGCCGGCTTCGGCGGCCTGCTGGTCTCCACCCAGATCCCCACCCGCGAGGACGGCAGCCTGGAGCTGGGCGGCATCGTCGAGCAGAGCGAGTGCACCCTGCGCGCGCTGAAAAGCGCCCTGGAACGCGCCGGCAGCTCCATGGAGCGCGTGCTGCACCTGACCATCTACCTCACCGACATGGCCGACCGCGCCGCCTTCAACGAGGTCTACCAGCGCTTCTTCGCCAACCCCTGGCCGGTGCGCGCCGCCGTCGGCGTGGCCGCCCTGGCGGTGGAAGGCATGCGCGTGGAAGTCACCGCGCTGGCCGCCAAGGCCTGATGCCGCTGCGACGCCGCCCGGCACCCCGCCGGACGGCGCCGCCATCGGGCAGCGCACGGGTGCCGCGCCGGCGTTTCGCCGCTACAATGCGCGCCTTGCCGTGTCACGCCTGATGAAGAAGAAACCATGTCCCTGCCCAAGAACCATCTGGAACTGCTCAGCCCTGCCCGCGATGTGAGCATCGCCCGCGAGGCCATCCTGCATGGAGCCGATGCCGTGTACATCGGCGGCCCGAGCTTCGGCGCCCGGCACAACGCCTGCAACGAGGTGAGCGACATCGCCCGGCTGGTGGAATTCGCCCACCGCTACCACGCGCGCATCTTCGTCACCCTCAACACCATCCTCCACGACGACGAGCTGGAACCGGCCCGCGCGCTGATCCACCAGCTCTACGACGCCGGCGTCGACGCGCTGATCGTGCAGGACCTGGGCGTGCTCGACCTGGACATCCCGCCGATCGAACTGCACGCCAGCACCCAGACCGACATCCGCACCCTGGGCCGGGCGAAGTTCCTCGACCAGGCCGGCTTCTCCCAACTGGTGCTGGCCCGCGAGCTGAATCTGAAGGAAATCCGCGCCATCGCCGACGAAACCGACGCGGCCATCGAGTTCTTCATCCACGGCGCGCTCTGCGTGGCCTTCTCCGGCCAGTGCAACATCTCCCACGCGCAGACCGGGCGCAGCGCCAACCGCGGCGACTGCTCCCAGGCCTGCCGCCTGCCCTACACCCTGAAGGACGACCAGGGCCGCGTGGTGGCCTTCGAGAAACACCTGCTGTCGATGAAGGACAACAACCAGAGCGCCAACCTCAGCGCCCTGGTCGACGCCGGCGTGCGCTCCTTTAAGATCGAAGGGCGCTACAAGGACATGGGCTACGTGAAGAACATCACCGCCTACTACCGCCAGCGCCTGGACGGCATCCTCGCCGAACGCCCGGACCTGGCCCGCGCCTCCAGCGGCCGCACCGAGCACTTCTTCCTGCCCGACCCGGACAAGACCTTCCACCGCGGCAGCACCGACTACTTCGTCAACGAGCGCAAGGTGGACATCGGCGCCTTCGACTCGCCGACCTTCACCGGCCTGCCGGTGGGTGTGGTGGAAAAGGTCGGCAAGCGCGACCTGATCGTCGCCACCGAGCAGCCGCTGTCCAACGGCGACGGCCTCAACGTGCTGGTCAAGCGCGAGGTGGTGGGCTTCCGCGCCAACATCGCCGAGCCGAAAGGCGAATTCGAGGAAGACGGCGAGAAACGCTACCGCTACCGCGTCGAGCCCAACGAAATGCCCGAGGGCCTGTACCGTCTGCGCCCCAACCACCCGCTGTCGCGCAACCTCGACCACAACTGGCAGCAGGCCCTGCTGAAGACCTCCGCCGAGCGCCGCGTCGGCCTGTCCTGGCTGGCCCGCCTGCGCGAGGAACGCCTGGAACTGACCGCCACCAGCGAGGAAGGCGTGAGCGTCAGCGTCGCCCTGGACGGCCCCTTCGGCGTGGCCAACAAGCCGGAGCAGGCCCTGGAGCAACTGCACGACCTGCTTGGCCAGTTGGGCACCACCCAGTACCACGCCGAGCGCATCGAGCTGGACGCGCCGCAGGCGTACTTCATCCCCAACTCGCAACTCAAGGCCCTGCGCCGCGAGGCCATCGAGGCGCTCACCGCCGCCCGTGTCGCCGCCCACCCGCGCGGCAGCCGCAAGGCCGAGACGAACCCGCCGCCGGTGTACCCCGAGGCGCACCTGTCGTTCCTGGCCAACGTGTACAACCACAAGGCCCGCGAGTTCTACCACCGCCACGGCGTGCAACTGATCGACGCGGCCTACGAGGCCCACGAGGAAGCCGGCGAGGTGCCGGTGATGATCACCAAGCACTGCCTGCGCTTCTCCTTCAACCTGTGCCCGAAGCAGGCCAAGGGCGTCACCGGCGTGCGCACCAAGGTCGCGCCCATGCAACTGGTGCACGGCGACGAGGTGCTGACGCTGAAGTTCGACTGCAAGCCCTGCGAGATGCACGTGATCGGCAAGATGAAGGGCCACATCCTCGACCTGCCGCAGCCGGGCAGCGCGGTCAGCCAGGTGGTCGGCCAGATCAGCCCGGAAGACCTGCTCAAGACCATCCGCCGCGCGCCGCACTGAGGCGCCAACACGACAGCGCGGGGCGGCCCCATGACCGCCCCGCCGCTGTTCAGCCCGCCGGCTGCCCGCGCTCCTTGAGGAGTTGGCGGATGATCGCCTCCTGCCCCTGGTAGTCGCCTTCGCCCACGTGCTGGTAGCGCACGTGGCCCTTGGCATCGATGAAGTAGTGCGCCGGCCAGTACTGGTTGGCGAAGGCGTTCCAGATGCGGTACTGGTTGTCCAGCGCCACCGGGTAGTGGATGTCGTTGCGCGCCACGGCCTTCGCCACGTTCGCCGGAATGCGTTCGTAGGGATACTCCGGGGTGTGCACGCCGATCACCACCAGGCCCTGGTCGGCATACTTCTTCGCCCACTGGTTGACGTACGGCAGGGTGTGCTGGCAGTTGATGCAGTCGTAGGTCCAGAAGTCCACCAGCACCACCTTGCCGCGCAGCGCTTCGCTGGTCAGCGGCGCGCTGTTGAGCCACTGCACGGCGCCGTCCAGGCTGGGCATGGCGCCCAGGTCGGCCAGGTCGGCCAGGTCGGCGGCATTGGCACTGGGCATCAGTTTGTCGAGCAGCTTGGGCACACCATCCAGAACTTTGTGCTCCAGCACGGCCAGGGTGCGCGAGGCGCCGGAGCCCACCAGTTGCGCGCTGGCGCCGCTGCCGATGACCACCACCGCCAGCAGGGCCAGGGCCCCTGCCCCGCGACGCAGCCACTCCAGCGCACCCAGCGACGGCCGCAGGCGCTGGTACAAGCCACGCCCGAGGAACAGCGCGGCGCCCAGGGCGACGGCGCTGCCCAGCCCATAGGCGAACAGCAGCAGGCTGGTGGACGCATTGGGCCCCTGGAGCATGGCCCCGGAGAGGATCAGCCCGAGAATGGGCCCTGCGCAGGGCGCCCACAGCAGGCCGGCGGCGAAGCCCAGCAGCCAGGCGGAAAGCGCCGGCGGCAGGCCACGGGCCTGGCCGTGCAGGCGGTCGCCCAACCAGGCCCAGGGCCGCGAAATCCAGGTGCCGAAGCGTGGCGACAGCAAGGCCAGGGCGGAAAGCCCGAGCAGCCCCAGGGCCAGGTAGCGGCCGACCTCGCTGGCCTCCACCACCCAGGCGCTGGACACCGCCGCCAGGCTGGCCAGCACGGCGAAGCCGCTGGCCAGGCCCGCCAGGGTCAGCAGCGGCGACCAGGCCGGCCCGCCGGCGCGCTGCAGCAGCAGCGGCAATACAGGAAGGATGCAGGGGCTGAGCAGGGTCAGCACCCCGCCGAGAAAGGCGACGATCAGCATGGGAATCTCCTTTTGAAGGGGGCTGGAGCGGCAGGGCCATCCCTGGCCGGGGCGGCGTGCATCAACCGCCTTCGTTGCAGTCGCTGGAGAACTTCTGGTAGGCCAGGCTATGGGGCTGGCCGTTGGAGTCCAGGTAGTCCATGCGCGCCTGCACCACCTGGCAGCTGCCGGGGTCTTCGTGCAGGGCCAGGACCTTCTTCACGTCCAGCTGCTGGCCGTAGTGGTACTGCTCCACCGGCGCGGGGGCGCTGGCGGCGAAGCTGGCCAGGGGCGCGGCGAAGGCGAACAGGGCGGCGGCAAGAGTCAGGGTTTTCATGGCGGTGTCCTCAGTGTGGGTTCGTGGCGCGGAGGCCTTGTGCCTTCCGCTTGGTGCCCATTTCACCCGCCGCGGGTATCCCGCCTGTGTCCGCCACGGCCTGCGAATGCCGCCCCAGGTATCGGCGCGGCGAATAGATACACTGGTATACAAACCCTGGCGGGAATGCGCCGCCTTGCTCTATACACTTGCCCCAACGAACGCACCGATTGGGGAACCACCATGGAACATGTCGATCACGTCCTGATCGTCGACGACGACCGCGAGATCCGCGAGCTGGTCGGCAACTACCTGAAGAAGAGCGGCCTGCGCGTCAGCCTGGCCGCGGACGGCCGGCAGATGCGCGCCTTCCTCGAAGCCAACGCGGTGGACCTGATAGTGCTGGACATCATGATGCCCGGCGACGACGGCCTGAAGCTGTGCCGCGAGCTGCGCGTGGGCAAGCACAAGGCCACCCCGGTGCTGATGCTCACCGCGCGCAACGACGAGACCGACCGCATCATCGGCCTGGAAATGGGCGCCGACGACTACCTGACCAAGCCCTTCTCCGCCCGCGAGCTGCTGGCGCGGATCAACGCCGTGCTGCGGCGCACGCGCATGCTGCCGCCGAACCTGTCGATCACCGAGAGCAGCCGGCTGATCGGCTTCGGCCCCTGGCGCCTGGACACCAGCGCGCGCCACCTGCTGGACGCCGAGGGCACCCTGGTCGCCCTGAGCGGCGCCGAGTACCGCCTGCTGCGGGTGTTCCTCGACCACCCGCAGCGGGTGCTCAGCCGCGAGCAACTGCTGAACCTGACCCAGGGCCGCGAGGCGGACGTCTTCGACCGCTCCATCGACCTGCTGGTCAGCCGCCTGCGCCAGCGCCTGCGCGACGACGCCCGCGAGCCGGACTGCATCAAGACGGTGCGCAACGAAGGCTACGTCTTCTCGCTGCCGGTGCAGCTCATCGAACCCGCCGAGTGACCGCCATGCCCCGCACCCTGGCAGCGCGCCTGGCGCTGATCTTCCTCACCGGGCTGGTGCTGGCCTACGGCCTGTCCTTCAGCTCGCAGTTCTACGAACGCTACGTCAGCGCGCGGAGCATGATGCTCGGCAACCTGGAAAGCGACGTGAGCACCGCCGTGGCCCTGCTCGACCGCCTGCCGGCGAACGAGCGCGAGCAGTGGCTGCCCATGGTCGACCGCCCCAACTACCGCTACCGCCTGGACGAAGGCGAACCCGGCCAGGCCATGGACATGGCCCGGGCGCCCATGGCCGCGACCAGCATCGAGAGCGCCATCGGCTCGCGCTACGCCCTGCGCTTCGAAACCCTCCCCGGCCCGGCCGCGCACTTCCAGGCGCACCTGCGCCTGGCCGACGGCAGCCCGCTGACCATAGACGTAACCCCCCGCGGGGTGGCGGCGGTGGCGCGCTGGCTGCCGGTGGTGCTGGTGCTGCAACTGGCCGTGCTGCTGATCTGCACCTGGCTGGCGGTGCGCACCGCGATCCGCCCGCTGACGCGCCTGGCCCAGGCCGTCGACCATCTCGACCCGGACACCCCGGCCGCGCCGCTGGACGAGAACGGCCCCAACGAAGTGGCCTACGCCGCCCGCGCCTTCAACGCCCTGCAAGGCCGCATCGGCGACTACCTGAAGGAACGCATGCAACTGCTGGCAGCCATCTCCCACGACCTGCAGACGCCCATCACGCGCATGAAACTGCGCGTCGAGCAGATGGAGCCGTCGCCGGAAAGCGAGCGCCTGTGGAGCGACCTGGAAGAAATGCAGCACCTGGTCCGCGAAGGCGTGGCCTACGCCCGCAGCATGGACGGCGCCAGCGAGGCGCAGCGCCGCGTCGACCTCGACGCCTTCCTCGACAGCCTGGTGCTCGACTACCAGGACGCCGGCCAGCAGGTCAGCCTGCAAGGCCGCGCCGAGGTGCCCCTGGAAACCCGCCCCCACGCCCTGCGCCGGGTGCTGGGCAACCTGCTGGACAACGCCGTGAAGTTCTCCGGCGCCGCGCAGCTGGAAGTGGGCCGCGAGGACGGCAAGCTGTGTATCCGCGTGCTCGACCGCGGCCCGGGCATCGCCGAGGAAGAACTGGAGGAAGTCCTCAAACCCTTCTACCGCGTGGAAAGCTCGCGCAACCGCAGCACCGGCGGCACCGGCCTGGGCCTGGCCATCGCCCACCAGCTGAGCCAGGCCCTGGGCGGCCGCCTTACCCTGGCCAACCGCGACGGCGGCGGCCTGTGCGCGCAACTGGAACTGCCGCTCCCGGCCTGAGCGAGCGTACAAGCCGATACAAGGCGGCCCCCGGCGGGACACATCCGGGACAAGCCGCCTTGCCAGTATGGCTCCACCCGCCGACTCCCCGGCCCAAGGAGACATCGCCATGCAAAGCACCCTCGCCACCACCCTGCGCCCCCTCGACCGCCTCGGCGCCTGGAGCGCCGACATCCCCCTGCGGCTGTTCCTGGCCTGGGAATTCCTCGAATCCGGCCTGGAGAAGTGGAACGGCGAAAACTGGTTCGCGCAGATCCACGACGCCTTCCCCTTCCCCTTCGACCGCCTGCCGGCGAGCCTGGACTGGCAAATCTCCCTGTGGGCCGAACTGATAGCCCCGGCGCTCCTGCTGCTGGGCCTGGGCACCCGCTTCGCCTCGGCGGTGCTGATGGTGCTGACGCTGGTAGCCATCGCCGCCGTGCACTGGCCGGCGCACTGGTCCAGCCTGGGCGAACTGGCCATGGGCTACTCGATCAGCGATAACGGCTATGGCAACTACAAGCTGCCGTTGATCTACCTGGTGGCGCTGGTGCCGCTGCTGCTCAAGGGGGCCGGGCGGTTGAGCCTGGATGCGTGGTTGGGGCGGCGGTTTGCGTAGGCTGCCGCATAGCCCTGACGAACCCGCCGCATGGCGGGTTTTCTTTTGTGTAGGAGCGAGGGGGGACGCCCAGTTCCTGCTCGCGAACAGCTGTCACCTGTTGCGCAGGTGTCTTGGCTTGACCCTGCTCCCTCACCCCAACCCTCTCCCAAAGGTAGAGGGGGCTGTCCCGTGCGCTTTGGAAGCTCGGCGCTGTCCTTTTACCGCTGCCCTGCGGGCTTCCAGAAGGCGTAGGAGCGAGCTTGCTCGCGAACCGCGACGTATCAGGATGACTCCGAATCCTCCGGCCACTCTGGACGGCCCCCTCTCCCCCTGGGAGAGGGCTGGGGTGAGGGAACGGAGGCGATCCGAAAAGCCCTCGCCAACGGTAAACACCCTTCACCAGCAATCTCCAAGCCCTCGCCTCCCCCAAACGAAAAAAGCCCGCGCACCTGACCAGTCACGCGGGCTTTCCAATCATCACCTCACCCCATCACGGAACCTCGAAAGTCACCTCGATATTCCCCCGGGTAGCCCGGGAATACGGGCAGATCCGGTGCGCCGTCTCCACCAGCTTCGCCTTGTCCCCGGCAGGCAGTCCCGGCAGTTCCACCGTCAGCCTGGCCGCCAGGGCGAAGCCGCTGCCGTTGTCGGTGGTGCCCAGGGTCACGTCGGCGGCCACCGCCACGTCGGCCGGCAGGCGGATATCCAGTTTCTGCCCGGCGCGGCGCAGGGCGCCTATGAAGCAGGCGGACCAGCCCACGCCGAACAGCTGCTCGGGGTTGCTGCCGGGGCGGCCGGAGCCGGGTGGGCTCAGGCGCACGTCCAGTTCGCCGTCGCTGGAACTGCCGCGGCCATCGCGGCCACCGGTGGTGCGGGTGTGGGCTGTGTAGAGGATGCTGTCCAGGATGTCGGTCATCGCGGTGTCTCCTTGGGGGCTGGGGAAGGCTGTCGGCGGTGGGTGGCGCACAGGTTGCGCGTGCCGAGCACCACGCCTTGTGCGTGAAGGCTGCGCAGCAGGGCCAGGCCCTGCCGCAGGATGGGTTCGGGGTCGGCGCCGATGGCCTCGGCCAGCGCCAGCAGGTGCTCGCGGCCGCTCAGTTGGCGGTCGCGCACGGACTCCAGCAGCGCGTGGGCCAGCGGCGCCAGACGGGCGAAATGCACCTGCTCGTCGTCGCCGCGGCGGGCCAGCAGCAGGGTCGGCTGCTCCGGCGGCTGCTCGGGCAGGTGGCCGGGGCCCAGTTCGCTCACCGGCCAGGCGTAGGTCAGCGGCCAGGCCAGGGACGACAGCAGCGGCACGCCGTGCAGCA
Organism: Pseudomonas sp. ADPe; assembly: GCF_014843515.1. NCBI lineage: Bacteria > Pseudomonadati > Pseudomonadota > Gammaproteobacteria > Pseudomonadales > Pseudomonadaceae > Pseudomonas > Pseudomonas sp. ADPe. The sequence continues at coordinate 6,921,357 of NZ_CP062122.1, forward strand.
GGTTGCCCTGCGGATCGTGGGCCGGCTCCTGGCTATCGCTGAGCAACAGGGCGGTCTCCACCCATTCGTAGTGCGCCAGCTCGGCGGCCCAGGCCGGCGCGTCTATCCCGCCCTGTTCGAGGAAGGCGACGAACTCGCCGGCCAACTCGGTGAACAGCGGCGTCTGGCAGCGGTAATCGGCATAGAAGGCTTCCGTCAGCGCCTGCCAGTGGGCCTCGGCCAGGCTGGCGCGCAGCACCGGGAAGCTGCCGGCCAGCAGCGACTGCACGTTGCCCAGGAACAGCTGGCGGTACACGGCCAGGCGCCGTGCCTCGATGCCCGGCGGCGGCGCGTTGCGCTGCGGGTCGCGGATGTGCCGGGCCAGTTGCAGCTGCTGCTCGCGCAGGGTGTCAGCCATGGCGCACCTCCCGCGGTGCGGCGGCGCCTTGCAGGGTGCGGATGTGCTCCACTTCCGCCAGCAGCTCGGCCAGCGGCGGGAGGTTGAAGTCGCGCTCCAGCAGCGTCGGCACCAGGCCGCAGTGGGCATAGGCCTGCGCCAGCAGGCTCCACACCGGCTGTTGCACGCTGGCGCCGTGGGTGTCGATCTTCAGGTCCGGCGCCTCGTCGTAGTGCCCCGCCACGTGGATGCAGGTCACCCGCTCGGCGGGCACCCGGGCGAGGAAATCTGCGGCGTCGTAGCCGTGGTTGCAGGCGTTGACCACCAGGTTGTTGACGTCCAGCAGCAGGTCGCAGTCGGCTTCCGCCAGCACGGCCCGCAGGAACTCGATCTCGCTCAGCGCCTGGTAGGGCGCGGCGTAGTAGGAAATGTTCTCCACCGCGATGCGCCGCCCCAGCACCTCCTGGGCCTGGCGGATGCGCGCGGACACATGGCGCACCGCCTCGTCGGTGAAGGGCAGCGGCAGCAGGTCGTAGAGCTGGCCGTCGTCGGAGCAGTAGCTCAGGTGCTCGCTGAACAGGCCAACGCGGTGGCGGTCGAGGAATTGCCGGGTGCGCCGCAGCAGTTCCAGGTCCAGCGGCCCGGGGCCGCCGAGGGACAGCGACAGGCCGTGGCAGGCCAGCGGGAAGCGTTCGGCGAGCTGCGCCAGGCCGTCGCCGTAGGCACCGCCGACGCCGATCCAGTTGTCCGGCGCGCATTCGAGGAAGTCCACGGCTGCGGCGGGCATCGCCAGCAGCTCGGGCAGCAGTGCACGACGCAGGCCGAGGCCGGCCCCGCGCGGTAGGGAATGGGCATTCATGGCAAGGCTCCGCGGAGGAGGAACGCCCTCCCGGCAGGGAGGGCTGGGTGGCGCGTCCGGCTTAGTGGCGGTCGCCCTGGAACCTGGCGAACAGCCCGGCCGGCATTGGCTTGCCGTTGGATTCGAAGACGTTCTTCAGGTGCTGGTAGGCCTCGGCTTCGGAGATGAAGCCGTCGTGGTCGGCGTCGATCCTGTCGAAGTCGCCGGCGCGGTCCCTGGCCACGGCCAGGAACTCGTCGCGCGAGACCTTGCCGTCGTGGTCGCTGTCGGTGCGCGTGAAGGAAGCGTCGCCGCACTTGCCCTCCCCGCACTTGCCTTCGGCCTGGGTCGCCTTGGCCTTGCTGGCGCCGCACTTGCCTTCGCCACACTTGCCCTCCCCGGCCTTCTCGGCGGCGGCGAGCTGGTAGCCCTGGGGCAGCGCCTCGACGGCGAAGGCCGAGGTGGCCAGGTTGGCGCCGCCCACCAGGGCGATGGCGAGCAGGCCGATGCGGGTCTTGGTCTGGATCGGGTTACGGGACATGGGTGGTTCTCCGATGCTGGGCGCTTGGGGCGCGGGTCTGGGGCTTGGTCGGACCGGGATGCGCGAGGGGCTGGCTTTCGAAGCCCGCCGGGTGTCGCGTCCGGGTGTGGCCATTTGGCCCGCGCCATGTATCGGTGGCGTATCGGAGGGGGGTTGGGTTTGTATGCGTGCCGTGTGGAGGGGCGGGTTGGATACATTGGGATACAGCGGCTTGGGGGTGGCTGGCGATGTGGGGGTCAAGAGCCCCTCACCCCAGCCCTCTCCCGGAGGGAGAGGGGGCCGTTCGGCGTGGGTGGATAACACGGCGTCAGCCGGGAGGTTCGTAGGGCGGATAACCGTTCGCGGTTATCCGCCGTTGGCCGTGCCACCGGGATGTCCGGCGTGGCCGGCGAATCCAATCGCGGACGGAGTCCGCTCCTACGCCTTCCGGCAAATATGACGCCACGTAGGATGGTGTTGAGCGAAGCGATACCCATCGCCGCGGCAGCATGGGTTTCGCCAAGGCTCAACCCATCCTACGAAAAGCGCCTCGGTGCAGTCGGCAAGACAGTTGCTCCTATGGTTCCAGGGAAACACGGGCCGTAGGCCACGCCGGACGCCCCGGTGGCACGGGCAGCCCCTCCCCCACAAAACCCCAAACTCAGAAGTTGTAACTCACCGAAGCCGTAACATTGCGCGACGGCCCATAGAAACCAGACCCACCGCTATACAAGCTCATCAGGTACTTGCGATTGGTCAGGTTGTTCAGGTTCAACGACGCACTCCAGTGCTTGTCGATGTCATAGCTCCCCATCAAATCCACCAGCGCATAAGCGTTCTGCCGCACACGGCTGTCGTCGTCGAGCTGGATCGCGCTCTGCCAGCTCACCCGGGTGCCGACCTTGGCCTGGGGCAGGCCAGGCAACTGGTAGGTCAGACTGCTGCGCAGGCTGTGCCGGGGCACGTACTGGCGTGCCTTGTGGCCGTCCGGGTCCTCGATGTGCACGTAGGTGTAGCCGCCCTGCAACTGCAGGCCGGGGGCCAGTTGGCCGCTGGCTTCCAGCTCCGCGCCGCGGCTCTTGAAGTCCTCGCCGTTGTAGATGGTCTCGCCGCCGGGCAGGCTCTGGTCGGTGGCTTCGGCGACGTTGCGCTGGTCGGTCTTGAACAGCGCGGCCGACACGCTCAACTGGTCGTCGAGCAGGCTGCCCTTGATGCCGGCCTCGTAGCTCTTGCCCTCCAGCGGGTCGAGCACCTTGCCCTGGGCGTCCATCACGTACTGCGGGGTGAAGATCTTGGTGTAGCTGGCGTACAGCGAATACTGCTCGTCGAGGTCGTAGACCACGCCGGTGTAGGGCGTCACCTCGCCGTGGATGCGCACGTCGCGGGCGCTGCCGTAGTCGGTGCCGTCGCTGTCGACGCTGAGCATGCGCGCGCCGAGGATCCAGTGCAGCTGGTCGGTGAGGTTCAGCCGCGTGCCGGCGTAGACGCTCTTCTGCCGGTCGGTGAAGCGCGCCATCTCGATGGTGTCGTTGGTGTAGGTCAGGCTCGGCCTGGGCACCGCGCCGCTGAGGGTCTGGCCCAGGTCGGCGTCCATGAACTCGTCTTCGTTGTTGTAGTAGCCGCGGTCGCTGTGCCGCGAGCGGCCGTAGTCCACGCCCAGGGTCAGCTCGTGCTGGCGCCCGCCGAGGCTGAACGGGCCGCTCAGCTGGGCCTCGCCCAGCAGCTGCTTCTCGCCGGAGTGGCTGTGGCTGGGGTCGGCCAGCCAGGGCGTGTCGGCGTCGTTGGCCATCAGGTAGTACATGTCGGCCTGCTGGCTCTGGTCCACGCCGGTGACGTTGAGCTTGCCCTTCCAGCCGCCGCCGAAGTCGTGGGCCAGCTCGACGAAGGCGCGCTGGGTGTGCACGTCCCAGTAGGTCCAGTCCTGGCCGATGTTGGCGCCGCGGCGGCTGTAGTGGATCAGGTTGCCGGCCTGGTCGGTCAGCGGCAGCGCGCCCCAGCTGCTGCCGTTGGAGTTGCTCTTGTTGTCGGAGAAGCCGACCGTCAGGGTGTCCGCCTCGGAGAGGTCGAAGGCCAGCATGCCGCTGAGCACGTTCTTCTCGTGGGAGTAGCGGTCCAGGTAGGAATTGCCGGTCTCGTTGGCATAGATGAAGCGGCCGCGCACGTTGCCCGAGTCGGTCAGCGGGCCGGAGGCGTCGAGGTCGATGCGGCGGGTGCCCCAGGAGCCCACCGACAGCTTCACCTGCGCCTGCGGCGTGTAGGTCGGGCGCTTGCGGATGAAGTTGACGGTGGCCGAGGGGTTGCCGGTGCCGCTCATCAGGCCGTTGGCGCCGTGCAGGATGTCCACCTGCTCATACTCGGCCAGGTCCAGGTCGCCGCTGAGCAGGCCGGCGCTGAACGGCGAGCCGATGCCGTCGTACTCGAAGTTGTTGATGTCGAAGCCGCGCGAGGTGAAGTTGGTGCGGTCGGTCTCGTACTGCTCGACCGTCACCGAGGGCGCGCTGCGCAGCGCGTCCTTCACACTGTTCATGTTGAAGTCGTCCAGCTGCTGGCGCGACAGCGTGGTGACGCCCTGGGGCGTTTCCCGCGGCGTCAGGCCCAGGCGCGTGGTGCTGCTGTCGCTCAGTTGCTGGTAGCCGGTGGGGGTGCCGGCGCCGTTGGCGTTCGCCTGGATCACGGTCGCGGACATGGCCAGGGTGTCGCCGCCCTTGCCGACCACGGTTTCGGCCGGCATCTGCAGGGCTGTGCCGGCGTCCTGCAGGGCGTAGATGCCCGCGCCACGCTGCACCAGTTGCAGGCCGCTGCCGCGCAGCAGCTGCTGGAAGCCCTGCTCGACCGTATAGCGGCCCTTCAGGCCCGGGCTGTTGCGCCCGGCCAGCCTGGCCGGGTCGAACACAAGCTGCACGCCGGCACTGGCGGCGAAGCGGGCCAGCATGTCGCTCAGGGCGCCGGCGCCGATGGCATAGTCGCGCGCGGCCTCGGCGGCCATGGCCACGAACGGGGCCAGGGCCAGCCCGGCGCAGCCCAGGGCCACGCCATGGATCGTCGCCGCCAGGGCCAGGTGGGTGAATCGACGAGTGCCGGAATGCCGTCGGTGCTTCGAAGCCATGTGCTTTGCCATCCTTCAAGCCGCGCCTCGCGCGGGCTGCCCACCCCTCCCCATGAGGCGTGTTCACCCTCTATCCCGGACGAGATGGAAAAAGTGCTCAGGGGGGCGCGAAATTTTTTTCGCTAGCGGGCCGAAACCGTCACCCAGTAGCGGCTCAGGCGCGACACCCGCACCGGCAGCGTCAGCTCCAGGGCGCTCAGCGCCTGGTCCGTGTCCGCCACCGACAGCGCGCCGGAAACGCGCAGCCCGGCCACCTCGGGGTCGCAGCGCAGCAGGCCGTGGCGATAGCGCGCCAGCTCCGCCAGCACCTCCGCCAGCGGCTGGTCGCGGGCCACCAGCATGCCCTGCTCCCAGAGCGCGGCGCTGTCGTCCACCGGCGCGCTGCGCAGCACGCCGCGGGCATCGAACCAGGCCTGCTGGCCGGCAGGAATGCGCACCGCGGCGCCGGCGTGCGGGCGGATCTCCACCTGGTGCGCGAACACCGCCACCTGGCACTGCTCGCCCAGCTGGCGCACGCTGAAGCGCGTGCCCAGCGCCTCGACCACGCCCTGCTGGGCGTCGACCAGGAACGGCCGGCGCGGCGCCAGCGGGTCGGCATGGGTGGTCACCAGCACCTCGCCGGTGCGCAGGCGCAGGCGGCGGGCCGTGGCGTCGAAATGAACGTCCAGCGCCGACACGGTGTTGAGCACCACCTGGCTGCCGTCGGCCAGCGTCAGCGACTTGCGCTCGCCGGTGGCGGTGCTGGCGTCGGCCATCCAGCTGTCCCAGGGGGCGCTGCGCGCCACCAGCCAGCCGGCCGGCGCGGCCACCAGCAGCGCGCTCAACAGGCGCAGCGCACGGCGGCGGCTCAGGCCCTTGAACCCTTCCAGGCCATGCAGCGCCTGGCGGCCCAGCTCCGTGGGCACCGCCTCGAAAGTGCCGAACACCCGCTCGGCGCGCGCCCAGGCCTCGCGGTGCGCATCGCTCTGCCCGCGCCAGCGCTCGAAGGCCTGCCATTGCGCTTCGCCGGGGGCGTCGAAACGCAGCGTCATGATCCACTCGGCGGCCTCCTCCAGCAGCCCGGCCGCCGGTGCGGCGCGGGCCTCCCCGCGGCTCATGGCTCGCAGGCCGTCATGCAGGCCACCAGGGCCTTGTGGATGTGCCGGCGCACGGTGATCAGCGCCATGCCGGTGCGCTCGGCAATCTGCTGCAGGGTGAGTTCGTGGAACTGCGCCAGCAGGAACACCTCGCGCGTCTGGCTCGGCAGGCCGTCGAGCATCGCGTCGATGCGCAGCAGCGACTCGACGATCAGCCAGTGGGTTTCCGGCGCCGGCACCTGCGCCTCGGGCAGGTGCGCGATGGCCTCGCGGTAGGCCCGCTCCACGTCCTGGCGGCGCCACAGGTCGATGACCAGGCCCTTGGCCACCTGCACCAGGTAGCGCCGCGAGTCCGCCAGCGGCGGCGTGCGCCCGGTGCTGAGGATGCGCAGGTAGGTGTCATGGGCGAGGTCCGCCGCGTCCGGGGCATTGCCCAGGCGCTGGCGCAGCCAGCCGAACAGCCAGCCGTGGTGGTCGCCATACAGGCGCTCCAGCGCAACGGCCGGCGAAGCGTGGGACGAAGCGGAAAACATGCGCGGGCATCCTTGGCGGGAACGCCAAAAGAGTGAAAATGAGAAAGCGTCTCATTTTATTTCAATGCCGTGCCTTTCCACAATGCGGACCTCGCCGGCCCCGCGCCCCGGCGAACAAGGCTCAGCCCAGGCTGGCGATGGCCCGGGCCAGCTGCATGTCGCTCAGGCCGGAGCGCGGATGCGCCTGCCGGTAGAAGCGCAGCGCCTGTTCCAGCTGCGCGCCGTGGATGTGCCCATCGGAGGCGATGTACGCCAGGGCATCGTCGCGGGCGGCCCGATAGGTCCGCAGCGGCTGGCTGGTGGACTCGCTGAGCGCCGCGCTGCCCAGGCTGGTGGCGACGGTGAAGTGATCGGACGAGTTGCCTTTCCCGTCCATGGCCCCCGCCTGGCCGGCGGCGGCCAGGAGCGTGGCGATCAGCAATGGGCTTGCGCGTTTCAAGGCATGGCATCCTGCGGCAATGAACCCGCTCTTTTACCCTGCCCTGGCGCTGGTGGCCAGATCAGCCCCTTCATCTCCCATCCCCAGGCCCCTTGACCTTAAAGTTATATTCAAGCTTAGAGTTCCCCCACGCCGCCGATACAGGCCGGCAAGGTCAACCACCGGGAAGGAAGGGCAAATGAGCAAGCGCATTCTCCACGTCGTCAGCAACGTCGCGCACTACGCCGACCCGGCCGACCCCACCGGCCTGTGGCTGTCGGAGCTGACCCACGCCTACGACGTGTTCGCCGACAGGGGCTATGTGCAGCGGATCGTCAGCCCCAAGGGCGGCGTCACGCCGCTGGAGCCGCGCTCGCTCAAATGGCCGAACCGGGATGCCTCGGCCAAGGCCTGGCTGGCCGACGACGCCCACCGGGCGCTGCTCGCCAACACCGCCAAGCCCGGGGACATCGACCCGGCGGACTTCGATGCCATCTACTTCACCGGCGGGCACGCGGTGATGTGGGACTTCCCGGACGACGCCGGCCTGCAGCGCCTCACCCGCGACATCTACGAACGCGGGGGCATAGTCGCGTCGGTCTGCCACGGCTACTGCGGCCTGCTGAACACGACGCTGTCGGACGGCAGCCTGCTGGTGGCGGGGCGCAGGCTCACCGGCTTCTCCTGGCGCGAGGAAATCCTCGCCGGCGTGGCGAAGAAGATGCCCTACAACGCCGAAGAGCAAATGAAGCGGCGCGGCGCGCACTACGAGAAGGCCCTGCTGCCGTTCGTGCCCAAGGTGGTGGTGGATGGCCGCCTGGTGACCGGCCAGAACCCGCAGTCGGCGAAAGCCACGGCGCTGCGGGTGGCCGAACTGCTGCGCTAGGCGCCCTGCTCGCCCGGCTGCAGCGCCAGCACGCTGCCCTGCACATGCTCGATCAGGTGCTCGGTGGTGCTGCCGATCAGCCTGTCCACGGCCCTGCGGTGGATGCGGCCCATCACGGTCACGTCGATGGCGTTCTGCTGGACGAAGTTGGCGATGCCGCGCACCGCCGTACCCATCAGGAAGTGGCGGCGCTCCTCGGGCACGCCGTACTTGTCCGCCAGGGCGACGAAGGGCTTGTGCAGCGCGCCGCGCATCTCCTCGACTAGGTCGACCCAGGCCACGCCGCCCTCGCCGCCGTTGGCCATGTAGGCCGGCATGCAGTCGTAGACGAACAGCAGGTGCAGCTCCGCGTCGCATTGCAGGGCCAGGCCGTTGGCGGCCGCGATGATCCTGTCGTTGATGTCGCTGAGCTGGGTCTGCGGGTCGGACGGGTCCACCGCGGCGACTATCTTGCGCGGCATCGGCTGGCGGATGTCGTTGACCAGCAGCAGGGGCGCCGGGCACTCCCGCAGCAGGTGCCAGTCCAGCGGGGTGACGAAGGAACGCTTGAGCGCCGATTCGTGCCGCACGTCCTTGATCACCATGTCAGGCTGCAACTCGCGGATGTCCTGGAGCATCTCCTCGCGCAGGTTGTCCGCCGCCACTACCGAGGCCGTGACCTCCAGCCCCCGCCCGCGCAGGGCCGCGCATTCGCCTTCCCAGGCCTTGCGCTGCGCCTGCACCAGGCTTTCCCGGGCCTGCTCCATGACCTTGCGGTCCAGCAGGAAGGTCGCGAAGGGCCCCACGTAGACGAGCACGTGCAAGGCCGCATTGCAGGCCGATGCCAGGGCCAGCGCGCGCTGCAGGCCGGGGGAATCGTGCTGCTCGGGGTGGGTCAGGAACAGGAGCTTGCGTGGCTGGCTCATAGCGCACCTCGTGGGTATCCGGCCACGCCGCCAGCGCGCCGGAAGGCAGGGGCCCGCATCGGGCTCGATGGGGGAACTACGGACGAGTTTCAGCCCCCTGGCCTGCGCCGGATTTGCGTTGGATCAAATTCGCCCCTCGCCCGACGCGCGATGGTGAAAGCCATGCCCGGCAACGGCCTGGAGGCCCACCATGGCGACCCCGAACGCTCCGCAACGCCTGACCCTGTACGACGCCCGGGAGTTGGATGCCGTGCTCCAGGCCATGGCGCAGAAGGCCGCCCCGCTGCTGCCCCCGAGCGAAAGCGCGCTGGTCGGCATCGTGCGGCGTGGCGAGCCCCTGGCGCACCGGTTGCAGGAACACCTGGTGCAATGCGGCCACCCGCCCCTGCCCGTCCACGCCCTGAAGGTGAAGCGCTACGCCGACGACCTGAGCCTGCTGCACCCCGAGACGGAACTGACGGAGAACCCGCAACTGGCCGGCATGGACCTCAGCCGCACCACGCTGCTGGTGGTGGACGACGTGCTCTACGAAGGCCATTCGCTGCTGCGCGCCTGCGCCTACCTGGCCCAGCTCGGGGCGCGGCACGTGCTGGCCGGCGTGCTGGTGGACCGCTGCGTGAGCCGCCAACCGGTGCACGCCGACGTGGTGGGGTTGCGCCTGCAGGTGGCCCCGGACGACATCGTCGAATGCAACGTGCCGCCCTACGAGCCGGAGCTGCGCATCGACGTGTTGCGCCACGGCCGGCGCTGCACCTGAGGCTAGGCTTCGCCCGCCTCCCGCCGCCAGGCCCGTTGCAGCAATTCCACCACCTCGGCGTCGCTGGTCTGGGAGAAGTCCAGGTACCAGCGGCCGATGGCGCTGAACGGCTCCGGGGTGAACGGGCAGACCACCTCGTCGACCTCGTGGCGCAGCTCTTCCAGCACTTCCGCCGGCGCCACCGGCACGGCGACGACGATGGCCGCCGGCGCCTGCTGGCGTACCGCGCGCACGGCGGCCAGCATGGTGGCGCCGGTGGCCAGGCCGTCGTCGACCAGTAGCACCTGGCGGCCAGCCAGCTGCGGCATGGGCCGCTGCCCGCGGTAGGCGCGCTCGCGCCGGTGCAGCTCGGCGCTTTCCCTGCGCTCCACCGCCTCCAGGGCGCGCGCATCGACGCCCTGCATCCGCAGCACGTCGTCATTCAGCACCCGCACACCGCCGCTGGCGATGGCGCCCATGGCCAGCTCCGGGTACGAAGGCACGCCGAGCTTGCGCACGATCATCAGGTCCAGTTCCACGTCCAGTTCGCTGGCCACCTCATAGCCGACCGGCACGCCGCCGCGCGGCAGGGCCAGCACTATCGCCCCGGGGCGGCCCCGGTAGGCCGGCAGCAAGCGCGCCAGGGCCTTGCCGGCAGCGGCGCGGTCGACGAAGGGAAGCGTCAGGTCATGCATGGCAGCCACCTCGCCTAGTAGTCGGCTTCACGCTCGCCCTCTTCGCGCAGGTTCTGGAAGCCCACCAGCCGCGAGAGGTCGCGCAGGTTGTCGGCCAGCACGCCGAGCAGGTCGTCCGCCGAGACGATGCCCACCAGCAGCCTCTGCTCGTCGACCACCGGCATCCGCCGGATGCCGGCCTGGCGCATGCGGGTGATGACGTCGAACACATCGTCGCGTTCCTGGGCGGTGACCAGGTTGCGCAGCTGGATGTCGCCGGCCTGGATGCTGCCCGGCTCCGGCTCGTTGTTGGCGACCACCTCCAGCACGATGTCGCGGTCGGTGATGATGCCCACGGGCCGGTAGCGCTCGCGCTCCACCTGCTCGGCGAGCACCAGGTCGCCGACGTGGTATTCGCTCATCAACCGGGCGGCGGTCAGGATGGATACGGTAGGCGCCGCGATGACGACGTCGCGGTTGCAGTATTCGCCGATGGCCATGGCTCGTCTCCTGTGCGGGCAAGCGGACATTCGCTCGCCTTGCACGATGGGCGCGACGCCACGGCCCGACTTTGATCTCGATCAGATTGGCGGCGCGCCCGGCGCCCGCGCCGCGGCCAGCGGATGGACGGCCCGCTCAGCGGCTCACGGGCGCTCCGGCTGCGCCTCCACGCCGCTCAGCCGACACAGGTTCTGACGGTCGAGCAGGCGCACCTCGCGGCCGTGGCATTCGATCAGGCCGGTCTGCACGAAGCGGGTGAACAGCCGGCTGACCGTCTCCATGGTGAGGTCCAGGTAGTTGCCGATGTCGCCGCGGCTCATCGGCAGGGTGAAGCGGTCCTGCGACAGGCCGCGCTGCTGGTAGCGGGCCGACAGGCCGAGGAGGAAGCCGGCCAGGCGCTGTTCGGCGCGCTCGCGGCTGCAACGGATGTGCGCGTACTCGCCCTGGATGCCCTGGCTGAGGATGTGCAGCAGTTGGTGGCGCAGGCCGGGGATGCGCCCGGACAGGTCCTCCAGCTGTTCCAGGCCGATGCTGCACACCATGGAAACCTCCAGCGCCACCGCATAGCCCGGGAAGCGCGGCGAGCCGATGGCGTCCAGCCCCAGCATCTCGCCCGGCAGCACGAAACCGGTCACCTGTTCGCCGCCGTTGGCGTCGAGCAGGTAGCTCTTCAGCGCCCCGGAGCGCACGGCGAACACGTGCTGCATCGGCTCGTCGGCGCGGAACAGGTACTCACCCTTCTGCAGGGGGCGGCTGCGCCGGACGATGCGGTCCAGCTCTTCGACCTCGCCGTCGCTGAGGCTCGCCGGCAGGCACAGGCGGCTCAACGAGCATGCCTGGCAGTTGACCTGCGGGCGCGGCGGGGAGCGGTAAGCGTCGGACATGACGGCGCCTCCGGCAATAAGGGGATTTTCCCACTATAGCCGTTGCGCTTGGCCGCGCTACGCCACTCGACGAAGGGGCGCGCCTGCCGCCAGCAGGCGCGCCCGAGTGCATCAATCGCCGTTCTTCACCGGGATGACCTTCTCCGGGTGCACCGCCTCGGCGCGCTTGGGCAGGTGCACTTGCAGCACGCCCTTGGAGAACTGCGCGTGGACCTTCTCCGCGTCCACTTCCTTGGGCAGCCGGAACACCCGCTCGAAGCTGCCGTAGTGGCGTTCCGACAGGTGGTACTCCTTGCGCTTCTCGTCCTTCTCTTCCTTCTTCTCGCCCTTGATGACCAGGTTGCCGTTGGCCAGCTTCACCTCGATGTCCTTCTCATCCATGCCGGGCAGCTCGGCGCTGATGCGGTACTCCTCGGCCTGCTCGCTGACGTCCACCGCGGGCAGGCCGCGGCTGAACGGCTCGCGCCGCCAGAACGGCTCCACGTCGAAGGCGCTGTGGCCGAAGGGCAGGCGCAGCGGCGTGCGGCCGAAGTCGTCGAACAGGCTGTCGATCTGCCGTCGCAGCGTATCGAAGGGGCTGGCGCCGGGGGTTGGCGCCTTGGCCGGTTGGCTGGGGGACGGCGTGACGGGGACTTGCTTTGCGGGGTCGGACATGGGGAATTCCTCCGCTGGATGAACCGCCTCGGAAATGGGGCGAATCGATTCTGCGACGGCCATGGCGGCTGTCCTTGATCCCGGTCAAAACGCCGGCATCGGCCCCCGCGGCGCAGAACTTGATGACGGTCAAGGCGGCCCGGCCCGCGGCGCCTAGCCTGGACCGAAGCGACGCGTCTGGTCGACCTCGCCAAGGGGGCGCGCAATGGAACGGGTACGGCTACTGGAAGTGCTTTGCCTGCCGGGCACCGGGCAATGCCTGCGCCTGCTGCTGGAGGACGACGCGGGCAGCGCCGTCATACCCGGCCAGTATTGCCTGCTGGGCGCGCATGGCGGGGCCCTGCAGCCGTGCAGCTACATCAGCCTGCCGGAGCACCACGGGCCGTTCATCGTCAGCGCCAGCCACCCCGGCCGGTTCGCGGCCACGGACGGCTGGCTGGACTACCGCGGCCCCCTGGGCGTCGGCTGGCCCCTGCCGCTGCGCGCCGGCCGGCTGCTGGTGGTGGCCAGCGGCAACGGCCTGCTGTCGGTGGCGGCGGCGATCGACGAACTGGCCTGCTGGATGCCCGCGCTGCGCCTGGACCTGATCGCCGACGCCGCCAGCCTGGCGGGCCTGCCCGAGGAATGCCGGCGCTGGCTGCACTCGCTGGGCCTGCTCGACGAAAGGGTCCACGGCGCCTGCCTGCTGGAACGCCTGCACCGGCAACTGCTGGAGCGGCCGCCCGACGTGGTGTTCTGCGCCACCCCGGATTTTCTCGGCCGTAGCGCGGCCCAGGCGTGCCTGCGCAGCGGGGTGCCGGCGGCGAGCATCTGGCTGCGCAACGAGCGCCTGCTGTCGCCGCCTCCGGCCGAAGGACCGGTGGTCCGCTTCGACCGCCTGCCGCCCCCTCTCCACCAGCGTTCTTGATGCGCATCAAAGTGCCCGCACGCGCCCCGGCCCAGGCTCACAGCCACCCAGCCCGCGCCGCCCGTGGCGCGGGCGCCGCTGCGGAGACCGCCATGAACGCCTACTCGCGCCTGCTCCTGATCTGCGACACCCACCAGCACTATTCCGCCGCCATGGCCCGCGCCCAGGCCCTGGCCGGCTCCGCCGGCGCCAGCCTGCACATGCTGATGATCGACAGCCTGGCGCCAGCCCTGAACACCCTCGACTACGACCTGCAGCAACGCGCCCGCAACACCATCCAGGAGCGGCACCAGGCCTGGCTCGACGACCAGGTGGAGCTGCTGCGCGGGCGCGGCATCGAGGCCAGCGCCGAGGCGGTGTGGAGCGACGACCCGCTGCAGGAAGTCCTGCGCCGGGTGCGCGAACGCGGCTTCGACCTGCTGGTCAAGGACGTCCACTACGAAACGGCCGTGAGCCGGGCGCTGATGACGCCGCTGGACTGGCAACTGCTGCGCCAGTGCGCGGTGCCGCTGCACCTGGTCAGCCACGCAGAGCATCCCCTGCCGCGCAAGGTGGTGGCGGCGCTGGACCTGTCCCAGGACGACACCCGCGTCGACGAACTGAACGAGCGCATCGTCGAATCGGCCCAGCAGCTCGCGCTGCAATGCGACGCCGAGCTGCACCTGCTGCAGGCCTACGACCTGAGCAGCAGCTTCCTCGCCTATGCCGTGGGGCCGGTGGCCTGGACCAGCGAAATACAGGAACAGATGAGCGGCCGCGCCACCGAGCGCATGCAGCGCCTGGGCGAACGCTTCGGCATCGAGCAGAAGTGCCTGCACCTTATCAAGGGCGCGGCCAACCGCGTCATCGCCGAATTCGTCGACGACTACCGCATGGATGTGGTGGTCATGGGCACCCTCTACCACGCCGGGCTGGCGAAGATCGTCGGCAGCACCACCGAGCAGGCGCTGTACCGGGTGCACTCCAGCATCCTGGCGATACGCCCCTGAACGGCCGGTGAGCGGCCGCCCCTTGTAGGCGGCCAGGAGGCCCACGGCGCGCCGGCCGTGACCGCGGCCCGTGGAAGGCTCAGCCCGCGCGGCGCTGGGCCTGGCGCTTGTCGGCGTCGCGACGCTGCGCCTCGGCCAGCACGTGGGGCGCGGCGATGCGCTGCTGCAGGCGCTCAAGGTAGGCGTTGGCCTGCTCCGCGTTGCGGAAAGGCACGCGGAACTGGTCGAGCTGGACGTAGCAACGCCCGTCGCCGGTGCACAGCAGTTGGATGTGCATGGCAGCCTCCCCGCTTCAGGTCGCCGGTTGCAGCTGCAGGGTATGGATGGTCTGCGTGGGGTCTTCGGGGTCCTGGTGGCTGCTGAAGCCGAGGAAGCGCACCAGCTCGTGCATCGGCGCGTTGGCTGCCGAATCGATCGAATACATCTGCGTCATGCCGTTGCGCCGGGCGGTTTCGATCAGGTGGCGCATGAGGGCCACCCCCAGGCCGCGGTGCCGCCAGTCATCGGCCACCGTGACCGCGCACTCGCAATGGCCGGCGTCGGCGCCGCGGGCGTAGCGGCTGACGCCCACTTCCACCAGCTCGCCGTCCTGGTGCACCAGGGCGATGTAGGCGGCGCTGTCGTGGAAGTCCACCGTCATCAACTGGTCGAGCAGTGCCGGGCTGACCTCGCGCATGCTGCACAGGAAGCGGAAATGCCGCGCCTCCGGCGACAGCCGGGCGATGAAGTCCGCCTCGCGCTGGCGGTCTTCCGCGCGCAACGGCCGGATCAGAACATGACTGCCGTCGGGCAGGGCCTCGACCCAATGCTCGTCGGGGGCTTCGGTGGTGGGCTGTGAAGGCTGGGTGGTGGGCATGGAAACCTCCTGGCGTGGCGCCGGCGTGGGAAGGAACCGCCGGGTCACTTGTACGCCGCGGGGCGAACGGAAGTTTGACCACGATCAAATCACGGGGAGGACGACGCTGCCGGCGGTCGAACGGTACGCCGCCAGCGCCGCCCCGTCATGGCCCCGGCGCGCCCGGGGCCGGGGCATTACCCTCGCTTGACCTGCGCCAGCTCGTACAGCTGCCGCGCTTCCGCCGCCAGCGGCGCAAGCGCGGCAGCCATGCGGGCCTGGAGGTGGGTCAGGGGCATTTCGTCGGCGCTGTCCTCCAGCATGTGCAGCAGGTCTTCCAGCGCGCTCAGGCGGCGGACGGCGGCTTCGTGGAGGTGGTCGGCGGGGGCGTTGGGGTTGACGTACAGCACGTCGTCGTGGGGCTCGGTGGCCGGGCTGAGGGGGATGAGGGGAACGAGGTCAGCCATGACGGACCTCCTGGCGGGTGCTGCGGGGGTGTTGCTTGGACTGAACGACAAGGCGATGCATGTTCCGTCTTGCTCCTCTATGGGATATGGGAGCCGCCTCCTGGAAGGGAGAGGCGGACCGTGCCAGGGTAGGAATACCGTCACAAGACAACCGGCAGGCCGAAGCCTCCTCGCACGGTCCGCCATGGAACCGCAGGGCCTTGGATACACGCCTGCCCTGCGGCAATGGCGCTACCGCACGTCTTGCGATATTCCGGGGTTCCTACGCCCCACCACGGGCGAACCGTGGCAGACGGAATCTACGGATGCGCCTTGTAAGGGCTCAAGGCAGTTGCCGCGACGGAAACTTCCCCTGATTCCGCCCGAAGAATCGCCACAAGTCCCCCGCCCTGCGCCCCCCGCGGCCTCAAGCGTGCGGAAAGTGGATAGAACGCCCCCGCCCGGTGGACGAAACTAGCCCCGCGGCCAGGCAGCGCCACGCTGCCGGCGCCCCCACCCAGAACCCATGAACCATCCGAGGCTTGTATGAGCACCCCCGCCGAGCAACTGGAGCAACGGCTGAAGCAGCAGAAAATCACCGAAGTCGAATGCGTGGTCAGCGACCTGACCGGCATCGCCCGCGGCAAGATTTCCCCCACCAACAAGTTCCTCGGCGAAGGGGGCATGCGGCTCCCGGAAAGTGTGCTGCTGCAGACCGTCACCGGCGATTTCGTCGATGACGACGTCTATTACGAGCTGCTGGACGAAGCCGACATCGACATGGTCTGCAAGCCCGACCCGGACGCCATCTTCGTGGTGCCCTGGGCGCTGGAGCCGACCGCGATGGTCATCCACGACACCTTCGACAAATACGGCAACCCCATCGAGCTGTCGCCGCGCAACGTGCTCAAGCGCGTGCTGAAGCTGTACGCCGACAAGGGCTGGAGCCCGGTGGTGGCGCCGGAGATGGAGTTCTACCTGACCAAGCGCAGCAGCGACCCGGACTTCCCCCTGGAAGCCCCGGTGGGCCGCTCGGGCCGCGCCGAGAGCGGCCGGCAGAGCTTCTCCATCGACGCCGCCAACGAGTTCGACCCGCTGTTCGAAGACGTCTACGACTGGTGCGAACTGCAGGGCCTGGACCTGGACACGCTGATCCACGAGGACGGCCCGGCGCAGATGGAGATCAACTTCCGCCACGGCGACGCGCTGCACCTGGCCGACCAGATCACCGTGTTCAAGCGCACCATGCGCGAGGCCGCGCTCAAGCACGACGTGAGCGCCACCTTCATGGCCAAGCCGATCACCGACGAGCCGGGCAGCGCCATGCACATCCACCAGAGCGTGCTGGACATCGCCAGCGGCAAAAACGTCTTCGCCAACGAGGACGGCTCCATGAGCGAGCTGTTCCTGCACTTCATCGGCGGCCTGCAGAAGTACATCCCGAAAGTGCTGCCGATGTTCGCGCCGAACGTGAACTCCTTCCGCCGCTTCCTGCCGGACACCTCCGCGCCGGTGAACGTCGAGTGGGGCGAAGAGAACCGCACCGTGGGCCTGCGCGTGCCGGCCGCCCCGCCCGCGGCCATGCGCGTGGAGAACCGCCTGCCCGGCGCCGACGCCAACCCCTACCTGGCGCTGGCCGCCAGCCTGCTGTGCGGCTACCTGGGCATGGTCGAGCAGCTGAACCCCAGCGCGCCGGTGCAGGGCCGCGCCTACGAGCGCCGCAACCTGCGCCTGCCGATCACCATCGAGGACGCCCTGGCGCAGATGGAAGACTGTGAGGTGCTCGGCGAATATCTGGGCCGCAAGTTCGTGCAGGGCTACGTCGCGGTGAAGCGCACCGAGCACGAGAACTACAAGCGGGTGATCAGTTCCTGGGAGCGCGAGTTCCTGCTGCTGAGCGTCTGATCCGCCCTTTTCGCCTCAACCACAACAACAATTCAGGAGTCGTCATGAGACTGCTGCGCTACCTTGCGCCCTTCGCCCTGGCCACGCTGGCCGCGGGCGCCCACGCCGAACCGACCGTGAGCGTGTACAACTGGACCGACTACATCGCCCCGGACACCCTCGGCGGCTTCCAGAAGGCCACCGGCATCAAGCCGGTCTACGACGTCTTCGATTCCAACGAAACCCTGGAAGGCAAGCTGCTGGCCGGCCGCTCCGGCTACGACGTGGTGGTGCCCTCCAACCACTTCCTCACCCGCCAGGTGCAGGCCGGGGTGTTCCTGGAGCTGGACCGCAGCAAGCTGCCGAACTGGAAGCACCTGGACCCGCAGCTGCTCAAGCTGCTGGAGCAGAACGACCCGGGCAACAAGCACTCGGTGCCCTACCTGTGGGGCACCAACGGCATCGGCTACAACGTGGCGAAGGTCAAGCAGGTGCTGGGCGTCGACCGCATCGATTCCTGGGCGGTGCTGTTCGAGCCGGAGAACATCAAGAAGCTCAGCGCCTGCGGGGTGGCCTTCATGGACTCGCCCGACGAGATGATCCCCTCGGTGCTCAACTACCTGGGCCTGGACCCCAACAGCACCAACCCGGCGGACTACCCGAAGGCCGAGGCCAAGCTGGCGGCGGTGCGCCCCTACGTCACCTACTTCCACTCCTCGAAGTACATCTCGGACCTGGCCAACGGCAACATCTGCGTGGCCTTCGGCTACTCCGGCGACGTGTTCCAGGCCGCCGCGCGGGCCCGGGAAGCGAAGAACGGCATCGAGATCGCCTACGCCATTCCCAAGGAAGGCGCGAACCTGTGGTTCGACCTGATGGCCATTCCCTCGGACGCGACGCACCCCGAGCAGGCGTTGGCCTTCATCAACTACGTTCTCGATCCGCAGGTGATCGCCGGCATCAGCGAGTACGTCGGCTACCCCAGCGCCAACGCCGACGCCAAGGCGCTGCTGCCCGCCCAGATGCAGAACGACCCCGAGGTCTACCCGAGCCAGCAGGTGCTGGACAAGCTGTACATCGCCAAGGCGCCGCCGCCCAAGATCATGCGCCTGATGACCCGCAGCTGGAGCAAGATCAAGTTCAACCAATGAAGCGAGAGCGAGCCATGAGCCACACCGACGAGCAGGTCGCGTCCTACTACGCCGCCAGCGCCCGGGACAAACAGCCCTACCCTGCGCTGGAGGGCGAGGTTCGCGCGGACGTCTGTGTCGTCGGCGGCGGGCTCACCGGCGTCAACACCGCGCTGGAGCTGGCCCAGCGCGGCCTCAGCGTGGTGCTGCTGGAGGCCCGCTGCATCGGCTGGGGCGCCAGCGGGCGCAACGGCGGCCAGCTGATCCGCGGCATCGGCCACGACGTCAGCGGCTTCGCCAAGTACGTCGGCGAGGAAGGCGTGCGCTACCTGGAGCGGGCCGGCACCGAGTCGGTAGAGCTGGTGGCGCAGCGCATCCGCGACCTGGCCATCGAATGCGACCTGCGCTGGGGCTTCTGCGAGCTGGCCAACACCCCGGCGCAATATGCCGGCCTGGTGGAGGAGCACGCCCAGCTGAGCGCCCAGGGCTACCCGCACGAGACGCATCTGGTGGCGCCGGAGCGCATCCGCGAGGTGGTGGCCAGCGACCAGTACGCCGGCGGCCTGGTGGACATGGGCTCCGGGCACCTGCACCCGCTCGACCTGGTGCGCGCCGAGGCCCGCGCGGCGGCCGCCCTGGGCGCCAGGGTGTTCGAACGCAGCCCCGCCCTGCGCATCGAGCATGGCCGCCAGGCGGTGGTGCACTGCGCGCGGGGCCGGGTGCTGGCCGACAACCTGGTGCTCGGCTGCAACGCGCACCTGGAGGAACTGGAACCGCGCCTGACCGGCAAGGTGCTACCCGCCGGCAGCTACGTGGTGGCCAGCGAGCCGCTGCCCGAGACGCTGGCGGCGCAGCTGATCCCGCAGAACATGGCGCTGTGCGACCAGAAGGTGGGCCTGGACTACTACCGCCTGACGGCCGACCGCCGCCTGCTGTTCGGCGGCGCCTGCCACTATTCCGGACGCGACCCGAAGGACATCGGCGCCTACATGCGGCCGAAGGTGCTCAAGGTGTTCCCGCAACTGGCGGACGTAAGGCTGGACTACCAGTGGGGCGGCATGATCGGCATCACCGCCAACCGCTTCCCCCAGGTGGGGCGGCTCAAGGCGCAGCCGAACGTGTTCTTCGCCCAGGGCTACTCCGGCCACGGGCTGAACGTCACGCACTGGTCGGCAAAGCTGCTGGCGGAGGCCATCCACAGCGGCCACAGCCAGGGCCTGGACCTGTTCAGCGCGGTGCCGCACCTGACCTTCCCCGGCGGCAAGCTGCTGCGCTCGCCGCTGCTGGCGCTGGGCATGGCCTGGTACCGGATACGCGAGAAGCTGGGCTGAGGCCGCGCCGAAATGCTCTTCGGCAAACACAACACCCGTAGGATGGGTTGAGCGAAGCGATACCCATCATTTCTTTGCGTGGCGCGAAGAGCTTTTCGTAGGAGCGAGCTTGCTCGCGAACGGTGTTTCCCGGTGGCGTAGGTGCTGGGCACAAGAGCGCCCTCTCCCCAACCCTCTCCCGCAAGCGGGAGAGGGGGCTGTCCTGAGTGCGCTGGTAGTCCAGCGCCATCCTCGCACCCCGTATTTCCGGCGAACACCGTAGGGCGCATAACCGTTCGCGGTTATCCGCCGCTGGCCGAAGGTAACGGCGCTAAGGCCGGGCACCCTGCCTGACAGTAGCCTTGGGATACTCACCGAACAGCGCATGGTAGGACTGGGAGAAGCGCCCCAGGTGCCAGAACGACCACTTCATCGCCACCTCGGCGACGGTCATGCCCGACTCGGCGGCGCCCAGCAGGTCGCGGCGGGCGGCGTTCAGGCGGCGGTTGCGCAGCCAGACGATGGGCGGCATGCCGGCGTAACGCAGGAAGGATTGCTGCAGGGTGCGCGGCGAAACGCCCGCCTTCGCGGCCAGCTCGGCCATGGCGAAGTTCTCCTCGGGGCAATCGTTCACCACGTCCTTGACCCGCTGCACCACGCGCTTGGCCTGGACGATGGAGCGCGAACGCTGCTCGTCGCCGGCCGGCGCCTCGCAGAGCAGGGAGAAGCAATTGGCGACTATGGCCTGCGCCACGCCGGGGGCCTCCACCGGATGGCGCCCGGCGCCTGCGCCGGCGAGCAGGTCGCTCAGCGACGCGGCCAGCGAACGGCAACCGTCGGAGCGCAAGGGCGTCAGCACCAGGTCGGTGAAGTCGTCCAGCGCCTGGCCCCACTGCCCCGCCTGCTTGATCACCACCGCCACCTCGCGATAGTTCTCCGGCGTGACCCAGGCGTTGCGCGTCTCGCCATCGAGCAGGTAGAGGGTGTTCTCCGACATGTCGAAGCTGAACACCAGCGCGCCGGGCGGCGCGTGGAACTCCTGCTCCACGCGCAGGTTCATCTGCTCCTCGTAGAGCTCGATGCCCTCGACCTCGGCATGCAGGATGCGCCCGGCGAAACGCCCGGCGGACATCTGCGTGTACTGCTGCTCCCAACCCGGAATGGCTATCCGCTGCTGATCGACTTCCTGCGCTTCGACAACCCTGATCACCATACCCGGGGCCTGTGTTCTTCTTAGGCCGCGAAGGCTATCAATGGCGGCGAAGGTGGTGCAAGCGGCAACCCGTGCCGGCGGCCCGGGACGGCCTCCCTGCGGGTCCGGGGGGTGGTGTCACGCCGGGCCCGGGGATGCCCTGCCCGCCCCGGCCGCCACCAAAGGCGTTGAGAAAATCGACAGGGTTGCGTGCTCACCAGGAGCCGTAGGGAATGCCGTGTTTTTCGATATAGGCCTTCGATGTCTCGGACAGAGGTCTGTGCTTCCCGTCCGATGTCCCGCCATAGGGGCCCTTCTTCACAATTTCACCTTGTACCCGTGTCACCTCGATGGGGGCTAGGCACGGGCCCGCCAGCCAGACCTTTGCGATCCCCCCAGGGGCCAGCCCAACGGTCAGTGTTTCCCGGTAGTCCGTTATCCATTTGCCTGTGGCTGGGCAATGGGCCCGCTCGCCCTTGAGCATGGCCTGCCGGGCCGCTTCGGGAATGACGATGTAGGCCGCGTAGGTCTGCGGTTCGACCAGCGATTGCCAGCGTACATAGATCAATCGCGGTAGATCGGCACCGCGTACATACTTGCCAGCTCCGCCTCCGGGCCGCTTGGGCCAGCCGGATGGATCACTCTGAAGATCCTTTGGCCTTTGAGTCGAGGCAATGCCACTCATGGCTCGACGAAATACCCGTTCTCGCACATCCACCACATCAGCGGTCTCGACCCACACCTCCATGTAATTGGGTGTGCCAAAGCCGAGGAACCAGGCATCGTAGGGCAGTTCTACATTGCGCAGATAGCAGCCGTTGCTTCCATTCAGTTCAACGCGCAGGCAGAAGCCATCGGCCCGCATTTCCATATCCTTGAATATCTCCCCCAGCCCTAGGGTCTTGCTGGGAGAAAGCACCACCTGCCCGTTGGCCTGCTTCCACGTACCTTTGGCGTAGCCGTCAGCGGCGCCATAAAACAGGTTGGCCTCGAATGTTCCATTGGCCTCCAACCTGAGCTGTGACCCCATTTCCATGACACCTTGCAGCGAATAATTTGCCGCCAGCTCCGTTGTGGGATTGCTGTAAGCAAGGTTGGCGCAGCCCGATAGGGCCAGCAGCGCAATCCAGATGATCAGTCCTTTCATGATTGGGTGTTTTCCTTGAGTCGGTTCTTACCAGGAGCCGTAGGGGATGCCGTACTTCTCGATATAGGCTTTGGACTCCGGCTCCAGGGGCAAGGCGTATTGACCGCCACTCAGCCCACCGTCGGGTCCTTTCTTCACGACGGTACCCTGCACCCGCGCCACGTCGATGGCCGACAGGCATGCCCCCATAAGCCAGACCTTGGCGATACCGCCCGGCGCCAGGCCTACCGTCAGCATGTCCCGATAGTCTTCGCGCCAGATCCCCCTGGCCGGGCAATAGCCTGTCTCCGGCTTCACCATCGCACTCCGGGTGGCCTCAGGGATTACGATATAGGCCTCGTAGGTCTGCGGCTCGACCAAGGACTGCCAACGCACGTAGATCAGGCGCGGCAGATCGGCGCCCAGCACCTGCTTACCCTTTCCCGCTCCCGGTCGATCTGGCCACCCTCGCGGATCGCCTTTGAGGCTTTTCGGGCTCTGGGTCGAAGCAATCCCACTCATGGCGCGATAGAAGACACGATCCCGCACATCCACTGCGTCGGCGGTCTCGATCCATACCTCCATATAGTTTGGGGTACCGAAACCCAGGCGCCATAAGTCATAGGGCAACCGATGGGCGCCACCGGCACAGCCGGCCAGGCCAAGCACCAAGCCCAGCAGCGCCAGGATTCCAAGCCTGCGGGCAATGGGATCACCAGGAGCCATAGGGAATCCCGTACTTCTCGATATAGGCCTTGGAGGTCGCGGATAACGGTCGGTGCTGCCCCCCCGACTTACCTCCATAAGGTCCTTTCTTCACAACGGTACCCTGCACCCGCGCCACGTCGATGGCTGACAGGCATGCCCCCATAAGCCAGACCTTGGCGATACCGCCCGGCGCCAGGCCTACCGTCAGCATGTCGCGATAGTCTTCGCGCCAAATCCCCCTGGCCGGGCAATAACCTGTCTCCGGCTTCACCATCGCTCTCCGGCTGGCCTCAGGGATTACGATATAGGCCTCGTAGGTCTGTGGTTCGGCCAGGGACTGCCAGCGCACGTAGATCAGGCGCGGCAGGTCGGCGCCCAGCACCTGTTTGCCTTTACCGGCGCCAGGCTGAATCGGCCAGCCCCGTGGATCACCCTTGAGGTTCTTCGGGGTGTTGATCGCAGCAATCCCGTTCATTGCACGGCGAAAAACGCGATCCTGCACATCCACCGCATCGGCGGTTTCGATCCACACTTCCATGTAGTTGGGCGCGAACAGGCCCAGACGCCACGAGTCATAGGGCAGCCGGTGGGCGCCGCCGGCACAGCCGGCCAGTCCGAGCACCAAACCCAGCAGTACCATGATTCCGAACTTACTCATTGGGGTGCTCCTTGCGCTGCATCCTCTCGGCCGGGCGATTGATGAACACCACGTCCAGGGCACTGCTGTTCCAGCCCCTGGCGGCATTCCAGTTGGCCGAGAGGTGGATATAGCGGCGATGCAGCAAGGCGGTTTCCTCGGCGGTGAGAGGCGTGAACGCTTCCCCTAGGGCGAAAGCCTGCAACTTGGTGGCGATGGGCTGCAGTTCTTGCGGCAATGCCATGCGGTCGTCGTTCGGGTCTATCGGATTGAACGCCACCCCGGTACGCACTGCCCATTCCCGCATGATGCGCAAGTACACCAGTGACAGTTCGCCGCGCACCTCTCGCTCGCTGGCGATGGCGGCGTACACCCGCTTTTCCGCCGGTGTGTCCCGTGCACGACGGCGAACCTGTACCGACCAACTGGCGATGCTCAGCCCCTCGGGCGGTACATAGGCTGACCAGTGGTGCAGTTCTCGATTGAAGCGCTGCCTGGTCCGCGAGTAAGCCCCGCTGCGCTCCTTGGCGAGCAAGTCGATTTCGAGGCTGCTGTCAGGCTTGCTCAACAGCAGCTTCTCCCTGGCCAGGGGCAGGTAACCGCCACCGATGTCCGAATGGCAGCCAGGGACCACGATGTCTACTTCGGCCTGGGTCAGGGAAAAGTTGTGGCGGTACTCATGATCGGCCACCAGGTGGATCACCTGGCGGGCCATGCCCGGTGCGAGCCGCAGGTGCAGCCCGGAATTCCTGGCATTGTGCGGGCTGAAGTCGAAGGTATGCGGCGAGACGATGGCGGCCACGGTATCGAACAACCCGATGAAGTTGAGGGCGAAGTCGCTGCGGTGGCGCCAGGCGAACCCGGCCGCCAACAAGGTCGAGCCGGCAGGCAGCGACCGGGCCAGCAGGCTGTTCGCGCCCTTGAGCAGGTCGTTGGCGCAATGTCGCGCCGCCGCCGCACCCCGACTGAAACCGAACAGGTCGATTTCGATCCGACGAATCTTGGCCTGAGGGTTCACCCCTCGAAACCTATCCAATTGCTTCACGACCAGCGCCGGCATCTGCTCGACCCGTGCAACCACGCCGGTGTCCCCCTGGCCCGTGCCCTGGCTATAAAGGGAGTCTCCCAGACCGCTACGAGTGCCGATACCTTCGATGTACACCGGTACGTAAGCCTCTTCGGTTCCTGGCGGTAGTATGTCTTCCGCCTGGTCCGGATAGAGGGCATAAAGTCGCGCCACATTGCTGAGGTCATTGCCGTAACTGTTGTCCGGCGCCCCGCCCTGGCCGTCATAACCCAGGGTCGCGCAGTACTGGCGAATGTCCTCGGCGGCATCCGCCGCCAGCCCCACGTCGGCGGCGAAGCAGCCGGCGGCCGCCGCGCTGTTGGCCTCGTTGTTGCCGGTGCCGTCGAAGAACAGGCCCAGGCGCAGCACGATGCCGGCTTCGTCCTGTTCTTCCTCTTCTTCCTCCTCTTCCGGTAGCGGCTCTTCCGGGCGGCTATGGGCGGCCGACTTGGAGGCTTCCCCCGGCAAGCCGGCGGCGAACGGTGTCACAGAGGCTGATGCACTGTTCGCTGCCTGAGTCCGGGTAGGGCCGCCCCCATCATCCGAGTGATACGAGGCGTCGAACGCCATGGGAACCAGTTGGGACCGGCACGGGCAACCACTGAAACTGTCCAGTGTACCCGCTGCACAGGTGCCGGAGATGAAGTGCAGGACGCCCCCTATGATCGGGTAGGCTTTGCCGTCCTTTCCGCACCTCACGCGATCGCCCTCGCGCGCCATGGGTATCCCGTCAAGCAGGAAGGTTGAATCACCTTCCAGCACCACGCCGCCGCAGGTGGTCCTGTCCCCGCGGCGAATGAAGTATCCGATAGCCATTGAAGCCCCTCTCTACGAGGCGCCCCACCAGCAGAGCGCCCATCCCATTGACGATGGATGACGCGGGCTCGCCAGCCGAAGGCTGTCGGGCAACGCCGGATCCAAGGTTCAGGGGGTGGGGCGTCACTAATAAATGGGAAAGGTCTGAGTTGCCCTGGGAAAGGGCCATACCCGTCGGAAAGTGCCATACCCCATGCTCACCAATATCGGGGAATCACTCTTTGAACGGGTGACCTATGGGACGACTGTCGGGCTGCTGGAGCGGATGCTCCTCCACGGCGCCGCGGCACCGGCCCGCCTGACGCCTTACGGCTGCCGGGGCAGCGCCGGCAGCGCCGCGCCCAGGCGGTAGAACACCCCGCCGGCGACGACGAAGGCGCCCAGCATCACGAACATCCAGTGCGCCGGCAGGCTCGCCAGTACCCAGCCGCAGAGCACCGGGCCCAGGGCGCCGCCAAGGTTCGATAGGTTCTGCGCGCCGTAGTACATGCCGCGCAGCTGCGGCGGGGCGATGCGGTCGATGAACATGTATTCGGCGGGGAACACGATGATCTCGCCCAGGGTGAACACCGTCATCGCCAGCACCCAGTGCAGCACGCTGGTGGACAGCGCGAAGCCGATCACCCCGGCCAGGAACAGCGCCAGCCCGATCAGCAGCCAGGTTTCCAGGCGGTTTTCGTCGATGCGCCGGCCCAGCGGGTACTGCAGGGCGATCACCACCAGGGCGTTGACCGCCACCACGGTGCTGATGACCTGGTAGGCCACCTCGGCGCTGCGGGTGGTGACCAGGTATTGCGAGAGGTAGGCGGTGAACTGGCCGAACACCACCGCGCTGAGCACCCCGCCGAGGGTGAAGCAGACCAGGCGCCGGTCATCCAGCAGCACGCGGCCCAGGGCCAGGAAGGACACCGGCGCCTGCCCCGCCGGGGCCGGGCGCTGGCTGCGCTCGCCGTAGCCCAGGTACAGCAGCAGGAAACCGGCGCCGAGCAGTGCGGAGACCACGAACGGCAGCTTCGGCGCCCAGTGGGCCAGCCCGGCGCCGAGGAAGGGGCCGACGGCATAGCCGATGTTGATGAAGGTGTAGCGGATGGAGAAGGCGCGGCCCTGCTCCTGCGCCGGCAGCAGGCGGCCGAAGCTCGCCTTCACCACCACGTCCACCGCCGAATAGGCGAAGTTGAAGGCCACCAGGAAGCCGAAGAACAGCCAGAGGTTGGCGGTGAGGCACATGCCGACGAAGCCGGCGATGAAGCACGCCGTGTAGCCCAGGATCAGTCCGCGGCTGGACAGGCGGTCGGTCAGGTAGCCGCCGTACAGGCTCAGCACGGAGCCGGCGATCAGCGCGCCGCCGACGATGGCGCCGATGCGGGCGATCGGCAGGGCGAAGGCCGAGGACAGGTAGACGACCAGGAACGGCAGGCTGATGGCTCGCCCCAGGGTCAGGACGAAGGTGGCGCAGAACAGCAGGTTCACCGACCGCGGGTAACGCTTGAGTGCAGCGAGCATCCGTGTTCACTCGGCTGGAAGGACAACCGCCTCAGCCTAGCACAGGGCGCCGCCGCACCCGGGGTTCGGCCCGGCGCGTATGCCGGGCCGATGGGGTTTCCGGTCAGGCCTTGGCCGTCGCCAGGTAGGAGCCCACGCGCCGGCCCATTTCCTCGCCCAGGGCCTGCAGGCCGCTCATGGGGCGCACCATGACTTCGAACTCGACGATGCGGCCCTGCTCGTCGAAGCGGATCATGTCGATGCCCTTGAGCTCGCGGCCGTTGACCTTGGCGCTGAACTCCAGCACCACGCTCAGGCCGTCGGCGCTGGCCAGCTCGCGGTGGTAGGTGAAGTCGGCGAAGACCTGCAGCACGGTGTTGAGGATGGTCGCCGCCACCTTCGCGCCCGGGTAGGGCGTGTGCGCCATGGGCGAGCGGAACACCACGTCCTCGGCCAGCAGCTCGGGCAGCG
Source organism: Pseudomonas sp. ADPe (assembly GCF_014843515.1). NCBI lineage: Bacteria > Pseudomonadati > Pseudomonadota > Gammaproteobacteria > Pseudomonadales > Pseudomonadaceae > Pseudomonas > Pseudomonas sp. ADPe. Next base: position 6,948,463 of record NZ_CP062122.1, read on the forward strand.
CGCCGAAGTCGCTCTGCGCGATCATGCGGTGCCAGTGCTGGAGGGAGGCGGCAGCCCGGGGTTGCAGTTGCAATTCGCTCATCATCGGTTCCTCTGTCTCGTCGTTCTTGTAATGCGGGGCCATCCGGCAGCGCCGGACGCTGTGGCCAGAGGAACCATAAGACCGGCCCCGGCGCGGCTCAATGATCGCAAATGACAGACCTATGACCCGCGCGCGCAGCGGCTCAGTGGATGGCCGGCGTCACCAGGTAGCTCAGCAGTTGCTCGTCGTCGCCCGGCTCGACGGACAGCGCCGGCCGCGGCAGCACCTCCAGCACCGCCTGCCAGAAGGCCCGCGCCGCCTCGTCCTGGCGGTAGAAGCGCACCAGCCAGGCGCCCTCCCCGCGCGTCAGCACCTGGGTAGCCACGGCGCGGCCGATGCCCTGGCGGCGGTACTTCTTCAGGATGAACAGGTCGGCCAGCTCCAGGGCATCGATGCCCGGCAGCTCGCTGCGTTCGATGAGCACGAAGCCGGCGATGAAGCCGTCGACCAGCACCAGCTCGGCGCTCCACTGCGTCGCCTGCCAGTAGCGCGCCAGGTGTTCCTCGTGGATGTAGAAGCGGCCGTCGGCCTCGACGTCTTCCTGCTCCCAGTCCGAGGACTCGTAGGCATAGAACTGGTAGAGGTTGCGGATCAGCTCGCTGTGCTCGGGGCCGGTCCGCATCAGCTCGACGGTGGTGGTGCTCATGGGCGGTGCTCGCGGGTGGCGGTCATGGGTCGCTCGGTGTCTGGCGCGGGCGCGCATTCTTCACCAAAGCGCGCGCCGGTGCCAGCGCGAGGCACCGGACACGGGCCCCGCTTAACCTCTAGACTAGGCGCTTTCCCACGCCCAGGAGGCGCCATGCCGCAAGCCCGCTACCAGTTCACCCCCGGCGCCGATCCCCAGGCCCGGGCCGTCGTGGAGGAAGGCCTGCGGGCCTATAACGTCGAGCAGATGGGCACGGCGTATGGCTATGAGGGTTTCGAGCTGTATGCCCGTGATGCCGAGGGGCAGTTGGTGGGCGGGTTGTTCGGCCATTCGGGGATGGGGTGGTTGTACGTGGACTATCTGTGGCTGGATGCGAGGCAGCGCGGTGCGGGGTTGGGGGCGCAGTTGCTGGCGCTGGCCGAGGAGGAAGCGCGGCGTCGTGGGTGTGTGGGGGTGTTCCTTTATACCTACAGCTTCCAGGCGCCGGGGTTCTATCGGAAGCAGGGGTTCGAGCTGATGGGCGTGCTGGAGGATTGCCCGCCGGGGCATCAGCGGTTTTATCTGAAGAAGCGGTTGGTGGGGGCAGATGGTTGTGGTGTGTGACCTGGAGAGCGCCCTCTCCCTAACCCTCGGCTGCGCGCCCCGCCCTGAAGGGAGAGGGGACCGTTGGGCAGGGCTGGGTGTTCTGGAGTTAGCCGGCAACGCCGAAGGTTTCCGGCTGAAACCAGGCCCTCTCTCGGCACGGACAAGCCCCCTCTCCCTTCAGGGCGGGGCGCGCAGCCGAGGGCTGGGGAGAGGGAGCGGCGTCAACCCAAAACGCCTCGGCCACCGGCAAACGCCCCCACCAGTTCAAGCAGAACCACCGCAGTTGCCGGCCAGGTTCGGTATGTGGCCTGAAGAGCGCCCTCTCCCTAACCCTCTCCCTGAAGGGAGAGGGGACCGTTGGGCAGATGCGGGCGTTTTGGAGTTAGCCGGCTAGCCCGGCGGGTACCGGCTGAAACCATTCCTTCTCTCGGCACGGACTGGCCCCCTCTCCCTTCAGGGCGGGGCGCGCAGCCGAGGGCTGGGGAGAGGGAGCGGCGTCAACCCAAAACACCTCAACCACCAGCAAACACCCTCCCCTCCACCCCCTCAAACACCGCCACCAGATCGAGCACCGTACTCTCCAGATAATCCCCCGCCCGATACGCCGGCTTCACCCCATCCCACCCCGCCACCACCACCTGCGGCCGTTCGATGAAGCGCCCAACCACCTCGAACCCGGCATCCAGCACCGCCACCACCGGAATGGCCACGCGCTCCAACCCCAGGCGCTCCTGCAGTTCATCCTCGGCGCGGCCCTTGGAGATCACCACCAGGTCAATGCGCGGCTGCTGGCGGCACAGCCAGTCCAGGGCGGTGATGTTGAGCTGGCAGTCCGGGCACCACATCTCGCCGGCCACCAGCAGGTGGTAGCGGCCCTGCACCGCGGCCAGGCGTTCGCGGGTGGCGGCGCTGATCAGGCCCGGCTCTTCGAGCCTTTGCTGCACCGCGCGCACCGCGGCGATTTCCGCCGGCAGGCCGTGGGCGACGAAGGCGTCGAAGCCTTCGCCGATGGCGAAGAGTTCCTGGTAGCTGGCCATTGCGGATTCCTCGTTGTCGGTCGATCGGGGCATCCCAGCAGAAATGGTCGGCGGCGGCAATCTCACTGCTTCAGCGGCGTCAGCACCGGGGCCTTTTCGTCCAGCAGCATCCACACCAGCAGCCTGGCCGGCCGCGTCGCGCTGGCGTTGCGCGAGACCAGGTGCGGCGTGTTGGCCGCCTCGTACCAGGACTGGCCGGCCTTGTAGGTCACCGGCGGCTGGCCCTGCAGTTGCGACACCACCGCGCCTTCCAACACGTAGGCGAACACCGCGCCGGCGTGGACGTGGGGCGCCGAGGCCTCGCCAGGCTTGTAGCTGACCTCGATCAGCAGGCCCTTCTTGCCGGGGGCGTCGGGCAGCGCGTGTTCCTGCAGGGTGGCGATCTTCTCGTGCTCGGCCCCGTGGGCCAGTGCGGGCAGCGCCAGCACCAGGCCGGCGAACAGCAGATTGCGAAGGGACATCGGACGGCTCCTCGGGCCAGGGGCCCAGCGGGTTGAAGGGCGTCTGCCCAAGCTACCCCGGCCCCGGGGCCGGCCCAAGGGCCAATCGCGGCGAAGTTCGCCAGTCCACTGCCCTGCCCTAGCCGATGAACAGCCGGTACGCCGGGTTCTCGCTCTCGTCCCAGTAGCGGTAGCCGATGGCGTCGAGCACCGCGCCCAGCTCGCCGCGCTCGTGCTCGGGCACCTGCAGGCCGGCCAGCACACGGCCGTCGGCGGCGCCGTGGTTGCGGTAGTGGAACAGGCTGATGTTCCAGCGCCCGCCGAGACGTTCGAGGAAGTTGAACAGCGCCCCCGGCCGCTCGGGGAATTCGAAGCGGAACAGCCGCTCCTGCTCCACCTGCGGCGCGCGGCCGCCGACCATGTGGCGGATGTGCAGCTTGGCGGCCTCGTTGTCGGTCAGGTCCAGCACCGGGAAGCCCCGCTCGCGCAGTTGCTCCACCAGCGCCGGGCGCGGGTCGTTCTGCGGGTGGGTCTGGATGCCGACGAAGATCTGCGCTTCCTCGCTGCGGTCGTAGCGGTAGTTGAACTCGGTGATCTGGCGCTTGCCCACCGCCTCGCAGAAGGCCTTGAAGCTGCCCGGGCGCTCGGGGATGGTCACCGCCAGGATGGCCTCGCGCTTCTCGCCCAGTTCGGCGCGCTCGGCGACGTGGCGCAGGCGGTCGAAGTTGATGTTGGCGCCCGAATCGATGGCCACCAGTGTCTGCCCCGCCGCGTCGTCGCGCTCGACGTACTTCTTGATGCCGGCCACAGCCAGGGCGCCGGCGGGCTCGGTGATGGAGCGGGTGTCGTCGTAGATGTCCTTGATCGCCGCGCAGATTTCGTCGCTGCTGACGGTGATCACCTCGTCCACGTGATGGCGGCACACTTCGAAGTTGTGCGCGCCTATCTGCGCCACCGCCACGCCGTCGGCGAACAGCCCGACCTGACTCAGTACCACGCGCTCACCGGCGGCCAGGGCGGCCTGCAGGCAGTTGGAGTCGTCCGGCTCGACGCCGATGACCTTCACTTCCGGGCGCAGGTATTTCACATAGGCGGCGATGCCGGCGACCAGGCTGCCGCCGCCCACCGGCACGAAGATGGCGTCCAGGCGCCCGGGGTGCTGGCGGAGGATTTCCATGGCCACGGTGCCTTGCCCTGCGATCACGTCCGGGTCGTCGTAGGGCGGCACGAAGGTGTAGCCGTGGGCCTCGGCCAGTTGCAGGGCGTGGGCCAGGGCCTCGGGGAAGGCGTCGCCGTGCAGCAGCACCTTGCCGCCGCGGGAGAGCACGCCCTGCACCTTCAGCTCCGGCGTGGTGCGCGGCATGACGATGGTCGCGCTCACGCCCAGTTCCTTCGCCGCCAGCGCCAGGCCCTGGGCGTGGTTGCCGGCGGAGGCGGCGATCACCCCGCGCGAGCGCTCCGCGGTGCTCAGTTGCGCCAGCTTGTTGTAGGCGCCGCGGATCTTGAAGGAGAACACCGGCTGCAGGTCCTCGCGCTTGAGCAGCACCTGGCAGCCCAGGCGCTCGGAGAGCTGGCGGGCCGCTTGCAGCGGGGTTTCGATGGCCACGTCGTAGACCGGCGCGGCGAGGATCTTGCGCACGTATTCCTTGAGCAGCGCGTCCTGGCTCATGCGCGCGCCTCCCGGGTTCGGCCGCCGGCCGGCAGGCTGTCGAGCAGGTCGGCGCCGTAGGCGTCATCGGTATGGGAATCCATGAGGGGCTCGAACTGCCGGGCGTTGATCAACCGATCCGCCTGTTCGATGGCCTGGGTGACGCGGTGGGGGCTCATTGGGCCTGTCTCCTGCTGGGCTTTTTCACGGTGCCCGGGAGACAGTCAGAAAAAACCCGCCTCCAGGGCGGGTTCGGTGGACGTCGGCTAACCCGCCAATTGCGTAATGGCGGTAATAATGATTCGGCCGAAGTTCAGGGTTGTGCGGGTCATGCCGGCCAACTTAGGCGAAGCCGGGGGCGGCCGTCAAGCGTCGGCGTCGAGGTGGACCAGGACGTTGACGATGTGCCCGGCCGGGTCGCGCAGGAAGAAGCGGCGAACGCCCCAGGGCTCGTCCCGCGGCCCGAAGAGGATTGCCGCGCCGGCCTCGCGGGCCCGCTGCAACACGGCCTCCAGGTCGTCCACCTCCACCGACAGCGCCGGCACCGGGGCGCCCCCGCCGCCCTCGCTGGCCAGGGAGAACTGCGCGCGGGCGCGGCCCTCGCCGCCCAGGGTGAGAATCCAGCCGTGGTCCATCAGCAGGTCCAGCTCGAATACCTGCCGGTAGAAGGCCGCCAACGCCGCCGGATCGTCCACGGCCAGGTTGGCGACCAGGCGTCTGACAGCCATGGCCTACTCCATTTTTCAATTCGCCGGGGAACAGTAGCGATCTTCGACGGTCTTTCCAGGATAGGCCAGGAAATCGCCGGCAACAGCCCCATCGCCATGCAGGCAAACCGGCAGAAATCCCAGGCCTGGCCATACTGTCGATACCGCTCGATGCAGGGATCGCCCAACCGCGAACAGGGAGAAGTCCTTCGTGCAGAACTTCCTTCACCACTACCAAGCCGCCTACCGCAAGCTGCGCAACCTGCATTGCAGCGGCCTCACCGCCATGCACCGGGCCTTCCGCTATGCGGCCTTCGGCAGCACCGGGCGCTTCGTCAACGGCTATACGCAGATGCGCATCCACCTCAGCCGCTGAGAGCGCCCGCCCCGCGTCAGCCAAGCAGCGCGCCCAGGTCGAGCAGGTCGTCGCGGCGCGGCGGGCACCAGTAGTAGCCACCGGTCAGCGGGCGGCTGAAACGGTACAGGGCGTCGACGATGCCGTCGTCCAGGCCGCTCATGCGCCGCAGCTGCGCCTCGAAGGCGTCCAGGCTGCGGCCGAAGGCCAGGAACATCAGCCCGGCCTCGGCGCCCGCGGTCCAGGGCATCGAGCGGCGCACCACGAAGGCCTCGGGCTCGAAGCTCTCCTGAGCGGTGCGCTTGACGTGGGCGGACTCGGGCGCCTCGTCCAGTTCCTCGTTGTCGCTCTTGCGCCGGCCGATGATGTCGTCCTGCTCGGCCTGGGGCAGCGCGGCGAAGGCCTGCAGCTGGTGGCGCCACTGCTGGATGGCGGCGAAGCTGCCGCCGTCCAGGCCGGCGCCGGCGCCGGCGACGACCGCCGCATCCACGGCGTCTTCATCCTGAGGGTTCTCGGTGCCGTCTTCGTAGCCGGTCAGGTCCAGGCCGGCGCCGTGGCGGAAGGCCTCGACCTGCTCTACCAGCGTCAACGCCGGCGCCAGTTCGCGCTCCAGCGCATGGGTGCGCAGCAGCAGGTCGCCGCGGTCCTCGCCGCGCAGCCACACCCACAGGGCGTGCTGGGTGGACGGGTTGTCGACGCCGGCGCCGGACAGCGCCGGGAACTCGCGCAGCCCCTCGACCTGGCGGCCCAGCACGCGCACCAGCGATGCGCCGAAGCCGACCACCGCGCTCTCGCCGTCGGCCAGCTGCAGCAGGCGGTCGAGGGCGGCCGGCAGGTGTTCCGCGGCCTGCAGGTCGAAGAACAGGTGGCGGGCCTGGGCGGGAACCGGGGTGGCGAGAATGCCGGGCTGGTAGAGGCTCATGGGGCGTCCTTGGGCGAAAAGGCGCGATTCTACTGGCTGGCGGCGGCTCCGCGTCAATGCGCGGCGTCCGCTGCGGCGCTTCTGCCCATGCCGGGCAGGCCGGACGCAGCGGTCACGAAACGCCTTGCAGGTCAGCCTGGCGCCGGCACCTGCGTTGTTCTTATCGAACACCTACTGTCAAATATTTCTGACTATCGGCGCAGCTCAGCCGCATTAAATCAAACAGTTGAACGAATCAAGCCTGTTCGCCTGTCATTTTTTTCATTCAATCGCTCTGTAATTGTTTGACATATTTTACGTCTTTGGCAGACTGCTCGCCCGTTGCGTTCCGGCCGGCAGTCCCTCCTGCCGACCGGGCCCGGCGCCCGCCGGGGCCGCCAAGTCCAAAAACAAAAACCGCCAGTCTGCGCCTCCCCTACCCGCCAAGCGCACCTGGCCAGCCAATGGAAAGAACGAACAAATGCTGATCTGGTTTGTCGGGATCTACCTGCTGATTACGGTCATCGTCGGCTTCTACGCCGCGACCCGCGTGCACAACTCCTCGGACTACGCAGCGGCCGGCCGCAGCATGTCCTTCCCCCTGGTCGTGACCATGGTGTTCGCCACCTGGTTCGGCTCCGAGGCCGTTCTGGGCATTCCCGCCACCTTCCTCCAGGAAGGCTTCGCCGGGATCATCGAAGACCCCTTCGGTTCCTTCGGCTGCCTGATGCTGGTGGGCCTGGTCTTCGCCCGCCCGCTGTACCGCCTGAACCTGATGACCATCGGTGACTTCTTCCGCAAGCGCTTCGGCCAGCACGTGGAAATCTTCACCAGCCTGGTGATCATCGTCTCCTACATGGGTTGGGTGGCCGCCCAGCTGACCGCGCTCGGCGTGTGCTTCAGCGTGCTTTCCGACGGCGCCATCACCACCACCCAGGGCATGCTCATCGGCACCGTGATCGTGCTGCTGCACACCCTGTTCGGCGGCATGTGGTCGGTGGCCCTGACCGACTTCCTGCAGATGATCATCATCGTCTGCGGCCTGTGCTACCTGGTCTGGCTGATCGGCGACATGGCCGGCGGCCCGCAGGTGGTGATCAGCCACGCCGCGGCCGAAGGCAAGTTCCACTTCCTGCAGGGCACCTCGGCCAAGGACATAGTCGCCTTCCTCGGCGCGGCGGTGACCATGATGTTCGGCTCCATCCCGCAGCAGGACGTGTACGCCCGGGTGATGTCGGCCAAGACCGAGAAGATCGCCTCGCGCGCCACCATGACCGGCGCCGCCTGCTACCTGGTGTTCTGCATGCTGCCGATCTTCCTGACCTACGCCGCGTCGATGATCGACCCGCAGATGGTCAAGCACTGGCTGAACGAGGACGCCCAGCAGATCCTCCCGCACCTGATCATGGAGCGCACCCCGATGTTCGCCCAGATCATGTTCTTCGGCGCCCTGCTCTCGGCGATCATGTCCTCGGCCTCCGGCGCCCTGCTGGCCCCGTCGGTGACCCTCACCGAGAACATCCTCAAGCCCATGCTGCCGCACCTGAACGACCACCAGGCGCTGAAGCTGATGCGCGCCAGCGTGCTGGCCATGACCATCGCCACCTGCCTGTTCGCCTTCTACTCCAACGCCAGCATCTACGAGATGGTCGGCAACGCGTACAAGGTGACCCTGGTCGCCGCCGTGGTGCCGCTGTTCTTCGGCCTGTTCTGGAAGCGCGCCACCACCCAGGGCGCCCTGACCGCCATCGCCTGCGGGCTGATCGGCTGGATCTCGCTGGAGATGGGCCACCAGGAAGGCGACTTCTGGCCGCCGCAGCTGGTGGGCCTGATCTGCAGCGCCTTCGGCATGATCATCGGCTCCCTGGCCCCGCAGTTCAGCAAGAACCACGGCGACCACACCGAGACGCTGACCGAGCAGGCCGCAGCAGCTGCCGCTGGCAACTGAGCCTCGCGCTACATGGAAGAGCCCCGCCTTGGCGGGGCTTTTCTTTTGCGCGCTCTTCGTAGGAGCAACTGTCTTGCGCCGAGATGCTCTTCGTAGGATGGGTTGAGCTTGCGATACCCATGCTGCCGTGGTGATGGGTATCGCTTCGCTCAACGCCATCCTACGACGGTGCGCCTTCCGCCATGTGAGTGGAGCAATTGCCCGCTCCAAGCATTCGTGATTCCACGACAAATATCCTTTGCCGCTGCCCGCGTTTTTCTCAGCAGTGCATCCCCGGATACTAAGCTCCAGTGCAACCCATCCCCCACAGGAGCTTCCCATGAGCATTCCCGCCCTCGGCCTCGGCACCTTCCGCCTCAAGGACCAGGTGGTCATCGACTCGGTATCCACCGCCCTGGAGCTGGGCTACCGCGCCATCGACACCGCGCAGATCTACGGCAACGAGGCCGAGGTCGGCCAGGCGGTGGCGGCCAGCGGCGTGCCGCGCGGCGAGCTGTACCTGACCACCAAGATCTGGACCGAGAACCTCTCCCGCGAGCGGCTGATCCCCAGCCTGGAAGAAAGCCTGGACAAGCTGAAGACCGACTACGTCGACCTCTGTCTGATCCACTGGCCCTCGCCGGGCGGCGTGGTGCCGGTCGCCGAATACATGGCAGCCCTGGCCGAGGCCAAGGCGCGTGGCCTGGCCCGCGAGATCGGCGTGTCCAACTTCACCCTGGCGCTGATGCAGCAGGCTATCGACGTGGTCGGCGCCGGCGAGATCGCCATCAACCAGGTGGAGCTGCACCCCTACCTGCAGAACCGCAAGGTCGCCGGGTTCGCCGAGCGCCACGGCATCCGCATCACCTCCTACATGACGCTGGGCTACGGCAAGGTGCTGGGCGACGCGGTGATCGGCGAGATCGCCCAGCGCCACGGCGCCACTCCGGCGCAGGTGGTGCTGGCCTGGGCCATGCAGCTGGGCTACGCGGTGATCCCCTCCTCCACCCAGCGCGCCAACCTGGCGAGCAACCTGGCCGCCCGCGAGTTGCGCCTGAGCGACGCGGACATGGCCGCCATCGCCGCCCTGGAGCGCAACGAGCGCATCACCAGCCCGGCCAGCCTGGCCCCGGCCTGGGACTGAAGCCGGCGGCTTGCGCTGCGGCCACGGCGCGGGTAAATGTCGTGGCCGCCACTTTCGCGGCGCCGAGGCGCTGGAAGCCACCGCCGCGGAACTGCGCCAGCACGCGCCGGGCATCGAGGTGCGCTGCGTGCCTTTGTCTGCAGTGCCCATGCCCGGGCAGAATCTGTTGCTGGATGGCGGGGCTTATCCGGGGACGTTTTGAGGGGCGGCTTTACTTGTAGGAGCGAGCTTGCTCGCGAACGGAGTTCACCGGGAATGCAGGTGCTGGATTTGAGAGCGCCCTCTCCCTAACCCTCTCCCTGAAGGGAGAGGGGACCGTTGGGCAGAGCTGGGTGTTCTGGCGTTAGCCGGCAACACCGAAGGTTTCCAGCTGAAACCATCCCTTCTCTCGGCACGATCTAGCCCCCTCTCCCTTCAGGGCGGGGCGCGCAGCCGAGGGCTGGGGAGAGGGAACGGAGTCAACCCCATGCACCACCCCCACCGGCAAACACCATTCGCGAGCTAGAAGCAGCCACCGACAGGCCCCCGATGAAAGTCCAATCCGACGAACTCCGCACCTTCACCACCGTCATCGACAGCGGCTCCATCACCGCCGCCGCCGAGCAGCTGGGCCTCACCGCCTCGGCCGTCAGCCGCACCCTGGCGCGCCTGGAGGACAAGCTCGGCACCACCCTGCTCAACCGCACCACGCGGCGCATGAAGCTCACCGAGGAAGGCCAGTTCTTCCTCGACAGCGCGCGGCACATCCTGGCGCAGATGGACGAGCTGGAAGAACGCCTGGCGCTGCGCCAACAACGGCCGGCCGGGCGCCTGCGGATCAATGCCGCCTCGCCCTTCATGCTGCACGCCGTGGTGCCGCACATCGACGCCTTCCGCGCGCAGTACCCGGACATCGAGCTGCAGCTGAACACCAACGACCTGAACATCGACCTGCTGGAACAGAGCACCGACGTCGCCATCCGCATCGGCACCCTCAGCGATTCGACGCTGCATGCCCGGCCCCTGGGCAGCAGCCGGCTGAACCTGCTGGCCAGCCCGGCCTACCTGGACAAGCACGGTGCACCGCAAAGCGTGGAAGACCTGGCCCGGCACAGCCTGCTCGGCTTCACCCAGCCGGAAAGCCTGAACGTCTGGCCGCTGCCCCATGCCGGCGGGGAAAGCCTGGTGATCACCCCCAACCTTTCCGCCTCCAGCGGCGAGACGCTGCGCCAGCTGGCCCTGGCCGGCCAGGGCATCGTCTGCCTGGCGGGTTTCATGACCTGCCACGACATCGCCGCCGGGCGCCTGGTCAAGGTGCTGACGGAACTGGTGCGCGAGCAGCGCCAGCCGATCAACGCGGTGTACTACCGCAACTCGCAGCTGGCCCTGCGCATCCAGTGCTTCCTGGACTTCATCCAGGAACGGCTGGCGACCACCCTCGGCGGCTGATCAGTCCGCCACCACCACGCTCGCGGCCGGCTGCTTCGGCTGGCTGGTCAGGGTGGTGCCCACCGAGGCGAGCATGATCGCGGCGATGGCCAGCCACTGCAGCACGGTCAGCTGCTCACCGAGGAACACCAGGCCGGACAGCGCGGCGAAAGCCGGCTCGATGCTCATCAGGGTGCCGAAGGTGCGCGCCGGCAGGCGTGTCAGGGCGATCATCTCCAGGGTGTAGGGCAAGGCGCTGGAGAGCACCGCCACGCCCAGCAGCGCCGGGATCAGCTGCAGGTCGAACAGCGCGGCGCCGGAATGCACCAGGCCCACGGGGAAGATGCATATTGCCGCGATGGTCACGCCCATGGCGGCCGTCTGGGTGCCGTGGTCGTTGCCGGCGCGCTGGCCGAACAGGATGTACATCGCCCAGCAGGCGCCCGCGCCCAGGGCCAGCGCAGCGCCCAGCGGGTCGACGCCATGGCCGAGCTCGCCGATGGGCAGCAGCAGCCAGAGGCCGCACACGGCGATGGCGATCCACAGGAAGTCGATGGGCTTGCGCGAGAAGTACAGCGCCACCGCCAGCGGCCCGGTGAACTCCAGGGCCACGCCGACGCCCAGCGGAATCGTGCGCAGGGCCATGTAGAACATCAGGTTCATGCCGCCCAGGGTAATGCCGTAGGCCAGTAGCGGCCCCCAGGAGCTGCGCGCGACGGGCTTGCGCCAGGGGCGCAGCACGGCGAGCAGGATGATCGCCGCGAACAGCAGGCGCATGGCCGTCACGCCCTGGGCACCGAGCACCGGGAACAGGCTCTTGGCCAGGGCCGCCCCGCCCTGGATCGAGGCCATGGAGACGAGCAGCACGGCGACCGGGAAGAACAGCGTGGCGAAACGGGAACGCGGCATGGAGGCAGACCGAAAAGGTTGAAATGCAGCCAGGGACCTGGCGTATGCTTATGCGCAACATAATGCGCAAAATCGGTCGAATGAGCAATATATTGCCCAACACCAACGAACGCCCCAGCGTGCTCGTCCACGTCGCCGACAACGTCAAGACCCTGCGCCGCGCCGCGGGCCTGAGCCAGGACGCCCTGGCCAAGGCCAGCGGCGTCAGCCGGCGCATGCTGGTCGGCATCGAAGGCGGCGACACCAACGTCAGCCTGGCCACCCTCGACCGCATCGCCGCGGCCCTCTCGGTGACCTTCGCCGACCTGGTGCGCGCCCCGCAGGCCGGCGACCTCTCCCGCGTCGACGTGGTGGCCTGGGCCGGCCGCCAGGCGGAAAGCCGCGGCACCCTGCTGGCCAGCACCCCGGCCCGCGGCCAGGCCGAGCTGTGGCACTGGGCCCTGGCGCCGGGGGACAGCTATGACGCAGAGCCCGATGCCGAGGGGTGGTATGACATGGTTTACGTCATCGAGGGGCACCTGACGCTGGAGATCGGCGACCAGCGTTGGGAGGTGGCCAGCGGGGGGTTCCATGTGTTCAAGAGCAACCAGCGGTTTTCCTATCGGAACCTGGGGGATGGGTTGCTGCGTTTTGTGCGGAATGTGGTGAATTGAGGGGGCTTTCGTAGGAGCGAGCTTGCTCGCGAACGGCGCTCACGGCGGTTATGGCGTATTGGGTTGGCTCCGCAACCCTCTCCCCAGCCCTCTCCCTGAAGGGAGAGGGGGCTAGTCCGTGCCAGTGTCGACAATTGTTTTAGCCGGAAGCCCTGGAGCTGCCGGCTGACTCCGTAATAGCCGTTTCTGCCCAACGGTCCCCTCTCCCTTCAGGGAGAGGGTTAGGGAGAGGGCGCTCTCAACCCCAGCACCTGCAATCCCCAGCAAGCTCTGTTCGCGAGCAAGCTCGCTCCTACGAAAAGCACCACCCAGCAACGAAAAAGACCCGCCGAAGCGGGCCTTTCTCTCGTACCGGAAAACCTCAGTAGCTCTGCGGCATCTCCCCCCGCGCCAGGCGGGCGTTGATGTCGGCCACCACCGCCGGCAGCTCCGCAATGGTGTCGATCAGGTAATGCGGGCGCGAACCCTCGAACATCTGCCCGATGCGCCGGCGCTCCTGTTCCAGCTTGTCCTGCGGCAGCGCCTTATACTGCTCGTAGGTCAGGCCCAGGGCGTTGCCCGAGCAGGTCAGCGCCACGGTCCACATGCCGGCGCGGCGGCCTTCGAGAATGCCCGGCCAGGTGTCGTCGACCTTCACGCAGGCGGCCACGTCGTCGATGCCCAGGGCGATCACGTTGGCCAGGGCCTGGGCCGGGTGCGGGCGGCCGTTGGGCACTTCGTCGGTGGCCACCACGTGGTCGGCGACGTAGCCGTTGCTGGCGGCCAGCTTGACCACCTTCTCCATCACCACCGCCGGGTAGCCGGAGCAGGAGCCGATCTTCAGGCCCTGTTCGCGCAGTTGGGCGATGGCGTCGAGGGCGCCGGGGATCAGCGCCGAGTGCTCGGCGATCTTCTCGATCTGCAGCGGCATGAAGCGTTCGTAGATGGCAGTGACATCGTCGTCGGTGGGCGTGCGGCCGAACTTCGCCTGGTAGCGCTCGGCGATGGCCGGGATGTCGCACAGGGTGCGGATGTGGTCCCACTTGCCCATGCCCATGGGGCCGCGGGCTTCTTCCAGGCTGACCTGCACGCCGAACTCGGCGAAGGCCTCGACGAAGATCTGCGTCGGCGCGAAGGAGCCGAAGTCGACCACGGTGCCGGCCCAGTCCAGTACCACGGCTTGCAGTTGCTTGGGTTGTTCGTAGTTCATCGTTTGCATCCTGTTGTCGGGCGCAGGCCGGGCCTGCGCCGGGAAAGGGGTTCAGATCTCGAAGACTTCCATCTCGCGCAGCGTCTGGGCGATGGCCGCCACCGCCTCGCGCATGCCCTGGGCGTCGACCTGGCCGATGCAGCCGACGCGGAAGGTTTCCACCTGGGTCAGCTTGCCCGGGTAGAGGATGTAGCCCTTCTCGCGCACCCGGTTGTAGAACTCGGTGAAGCTGTAGCGGGCATCGCGCGGGGCGTGGAAGGTGACGATGATCGGCGCCTGGATCGCGGCTGGGAGGAAGCTGCGGAATCCCAGCTTGGCCATCTCGCCCAGCAGAGTCTGGCAGTTGTCTGCGTAACGATTGTGACGGGCCGCCAGGCCGCCCTCCTCCTCGTACTGGCTCAGCGCCTCGTGCAGCGCGGCGACCACGTGGGTGGGCGGGGTGAAGCGCCATTGGCCGGTCTTGGCCATGTAGGCCTGCTGGTCCTGCAGGTCCATGGCCAGGGAATGGCAGTTGCCGGCGCTGGCCGCCAGCGACTCGTTGCGGGCGAAGACGAAGCCCATGCCGGGCACGCCTTCCAGGCACTTGCCGGAAGCGGCGATCAGCGCGTCGAAGGGCACCTTGCGGGCGTCGATGTCGAGGGCGCCGAAGGAACTCATGGCGTCGATGATCAGGCGCTTGCCGTGGGCCTCGACGACCTTGGCGATGGCTTCCAGCGGGTTGAGGATGCCGGTGCTGGTCTCGCAGTGGATCAGCGCCACGTGGGTCACGGCCGGGTCGGCGGCGAGCAGGCGGTCGACGTCCTCGGCGGTGGTGGGCACGTCCTCTTCGGTCTCGAAGGTGCTGAACTGCCGGCCAATCACCTGGCAGATCTTCGCCAGGCGCTTGCCGTAGGCGCCGTTGATCAGCACCAGCACCTTGCCGTCGCGCGGCACCAGGGTGCCCACCGCGGCCTCGACGGAGAAGGTGCCGCTGCCCTGCAGCGGCACGCAGGTGTGGCTGCCTTCGCCATGGATGATGGCCAGCAGGCGGGAACAGACATCGGCGGTCAGGGCGTTGAAATCGTTGTCCCAGGAGCCCCAGTCGACCAGCATGGCGCGGCGGGTCCGCGGGGAGGTGGTCAGGGGGCCGGGGGTCAACAGGATGGGCGCGCGCTCGGCAGTGCTCATGCTCGGTTCCTCTATCAGGGGAAAACCTGTGCGGGGTGAGGTTCTTGTCGCGGCCCGTCGAGCGGGCCTGGACATACGTTGCCAAGCGACGAGTTATCGCTCAAATTGTTTGTCATGATCCCAGGCATAAGTCGGACCTATACCCTATGAACCTGTTCCAGCTCCGCGCCTTCGACGCCGTGGCCCGCGAAGGCAGCTTCACCCGCGCCGCCGAGCGCCTGTTCATCAGCCAGCCGGCGGTGACCGGGCACGTCAAGGCGCTGGAAGAGCACTACCAGGTCAACCTGTTCCGCCGCACCGCCCGCGCCGTGGAGCTGACCGAGGAAGGCCGCCGCCTGGCGGCCATCAGCCGCACGCTGTTCGCCCTGGAGGAAGAGGCCGAGACGCTGCTGGACGCCAACCGCAAGCTGCTCAGCGGGCGCATCGAGGTGGCGGCCGACGGCCCGCACCTGGTCATGCCCCTGCTCGCCCGCCTGCGCGCGCGCTACCCCGGCATCACCGTCAACCTGCGCCTGGGCAATGCCCAGGAGACGCTGAACGCGCTGCTCAGCGAGCACGTGGACGTGGCCGTGGTGACCGAGGTGGACGAGCGGCCGGGGCTGTACCTGCGCGAGCTGGTGCAGTCGCACCTGTGCGCCCTGCTGCCGGCGGAACACGCCTGGTGCGGGCGCGGCGAGGGCATCCCGCTGGCGGAGCTGGACCAGCAGATCATGGTGCTGCGCGAGCCGGACTCCATTACCCGCCGCACCTTCGACCGTGCCTGCGGCGCCCTTCCGATACAGCCACGGGTGCTGATGGAGCTGAGCAGCCGCGAGGCGGTCACCGAAGCGGTGGCGGCGGAGCTGGGCATCGGCATCGTCTCCTCGCTGGAGGTCAGCCGCGACCCGCGGGTGCGCGCCTTGCCGCTGGTCGGCGAGGCGCTGGTGAACCGGCACTCCCTCGGCTGCCTGGAGCGCCGCCGTGGCTTGCGGGTGGTGAGTGCGTTCCTGGAACTGGCGGAGGATGGCGGGGCCTGACCTGCCGTTGACGACGGATAATCGCGGACGGAGTCCTACGCATCCCGCATAGGCACGGCACCGTAGGATGGGTTGAGCTTGCGAAACCCATGCGGTTGCGGTGATGGGTATCGCTCCGCTCAACCCATCCTACGGGGTGTTGCCGGAAGGTGTAGGAGCGGACTCCGTCCGAGATTGCCCCCAGGCGACGCCGAACTAGCCAGCCCCCTCCCACAAATCCTCGCGCACCACATCGAGGAAGGTCGACACTATCCGCCGTGAACTCTGCTCGCGCAGGCACACCAGGGTCTCGCTCATCCGCCTTTCACAATCGACTATCGGCAAAGCATGCACCCGGCTGTCGGCGCCGAACTCGGCGGCCGACACCACGCCCAGGCCGATGCCCGCCACCACCGCCTCGCGCGCGGCCTCGCGGCCTTCCACCTCGATGGCCGGGCGGATGCGCAGGCCGGCGCGGTGCATTTCCTCTTCCAGCGTCTGGCGCGTCACCGAGCCCTGCTCGCGCAGCACCAGTGGCGCGTCGTCCAGGTCCGCCAGGCGGATCGACTCGCGCCCGGCCCAGGGATGGCCGCTGGCGACGAAGGCGACTATGGGGTCGCTGCGCAGGGTCACCGACAGCAGCCGCTCGTCCTCCACCGTGCGGCCCAGCAGCGCCAGGTCGGCCCGGTAGTTGAACAGCGACTGCAGCGATTCGTCGGTGTTGCCGCTCTCGATGCGCACGTGGATGCCCGGGTAGCGCTGGCAGAAACGCGCCACCTGCGGCAGCAGGTGCACCGCGGCGTCCACCGCCAGGGTCAGGTTGCCGGTCTGCAGGGCGCTGGAGGCCGCCAGCAGTTCGTGGGCCTCGGCCTCGATGACGAACAGCCGCTGGGTCACCGCCAGCAGGCGCTCGCCCAGGTCGGTCAGGCGCACCGAGCGCTTGTTGCGGTGGAACAGCAGCACGCCGTAGCGCTCCTCCAGCTTGCGCACCTGGTCGGAAACCGCCGGCTGGGTGAGGAACAGGCGCTCGGCGGCGCGGGTGAAGCTGCCGGTCAGCGCCACGGCGTGGAAGGCCTTCAGTTGCGCGTGGGAAACCTGCATGGGCCTGGCTCCGTAGGGTTCGGGAAGGTCGCCACTGTAGTCGGCCGGCGCCGTGACTTACAAGTCAGACTTATTTTTAAAATTTGATAAATCGATTTTATTTATTTATCCGAACTTGTTTCCATGCGTTTCACCAAGGGCCCCGGCCCACGGCAACCTCACCGCATCCGCCCTGACCCGTCACCTCCGGAAAGGTACGGCCCGCTCATATAACAACAACAAGTTTTCCCTGACTGCCGGCACTCCAACAACAACGAGGTCAGATCAGATGAGCAACCCCACCGGCACCGCAGCCCACGCGGGCAAAGGTTCCATGCAGCGCTGGCGCGTGCAGATCTTCGCGATCACCTGGCTCGCGTACGCCGCCTTCTACTTCACCCGCAAGGCCTTCTCCGTGGCCAAGCTCGGCATCGCCGAGGACACGACCTTCGAACTGGACAAGGCCATGATGGCCGACATGGACGCCATCTACCTGGCCGCCTACGCCGTGGGCCAGTTCACCTGGGGCGTCTTCGCCGACCGCTTCGGCCCGCGCATCGTGGTGTTCGGCGGCCTGGCGATCTCCACCCTCGCCGCCCTGGTCATGGGCACCTTCGCCACCGTGCCGATCTTCGCCAGCTGCATGGTCATCCAGGGCCTGGCGCAGTCCACCGGCTGGTCCGGGCTGTGCAAGAACATGGGCAGCTTCTTCGCCGCTCACGAGCGCGGGCGCATCCTCGGCCTGTGGAGCACCTGCTACGCCTTCGGCGGCCTGGTTGCCTCGCCCTTCGCCGGCTGGTGGGCCTACAGCGTGTTCGGCACCTGGCACGCGGCCTTCTACTCCTCCGCCGCGGTGGTCGGCGGCGTCGCCCTGCTGTTCCTGCTGCTGCAGCGCAACCGCCCGCAGGACGTCGGCCTGCCGCCGGTCGAGGCGGACGAGCCGCAGGCCGTGCACTACGCCGGCTTCCATGAGCAGGGCAAGAACCCCGGCTTCTGGGAAACCCTCGGCGCCGTGCTGCGCAACCGCACCGTGATGCCCCTCGGCCTGGCCTACTTCCTGCTCAAGCCGGCGCGCTACGCCATCCTGCTGTGGGGCCCGGTGATCGTCTACGAACGCATGCCGGCCCTGGGCAAGGTGGGCGCCGCGGTGCTGCCGACCTCCTTCGAGATCGCCGGGCTGCTGGGCCCGATCCTCATCGGCCTGGCCTCGGACAAGCTGTTCGGCGCCCGGCGCATGCCCGCCTGCGTCATCAGCCTGATCGGCCTGACCGCGTGCCTGGCGCTGTTCGTCCCGGCCATGCAGACCGGCAGCGCGATGCTGGTGTTCGCCCTGCTGTTCATGATGGGCCTGACCCTCTACGGCCCGGACTCGATGATCAGCGGCGCCGCCGCCATCGACTTCGGCACCGGCAAGGCCGCGGGCACCGCCGCCGGCTTCGTCAACGGCTGCGGCTCGGTGGGCGCCATCCTCGGCGGCCTGCTGCCCGGCTACTTCGACACCTACAGCGTGTTCATCGGCTTCACCGTCACCGCGCTGATCGCCGCCGCCATCCTGGTGCCGCACTGGAACAGCCTGCCCGAAGGCGCGCGAAAGAGCGCCCCGGCCACGCCGAACCGCCCCCTGAAGGTGCGCCCGGCGCGCTCCTGATTCCCGGGGCACAGGGACGTGCCCACCCCGCCCGATAAACCGCACACCGAACGCCCCTACCCTGCGCCCCGATCACGGAGACTCCCCATGCGCCCCTTCTGGCTCGCCCAGGCCCTGCAGCACGACAGCGACAGGGCCTCCCCGCTGCAACAGGACACCCGCACCGACGTATGCATCGTCGGCGGCGGCTACACCGGCCTGTGGACCGCCATCCAGCTCAAGGAACAGAACCCGGAGCTGGACGTGGTGATCGTCGAAGCCGACATCTGCGGCGCCGGCGCCAGCGGGCGCAACGGCGGCTGCGCGCTGTCCTGGTCGGCGAAGTTCTTCACCCTGGAGCGGCTGTTCGGCCTGGCCGAGGCGATCCGCCTGGTGAAGGCCTCCGAGCGCAGCATCCAGGCCATCGGCGAGTTCTGCGAAAAATACGGGGTGGATGCCGACTACCGCCTGGACGGCACCCTGTACACGGCGACCAATGCCGCCCAGGTCGGCGCCACCGACGGGGTGATCGCCGCGCTGGAGAAGCACGGCATCAACTCCTTCACCCGGCGCCCGCTGCAAGACGTGCGGCGCATGGCCGGCTCGGACAAGCACCTGGAAGGCTGGTTCTCCCCCGCCGCCGCCAGCGTGCAGCCGGGCAAGCTGGTGCGCGGCCTGCGCCGGGTGGCGCTGCAGCTGGGCGTGCGCCTGTACGAAGGCACGCCCATGACCGGCCTGGAGGAAGGCCACCCGGCCCGCGTGCACACGCCCCATGGCCAGGTGGCGGCGGACCGCGTGGTGCTGGCGATCAACGCCTGGATGGCGCGGGCCTTCCCGCAGTTCGAGCGCACGGTGGCCATCGTCTCCAGCGACATGATCATCACCGAGCCGCGCCCGGACCTGCTGCGGCAGATCGGCCTGACCTCGGGGGTGACCGTGCTCGACTCGCGCATCTTCGTGCACTACTACCACAACACCCCGGACGGCCGGCTCATGCTTGGCAAGGGCGGCAACACCTTCGCCTACGGCGGGCGCATGCTGCCGGTGTTCGACCAGCCTTCGCCCTACCTCGACCTGCTGCGGCGCAGCCTCGGCGAGTTCTTCCCGACCTTCGCCGAAGTGCCCATCGCCGCCAGCTGGAACGGCCCCTCCGACCGCTCGGTGACCGGCCTGCCGTTCTTCGGCCGGCTCGGCGCCGGCGGCAACATCTTCTACGGCTTCGGCTATTCCGGCAGCGGCGTCGGCCCCTGCCACATGGGCGGGCAGCTCCTCGCCTCGCTGGTGCAGGGCCTGGACAACGAGTGGACGCGCTCGCCGCTGGCCCAGGGGCCGCTCGGCCACTTCCCGCCGGAGCCGGTGCGCTACCTGGGCTCGCTGATGGTGCGCAACGCCATCCGCCGCAAGGAGCAGGCCGAGGACCACGGCCGCCGCCCGCGGCGCCTGGACGTGCGCCTGGCGAAGTTCGCCGCGGCCGCCGGCAAGGCCGACAAGGCCTGAGCCCCTCCCCCTTTTCCCTCACAAGCCGGCTGAGGGACGAGCGAGGCGCGCTTGCGGGCCTCGCTCTTTTTTTCTCGGCGCCCCGGCTTGTGCCGACCATGCCCGTCGAACGATAATTATTCTCATCAGAAAATGACTTGCATGGACGTCGCGTGAGCCTTTCCCACCTCGACACCGTGTTCCTCGCCCAACGCACCCCGCTGCTGCGCACCCTGGCGAGAATGGTGAAGAACCCCAGCATCGCCGAAGAACTGGTCCAGGAAACCTACCTGCGCGTGGCCCGCACCCTGCGCGAGCGCCCGGTGGAGCACCTGGAGCCGTTCCTCTTCCAGACCGGCCGCAACCTCGCCCTGGACCACCTGCGCCACCTGCGCATGCAATCGCGCACCCTGCTCGACGACGTGCCCCAGGAGGTGCTCCAAGCGGTGCCCTCCAGCCAGCCTTCGGCCGAGGACGGCCTGCACGCCGAGCAGTTGCTGGAGCGCCTGGGCTCGGCCCTGGAACGCCTCACCCCGCGCCAGCAGCGGATCTTCATCCTCAGCCGATTGCACGGCTGCGGCTATGCGGAAATCGCCGAGCAACTGGGGGTATCGCCCAGCACGGTGCAGAAGGAGCTGAAGCTCATCATGGCCATCTGCATCGGCGTGCTCGGGCGCCTGGAACCGCCGGCATGACGGGCTACCCATCGGCCCGCGGCTGGCCCACAATGTGCGCCCCCGATTCGAGGAACGCCGCGTGACCGCCCCGGACCCGCACCTGGCCGAAGCGCTGGACTGGCTGCTCCAGCTGGAAGACGCCGACGCCGCCACCCGCGCGCGCTTCGACGCCTGGCTGGCCGCGCACCCGGCCAACGCCAGCGCCTTCCGGCACGCCAGCAGCCTGTGGGACTCGCCGCTGCTCGGCCTGGCCGCCACCGGCCTGGAGGCCCAGGCGCGGCACCAGGCGCGGCAACGCAAGCGCCGGCGCTGGCGTTCCTTCGCCGCCGCTGCCGGGCTGTTGCTGGCCCTCGGCGTGGCCCTGCAGGGCGACCTGCTGACGCACATCCGCGCCGACCACTACACCGCCGTGGGCCAGCGCCAGAGCCTGCAACTGGCCGACGGCTCGCGCATCCTGCTGAACACCGACACCGCCCTCTCCAGCCACCTCGACGAGCAGCGCCGCAGCGCCCGGCTGTACCGCGGCGAGGCCTACTTCGACGTGGCCCACGACCGCAGCCGCCCCTTCGAGGTGGAGGCCGGCCCGGTGCAGGTGAGCGTGCGCGGCACCGCCTTCGCCGTGCGCTACCTGGGCAACGAGGCGGAAGTCAGCGTGCAGCACGGCGAGGTGGACCTGCGCAGCGCCGGCGACGACACCCGCGTCAGCCTCGGCGCCGGCGACAGCATCCGCGTCGGCCCCGGCGGCTTCGGCGAGCGCCGCCACAACGGCGAGAGCCAGCGCCTGCTGGCCTGGGTGCAGGGCCGCCTGGTGTTCGAGAACTGCCCGCTGAGCCAGGTGCTGGCCGAACTGCGGCGCTACTACCCGGGCTGGATCGTCAACGCCGACGAGCGCCTGGAAGACGTCAGCATCACCGCCAACTACCGCCTGGACGACCCGCTGGGGGCCATGCGCTCCCTCGCCCAGATCACCTCCTCGCACCTGCGCGAATACCCGCGCCTGCTGATCCTCAACTAAGGCGCGCCCGCCATCGCGGGCGGCGTGTGGCAGCCCTTGCAGGAACGCACCGGGCCGGCCTGCCGGAAGGATTGCAGGCGCTTGAGGTGGCAGCTTTCGCAGAACTGGTGGAAGTCGTGCTCGATGGTCACGGCCAGCTGCGGCGACTCCTTGTGGCAGAGCACGCAGGTGCGGCTGCCGCTGGGCGAGGCCGAGGTGGAGCGGTCGACGAAGTCGTGGTGGCAGGTGACGCAGTTGATGCTGCCGTGGTTGGTGTGGTCGAAGTTCATCGGCAGCAGCGGGTGCTGGCGCACCAGTTGGTCGTGGCCATGCCGCGCGCCGAGGACGAAGGCCGCCAGCAGCGGGATGGCCAACAGCAGGTACCAGCGCTTCATAGCAGCGGCAGGTCGACGCTGCCGAGCAGCGCATAGAGCCCGGCCAACGCCAGGCCGGCGCAGAGCACGCCCAGGCTCAGGCGGCTGGCCAGGTAGGCGCTGTGCCGCCGGCGCCCACCCTCGGCATAGTGCGGCGTGGGCCGCGGCAGCCGCGGCCAGGCCAGCGCGGCGACGCTGAGCACGCCCCAGAGCACGGCCTTCCAGGTGGCGCCGCTGTAGTAGCCGGCACCGATCATGTGCACGCCGGCCAGCGCGACTATGGCCGCGCTCCACCCATAATGCCAGCGGCGGAAGTCCGCATGTTTGGGCCAGATGCGCCGGCGCACGGCGGTCAGGCTCAGCGGCAGGATCAGCAGCAGGAGCAGCGTCGCGCCGTCGCCGGCGAGCATGTGCCAGGGCGCGCCGGGCAGCAGTTCGTCGAGCACCAGCGGCTCGTCCACCAGCAGCACCGCCACGTGGACGACCAGCAGCACAGCGGCGACGAACGACAGGTCGCGGTGCAACACCATGAAGAACTTGCCGTCGTGCCGCGGCCGCGCCATGGGCTTGCCGGTGTAGGCGAACAGCAGCAGGAACAGCGCCCCGGCGACGAAGCCGGCGACGTTGGCGAAGTCCCAGGCCGGGTGCACGCCGGGCATGGCGTCGAGCAGGAAGATGGCGGCGAACGGCAGCAGGCAGGCCAGCGCCACGCGCAGGGTCAGGGCGAACATGCGATCAGCCTCCTCTGCCGCCATCCGGGAAAGCGGCGTAGCGTGCCGCCGCGCGGCACGCTACGCAAGGCGCCCTCAGTGGGCGATGCACACCGACTTGATCTCGGTGTAGGCCTCGACCACCGCGCGGCCGAACTCGCGGCCCATGCCGGACTGCTTGACGCCGCCGAAGGGCATGCTCGGGTCCAGCAGCACGTGGGCATTGACCCAGACGGTGCCGGACTCGATGCGCGGCACCAGGTTCATGGCGCGGGTCAGGTCGTTGGTCCACAGGCTGGCGCCCAGGCCGTACTCGCTGTCGTTGGCCATCTCGATGGCCTGGTCCTCTTCCTTGAAGGAAAGCACCGCCAGCACCGGGCCGAAGACTTCATCGTGGGCCACGGCCATGTCCTGGGTGACGTCGGCCAGCACGGTCGGGCGCACGAAGAAGCCGTCGCAGTCCATCGGCTCGCCGCCGCAGACCACCCGGGCGCCTTCGCGGCGGGCGGTCTCGATGTGCTTGAGCACCGAGGCCTGCTGCTTGCGCGACACCAGCGGGGTGATCTGCGCAGTGTCGTCCATGCCCTGGCCGATGCTCATGCCGGCGACCACCGCGCCGAGCTTCTCGACGAACTCGGCGTAGCGCGACTCGTGCACGTAGAAGCGCGAGGCCGCGGCGCAGACCTGGCCGCTGTTGAGCAGGCCGCCCAGCAGCGCGCCCTGCACGGCCTTGTCGATGTCGGCGTCGGCCAGGATGATCATCGGGTTCTTGCCGCCCAGTTCTAGGGCGAAGCGCGTCATGTTCTGCATGGCGGCGATGCCGACGCTGCGGCCCACCGCGGTGGAACCGGTGAAAGACACCTTGCTGACCAGCTTGTGCGAAGCCAGGCCGCCGCCGATGCGCGCGCCGTCGCCGGTGACCAGGTTGAACACCCCGGCCGGCACGCCCGCCTCGAAGGCCAGCTCGGCCAGGCGCAGGGCGGTCAGCGGGGTTTCCGAAGCGGGCTTGATGACCACGGTGTTGCCGGTGGCCAGGGCCGGCATCAGCTTCCACACGGCGATCATCAGCGGGAAGTTCCAGGGCACGATGCCGGCGACCACGCCCACCGGCTCGCGGCGGGTGAAGGCGGTGAATTTGGTGCCCGGCGGCAGCGGGATGGACACGTCCAGGGACTGGCCCTCGATCTTGGTCGCCCAGCCGGCCATGTAGCGCATGAACTCGACGGTGGCGCCGACGTCGAGCATGCGCGTCAGGTTGATCGACTTGCCCTGGCTGAGGGTTTCCAACTGGGCCAGTTCCTCGGCGTGCTGCTCCACCAGGTCGGCGAAGCGCAGCAGGATGCGCTCGCGGTCGGCCGGGCGCAGGTCGGACCAGACGCGCGACTTGAAGGCGGCGTGGGCGGATTTCACGGCGCGGTCGAGCATCTCGGTATCGATGTCGGCGATCTGCGCGATGGTTTCGCCGGTGGCCGGGTTGAGCACGTCGCTGGTGGGGCCGTCGTAGGCCACCCAGGCGCCGTCGATGAAGCAGCCGTGGCGGCGCTGGAGGAACTCGGCGACCTGCGGCAGGGTTGCGGTGATGCTCATGGTGACTCCTGTTCTTGCGGCCCGCGGGCCAGGCAGGGAACCGCTCGCCGGGAGCGGCCGGGAAAGGTCAGTGCTGCTGGCTGAGCCACAGGCTCAGGGCCTTGCGCTCGTCGGCGTCGGCCAGGCCCTGGTAGGGCATGTAGGTGCCCGGCACGGCGGCCTGGGGCTGGGTGACGAAGGCTTCGAGGCTCTCGCGACTCCAGGCCGCGCCCTTGTCCTTCATCGCCTGGGAATAGCTGAAGCCGGCCAGGGAGCCGGCATTGCGGCCGATCACCCCATGCAGGTTCGGCCCCATGATGTTGGCGCCGCCGGCATTGGCGGTATGGCAAACGGAGCAGTCGCGCTCGAAAACGGCCTGGCCCTTGGCGGCCAGGTCATCGGCCAGGGCCAGCCCGGACTGGGCACCGGCCACGGCCAGCAGCAGGCCGCAGAGGCCGGTCTTGATTCGGGTTTTCACGGTGAAAAGCATGCGGGGGCACTCTCGATCGATTCTTATCGGCCGGACACAAGGCAGGTGCCGGTCGAGGACGATTGTCGCCAGGGGCGCGAGGGCGGGTGTTTTTCTGTGTGCCAGTCGTGTTGGTGGGGGTGCCAGAAGAGCCGCTGGAGGCTGGAAGCTGGAAGCTGGAAGCTGGAAGCTGGAAGCTGGAAGCAAGAGCGGTGGGGTCAACCGTCTCGCCGGCTGCGCCGAGGGGCTTTCGTGGCTTTTCGTTTGCGAAACCCATGCGGTGGGGGCGATGGGTATCGCTTCGCTCAACCCATCCTACGGGGCTGGGAGGCTATGGTTGTGGTGGTGCCGGCCCCAAGAGCACCCTCTCCCTAACCCTCTCCCTGAAGGGAGAGGGGACCGTTGGGCAGGGTTGGATGTTCTGGAGTTAGCCGGCTAGCACAGGGATTGCCGTCTGGAACCAGGCCCCCTCTCGGCACGGACAAGCCCCCTCTCCCTTCAGGGAGAGGGCTGGGGAGAGGGAGCGGAGTCGACCTGATATGCCAGTGCCACAGGGAGCCCCCGTTCGCGAGCAAGCTCGCTCCTACGAAAAGCAGGTGCGCGCAGCCGGCCTGGCTAGCACCGCGGACTCCAGCTGAAACCATTTCTCCTCTCGGCACGGACAGCCCCCTCTCCCGCTTGCGGGAGAGGGTTGGGGAGAGGGGCTCTTCACGCTCTTGCTTGCAGCTTGCAGCCGGGGTGGCGTTCTGGCCGACGGCGGATAACCGCGAACGGTTATTCGCCCTACGAAGCTGCCTCCCTCCCTTCAGAGAGAAGGGCTCTGGGCGCTCTTGCTTCCAGCTTCCAGCCTCCAGCCTCCAGCGGCTCTTACATCAATGCACATACCGCTTCCGATACTCCCCCGGCGAAACCCCGAAGCGCGACTTGAACGCCGTGGAGAAGTAGCTGGAATCCGAGAACCCCCAGGCATACCCCAGCGCCGACAGTTTCTGCTCGCCCGCCGCGTTGCGCAGGGACTCGGCGCAGAAGTCCAGGCGGCGGTTCTTGATGTACTGCGCCACCACCAGGCCCTTCTTGGCGAACATGCGGTACAGGCCGCGCACCGATACCCCCACTTCGCGGGCGATCAGTTCCGGGCAGAGTTCCTCGGCGCCGATGTGCTCGTCGATGAAGGCCAGCGCCTTGCGGAACAGCCTTTCATGGCTGTCGCCCTCGGCTTCCGCGCCGGCCAGGGCCGGGCGCAGCAGGCTGACCAGGGCGTCGAGGGTGGCCTCGCTTTCCTGCATGCCCAGGCCGTTCTGGCGGGTGGTTTCGAGGATCAGGGTATTGGCCAGCACCGCCACCGGCGAGCTGGCCGGGATGCGCCGCGCGCAGTCGATGCCGGAGAAGCGCAGGCCGCGCTCCAGCACCTGGCGCGGGAGGATCAGCGACAGCTGCCGCGAGTCCTCCTCGTAGGTCATGTCGCAGGGGCGGTTGGCGTCCACCAGGGTGATGTCGCCGCGGGCCAGTTGCACGCGGCTGCCGTCCTGCTCCAGGCGCGAGCGCCCTTCGAGCTGGAACACCGCGTAGAAGTGGCCGTTGCCGCTGGCGCTGACCTCCTTGCTGGTGCGGTACAGGTGCACCTGGGACATGTCGACCACGCTGAGCTTGATGGCACCGCCCTGGTACTCCCGCAGCTTCCCGTGGAAGGACGGCCCCAGGGTGCGCGCGTCGAAACGCCCGCACGCCTGGTTGACCTGGCCCAACCACGCTTCGAAAGCCTCATCCCTGGAAATCGATGAAGGGTTCATGACCTAAAGCCTCATGCACGCATTGTTTTTATCAGCGGACGCTCAGGCAGGCGCCCGTCATGGTCCGGCCGTCCGGCCGGTGGTCCCGCAGCGCCGCCTCGGTCCGGCGCTTGTGAAGCATGTTTCGAGCCAGCCTGGCTCAGTTCAGCCCTCCGAAGCGCCGGTAGAAGCTCTCGCCGGCATCCGGCAGGGGGCCGTCGGCGGTCTCCAGGGCGCTGTTCAGCCACACCTCGGCCCTGGCATACACCAGGCGGTAGAGGTTGCGGCACAGCTGCCGCGCCGCGCGTCCTTCCCAGTCGCCGGGGAGCAGCTCGTCCGGCAGTTGCGGGTCGCGCAGTAGCAATTTGCGATATTCGTGGATCAGCAGGGTGCGCGCCAGGAAACAGTCCTGGGCATCCGGCTCGCCCTGCTCGCGCAGCGCCTGCCACAACGGGCGGAACAGGCGGATGAATTCGCTGTAGTGCTGGCCCAGCTCGTCGATCTTCCAGCTCTCGCGCACCTGCAGGCGCATGGCCTTGGAGGCGAGCACCTCCTGGGCGTGGGTCTCGAAGACGATGCTGTCGTCCAGCGCGTCCAGGTCCAGCAGGGTCGCGGTGAGGTCGGCGCGGTCGCAGCGCGGGCAGGCCAGCACGCTCGGGGCGATGGCGCCGAAGCCCTGCCATTCCAGTTCCTCGCGCACCTGCTTGCGCTTGTCCGCCGCCAGCTGCGACAGCAGCACCAGCGTCCAGGCGCCGTCCCAGGCCGGCAGGCCGGGGCTGTACACGCGCTTGAAGGCCTTCTCGAAACGCCGCCGGCCGGTGCCGGTGAGGCTGTAGTAGCTGCGCCGGCCGACCTTCTCGGCGGTCAGCCAGCCTTCCTTGGTCAGGCGGAAGATCGAGGTGCGGATCAGCCGCTCGTTGATCCCCATGGGCTCCAGCAGGCCGATCAGGCTGCCCAGCCAGACGGTGCCGCCATGGGGTTCGATGGCGTCGCCATAGAGGGTGATGATCAGCGAACTGGCGCGGATCGGCGTCTGTTCCTGGAAGCGGGCGATCAGTTGGTTCAGCGGGGCGAGACTGCTCATGGCTCGGTCGGGCGCGGATAAAGCGCCGACTATACCTGCCCGCCGGGCCGCCTGGCCATTGGAGCGAACCCCAATGAGGCTCATGCGCCCTGCCCCTTCGGGCGGAACCCGGAATCGCCCAGGCGCGGGCGGGCGGCCTCCACCGCGGCCAGCGGCTGGCATTCCACCAGGCTGGCCAGGCAGCGCTTGCTCAATTGCTGGTATTCGGCGGTGCCGCGCTGCTTCCAGGCGATTTCCTGCTCGCTCAGTTCGCGCTTGACCGTGGCCGGCGAGCCCATCACCAGGCTCTGCGGCGGGCATTCGAAGCCGGCCTTGACGAAGGCGGTGGCGGCGACGATGCAGCGCTCGCCGATGTGCGCCTTGTCCATCACCACCGCGTTCATCCCCACCAGGGCGTCGGCGCCGATGCGGCAGCCGTGCAGCACCGCGCCATGGCCGATGTGGCCGTTGCGCTCGACCACCGTGTCGCTGTCCGGGAAGCCGTGCATGACGCAGGTGTCCTGCAGGTTGGCGCCCTCCTCCAGGATGATCCGCCCGAAGTCGCCGCGCAGCGCCGCCAGCGGCCCGACGTAGCAGCCGGGGCCGACGATGACGTCGCCGATCAGCACCGCCGTGGGGTGGACATAGGCGGTCGGGTCGACCACCGGGGTCAGACCTTCAAGGCTATAGCAGGGCATCTCAGGCCTCCTCTTCGGGCAGTTCGAGGTGGCGCTGCACCCTGAACGGGCATCCAGCTTCGGCGAAGGGTTCCAGCGCGCAGGCGACGGACGGCATCGGGGTGGCTCCTTGTGCACGGCGGCGCCAGGGGCGCCGGCAAGGCGGGACGGGAAAGCGACCCGTCGTGATTCGTTGTTTGGAAAATCTTGTATCACAACAAATCCGATCGTCAATGCGCCCGATGCTGTATCGCTTTCCCGAGCGACCACCGGCACACCTGCCAAGCCGCAAATCCTATAGCTCTCAGCCCTTGCCCAACGGGCTTCGCAGCCCCTTGCGGAAGCCCGAACCTGGCAGCTCGCTCGAAAAACGAGACACATAAATAAATTTTGCTATTGCTGTTTTGTATCACTTAAGGCATATACTGGATGCCAGCCAGGGCCCGTCCGCACCCACAGAGGCGCGACGGGCCCACATAACAATTCCAATGAGCCGGCCTCAGGCCGTGCGTGCAGCCTGAGGAGCTTTACATGCCTCGTACCCTCGCCGTGCAGGCGCCCGAGGACGGCGTCCGCCTGATCACCCTGCAGCGCCCCGAGGCGCTCAACGCCCTGAACACCGAACTGCTGGGCGAACTGGCGGTGGAACTGGACGCCGCCGAGCGCGACGCCGAGACCCGCGTGGTGGTCATCACCGGCAGCCGCAAGGCCTTCGCCGCCGGCGCCGACATCAAGGAGATGGCCGAGCGCGACCTGGTCGGCATCCTCGACGACCCGCGCGTAGCCCACTGGCAGCGCATCACCGCCTTCGCCAAGCCGCTGATCGCCGCGGTCAACGGCTTCGCCCTGGGCGGCGGCTGCGAACTGGCGATGCACGCCGACATCCTCATCGCCGGCGAGGACGCCCGCTTCGGCCAGCCGGAAATCAACCTCGGCATCATCCCCGGCGCCGGCGGCACCCAGCGCCTGCTGCGCGCGGTGGGCAAGTCCCTGGCCATGCAGATGGTCCTCACCGGCGAAGCCATAGACGCCCGCCACGCCCTGCGCGCCGGCCTGGTCAGCGAAGTCACCCAACCCGAATTCACCGTCGAGCGCGCCCTGCAGGTCGCCCGCGTCATCGCGCGCAAGGCGCCGCTGGCCGTGCGCATGGCCAAGGAAGCGCTGCTCAAGGCCCAGGACACCGACCTGGCCAGCGGCCTGCGCTTCGAGCGCCACGCCTTCACCCTGCTGGCCGGCACCGCCGACCGCGAGGAAGGCATCCGCGCCTTCCAGGAAAAGCGCCCGGCGCGCTTCCTCGGCCGCTGAAGCCTCTTCCTTTCCATATACCGATTGATGGAGCGAGCCCGCCCATGACCTTCGAGCACATCCTGTTTTCCATCGAGGACGGCGTCGCCCTCCTCAGCCTGAACCGCCCGGAGCAGCTGAACAGCTTCAACGCCAGGATGCACGGCGAGGTGCGCGAAGCGCTCAAGCAGGTGCGCCAGAGCGAAGAGGCCCGCGTGCTGCTGCTGACCGGCGAAGGCCGCGGCTTCTGCGCAGGCCAGGACCTGTCCGACCGCAACGTCGCCCCGGGCGCCGAGATGCCCGACCTGGGCGAGTCCATCGAGAAGTTCTACAACCCGCTGATCCGCACCCTGCGCGACCTGCCGCTGCCGGTCATCTGCGCGGTCAACGGCGTGGCCGCCGGCGCCGGGGCGAACATCCCGCTGGCCTGCGACCTGGTCCTGGCGGCGCGTTCGGCCAGCTTCATCCAGGCCTTCTGCAAGATCGGCCTGATCCCCGATTCCGGCGGCACCTGGACGCTGCCGCGGCTGGTCGGCCTGGCCCGCGCCAAGGCCCTGGCCCTGCTGGGCAACCGCCTGTCCGCCGAACAGGCCGAGCAATGGGGCCTGATCTACCAGGTGGTGGACGACGCCAACCTGCGCGAGGAAGCCCTCAAGCTGGCCCGTCACCTGGCCACCCAGCCGACCTACGGCCTGGCGCTGATCAAGCGCAGCCTCAACGCCAGCCTGAACAACAGCTTCGACGAGCAGCTGGAGCTGGAGCGCGACCTGCAGCGCCTGGCCGGGCGCAGCGAGGACTACCGCGAAGGCGTCGGCGCCTTCATGGAAAAACGCACCCCCAGCTTCAAGGGCCGCTGACATGCAAGCACTGGCTATCAATGCCCAGGTCGCGGTGGTCGGCGCCGGCGCCATGGGCGCCGGCATCGCCCAGGTGGCGGCCCAGGCCGGCCACCCGGTGAAGCTCTACGACAACCGCCCGGGCGCCGCCGCCCAGGCCATCGACGGCATCGACCGCCAGCTCGGCCGCCTGGTGGAAAAAGGCAAGCTCGACGCCGAGCAGCGCAGCGCCATAGTCGCGCGCCTGCAACCGGTGGAAGCCATCGAGGCCCTGGCCGATGCGCGCCTGGTGATCGAGGCCATCGTCGAGAACCTGGAGGTCAAGCGCGGCCTGCTGAACCAGCTGGAAGCGCTATGCGCAGCCGACTGCATCCTCGCCAGCAACACCTCCTCGCTGTCCATCACCAGCCTCGCCGCAGGCCTGCAGCACCCCGAGCGGGTGATCGGCATGCACTTCTTCAACCCGGCGCCGCTGATGGCCCTGGTGGAGATCGTCTCGGGCCTGGCGACCTGTCCGGAGCTGGCCCAGGCCCTGCACGCCACCGCGAAGCACTGGGGCAAGCAGCCGGTGCACACCCGCTCCACCCCCGGCTTCATCGTCAACCGCGTGGCCCGCCCGTTCTACGCCGAAAGCCTGCGCCTGCTGCAGGAAGGCGCCGCCGACTGCGCCAGCCTCGACGCGCTGCTGCGCGACGCGGGCGGCTTCCGCATGGGCGCCTTCGAGCTGACCGACCTGATCGGCCACGACGTCAACTACGCGGTGACCTGTTCGGTGTTCGCCGCCTACTACGGCGACTTCCGCTTCCAGCCCTCGCTGATCCAGAAGGAGCTGGTGGACGCCGGCCGCCTGGGCCGCAAGAGCGGCCGCGGCTTCTACGACTATGCCGAAGGCGCCGAGCGCCCGCAGGCGGCCGAGCTGGACAGCATCGCCGAAGTGGCCAGCTGCGTGGTCGAAGGCGACCTGGGCGTCGCCCAGCCGCTGGTGCAGCGCCTGAAGGATGCCGGCGTGCAGGTGATCGAGCGCGCCGGCAGCGGCCTGCTGCGCGTCGGCGATGCTGTGCTGGCGCTCTCCGACGGCCGCCTGGCCAGCCAGCGCGCCAAGGACGACGGCCTGCGCAACCTGGTGCTGTTCGACCTGGCGCTGGACTACGCCAAGGCCTCGCGCATCGCCATCGGCTGGTCCGCCGACACCAGCGCCGAAGCCCGCGACCAGGCCGTGGCCCTGCTGCGCCGTGCCGGCCTGAAGGTCACCGCCCTGGCCGACCTGCCCGGCCTGGCCGTACTGCGCACCGTGGCCATGCTCGCCAACGAAGCGGCAGACGCCGTGCTGCAAGGCGTAGGCTCGGCCGCCGACATCGACCTGGCCATGCGCGCCGGCGTCAACTACCCGCGCGGCCCCCTGGCCTGGACCGAAGCCATCGGCGTCGGCTACGTGCTGCGCACTCTGGACAACCTGCAACGCAGCTACGGCGAGGAACGCTACCGCCCGTCCCTGCTGCTGCGCCGCAAGCACGCCGAAGGGAGCCGCCTGCATGACTGAACGCACCCCCGAACGACTGGCCCGCGCCTGCGCCGACGCCATGTTCAGCCGCGACCAGGCCACCCAGCGCCTGGGCATCGCCCTGCTCGACGCCGGCCCCGGCAGCGCGCAACTGCACATGCCGGTGCGCGAGGACATGATCCAGGGCCACGGCACCTGCCACGGCGGCTTCCTCTTCGCTCTGGCCGACTCGGCCTTCGCCTTCGCCTGCAACAGCTATGACGAGGCCACCGTGGCCATCGGCTGCAGCATCGACTACGTGGCCCCGGCGCGCCTGGGCGACGAACTGACCGCCACGGCCAGCGAGCAGAGCCGCAGCGGCCGCACCGGCAACTACGACGTGCGCATCGAAAACCAGCACGGACAGCTGATCGCCCTGTTCCACGGCAAATCCTACAAAGTGCGCGGCACCGTGCTGACGCAGGAGACCCCCGAATGACCAACGCCACCCTCAGCGATGCCCTGATCATCGACGCCGTGCGCACGCCCATCGGCCGCTACGCCGGCGCCCTTTCCAGCGTGCGCGCCGACGACCTCGCCGCCATCCCGCTCAAGGCCCTGATGCAGCGCCACCCGCAGCTGGACTGGAGCGCCATCGACGACGTCATCCTCGGCTGCGCCAACCAGGCCGGCGAGGACAACCGCAACGTCGCCCACATGGCCTCGCTGCTGGCCGGCCTGCCCCAGGAAGTGCCGGGCACCACCATCAACCGCCTGTGCGGCTCGGGCCTGGACGCCATCGGCAACGCCGCCCGCGCCCTGCGTTGCGGCGAGGCCGGGCTGATGCTCGCCGGCGGCGTCGAATCCATGTCCCGTGCGCCCTTCGTGATGGGCAAGTCCGAGCAGGCCTTCGGCCGCGCGGCGGAGATCTTCGACACCACCATCGGCTGGCGCTTCGTCAACAAGCTGATGAAGGCGCAGTTCGGCATCGACTCCATGCCGGAAACCGCGGAGAACGTCGCCGAACAGTTCGGCATCTCCCGGGCCGACCAGGACGCCTTCGCCCTGCGCAGCCAGCACAAGGCCGCCGCCGCCCAGGCCCGTGGCCGCCTGGCGAAGGAAATCGTCCCGGTGGAAATTCCCCAGCGCAAAGGCCCGGCCAAGGTCGTCGAGCATGACGAGCACCCGCGCGGCGACACCACCCTGGAACAGCTGGCCAGGCTCGGTACGCCGTTCCGCGAGGGCGGCAGCGTCACCGCCGGCAACGCCTCGGGGGTCAACGACGGCGCCTGCGCGCTGCTGCTGGCCAGCCCGCAAGCGGCCCAACGCCACGGCCTGAAGGCCCGCGGCCGGGTGGTCGGCATGGCGGTGGCCGGCGTCGAGCCGCGGATCATGGGCATCGGCCCGGTGCCGGCGACGCGCAAGGTGCTGGAGCTGACCGGACTGAGCCTCAACGACATGGACGTGATCGAACTCAACGAAGCCTTCGCCGCCCAGGGCCTGGCCGTGCTGCGCGAACTGGGCCTGGCCGACGACGACGAACGGGTCAACCCCAACGGCGGCGCCATCGCCCTGGGCCACCCGCTGGGCATGAGCGGCGCGCGCCTGGTCACCACCGCGCTGCACGAACTGGAAGAGCGCGGCGGCCGCTACGCCCTGTGCACCATGTGCATCGGCGTCGGCCAGGGCATCGCCATGGTCATCGAGCGCCTGCCGCGGTAACTCTGGCAGGGACGCCAAAGACCCTGGCCAGAAGCGCAAAGACCGGATTCCGCGGGGGGCGTATCCTCCCCCCATGACACTCGCAGCCCGCACGCGGGCTGGCGTACAAGAACAAATCGAGTGAACCCATGAATATGTACCATGATGCCGAACGTGCCCTGCTCGACCCGCTGGAGACCGCCAGCCTCGATGAACTGCGCCAGCACCAGCTGGACCGTCTGCGCTGGAGCCTCAAGCACGCCTACGACAACGTCCCGCTGTACCGCCAGCGCTTCGCCGAAGCCGGCGTGCACCCGGACGACCTGAAATCCCTCGACGACCTGGCGAAGTTCCCCTTCACCGGCAAGAACGACCTGCGCGACAACTACCCCTACGGCATGTTCGCCGTGCCGCAGAGCGAGATCGTGCGCCTGCACGCCTCCAGCGGCACCACCGGCAAGCCCACCGTGGTCGGCTACACGCAGAACGACATCGACACCTGGGCCAACGTGGTGGCGCGCTCGATCCGCGCCGCCGGCGGGCGCAAGGGCGACAAGGTCCACGTGTCCTACGGCTACGGCCTGTTCACCGGCGGCCTGGGCGCGCACTACGGCGCCGAGCGCCTGGGTTGCACGGTGATCCCGATGTCCGGCGGCCAGACCGAGAAGCAGGTCCAGCTGATCCGCGACTTCCAGCCGGACATCATCATGGTCACGCCGTCCTACATGCTCAACCTGGCCGACGAGATCGAGCGCCAGGGCGTCGACCCGCACAGCCTCAGGCTGCGCCTGGGCATCTTCGGCGCCGAGCCGTGGACCGCCGAGCTGCGCCGCGCCGTGGAAGAGCGCCTGGGCATCACCGCCCTGGACATCTAC
The DNA here is from genome assembly GCF_014843515.1 of Pseudomonas sp. ADPe. Lineage (NCBI taxonomy): Bacteria > Pseudomonadati > Pseudomonadota > Gammaproteobacteria > Pseudomonadales > Pseudomonadaceae > Pseudomonas > Pseudomonas sp. ADPe. Next base: position 6,982,913 of record NZ_CP062122.1, read on the forward strand.
GGGCTGTCCGAGATCATGGGCCCGGGCGTGGCCATGGAATGCGCCGAGACCAAGGACGGCCCGACCGTCTGGGAAGACCACTTCTACCCGGAGATCATCGACCCGGCCACCGGCGCGGTGCTGCCCGACGGCGAATACGGCGAGCTGGTGTTCACCTCGCTGTCCAAGGAAGCGCTGCCGATGATCCGCTACCGCACCCGCGACCTGACCCGCCTGCTGCCGGGCACCGCGCGGCCGATGCGGCGCATCGACAAGATCACCGGGCGCAGCGACGACATGCTGATCATCCGCGGGGTGAACGTGTTCCCCACGCAGATCGAGGAGCAGGTGCTGAAAGTGAAACAGCTGGCCGAAGTCTACGAAATCCACCTGTATCGCAACGGCAACATGGACAGCATGGACGTGCACGTCGAACTCAAGCACGAACTGCAGCACCTGGACGCCGAGCAGCAGAAGCAGGTGGCCAACGAGCTGAGCAAGCAGGTCAAGACGCACATCGGCATCAGCGCGCGCATCCTGATCCAGCCCTTCCACAGCCTCAAGCGCTCGGAAGGCAAGGCCTGCCACGTGTTCGACAAGCGCAACCAGGGCTGATCGCCCCGCGCCAGGAAAACCCCGCCGAGGCGGGGTTTTTCGTTTGCACGCGGTGCCCTGCCGGCGATTGCGCCGTGATGCTTTTCGTAGGATGGGTTGAGCGAAGCGATACCCATCACCATGGCCCGATGGGTATCGCAAGCTCAACCCATCCTACGGGGCTGCGGCGAGGAGTTTCTCGTTGGCACGCGACCCCACACCCTGTAGGAGCGAGCTTGCTCGCGAACGCTCTTGCGCTGGGCGGTTCGCTCCTACGAAAAGCCCTCTCCCGGCAACATCCCGACACGAACTTCGCCCGCACCACCCTCCCCGCCCCACGTCCGCTGAGCGACAATCAATTCCGATACGTAATTACATATAAACAATACATTTGCGTATCAAACAGATCGCCTCGACAACCTCACAACAACAGAGAGCGCGCCATGACCCTGCCCCTGGAACGCCTCCGGGAACACCCGGACTTCCTTCTTCTCGTCCGCCGCAAGCAACGCCTCACCTGGTCCCTCACTGCCACCCTGCTGCTGGCCTACTACGGCTTCGTGCTGCTGGTGGCCTTCGCCCCCGGCCTGCTGGGCCGCCCGCTCGCCGGCGGGGTGACCAGCGTCGGCATGCTCGCCGGCGTCGGCCTGATCCTGCTCTCGGTGCTGCTCACCGGCCTCTACGTGCACCAGACCAACAAGGTGCTGGACCCGCTGAACGACCGGCTCAAGCAGGAGGCCCAGGCATGAAGGCCCTGTTCCTGCTCGCCGGTCTGGCGCTGTCCGAGCCGGCCCTGGCCGCCGGCGCCGAACGCCCGCTGAACTGGCACGCCATCGGCCTGTTCCTGGCCTTCGTCCTGTCCACCCTGGCCATCACCCGCTGGGCCGCGCTGCGCACCCGCTCGGCAGCGGACTTCTACACCGCCGGCGGCGGCCTCACCGGCATGCAGAACGGCCTGGCGATCGCCGGCGACATGATCTCCGCGGCGTCCTTCCTGGGCATCTCGGCGATGATGTTCGCCAGCGGCTACGACGGCCTGCTCTACGCCCTGGGCGTGCTCGCCGGCTGGCCGATCATCCTGTTCCTGATCGCCGAGCGCCTGCGCAACCTGGGCAAGTACACCTTCGCCGACGTGGTCGCCTACCGCCTGGAGCAGGCGCCGATCCGCATCACCGCGGCCCTCGGCACACTGATCGTGGCGCTGCTGTACCTGGTGGCGCAGATGGTCGGCGCCGGCAAGCTGATCGAACTGCTGTTCGGCCTGAGCTACCTGCAGGCGGTGCTGGTGGTGGGCGCGCTGATGGTCTGCTACGTGACCTTCGGCGGCATGCTGGCCACCACCTGGGTACAGATCATCAAGGCCGTGCTGCTGCTCTCGGGCACCAGCTTCATGGCCTTCATGGTGCTGCGCCACTTCGGCTTCAGCAGCGAGGCGATGTTCGCCGCGGCCAGCGAAGTGCACGCCAAGGGCGTGGCGATCATGGCCCCCGGCGGCCTGCTGGCAAACCCGGTGGACGCCATCTCCCTGGCCCTGGGCATGATGTTCGGCACCGCCGGCCTGCCGCACATCCTGATGCGCTTCTTCACCGTCAGCGACGCCCGCGAGGCGCGCAAGAGCGTGTTCTACGCCACCGGCTTCATCGGCTACTTCTACCTGCTGCTGATCGCCGTGGGCTTCGGCGCCATCGTCATGGTCGGCGACGACCCGGCCTTCCGCACCGCCGAGGGCGCGCTGATCGGCGGCGGCAACATGGTCGCCGTGCACCTGGCCCAGGCGGTGGGAGGCAACCTGTTCCTCGGCTTCATCTGCGCGGTGACCTTCGCCACCATCCTCGCGGTGGTGGCGGGCCTGGCGCTGTCGGCGGCCTCGGCGGTGTCCCACGACCTCTACGCCTGCGTGCTGCGCAAGGGCCAGGCCAGCGAGGCCGAGGAAATGCGCGTGTCGCGCCTGGCCACCCTGGGCATCGGCGTGCTGGCGGTGATCCTCGGCGTGCTCTTCGAGTCGCAGAACATCGCCTTCCTCTCCGGCCTGGTGCTGGCCATCGCCGCCTCGGTGAACTTCCCGGTGCTGTTCCTCTCGATGTTCTGGCGCGGCCTGACCACCCGCGGCGCGGTGGCCGGCAGCCTGGCCGGCCTGCTCACCGCCATCGCCCTGCTGGTGCTCGGCCCGCCGGTGTGGGTGGCGGTGCTGGGCAACGCCGAAGCGGTGTTCCCCTACAGCAACCCGGCGCTGTTCTCCATGAGCGCGGCCTTCCTGGCGGCCTGGGGGTTCTCGGTGAGCGACCGCTCGGCGAGGGCGGAGGCGGAGCGTGGGCGGTACCTGGGGCAGTTCATCCGGTCGATGACGGGGATTGGGGCGGCTGTGGCCAGTCGGCATTGAGAGGTAGGGCTTGGCTTCATCGTCAAGCGGACCTCCGCTCCCTCTCCCTAACCCTCTCCCTGAAGGGAGAGGGGACCGTTGGGCAGGGTTTGGTGTTATGGCGTTAGCCGGCGCAGTGGCTGCCGGCGGAAACCATCACCTTTCTCGGCACGGACAAGCCCCCTCTCCCTTCAGGGCGGGGCGCGCAGCCGAGGGCTGGGGAGAGGGAACCCAACTCACCCCCACACCAAAAACATCCAGCCCATTCCCCGACCGCCCATCACCTTCCGCCACACCCCTGTCGATACTCCCCCACCCTGAACGACTATCAATCGACCCCCACGGGAGACCCACCTCCCCCTCCAACAGCAAAGGGAGCCCCACCATGAACTACATAGACGGCTTCATCGTCCCCGTCCCCACCGCCAACCGCGAGGCCTACACCGAGCTGGCCCGCAAGGCGGCGGTAGTCTTCAAGGAGCACGGCGCGCTCAGCGTGGTCGAGTGCTGGGGCGACGACGTCCCCGAAGGCAAGATGACCTCCTTCCCCATGGCCGTGAAACGCAAGGAGGACGAGGCCGTGGTGTTCTCCTGGATCACCTGGCCGTCCCGCGAGGTACGCGACGCCGGGATGAAGAAGGTCATGGAGGACCCACGCCTGAAGGACAACTTCCAGTCCATGCCCTTCGACGGCCAGCGCATGATCTTCGGCGGCTTCCAGGTGATCGTCGACGCCTGAACCGATACCGGCGCCCGCCCCGGCGGGCGCCACATCAGAAACACGCACACCAGCCACAATCTAATTTTACGTATCGCTTTAACCCCTCCATTCGTCACTCCGGTATCACGCCGGAGCCGCGACCACCCGCCTGATCCACACCCTCCTCTATCATCACGCTCACCGCCAGATAGCCGCAAACTTCCGAAAACAGACGCCACAAGCCTTCCACTGGCGCCCAACGCTCCACCCCCGCCTACCCCCAAAGCGATACAAAAAACACATACGACACACTATTTAGTGTTAGACATTGCTTTCTGTATCATTTAAAAATAACGCCATGGCCAAGGCCCCCCCCCCACAACAGAACAAAGGCTGGAGACACAGCATGTACGCACAACTGGTCGAGACTGGCGTCAAACGCGTCAAGTCGCTCGAGGACATGTCCCCCGAGGAGCGTGCCTTCCAGGAGAAGATCGACGCCGAGATCAAGATCGAGGCGAAGAACTGGATGCCCGACGCCTACCGCCAGACCCTGATCCGCCAGATCTCCCAGCACGCCCACTCGGAAATCGTCGGCATGCTGCCGGAGGGCAACTGGGTGACCCGCGCGCCGACGCTCAAGCGCAAGCTGCAGCTGATGGCGAAGATCCAGGACGAAGCCGGCCACGGCCTGTACCTGTACAGCGCCATGGAAACCCTCGGCGCCGACCGTGACGAGGAAGTCGCCAAGCTGCACTCCGGCCGCGCCAAGTACTCCAGCATCTTCAACTACCCGACGCTGAACTGGGCCGACATGGGCGCGGTGGGCTGGCTGGTGGACGGCGCCGCCATCGTCAACCAGGTGGTACTGCAGCGCACCTCCTACGGCCCCTACTCCCGCGCGATGATCCGCATCTGCAAGGAAGAGAGCTTCCACCAGCGCCAGGGCTACGAAATCCTCCTGACCATGATGCGCCACGGCACCCAGGCGCAGAAGGACATGGTCCAGGACGCCATCGACCGCCTCTGGTGGCCGGCGCTGATGATGTTCGGCCCCAGCGACGAGCACTCGCCCAACAGCGCCCAGTCCATGGCCTGGAAGATCAAGCGGCAGAGCAACGACGAGCTGCGCCAGCGCTTCATCGACCAGACCGTGCCGCAGCTGGAACTGCTCGGCTGCACCGCCCCGGACCCGCACCTGAAGTGGAACGAGGAACGCGGCCACTACGACTTCGGCGAAATCCAGTGGGAAGAGTTCTACGAAGTGCTCAAGGGCAACGGCCCGTGCAACGCCGAGCGCATCGCCACCCGCCGCAACGCCATCGAGAGCGGCGCCTGGGTCCGCGAAGCCGCGGTCGCCCATGCCCGTAAAAAACAACAACGCAAACGCGACGCCGCCTGAGCCGCGAGGAGAACACCATGAGCGAATGGACCCTTTTTGAAGTCTTCGTGCGCAGCAAGCACGGCCTCAACCACAAGCACGTCGGCAGCGTGCATGCCGCCGATGCCGCGATGGCCATCGAGAACGCCCGCGAGCTCTACACCCGCCGCAACGAAGGCGTGAGCCTCTGGGTGGTGCCCTCGGCGCTGATCACCGCCTCCTCGCCCGACGAGAAGGACCCGCTGTTCGACCCGGCGCAGGACAAGGTCTACCGCCACGCCAGCTTCTACGAGCTGCCGCCCGAAGTCGGCCACATGTGAGATCGCGTGCGATGAACCCGAACAACGACAAGATCGAATACCTGCTGCGCCTCGCCGACAGCGCCCTGGTCCAGGGCCAGCGCCTGTGCGAATGGTGCGGCCGCGCCCCGGCCCTGGAAGAAGAGCTGGCGCTGATGAACGTCGGCCTCGACCTGGTCGGCCAGGCGCGCAACTGGTACGAGTACGCAGCCGAGCTGCTGGACGACGGCCGCGACGCCGACCACCTGGCCTTCCGCCGCGACGAGCGCGCCTTCCGCAACCTGCTGCTGGTCGAGCAGCCCAACGGCGACTTCGCCGTGACCATGGCCAAGCAGTTCCTCTACGACGCCTGGCACTTCCACGTGCTGCGCCAACTCAGCGGCTCCAGTGACGCGCGCATCGCCGCCATCGCCGCCAAGGCGCTGAAGGAAGTCACCTATCACCTGCGCCGCTCCGGCGAATGGGTCGAGCGCCTGGGCGACGGCACCGAGGAAAGCCATGCGCGCATGCTGGCGGCGATTCCGCAGGTCTGGCGCTTCACCGTCGAACTGTGCAACGCCGATGACATCGAGCAGCGCCTGTTCGCCGAAGGCGTGGCGCCCAACCCGGAAGAGCTGGCCGCCGCCTGGCGCGCCAAGGTCGCCGACATCTTCGCCAGCGCCACCCTGCCGCTGCCCGAGCCCGCGGTGAACTTCTACCTCAGCGGCCGCCGCGGCCTGCACACCGAGCACCTGGGCATCCTCCTGGCCGAGATGCAGTTCCTCCAGCGGGCCTACCCCGATGCGACCTGGTGAGCTGATCGCCAGCGACCGCGGCGCGCGCGCAGGCTCCACCGACGACCTCAGCCACGCCTGGCACGTGCTGGGCCAGGTGATGGACCCGGAAGTGCCGGTGGTCAGCGTGGTCGACCTCGGCATCGTCCGTGGCCTGGACTGGCACCGCGGGCACCTGCACGTAGTGGTCACCCCCACCTACTCCGGCTGCCCGGCCACCGAGGTCATCGAGCAGGACATCCAGCAGGCCCTGGAACACGCCGGCTTCGCCGCGCCGCAACTGGAACGGCGCCTGGACCCGGCCTGGACCACCGACTGGATCAGCGACGCCGGCCGCCAGGCGCTGCGCGAGTACGGCATCGCCCCGCCGGCCGGCAGCACCAGCAAGCGCAGCCTGCTCGGCGAGACGCCGGAGGTGCGCTGCCCGCAGTGCGGCAGCCTGCACACCGAGCAGCTCAGCCAGTTTGGCTCCACGGCCTGCAAGGCGTTGTACCGCTGCGTCGATTGCCGCGAACCCTTCGATTATTTCAAGTGCATCTGAGCGGCGGCGCCGCCGGAGAAGAACAATGAGCAAATTCCACAGCCTGAAGATCCGCGAAGTGCGCCCGGAGACCCGCGACGCCGTGTCCATCGCCTTCGACGTCCCCCAGGACCTGCAGGACAGCTTCCGCTTCGAGCAGGGCCAGCACCTGGTGGTGCGCGCCCAGCTGAACGGCGAGGAAGTGCGCCGCTCCTACTCCATCTGCAGCGGCGTCAACGACGGCGAGCTGCGCGTGGCCATCAAGCGCGTGCCCGGCGGGCGCTTCTCGGCCTACGCCAACGAGGCGCTGAAGGCCGGCGCCAGCCTGGAAGTGATGCCGCCGGCCGGCCACTTCAACGTGCAACTGGATGCGGCGCGCCACGGCAACTACCTGGCGGTGGCCGCCGGCAGCGGCATCACGCCGATCCTGTCGATCGTCAAGACCACCCTGGAAAGCGAGCCGCACAGCCGCGTCACCGTGCTCTACGGCAACCGCTCCAGCAACGCCGCGATGTTCCGCGAGCAGCTGGAAGACCTGAAGAACCGCTACCTGCAGCGCCTCAACCTGATCTTCGTGTTCAGCCGCGAGCAGCAGGACGTGGACCTGTACAACGGCCGCATCGACGCCGACAAGTGCGGCCAGCTGTTCAGCCGCTGGCTGGACGTGAAGAACCTCGACGCCGCCTTCATCTGCGGCCCGCAGGCGATGACCGAGACCGTGCGCGACCAGCTCAAGGCCAACGGCATGCCGGCCGAGCGCATCCACTTCGAACTGTTCGCCGCCGCCGGCAGCGAAAGCAGGCGCGAAGCCCGACAGGCCGCCGCCGCGACCGACAGCGGCAAGAGCCAGGTCACGGTGATCAGCGACGGCCGCGAACTCTCCTTCGAACTGGCGCGCAACAGCGTCAGCGTGCTCGACGCCGGCAACGCCCAGGGCGCCGAGCTGCCCTACTCCTGCAAGGCCGGCGTGTGCTCGACCTGCAAGTGCAAGGTGATCGAAGGCGAAGTGGAGATGGACAGCAACTTCGCCCTGGAAGACTACGAAGTGGCGGCCGGCTACGTGCTCAGCTGCCAGGCCTTCCCGCTGAGCGACAAGGTGGTCCTCGACTTCGACCAGCTCTGACTGCTCTTCGTAGGCCACGATGATGGGTATCGCTTCGCTCAACCCATCCTACGCGGTCTCCATGTAGGAGCGCGCCCTGCGCGCGAATCGCGGGCAGGGCCCGCTCCTACAAAGAGCCAGGTTTCACCGCCCCGGGCCCAAAAGGCCCCTGGCGTCCCTGACCCGGCGGCCTTTCCCCGCCACCGTTGCAACGCGCCGCCGCAGCCCACCCGGCTACGGTGGTCACCGGCCGCGGCCGGAACCCTTGCGTACCTTTTGGAGGATAGAGTGATGGCCCAAGAGCCCACCCTGCAGAGTTTCATCGGCGGCCGCTGGATCGGCCAGCATGGCGCCCAGGCGCTGCGTAGCGCACTGAACGGCCAGCTCGTGGCACGCACCCACGAAGAGACCCCGGACTTCGCCGAAGCCGTGGCCCACGCCCGCCAGAGCGGCCTGGCCGCACTCATGGCCATGGACTTCCAGCAGCGCGCCCAGCGCCTCAAGGCCCTGGCCCTGTACCTGACCGAGCGCAAGGAACAGCTCTACGAGATTTCCCGCCACACCGGCGCCACCCGCGCCGACAGCTGGATCGACATCGAAGGCGGCGCCGGCACCCTGTTCGCCTACGCCGGCGTCGGCGGCCGCGAGCTGCCCTCGGGCAACGTGGTCCACGAAGGCCCGGCCATGCCCCTGGGCAAGACCGGCAAGTTCGCCGGCAGCCACATCCTGGTGCCGCGCGGCGGCATCGCCGTACACATCAACGCCTTCAACTTCCCGATCTGGGGCATGCTGGAAAAGTTCGCGCCCAGTTTCCTGGCGGGCATGCCGTGCATCGTCAAGCCGGCCACCGCCACCAGCTACGTGACCGAAGCCGCCGTGCGCCTGATGCACGAATCCGGCCTGCTGCCGGCCGGCAGCCTGCAGCTGATCATCGGCGGCACGGGCGACCTGCTCGACCGCCTGCAGGGCCAGGACATCGTCACCTTCACCGGCTCGGCCGACACCGCCGCCAAGCTGCGGGTGAACCCCAACCTGATCCGCAACTCGGTGCCCTTCAACGCCGAGGCCGACTCGCTGAACTGCGCCATCCTGGCCCCGGACGTCACCCCGGACGACGAGGAATTCGACCTCTTCGTCAAGGAAGTGGCCCGCGAGATGACCGCCAAGGCCGGGCAGAAATGCACCGCCATCCGCCGCGCCATCGTCCCGGCCAGGCACATCGACGCCGTGGCCGAACGCCTGCGTGAACGCCTGGCCAAAGTCGTGGTCGGCGACCCGTCGGTGGAAGGCGTGAAGATGGGCGCCCTCGCCTCCCACGCCCAGCAGGCCGACGTGGCCGAGCGCGTGGAAGCGCTGCTGAAATCCAGCGAGTTGGTCTTCGGCGCGAAGGACGGCTTCGCCCCGCGCGGCGAAGGCGTGAGCGAAGGCGCGTTCTTCGCCCCCACCCTGCTGCGCAGCCGCGACCCGCATGCCGAAGGTGGAGCCCATGACATCGAGGCCTTCGGCCCGGTCAGCACCCTGATGGCCTACGACGACCTCAACGAAGCCATCGCCCTGGCCGCGCGCGGCAAGGGCAGCCTGGTGGCCAGCCTGATCACCCGCGATCCGCAGGTCGCGGCCAAGGTGGTCCCGGTGATGGGCGCCCTGCACGGCCGCCTGCACATCCTCGACCGCGAGTCGGCGGCCGAATCCACCGGCCACGGCTCGCCGCTGCCGGTGCTCAAGCACGGCGGCCCGGGCCGCGCCGGCGGCGGCGAGGAACTGGGCGGCGTGCGCGCGGTCAAGCACTACCTGCAGCGCACCGCGGTACAGGGCTCGCCGACCATGCTGATGGCGGTCACCGGCGAATACGTGCGCGGCGCCCAGGTCTACGAGACCGACGTGCACCCGTTCCGCCGCTACTTCGACGAGCTGAAGATCGGCGAATCGCTGCTGACCCACCGGCGCACCGTCACCGAGGCCGACCTGGTCAACTTCGGCTGCCTGTCGGGCGACCACTTCTACATGCACTTCGACGAGCTGGCGGCCAAGGACTCGCAGTTCGGCAAGCGCATCGCCCACGGCTACTTCGTGCTCTCGGCGGCCGCCGGCCTGTTCGTCTCCCCCGGCGTCGGCCCGGTGCTGGCCAACTACGGCCTGGACACCCTGCGTTTCATCAACCCGGTGGGCATCGGCGACACCATCCAGGCCCGCCTGACCTGCAAGCGCAAGATCGACCAGGGCAAGAAGAGTCCCAAGGGCGAGCCGCAAGGCGTGGTGGCCTGGGACGTGGAAGTCACCAACCAGAACGGCGAACTGGTGGCCAGCTACGACATCCTGACGCTGGTGCTCAAGCGCGGCTGATTTTCGCCAACTCCGGTGTCACCCTCGACCGGCCCCAGGGCCGGTCTTTCGTTCGTGCAGAGCCCCCTCACCCCAGCCCTCTCCCGGAGGGAGAGGGAGCCGTCCGGAGTGAATGGGGAGTTCGGAGTCATCCCGATCGGATGTTTCATCGTAGGGCGGATAGAGTCCTACGGTTCCAGGAAGCACGGCTTTTCGTAGGATGGCGTTGAGCGAAGCGATACCCATCACCACGGCAGCATGGGTATCGCAAGCTCAACCCATCCTACGACGAGCACATCGGCGCAAGACAGTTGCTCCTACGACCGTGCTTCATGGAACCGTAGGCAGATAAAGGTTCGCGAGCAAACTCGCGCCTACAGGGATGGCGCGATCAGACCAGCAGTTCCGGCTCGACCATGTCGCATTCGAAGCTGATCCGCCCACCGGCCTCATCGGCGCTGCCGCCGGTGATCGGCCCGTAGTAGTTGAGGCCGTTATCCAGGCTCACGCAGACGTGGGTCGGCTCCTCCGGCGCATCCAGCTGCCCCTGGAACACCAGCTCCATCACCCCCGGCTCCAGGGTACGCAGCTCGACGGCAATGGCCGGGTTGTCCACGGCCTCGGTTTCGCGCCCCCGGTGCTCGGCGCTGACGGTGACGGTGGCGGTGAAGTGCGGCATGAAGTGCTCCAGGGCTGGGGAAATGAATGCGGGCGCCAATCTGCCCGGCGCGGCGGCGCCTGGCAAGGGTCAGCCGACGTGAAAGCGAAAGCGCAGGTGCGGCCAGGCCTCGGGATCGTCCACCGGCAGCGGCACGGTGCCGCACGGCACCACCCGCAGCCAGAACGCCAGGGCGTTGCGATTGCCGGTCAGCACGTTGAGCTGCCAGTCGCCGGGCTGCCCTTCGAACAGCGTCCAGGCCGCGGCGCGGCCCACGCCCTGGCGGCGGAACGCCTGGCCGACATAGAACTCGGCCAGCTCGTGCAGCCCCGGCCGCTCCAGGGCGCGCACCAGGGCGAAGCCGGCCACCTGGCCGTCGACGCGGATCAGGTAGGGCCGGCGCCCGGGCTCCAGCCAGTACAGCGCCAGGTACGGGTACAGGTCCGACTCGACGCCGAGCTCGCGCAGGTAGCCCGGCAGCATGGCCGCCAGCAGCGGCTCCTCGTCCGGGCCGGCGACCTGCACTTCGACTTGCGGGTTCACGGTGGCCTCCCTTGGGCGGTGCTCCCTGCACCATAGCCCAAGGCAGGCCATCCGGCCCGTTCAGAGGTACTCGATGCGGTTGCGCCCGGCCTGCTTGGCGCGGTACAGCGCCAGGTCGCTGCGCGACAGCACCGCCTCGGCCGTGGCGTCGCCGGCGAGCATGTCGGCGACGCCGATGCTCAGCGTCAGCGGGATGCGCTCGCCGGCGTGCACCAGCGGGGTCTGCGCCAGGTGCTCCTGCAGGCGCTGGGCGAAGGCCACGGCGTTGTCGCGGCTGGCGTCGCTGAGCAGCACGGCGAACTCCTCGCCGCCCATGCGCCCGACGCTGTCGCTGCGCCGCACCAGGCCGGCGAGGACGTCGGCGAAGTGGCGCAGCGCCAGGTCGCCCACCGCGTGGCCCCAGCGGTCGTTGATCGCCTTGAAGTGGTCCAGGTCGCACATCAGCACCGCGGCGCTGCGCTCGCCGCCGCGCTGCACGCGGCCCAGCTCGGCCTGCAGCTGGTGCATGAAGCAGCGCCGGTTGGGCAGTTGGGTGAGGAAGTCGGTGGTGGCCAGCACCTGCAGCTCGGCCTCGATGCGCTTGCGCTCGGTGATGTCGGTGATGAAGCCGTGCCAGAGCACGCTGCCGTCGGCCTGGCGGCGCGGGTGGGCATGGCCCTGGCGCCAGCGCACGCCCTGCTCCGGCAGTTGCACGCGGTATTCCAGCTGCCAGGGCACCAGGGTCCGCGCCGAGGCCTCCAGCGCAGCCAGGTAGCGCGGCATGTCCTCGTCGTGGATGATCGCGCGGATACGCTCGGTGGGGCCGTCGGCCAGTTCCTCCGGAGCCATGCCGTAGATTTCCCGGCTGCCGGCGCTGACGTAGGGAAAGCGCGCCGAGCCGTCGGGCAGGCGGCGGTACTGGAAGACCATGCCGGGAATCTCGTTGGTCAGGTCGGTGAGCAGTTCGAGGTTCTGCCGCAGCTTCTCGGCCAGCACGCGCTGGGCGGTGATGTCGGTGGTGGTGCCGAGCATGCGCAGCGCCCGCCCCTGCTCGTCGCGTTCGACCACCTTGCCGCGGCTGCACACCCACATGTAGCTGCCGTCCTTGCGGCGGATGCGGTGCTCCACCTCGTAGGCCGCGGTCTGCCCGGCGAAGTGCGCCTCCATGGTCGCCCTGACGTAGGCCAGGTCGTCCGGGTGCACGCGGGCGTAGCTTTCCTCGATGCGCTCGCCGATCTCGTCCTCGGCGTAGCCCAGCAGGGCCTTCCAGCCGGAGGAATAATGGATGACGCCGCTGGGCACGTGGCGGTCCCAGATGCCGGTGCCGCTGCCCTCCACCGCCAGCGCCAGGCGCCGCTCGGTGATGCGGGTGCGCTCGGCGCCGCGCTCCAGTTCCAGCAGCGCGGCGGCCAGGCCGGCGTATTCGGCCAGGGCCTCGGCCTGGGGAGCGTCCAGCTCGCGCGGGCGCTCGCCCAGCAGCCAGAGCTGCCCCAGCGGCAGGCCGTCGGCCGAGCGCAGCGGGCACAGGTGCCGGAACGCCCAGCGCGCGGCCAGCGCCGCCGCGCCGTCGTCGGGGAGCCCGCCCGGGCGTTCCAGCCAGGCCCTGTCCTCGGCGCCCAGGCCAAGGCAGGCGCACAGCCGCCAGGCGCCGCCGTCATCGCGCATCAGCACCGCCGCATCCAGGGCCAGGTGGCCCAACGCCAGGCGCAACAGCCCGGCATGGTGGCGCTCGCCCATACTCTCCATCGCGTATCCCGTACTCACGGACTGCATCTGCACACTGCTCGCTCAGGCACCCAGGGAACCGCCGGGAAAGTCGGCCGTCGTTTCGAGTCTATCCATAATGGCGTTCTGGCGTCATGACAGCCCATCAGTTGACAGACACAGCTCATCGGCCACTGTCCGCGCGGCATTCCCGAGAAAACATGCCAATTCGCCATCATGCAGAGGTAGGCTTTCGTAATCTAGGCTAGCCTCATGCCAGAATTTTCCTACACCAGAATTCTCCTACAAAAGTGTTCCGCTGGAGCAATGGAATGCCGGAAGATCCGCGTAACTTCGACTCGGTCATCCTGATCGTCGACGACCAGGTCAGCGACATACAGCTGCTGGGCGAGGCGGCCAGGGGGCTGGGCGTGACGCACTTCGCCTCGGACGGCCGCCAGGCCCTCGAACTGGCCCGGCGCATCCGCCCGGACGTGGTCCTGCTGGACATCGAGATGCCCGGCATGGACGGCTTCGAGGTGTGCCAGGCGCTGATGGCCGACGCCAAGCTCAACGACGCCGCGGTGATCTTCGTCACCGCCTACGACCAGGTGTCCCACGAGCTGCGCGCCCTGCAGATGGGCGGCGTGGACTTCATCACCAAGCCGATGAACCTGCCGGTGGCCCGCGCGCGCATCCGCACCCACGCGCGCCTGCGGCACATGGCGAAGATCCTCGCCAACCAGGACCCGCTAACCAACCTGCCCAACCGCGCCCTGCTCGCCGACCGCATGGCCCAGGCCATCGAAGGCGCGCGGCGCAACCAGCAGCGCGTCGGCCTGTTGCTGCTGGACCTGGACAACTTCAAGGCGGTCAACGACGCCGAGGGCCACTCCCTGGGCGACGCCATCCTGCAGGAGACCGCCCTGCGCCTCAGCCGGCAGTGCCGGGCGATGGACACCGTGTGCCGGCCGGGCGGCGACGAGTTCGCCGTGCTGCTGCCGGAGGTGCACAGCCTGGAGGCCATCGGCGACTTCGCCGCGCGGGTGCAGGCGGCCCTGGGCGAGCCCTACGTCATCCGCGGCACCAGCTACCACCTCACCGCCAGCATCGGCATCAGCCTCTACCCCGACGACAGCGACGGCGCCGAGGACCTCTACCGCCACGCCGACGCCGCCATGTACCAGGCCAAGGCCGCCGGGCGCAACGGCTACAGCTTCTTCTCGGCGGACATCGAGGCGCGCATGCGCGAGCGCCACCTGCTCGAACGGCACATGCGCCTGGCCCTGGAGCTGGGCGTGTTCGAGGTGTTCTACCAGGCCAAGGTGCACGCCGCCACGCGCGCCATCGTCGGCGTCGAGGCGCTGATCCGCTGGCGCGACGGCGAGGGCCGCCTGGTGCCGCCGGCGGAGTTCATCCCGCTGGCCGAGGAAACCGGGCTGATCGTGCCCATCGGCCAGCAGATCCTCCTGCGCGCCTGCCAGGACGCCCGCGCCTGGAACGATGCCGGGCACGCGCTGACGGTCAGCGTGAACATCTCGGCGGTGCAGTTCCGCAGCGAGAGCTTCGTCGACCAGGTGGCCGAGATCCTCGCCCAGACCGGCATGCAGCCGGGCAACCTGGAACTGGAGATCACCGAGGGCGTGCTGGCCAGCGACCGCTACGCCTCGCGCCAGACCCTGGCGGCGCTGCGCGAGCTGGGGGTGCGCATCGCCATCGACGACTTCGGCACCGGCTACTCCAGCCTGGCCTACCTCAAGCGCTTCCCGGTGGACGTGTTGAAGATCGACCAGAGCTTCGTCCGCGACATGCTCCAGGACCGCAGCGACGCGGCGATCATCGAGGCCATCATCAAGCTCGCCCAGGCCCTGGGCCTGGAGCTGGTGGCCGAAGGGGTGGAATGCCCGAACCAGGAGCGCGCGCTGGCGGCGCTGGGCTGCCCGGTGATGCAGGGCTACCTCTACTGCCGCCCGGTGCCGCGCGACGACATGAGCCGCCTGCTGGCCGACGGCCTGCAAGCATGAACCTCCGTGCCACGGGCACCACCGCAACGGGAAGGATCGGGTGAAGACGACACCGGGCAACCTCAGGTTCAACCGCTGGTCCTGGGCCGTCCTGGCCCTGGGCGTGCTCTGCTCGGCCCTCGGCGCCGCCCTGGTACAGCGCGGCAACGAACAGCAGGCGCGCGCCGCCGTGGCCCAGGAGGCCAACCGCCTGGCCGACACCGTGCTGGCGCGCATCGAGCTGTACCAGTACGGCCTGCGCGGCGCCCGCGGCGCGGTGCTGACCGCCGGCGAGGCGCACATCAGCCGCGAGGTCTTCCACCGCTACGCCCAGACCCGCGACGTCGCCCGGGAGTTTCCCGGCGCCCGCGGCTTCGGCTTCGTCCGCCGGGTGCCGGCCGGGGCGCTCGACGACTTCCTGCGCAACGCCCGCGCCGAAGGCCGGCCGGACTTCGCCGTGCACGAGGTGACGCCCAACCCCGGCGAGCGCTACGTCATCCAGTACATCGAGCCGGAACAGCCCAACCTGGCCGCCATCGGCCTGGACGTGGCCTCCGAGCCGCGCCGCCAGCAGGCCGCCCAGGCGGCGCTGCGCACCGGGCTGCCGCGGCTCTCCGCGCCCATCACCCTGGTGCAGGCTTCCGGCGCGACCCAGCAGTCCTTCCTGATGCTGCTGCCCATCTACCGCGGCGGCGTCACTCCGGCCAGCATCGAACAGCGCGAGGCCCAGGCCATCGGCCTGGGCTACGCGCCGCTGCTGATGCGCGAGGTGCTCGACGACCTGCGCCTGGACGACGCCGCCGTGCACTTCCAGCTCGCCGACGTGACCGATGGGGAGCCCGGCGACACCTTCTACAGCAGCGCCGACGACGCCAAGGCGCCGCGGCTGTACCCGCAGAGCCTGCAGCGCGACGTGTTCGGCCGCCGCTGGCAGATCGACTTCAGCGCCCACCCGGTGTTCGTCCAGCGCCTGCACCCGCTCTCCCCACCGCTGGTGTTCGGCGCCGGCTGCCTGGGCAGCCTGCTGCTGGCCGCCCTGCTCGGGGCCACCGCGGTCAGCCGCCAGCGCCGCGCCCAGGTGCTGGAGCAGCAGGCGCGGCTGGCGGCGATCGTCGAGTCCTCCGCCGACGCCATCGCCGGCAAGAACCTGCAGGGCGAGATCACCAGCTGGAACGCCGGCGCGCAGAAGCTGCTCGGCTATACCGCCGAGGAAGTCCTCGGGCGCCAGGCCAACGGCCTGCTGGTGCCCGCCGAGCGGGTGGCCGAAGAGGAACCGCTGCTGCGCCGCGTGGCCCAGGGCGAGCGCCTGCCGCCCTTCGACACCCAGCGCCGGCACAAGGACGGCCGGCTGATCGACGTATCGCTGAGCGCCTCGCCCATCCGCGGCCCCCATGGCGAGGTGGTGGGCACCTCGACCACGGTGCGCGACATCTCCGCGCAGAAGGCCGCCGAGGCGCGCATCCACGAACTCAACAGCGGCCTGGAGCGCCAGGTGGCCGAGCGCACCGCCGAACTCGCCGCGGCCAACCGCCTGCTAAGCGGCGTGCTGCACTCGGCCTCGGAGGTGTCGATCATCGCCACCGACGCCAACGGCATCATCCGCATCTTCAACCGCGGCGCCGAGCGCCTGCTGGGTTACCGCGCCGAGGAACTGGTCGGCCAGGCCACGCCGCAGCGCCTGCACCCGGAGGACGAGGTGGCCACGCGCGCCGCCCAGCTGGGCGAGGAATACGGCCGCCCGGTGCCGGGCTTCCGCGCCCTGGTGCAGAAGGCCGAGGACGAAGGCGCCGAGACCCGCGAATGGACCTACCTGCGCAAGGACGGCAGCCGCGTGCCGATGAGCCTGGTGGTCACCGCCATGCGCGACGAGGCCGGCCAGGTCAGCGGCTACCTCGGCATCGCCGTCGACATCACCGAGCGCAAGGCCGCCGAGGACCGCCTGCGCCTGGCCCACGACCAACTGGCCCTGGCCGCCGAAGCGGCCGGCCTGGGCATCTGGTGGTGGCGCCCGGCAGACGACACCCTGCACTGGAACGAGCGCATGTTCGAGCTCTACCAGCAGCCGCCGGCGCTCAACGGCAATGGCCTGTGCCTGGAGCACTGGCGCGAGCGCCTGCACCCGGACGACATCGATGCCACCCTCGCCAGCCTGAACGCCGCGGTGCAGGGCCACGGCAACTACGAGCCGACCTTCCGCATCGTCCGCCCCGACGGCCAGGTGCGCTACATCCAGGCCGCCGCCCGCGTCGAGCGCGACGCCGACGGCACGCCGCTGCGCGTCACCGGCATCAACCTGGACATCACCCGCGAGCGCGAGATGCAGGCCTCGCTGCGCCAGGCCAAGGAGCAGGCCGACGCCGCCAACGCGGCCAAGTCCAGCTTCCTGGCCAACATGAGCCACGAGATCCGCACGCCGATGAACGCCGTGCTGGGCATGCTCTTCCTGGCCCGCCAGACCGAGCTGAACCCGCGCCAGCGCGACTACGTCGACAAGGCCCATTCCGCCGCCACCGCCCTGCTCGGCCTGCTCAACGACATCCTCGACTACTCCAAGATCGAGGCCGGCAAGCTGCTGCTGGAGGAACACCCCTTCGAGCTGGAGACGCTGATGCGCGACCTCGCCGTGGTGCTCTCCGGCAACCTCGGCAGCAAGGACGTCGAGATGCTCTTCGACATCGACCCCAACCTGCCCGGCAGCCTGCTGGGCGATGCCCTGCGCCTGCAGCAGATACTCATCAACCTGGCCGGCAACGCCATCAAGTTCACCGACCACGGCCAGGTGGTGGTCAGCGTCAAACAGCTGGGCCGCGAGGGCGACCGCCTGCGCCTGCGCATCGGCGTGCGCGACAGCGGCATCGGCATCGGCCCGGCGCAGCTGCAGAGCATCTTCGACAGCTTCACCCAGGCCGAGGCCTCCACCACCCGGCGCTTCGGCGGCACCGGCCTGGGCCTGTTCATCTGCAAGCGCCTGGTGGAACTGATGGGCGGCCGCCTGCAGGTGGAAAGCCAGCTGGGCTTCGGCAGCCGCTTCTGGTTCGACCTGGACCTGGCGGTGGTCGGCGAGCGCCCGCTGAAGGCCGGCTGCGCCGTCATCGACCGGCCGCTGCGGCTGCTGGTGGTGGACGACAACCCCAGCGCCGCCGAACTGCTGCTGCGCACCTGCGAATCCCTGGGCTGGCAGGCCGACCAGGTCAGCGGCGGCATGCAGGCGGTGGCGCGCTACCGCGAGGCCACAGGCCTTGGCCTGAACTACGACGTGGTGCTGATGGACTGGCGCATGCCCGACCTCGACGGCCTGCGCGCCGCGCGGCTGATCCAGCGCGAGGCCGGGGCGCACACGCCGCCGACCATCATCATGATCACCGCCTACGGCCGCGAGGTGCTGGCCGACGTGCGCGACGGCGACACCCCGCCCTTCATCGACTTCCTGACCAAGCCGGTCACCCCGCGGCAACTGGCCGACAGCGTGCAGCAGGCCCTGGGCGGCCAGGCCGCCGAGCCGGCCACGGCGCCCACCGCCGACAGCAGGCGCCTGGCCGGGCGACGCCTGCTGGTGGTGGAGGACAACGCGCTGAACCGCCAGGTGGCCGCCGAACTGCTGGCCAGCGAGGGCGCCGAGGTGCTGCTGGCCGAGGGCGGCCTGGAAGGCGTCGAACAGGTCTGCCACGGCGGCGTGCCCCTGGACGCCGTGCTGATGGACGTGCAGATGCCCGACATCGACGGCCTGGAGGCCACCCGGCGGATCCGCGCCGACGGCCGCTTCGCCGCCCTGCCGATCCTCGCCATGACCGCCAACGCCGCCCAGGCCGACCGCGAGGCCTGCCTGCTGGCGGGGATGAACGACCACATCGCCAAGCCGATCGACAAGGAACACATGGTCAACCGCCTGCTGGCCCACCTGGAGGCGCCGCAGCGCACGCGGGAAGCGCCGCCGCAGCTGCCGGAGGAAGACGCCATCGTCGAGGGCCGCGACAGCGTGCTGGGCCGCTTCGGCGGCGACGAGAAGCTGATCCACCGCGTGCTGCGCAGCTTCGAGCCGGAGATGGACAAGCTGCTGGGGCGCCTGGACATGCTGCGCGGCAGCGGCGACGTGAGCGCCAGCGCCGGCCTGCTGCACACCCTCAAGGGCAGCGCCGGCACCATGGGCGCCAGCGCCCTCGCCGCGCGCTGCGCGGCCCTGGAGAGCGACCTGCTGCGCACCCCGGCCGAGGCGCAGGCCGCTGCCCTGGCCGCGCTGCCGGTGGACGAGCTGCGGCAATTGCTGGCGGTGACACTGGCCGAGCTGCAGGCGCTGTTCGCCGAACCGCCCGGCCTGGCCCCGGGGACCGCCGCGCAGCTCAGCCGCCCGCAGGTGCGCGAGCGGGTGGGGGAAATCCTCGGCCTGCTGGAGTCGGGCAACCTCGACGCCCTCGAACGCCTGGAGGCGCTGGCCCGCCACCAGCACGCCTGGCCGCGGCAGTTCCTGCGCTTCAACGAGCTGGTCCAGGCCCTGGACTTCAAGGGCGCGCTGCAACTGGGCCGGGAGATGCTCGATGAGCTGTGAGCCGCGCGGCGGGCATGGCCGGCGTCCGTTCAAGCCGGCGGACATGTTGCCGACACACTCCTGCAGTAGCGTGCCTGGCGTGGGCCTGCGCGCGGCATCCCGATGAGGCGGGCGTCATGAGCTTACCCGAGCAACCCCTGGCCAGCAGCGAGCGGCACATCCCCGCGCACCTGCAGCCAGCCCTGCGCACCTACGTGCTGCAGCACTACCGCGGCTTCCTGCTGGCGATCAACTTCATCGCCATGGCGGCCTACGACGCCTACGTCCTCGCCGACGCCGCGCTGATCCCGGACATGGCCCTGCAGTCGCTGCTGCTGCGCGGTGCGCTCAGCCTGGTCGGCCTGCTGAACATCTACCTGGTGTTCCGCCACAGCCGCAGCGTGCTGCTGATGGACCTGCTGATGCCGCTGCACGACATCGTCTCGGCCATCGCCTGGTTCGAACTGCTCAAGCGCAGCGCCTCGCCGGAGGTGCCCACCTTCCTCTACGCCTCGGTGGTGTTCATCGTCCTGGGCAACCTCGGCGTGCGCTATTCCTTCGCCGGCATCCTGGCCTGCTCCCTGACCATCTCGGCGGTGATCCTCGGCAACGTGGCGCTGATCCACGCCGGCGAACCCAAGGCGCTGCTGGTGTTCACCCTGGTCTACCTGCCGGTGCTGGCCTTCAGCCTGTTCATCAGCTGGACCAACATCAACGGCGTGCGCCGGGCCTTTCTCGCCGACCTGGAAGGCCAGCGCCAGCGCGCCGAACTGGCCGAGCTGAACCAGCGCCTGCAGGCCCTGGCCGCCACCGACGCGCTGACCGGCGTGGGCAACCGCCGCGCCTTCGACCTGCACCTGGAGCAAAGCTGGCGGCAGATGCGCAGCCACGGCCGGCCCTTCGCCCTGTTGCTGGCCGATATCGACTACTTCAAGCCGTTCAACGACCACTACGGCCACCCCGCCGGCGACCGCTGCCTGTGCGAGGTGGCGAACTGCATGGCCGACACCCTGCGCAGCGGCCAGGCCCGGGTGTTCCGCTACGGCGGCGAGGAATTCGTCATCCTCCTGCAGGTGGCCAGCCCGCTGGAGCTGCGCCAGGTCGCCGAGCGCCTGCGCGAGCGCGTGGCGGAACTGGACATCGAGCACCTGAAGCGCCCCGACCGCCTCTGCCACCTGACCATCAGCCTGGGCGGCGGGCTGTCCGACGGCGCCGCCGAAGCGGGCGAGCTGCTCGACCGCTGCGACCGCCTGCTCTACCAGGCCAAGCAACAGGGCCGCGACCGCGTGTGCCTGGCCGGCGACTAGCCGCCGCTGCCAGTTCCCGGGCCGGGAAAGTCCCGCCGGGGTCCGGACGCCATCAGCAACGAACTGGAAGCCCCCTTCGGCCGCGCGGAGAACGACCTGCCGCGATTCGCAGGGCCTGCCCGGCTTGAGGCCGGCCTATCGGGCGGTCGGCAGCAACGATTGGACGCCGCCCGCCGCGCCCGGTAACGTGCCGCTCATCCGCATTCCCACGACAAGACCGACGGCGCAGCGCCGCACGTTCGGCTACATACTGATAAATGACGCCGGCCAGGCCTTGGCTCCCACTACCCGACAGGCAGTTCCCATGGACATCAAGCAGCTCAAGTTCCTCATCGCCCTGGACCAGACCCGCCACTTCGGGCAGGCTGCCGCGCTCTGCCACATCACCCAGCCCACGCTGTCCATGCGCCTGCGCAACCTCGAGGACGAGCTGGACCTGGTGCTGGTGACCCGTGGCCAGCGCTTCGAGGGCTTCACCGAGGCCGGCGAGCGCATCCTGGCCTGGGCCCGCACCCTGCTGGCCGCCTACGACGGCCTGCAGGCAGAGGCCGCCAGCTGCCGCGGGCAACTGGTGGGCAGCCTGCGCCTGGGCCTGGTGCCGCTGTCCAGCTTCAACCCGATGCAGGTGCTCAAGCCGCTGTCGCAGCGCTACCCGGAACTGCAGTTCCAGCTGTCGTCGCTGAGCTCGGAGCAGATCATCGACGGCCTCAGCCGCAACCAGCTGGACCTGGGCATCTGCTACCTCGACCAGGTCAACACCACCTACTTCGAAGTGCTGGAACTGGCCACCACCACCATGGGCCTGCTGCACGACGTGCGGCACTTCCAGTTCGAGGACGGCGAGCTCAAGTGGGACAAGCTCAACGACCTGCCCCTGGGGCTGCTGAGCAAGGGCATGCACTACCGCCAGTCCGTCGACCTGAGCTTCCGCAGCCGCGGCCTGGACCCGCTGCCGGTGCTGGAAAGCGACTCCACCTTCCAGCTGATCCAGGCCATCGGCGAAGGCATGTGCTGCGCCATCATGCCGCTGAACTGCGGCCTGGAAACCCTCAGCGAGCACCTGCGCATCACCCCCATCGCCGGCGCCAGCATCCACAGCCCCATCGGCCTGCTGCAGCGGCGCACCGAGCCGCGCTCGGCCCTGGCGGAGAAATGCTTCGCCGAGGCGCGCACCATCCTCGCCGGCGAAAGCCCGGCCGAATGAGCCACTGAAACCCAGTCACGGAGCCCCCATGAGCCCTACCCCGAACCCCGCGCCGCAGCAGCCGGGCCAGCCCCTGCGCAAGCAGCTGCTATAGCTGCTCGCCCTGTGGCTGGGCGGCGTCGGCAGCGTGCTGCTGGCCGCCGAGGCGATCCGCCTGGCCATGGCCGCCGCCGGCCTGAAGAGCCACTGACGCGCCGCTAGCCGCCGCGCTTCGCCAGGTTCGCCGCCACGGCAGCGACTACCAGGGCTACGAGGGCGACAGCATCGCCAGCGCCCTGCTGCAGCTATCCGACGAGCCCAACGTGCTGGCCGACACGCACCCCGCCCGCGGCGGCCATTTCCGCCGAGCTGGTGCTCTAGGCCAGCCGGGGCGGCGGCCCAGCCGCCCCGTGCCGCTCACCTCGCCCCGATAGATTGATTGAGTACGCTTTTTCTCACCTTCAGGTTTCACAAACCTCACGCAAGCCCTCCCCCTTCAATCCCTTTCCCCAGCGCCCCAGCCCGCCTCCGGCGCGCGTCGGCGGCCGCTTGGCGGCCTGACGCGACCGACCATTGCGCCCTGTGCCCGGCCGACGCAGCCGACCGCCCGGTCATTCGCTGAAGAAAAAGCCCGCGACCTCTGTTGACAGGTTTTGCCCATCGCCCATACGCTGAATACATCGCTGCACACATCAAAGAGCACAACACACCACACAGCGATGAAAGTTGTTTGCCTTCTGCCTACAAAAACAAATTTACGGAGAGGTCAAAATGGCTCGTATGTTCCCCCGCTCCATCCGCAAGGCCCTCGCCTGCGCGGCCGCCGTCGGCGCGCTGCTCACCCAGACCCCGTCCCAGGCCGCCGATACGTCCATGTGGCAGGGCGTGCAGAAGGCCGGCGTATTGCGCTGCGGCGCGGCGGTCGCCGCGCCCTATGTGATGCGTGACGCCGGCAGCGGCCAGTACAGCGGCTACTTCGTCGACCTGTGCCGCGACTTCGGCGAGAAGGTGCTGAAGGTCAAGGTGGAGTTCGTCGACACCAACTGGGACAACCTCGTCGCCGGCCTGCAGAGCGGCAAGTGGGACCTGGCCATGGCCCTCAACCAGACGCCCGAGCGCGCCCTGGCGGTGGCCTTCTCGGCGCCGGCCACCGACTACCAGGTGTCGCTGGTGGTGAACAAGGAGAACCCCAAGTTCAGCGGCGCCGGCAACGCCATCGCCGACTACGACAAACCCGGCGTGACCTTCGCGGTGATGTCCGGCACCGCCCAGGACAAGGCGATTTCCTCTGTGCTCAAGCAGGGCACCGTCATGCGCCTGCCGGGCATGGACGAAACGCGCCTGGCGCTGATGTCGCGGCGTGCCGACGTGCTGGTCGACGCCAGCGACACCAACCACCTGTTCGCCATGGCCAACGACTGGGCCAGGGAAGTCCTGCCCAAGCCGGCCCTGGCCAAGCAGGGCGTGGCCTTCGGCATGCGCCGCGACATCTCCGCGGCGGACCTGCAGGTGCTGAACATCTACGTGACCCAGCGCCGCGAGACCGGCGAGATCGACCGCCTGGTCGACAAGGCCTCTGCCGAAGTCAACGCCAAGACCGCCGCCAAGTAACTCCTGCCGACACCGGGGGCCGCGCAACGGCGGCCCCCGCGGAGAACACCGCTCATGAATACCCCGCGTTTGGTGGCTGCCCAGCCACAGGCTCCGTTCGCCCCGGATTCCACCGCCGGCGGCGACTTCATCCAGCTCCGAGGCGTGTGCAAGGCCTACGGCGAACAGCTGGTGGTGATGGACAACATGGACCTGGACATGCGCGCCGACGACCGCCTGGTCATCATCGGCCCGTCCGGCAGCGGCAAGAGCTCGCTGCTGCGCGTGCTGATGGGCCTGGAGGGCATCCAGGGCGGCAGCATCGCCTTCCAGGGCCAGCCCTACATCAGCGGCGGCCAGCGCCGCGGCAAGCCGCTGAACGAGGCGCTGCGCACGCAGATCGGCATGGTCTTCCAGCACTACACGCTGTTCCCGCACCTGTCGGTGCTGGGCAACCTGATCCTCGCCCCGTGCAAGGTCCATGGCCTGTCCCGGGCCGCGGCGACGGAGAAGGCCCGCGCCTACCTCGCCCGCCTGGGCCTGGAGAGCAAGCTGCACGCCTACCCCAGCCAGCTCTCCGGCGGCCAGAAGCAGCGCGTGGCCATCGCCCGCGCGCTGATGCTCGAACCCAAGCTGATGCTGTTCGACGAAGTCACCTCGGCGCTGGACCCGGAGATGGTCATCGAGGTGCAGAACGTGATGCTGCAGCTGGCCGAGCAGAAGATGGCGATGATCATCGTCACCCACGACATGCACTTCGCCCGCCACATCGCCACCCGCGTGGTGTTCTGCGCCAACGGCAAGGTGGTCGAGCAGGGCCCGCCAGAGCAGATCTTCAGCCAACCCAGGGAAGCCCGCACCCGCGAGTTCCTGGAAAAGGTCGTGCACCTGGATTGAGGGCGGCGCCATGAACTACCAATTCGACTTCCATTTCTTGAGCGGCAGCCTGCCGGCGCTGCTCGGCGGCCTGAAGGTCACCCTGGAGCTGGCCCTGGTGTCGAACCTGATCGGCCTGGTCTGCGGCTTCGGCCTGTGCCTGATGACCCTCAGCCGCTGGTTCTTCGTCCGCTGGCCGGCGCAGCTGTTCATCGAGTTCTTCCGCTGCACCCCGGCGCTGCTGCAGATCGTCTGGTTCTTCTACTGCGTGCCGATGCTCTTCAACGTGTTCATCGACCCCATCGCCATGGGCTTCCTGGCCCTGGGCCTGAACCTCACCGCGTTCAACGCCGAGGCCTACCGCGCCGGCGTGCAGGCGGTGCCGCGCGAGCACCTGGACGCCTGCGTCGCCCTGGGCCTGAAGCCCTGGCAGCGCACGCTCTACGTGGTGCTGCCGCAGGCCCTGCGCAGCGCGGTGCCGGTGCTGATGACCAACGGCATCGGCAGCCTGCAGCAAAGCGCCCTGGTGGCGATAGTCGCGGTGTCCGACCTGATGTACGTCGGCAAGAGCCTGGCCACCGAGGCCTACCGCCCCCTGGAAACCTACACCCTGATCGCCCTCGTCTACTTCGCCCTGTCGCTGCCCATCGGCCAGTTGGTGCAGTACCTCGAACGGCGCCAGGACCTGGCGACGCAGCGCTGAGGAAACCGCCATGAGCCTCGATTTTTCCGTCGTCTTCTCCTACTGGCAGGTGCTGCTCAAGGGCCTGGCCCTGACCCTCGCCTTCACCCTCGGCTGCGCCCTCATCGGCAGCCTGGCCGGCTTTGTCCTGGCCTTGCTGCGCAACGTGCGCAGCCGCCTGCTGAAGCTGCCGGTGACGCTGTTCGTCGAGTTCTTCCGCGGCACGCCGCTGCTGATCCAGCTGTTCTGGGTGTTCTTCTGCTTCCCGGTGGTGTTCGGCCTGGACATCCCGCCCTACGTCTCGGTGGTGATCTCGCTGACGCTGTACATGGCGGCCATCACCAGCGAGACCTTCCGCGGCGCGCTCAAGTCCATCGCCGGCGAGCAGCACGACGCCTGCACCGCGCTGGGCCTGACGCCGCGGGTGAAGGTGCTCTACGTGGTCTTCCCGCAGGCCCTGCTGCGCGCGGTGCCGCCGCTGCTGTCGAACGTCGTCAGCCTGTTCAAGGAGAGCGCGCTGATCTCCTCCGTCGGCGTCGCCGACCTGATGTTCGTCGGCCAGAACATCTCCAACAGCACCGCGCGGCCGGTCGAGTTCCTCTCCGCCGTCGCGGTCATCTACTTCCTCGTGGCTTTCCCGCTGACCCGCCTGGTCGGCGTGATCGAAGCCCGGATGTTCAGGCGCTACGCCTACTAACCCCCCACCACCGATGCGGAGATCCACCATGCAACTCACTGGCATCCTGCCCGCCCTCGTCACGCCCTTCGACAAGTCCGGCGCGGTCGACCACGACACCCTGGCCTCGATCCTCGAATACCAGCTCAAGGCCGGCGTCAGCGGCTTCGTCCCGCTGGGCTCGACCGGCGAGTACTACGCGCTCACCAACGAGGAGCGCCGCCAGGTCCTGGCCACGGTCAAGGAAGTGGTCGGCGAGCGCGGCACCCTGATCGCCGGCGCCAACGGCTCCTGCACCCGCGAGGTGCTGGAGCAGGTCAAGCAGACCGTGGAAGCCGGCTACACCAACCTGCTGATCGCCCCGCCCTACTACGCGCTGCCGTCCCAGGAAGAACTGCTGGCGCACTACCGGACCATCCTGGAGACCTTCCCGGAAATCAACCTGGTGCTCTACAACTACCCGGTGCGCACCAACGTCGAGGTCGGCATGGGCGTGATCCAGGCGCTGGCCGAGCACCCGCGCGTCATCGCCATCAAGGAAAGCAGCGGCAACCTGCTGCGGGCCATCGAGATCGGCACCACCTACAAGGACAAGGTGCAGCTGTCCTGCGGCTCCGACGACCAGGCCCTGGACTTCTTCCTCTGGGGCGCCAGCAGCTGGATCTGCGGCCCGGCCAACTGCTTCCCCGACCAGGTGACCGACTTCTACCGCAAGTTCGCCTCCGGCGACCTGGCCGGCGCCCAGGACGTGATGCGCAGCCTGTTCCCGGTGATGGCCAGCCTGGAAAGCGGCAAGTTCGTGCAGAAGGTGAAGTACGGCTGCGAGCTGGCCGGCTTCAGCGCCGGCAACGCGCGCGCCCCGCTGCTGCCGCTGACCGACGAAGAAAAGGCCGAATTCCGCAAGGTATTCGAGGCTTCCCAGCGCTGAGCGCATGGACGCCGCTGCCCGCCCCGGCAGCGGCGTCCCCTGGAGGACGCACCCCATGAGCCGACAGAGTTTCACCTGCATCGAAGGCCATACCGAAGGCATGCCCGTGCGCATGGTCGTCGACGGCGCCCCCGAGCTGCACGGCGCCAGCATGAGCGAAAGGCGCCAGCACTTCCTGGCCGAGCACGACTGGATCCGCCGGGCGCTGATGCTCGAACCGCGCGGCCACGCGCACATGTCGGGCACCCTGCTCTACCCGCCCGTGAGCGAGGACGCCGACCTCGCGCTGCTGTTCATCGAGACCTCCGGCTGCCTGCCCATGTGCGGCCACGCCACCCTCGGCTCGATCACCTTCGCCCTGGAGGCCGGCCTGGTCCGGCCGAAGACGCCGGGCACGGTGATCGTCGACGTCCCCGCCGGGCGCGTCAGCGCGCAATACCGCATGCAGGACGGCAAGGTCGGCGGCGTGCGCTTCACCAACGTGCCGAGCTTCCTCCTGCACCGCGACCTGAGCATCCGGCTACCGGCCCTCGGCGAGCTGCGCCTGGACATCGCCTACGGCGGCAACTTCTACCCGATCATCGAGCCGCAGCCGAACTACCCCGGCTGCGAGCACTTCACCCCGCAGCAATTGCTGGCCTGGGGGCGCGAGGTGCAGGCGCTGGTGAACCGCGAGTTCGCCGTGGCGCACCCCGAGGACGCCAGCATCCGCGGCGTGAAGCACTGCATGTGGGCCGGCCGCCCCTTGGCAGCCGACGCCGATGGGCGCAGCGTAGTGATTGCCGGCGACAGCCTGATCGACCGCTCGCCCTGCGGCACCGGCACCTCGGCCCGGGTGGCCCAGCGCCATGCCCGCGGCCTGCTGGCGCGCGAAGCCGTGTTCCGCCATGAAAGCCTGATCGGCAGCCGCTTCGACGGCCGCGTCGAGGAAGTCCTGGCCCTGGCCGACGGCACGCCGGCGGTGCGCCCGAGCATCGAGGGCCGGGCCTGCATCACCGGCCGCGCCGAACATTACGTCGACAGGGCCCAACCCTACTGGCAGGGTTTCAACCTGGAAGACTTCACCGACCACCGCAGCCCGGAAGAGACCCTGAAATGAACGACCCGCAAGCCGCTTCGCAAAACGCCATCGTCGTCGGTGGCGGCATCGTCGGTGTCTGCTGCGCCCTGTACCTGCAGCGCGAAGGCTACCGCGTGACCCTGGTGGACCCGGCCGCGCCGGGCGACAGCACGGCGAAATGGAGCTGCGGGCAGATGGCGGTGAGCGAGGTCATCCCGCTGTCCAAGCCGGGCATCCTGATGAAGGTGCCCGGCTGGCTGCTCGACCAGCGGGGCCCGCTGGCCCTGCGCCCCAGCGCGCTGCCGGGCATCCTGCCGTGGTTCCTGCGCTTCGTCGCCTGCGCGCGGCATTCGAAGATCGCCGAGATCGCCCGCGACATGGCGCGCCTCACCCATCACGTCTACGAGGACTATGCGCCGCTGCTCGACGCCTGCGCCGACAAGAGCCTGCTCGGCCAGCGGCCGATCATCGAGGTGTTCGACTCGCCCGCCGCCCTGGTCCACGAGCGCCCGCACCTGGAGCTGCGCAAGTCGCTGGGCTTCCAGTCCGAGGAGCTCGACGGCGCCGCCATCGGCGACCTCGAACCGGCCCTGGCCGGCAAGTTCCAGCACGGCCTGCTGTTCCCCGACTGGCGCGCGGTGAACGACACCGAAGGCTTCATCGCCGCGCTGACCGAAAGCTTCGTCGCCCAGGGCGGCATCCGCGTGCGCGAGCGGGTGAAGCACATCGACGAAAGCGCCGACCGCGCCGCCGGCGTCACCCTGGCCGACGGCAGCCGCTACCCCGCCCAACTGGTGGTGGTGGCCGCCGGCACCGGCTCGCGGCAGTTCTTCGAGCAGCTCGGGGTGAGCATCCCGCTGGCCGGCATCGCCGGCTACCAGGCGGTGCTGCCCACCCCGGGCGTGGACATCCGCCATTCGGTGATCTACGCCGACGGCGGCTTCTGCTTCGCCCCCATGACCCGCGGCCTGCAGATCGGCGGCACCATCGAGTTCGCCGGCCCCAACGCCGAACCCAACTTCCGGCGCGCCGAGATCATCCTGGAAAAGGCCCGCCGCGTGCTGCCGCAGCTCGACACCGCCAAGGTCGAGTTCGGCGTCGGCTACCGCCCCTTCCTGCCCGACACCAAGCCGGTGATCGACCGCTCGCCGCGCCTGGGCAACGTGCTCATGGCCTTCGGCCACGGCCAGCTCGGCCTCACCCTGGGCGCCACCACCGGCCGCCTGGTCGCCGACCTCGCCGCCGGCCGCCGCCCGGCCCAGGACCTCAGCCCCTTCAGCGCTCGCCGCTTCGCCTTCATCGGAGGAACCGCATGAACTACCAGCAGCTCTACATCGACGGCCAATGGCTCGCCCCCGCCAAGGGCAGCAGCTTCGAAACCTTCGACCCCAGCGACGAAACCCTCCTCGCCCGGGTGGCCGCCGCCACCGCCGAGGACGTGGACGCCGCGGTGCGCGCCGCCCGCCGCGCCTTCGACGAAGGCCCCTGGCCGCGCATGAGCGGGGCCGGGCGCGCCGCCGTGCTGCGGCGCATCGCCGAAGGCATCCGCGGCCGCCAGCAGGAACTGGCCGAACTGGAAGTGCGCGACAACGGCAAGCCGCTGCCCGAGGCGCTGTGGGACATCGGCGACACCGCCGGCTGCTTCGACTTCTACGCCGGGCTGGCGGAAAAGCTCGACGCCAGCCAGGAGCAGGAAATCGCCCTGGCCGACGAGCGCTTCAGCTCGGTGGCGCGCAAAGAGCCGGTGGGCGTGGCCGGCGCCATCATCCCCTGGAACTTCCCCATGCTGATGGCCGCCTGGAAGGTCGCCCCGGCCCTGGCCGCCGGCTGCGCCATGGTGCTCAAGCCCTCGGAACTGACGCCGCTGACCGCGCTGCACCTGGCCCAGATCGCCCATGAAGCCGGCCTGCCGGCGGGCGTGCTCAACGTGGTGACCGGCCTGGGCGCCGACGCCGGCGCGCCGCTGGCCGAGCACCCGGGCGTGGACAAGCTGGCCTTCACCGGCAGCGTGCCCACCGGCAGCCGGATCATGCAGGCCGCCGCCCGCGACATCAAAAACATCAGCCTGGAGCTGGGCGGCAAGTCGCCCTTCGTGATCTTCGCTGACAGCGACATCGAGGCCGCCGTGGAGTGGATCCTCTTCGGCATCTTCTGGAACCAGGGCGAAGTCTGCTCGGCCACCTCCCGCGTGCTGGTGCAGCGGGCGCTGTACGAGCCGCTGCTGGCGCGCCTGGCCGAAGAGGCGCGGAAGATCACCATCGGCAACGGCCTGCGCGAAGGCGTGCTGCTCGGCCCGCTGGTCAACAAGGCGCAGTACGACAAGGTGCTGCAGGCCATCGCCCGCGGCCAGGAAGAAGGCGCGCGGCTGGTCTGCGGCGGCGAACGCCCGGCCGGGCTGGACAAGGGTTATTACGTGCAGCCGACGGTGTTCGCCGACGTGCCCGAAGACGCCTGGATCTGGAACGAGGAAATCTTCGGCCCGGTGGTCTGCGTGCGCCCGTTCGACAGCGAGGACGAAGCCGTGCGCTCGGCCAACGCCTCGCGCTTCGGCCTGGGCGCCGCGGTGATGTCCCGCGACCTGCCGCGCTGCGAGCGCGTCGCCCGGCGGTTCCGTGCCGGCATCGTGTGGATCAACTGCTCGCAACCGACCTTCAGCGAGGCGCCCTGGGGCGGCTACAAGCACAGCGGCATCGGCCGCGAGCTGGGCGAATGGGGCCTGAACAACTACCTGGAGACCAAGCAGATCACCCGCTACGACAGCGAGCAGCCCTGGGGCTGGTACATCAAGTGAGGTGCGACTGATGCGCTGGAAGAAGACGCTGCAACTGGCCGACGTGCACTGCGAAGGCGAGATCGGCAAGGTCATCACCGGCGGGGTGCTGGGCATCCCCGGCGAAACCATGCTGGACAAGATGAACTACATCAACGAGGTCGACGACAGCCTGCGCCGCCTGGTGGTCATGGAACCGCGCGGCTGCCTGCAGATGTCGGTGAACCTGCTGTTGCCGCCGACCAACCCTGCGGCCGACGCCGGCTTCATCGTGCTGCAGGCGGACAAGGCCCACCCGATGTCCGGCAGCAACTGCATCTGCGTGGTCACCGCGCTGCTGGAGCTGGGCATGTTGCCGATGCAGGAGCCGGAGACGACCGTGGTGCTGGACACCCCCGCCGGGCTGGTGACGGCCCGCGCGCGCTGCGCCGACGGGCGCTGCCTGGGGGTGTCGCTGGACATGGTGCCGGCCTTCGTCGAGCAACTGGACGTGCCGATCGACGGCGGCGAGTTCGGCCCGCTGAAGGCCGACATCGCCTTCGGCGGCGTGTACTACGCGCTGATCGACGTCGAGCAGGTCGGCCTGGCCATCGCCCCGGAGAACGCCCGCGAACTGGCCGATGCCGGCGTGAAGCTGCGCGGCCTGATCAACCAGCAGGTGCGCGTGCGCCACCCGCTGTACCCGCAGATCGACGAGGTGGCCTACGTGATGTTCCGCAACCGCCTGGACGCGCGCACCTACCAGACCTGCACCACCCTGCCGCCGGGGCGCGTCGACCGCTCGCCCTGCGGCACCGGCAGCTCGGCCAACCTCGCCACGCTGAGCGCGCGCGGCCTGGTGCGGCCCGGCGAGCGCCTGGTGTCGCGCTCCACCATCGGCGGCGAGTTCCAAGTGGAACTGCTCGGCACCACGGAAGTGGCCGGCAAGCCGGCGGTGCTGCCGCGGGTGGAAGGCCGCGCCTGGCTGTACGGCATCCAGCAGATCGGCGTCGACCCGGACGACCCGCTGGCCGCGGGCTTCATGCTCAGCGACACCTGGGGCCCGGCGTTTCCGCGCTGAACGCGGCCACGCTAAGATGGCGGGCTGGTCTGTATGACACAGCCCGCGCACACCGAGACCTGATGATGGCCAAAGAAGAAGAAGTGGAAAGCCCCGGGCGCCGCCATGGCGGGCGCTATATCTACGAGGAGCTGCGCAAGCAGATCCTCACGCTAAAGCTCAAGCCCGGCGTGCAGCTGGACGAGGTCTCCCTGGCGGCGCAGTTCGGCCTGTCGCGCTCGCCGGTGCGCGATGCCCTGGCCCGGCTGACCAGCGAAGGCCTGGTCACCATCCTGCCCAACCGCACCACCCTGGTCACCCCCTTCGAGATCGAGGAGTTCCCCAACTACGTGGCCGCGCTGGACCTCATCCAGCGGGCGGTCACCCGCCTGGCCGCGCTCCAGCGCAGCGACGAGGACCTGCAGGCGATCCGCAAGGCCGACGCGGCCTACATGGCGGCCGTGGAGTCCGGCGACTTCCAGGCGATGTCCGAGCTGAACAAGGCCTTCCACATGGCCATCGCCGAGGCCGGGCGCAACCCCTACTTCGTCAGCTACTACGAACGCCTGCTGGGCGAAGGCCAGCGCCTGCTGCACCTGCACTTCGACTACATCGTCAGCTCGGCCGGCACCGCCCGCCTGGGCCGCGACCACGAGGAAATCATCGAAGCCATCGCCGCCCGCGACGCGGAAGCCGCCGAAAAAGCCGCCCACGAGCACACCATGCTGTTCCAGCGCCGCTTCCTGGAATACATGCAACAGAACCTGACGGCGAAAATGAGCCTGGCCTGAACTTCGACCACCCCTGAACTTCAACCATCATAGGAGCAAGGGATGTCTTCCGCGAAACCGCTGTGCGGGCAAAACATTCTGGTCACCGGCGGCTCCGGCCAGATCGGCGCGGCCATCGTCCGCCGCCTGGCGCAGGAAGGCGCCCAGCCGATCATCCATTTCGGCCGCGACCGGGCCGGCGCCGAGGCGCTGCTCGCCCAGGTCGGCGGCGAGGGCTGGCTGGTCCAGGCCGACCTGTCGGACGCGCAGGGGCCCTTCCAGCTGTGGCGCGAGGCCCAGGCCCTGGCCGGGCGGGTGCACGGCCTGGTCAACAACGCCGGCATCCGCACGGAAATCTCCATCGATGCCGACGAGGCGGCCTGGACGGCGGCCTGGCAACGGGAGTTCCAGGTCAACTTCTTCTCCGCCGCCACGCTGTGCAAGGAAGCCCTGCGCCATTTCCGCGCCCTCGGCGGCGGGCGCATCGTCAACCTCGCCAGCCGCGCCGGGCAACGCGGCTATGCCGCCGACGCCATGCCCTACGGCGCGACCAAGGCGGCGCTGCTCAACCTCACCAAATCCATCGCCCGCAGCTTCGGCCAGGACGGCGTGGCGGCGGTGGCCATCGCCCCCGGCTGGGTGCGCACCGACATGGCCGAAGACTTCATCGCCAGGCACGGCAAGGCCGCGGCGGTCGCCGAAATCCCCATCGGCGAAATGGCCGAGCCGGACGAAGTGGCCGAACTGGTGGCCTTCGCCCTGCGGCCCTCGCTGCCGTCCCTGAGCGGCGCGACGCTGGACCTGAACGGCGGCAGCTACATGCGCTAGCGGCCGTTCCGACGAGAAGAAAAACCCCCCGCCCAAGGCAGCAGAGCCGGGCGGGGGAAAATGCGAGCCTAGTGGCTTTTGCGCCAGGTATCGCTCAGTGTGAAACCGCTGGGGAACGGGTCGCTGGGGTCCAGCACGTACTGGTGGAAGCCGGTGATCCAGGCGTTGCCGGAGATGGTCGGGCGGATGCCCGGCTGGCCGCCGACGCTCAGCGTCTCGACGATCTCGCCGACGAACTCGGTGCCGATGATCGACTCGTGCACGAAGCGCTGGCCGGGCTTGATCTGGCCGCGGGCGTGCATCACCGCCAGGCGCGCGCTGGTGCCGGTGCCGCAGGGCGAGCGGTCGAGGCGGCCGGGCGAGACGATCACGCCGTTGCGCGAGCGCAGGCCTTCGGGGGTGTCGCGCAGCGGGCCGGCGAACAGCGTCTGGTTGATGGTGTGGATTTCCGGCTGCTCCGGGTGCACCGCCGGAATCTGCTCCGCCGCGGCCGCCTTGATCGTCTCGCCGACGCTCACCAGGGTGGCGGCTTCGTCCGGGGTGATGTCGAAGCCCAGCGCCTGGGCATCGGCCAGCACGTAGATCATGCCGCCATAGGCCACGTCGACCTTCAGCGTGCCCAGCCCCGGCACCTCGATGTGCCGGTCCAGGGCGAAGACGAAGCAGGGCACGTTGCTGAACTTCACGCTGACGCACTTGCCGCCCCGGCACTGCGCCTCGACGCGCACCAGGCCGCCCGGCGCCTCCAGGGCCAGGTGGGTGACCGGCTCCTGCATCGGGATCATGCCGGTCTCCAGCAGCGCGGTCACCGTGCAGATGGTGTTGGTGCCGGACATGGGCACGTAGTACTCGGACTCCATGATGACGAAGCCAGCATCCGCTTCCGGGTGGGACGAGGGCAGCACCAGGTTCACGCACTGGGTGACGCTGCCGCGGGGCTCCTGGAGAAGGAACTTGCGGATGTGGTCCGCCTCGCTCTCCAGGTACTTCATCTTGTCGAACATGCTCTTGCCGGGCACGTCGAGCACGCCGCCGGTGATGACGTCGTTGCGTTCGCCGGCGGCATGCACGCCGACCACATTGATCATTCGCTTGAAATTCATGGCACTTCTCGCAGGTTCGCCCCGCAGGGCGCTGGAAATGACGCCGCCGCAGCGGCGTCGTGCGGAACTCAGTCCAGGGTGTTGGGCAGCACCGGCGTGCGCTCGCCCATGCGGATGAAGGTCGACTTCACCTCCATGAACTCCAGCAGGCCGTCCACGCCGTTCTCGCGGCCGTAGCCGCTCTGCTTGTAGCCGCCGAAGGGCATCTGCACCGAGGTCTCCAGGTAGGTGTTGACGAACACCGTGCCGCTCTGCAGGCGCCTGGCCACACCGAGGGCCTTGTCCAGGTCCTTGCTCCAGACGCCGTTGCCCAGGCCGTAGTCGGTATCGTTGGCCAGGGCCACCGCTTCGTCCACCGTCTTGAAGGTAGTGACGGCGAGCACCGGGGCGAAGATTTCCTCGCGGAAGATGCGCTGTTCCGGCTTCACGTTGCAGAAGATGGTCGGCCCGACGAAGTAGCCGTTGGCCAGTTCGCCCTCGCTCAGGCGCTTGCCGCCGTAGACCAGGGTGGCTCCCTCCTCCTGCCCGATGCGGATGTAGTTGAGCACGCTGGCCAGGTGCTCTTCGTGGATCAGCGCGCCGATCTGCGCCTTGGCGTCCAGCGGCAGCCCCACGACGACCTTCTTCGCGCGCTCCACCAGACGCGCCACGAATTCGTCGGCGACCGACTCCTCGATGAGCAGGCGGGTGCCGGCAACGCATTCCTCGCCCTGGTTGAGGATGACGCCGAACAGCACGCCATCCAGCGCCGCATCCAGGTCGGCATCGGCGAACACCAGGTTGGCGGCCTTGCCGCCGAGCTCCAGCGCGACACGGGTCAGGTCCTGCGCGGCGCTGGCCGCGATCTGCTTGCCGACGCGGGTGGAGCCGGTAAAGGAAACCATGCTGACCCGCGGATGGCGCGTCAGGCGCTCCCCCACCACCGAGCCGGTGCCGGTGACAACGTTGATCAGACCATCCGGCAGGCCGGCCTCGGCGGCCAGGCGCGCCACTTCCAGCGCGGTGCCGGAAGTCAGTTCGGACGGCTTGATGACCACCGGGCAACCCGCGGCGATGGCATAGGGCAGCTTCTGGAACAGGCACACCAGAGGGAAGTTCCAGGGCACGATCAGCCCCACCACGCCGCGGGCTTCGCGGGTCACCAGGCCCAGGCGGTTCTCGCCGACGTGGCTGTGCGCCTCGCCCGGAATCTGCCAGGCCAGGGACGCGGCGAAACGCGTCAGCTCGGCCGCCCACAGCACCTCGCCCCTGGCGTAGACGATCGGCTTGCCGACTTCCTCGGCCTCGATCCGCGCCAGGCGCTCGGCATCCCGCTCGATCAGCTCGGCCCACTTGTTCAGCAGCTTGGCCCGCTCCGAGGCGGGCAGGCCCGACCAGCTACCGGCCGTGTGCAGGCCGTGGGCGACCTGTACAGCGCGGTCCACATCCTGCTCGTTGCCAGCGGCGAACTCCGCCAGCAGGCCGCCGTGGGCCGGCGACCGGCGCGCGATGTATTGCCCATTGGCGGGGGCCTGTTCGGCGCCGTCGATCCAGTGTTGGTAGATTCGAGTCATGGGAAAGACCTGTTGTTGGACTTATGAATGTATACGTTTACAATTAAAGCTCACGGACGGGCGTGTCAAGCGCCGGCCGACCGCTGTCGATGCCGCCAGGGAAACCGAATCCGGACGCCTGCCGGGCAAGTCGTCGAGGTTGATTATGCATTATTCTGTAATCGTTTACAGTCTTTTTTCGATCTTCGTCGAGGCGTTATCGGAAAACCGCTCGCGGGCCCTGTC
The DNA here is from genome assembly GCF_014843515.1 of Pseudomonas sp. ADPe. NCBI lineage: Bacteria > Pseudomonadati > Pseudomonadota > Gammaproteobacteria > Pseudomonadales > Pseudomonadaceae > Pseudomonas > Pseudomonas sp. ADPe. The sequence goes on from NZ_CP062122.1 coordinate 7,018,941, forward strand.
ATTTCCCATAGCCGCCGCCCTGCCCCGCCTGCCGACCGGCTTGAGAATTTCGCCCATGGTCCTTAGGCTTGAACACCAGCAGTTACGCTCTTTGGCGGTTCATCGGGCGTGATTTCCAGTACCCTGGAGCGTCTGCTCCAGACGCTTCCCCATTTCTCCGCTTGGACGCCAGCGTTGTCCGAGCCAGGACGCTCACCGAGGTGGTAGTGGCCAGAACTGCTAAAAAAGCCCCCAAACGCGTAAACGTTATCGACGTGGCGAAGGCCGCCGGCGTCTCCGTCGCGACCGTCTCGCGCAGCTTCAACCTGCCGCACCACGTGCGTGACGACGTGCGGGCGAAGGTGCTGGAGATCGCCCAGAAGATGGGCTACACCCCCAACTCCGCGGCCAAGGCGCTGCGCTCGCGGCAGACCAACGTGATCGGCGCCATCATCCCGACGCTGGACTACGCGCTGTACGCGAAGATGGTCAACAGCTTCCAGGACCGGCTCGCGCAGTACGGCTACGTCGTCCACGTGCTGTCCTGCGGCTTCGACTCGCGCAACATCTTCGACAAGGTGCGCCTGCTGGTCGAGCGCGGCGCCGAGGGCCTGCTGGTGGTCGGCGACATCGTCGACGAGAAGCTCAAGGCCTACCTCAAGGAGTACCGGATGCCCGTCGTGTGCACCTACTCCTACCCCGCCCACCAGGAATTCCCCTTCATCGGCTTCGACAACTACAAGGCGACCCAGCAGCTCATCCAGTACCTGCTGGGCCTGGGCCACCGGCGCCTGGCGATGCTGACCGGCCCGATCCTCGGCAACGACCGGCAGCAGGCGCGGGTCCAGGCCCTGGAGGACACCCTGCGGCCCCTGAAGGGCGAGGCCAGCCACGTCATCTACGAGAGCGTCGGCGGCTACAGCATCGAGTTCGGCGACAAGACCATGCGCCGCATCGCCATGGAACACCCGGAAGTGACCGCGGTGATCTGCAACAGCGACATCATCGCCTTCGGCGTGCTGCACGCCTGCAAGAAGCTCGGCATCGACGTGCCGTCGCAGCTGTCGATCGTCGGCCATGACAACATGGAGTTCACCGACTACTACGAGCCGCCGCTGACGACCCTGGCCATTCCGGCGGAGGAGATGGGGCAGCTGAGTGCCGAGGCGTTGATCGCGCATCTTCGCAATGGCACTGAGATCAAGCCGTTGCTGCTCGATACAGAGCTGATCATTCGGCAGTCCAGTCATTCGGTTTGAGGGTGGGGTTGGGCGTGATCTGGTGTGTTGGTTCGGCCATGGTGTTCGGGCCTGGCTCCGCCCCTCTCCCCAACCCTCTCCCTTCAGGGAGAGGGTTGGGGAGAGGGGCAGCCGGGAAACCCGGGCGTAGGAGCAACTGTCTGCGCCGAGGTGCTTTTCGTAGGATGGGTTGAGCCTTGGCGAAACCCATGCGGTCGTGGTGATGGGTATCGCTTCGCTCAACGCCATCCTACGGGTCTTGTGTTTGCTGGAGAGCGTAGGAGCGGACTTTGTCACCGGCCACGCCGGATGCCTCCGTGGCACGAACGGCCCCCCTACCCCCCACGAATCAAACCACCGACTGCAACGCCACAGCCGGCACCGCAACCCGCTTGCGATTCCACCAGTAATACAGGCCAGCCGGCACGATCAGCGCCGGAATCCAGCTCTGGTCCGAGCCGAGGATCTGAGCGAAGTAGCTGTGGTAGAAGGACATGTCCATGAACGGCAGCGTCGAGAGCACGCCCAGCAGGTAGATGACCATGGTCGAGATGTTGTACTTCCCGTACTGGCCGTCGACGTTGTACATGTCGTCCACCGCGTATTTGCCCTTGCGGACCAGGTAGAAGTCGGCCAGGTTGATCGCGCTCCATGGCACCAGGAAATAGACCTGGGCGATCAGGATGTCGGAGAAGTAGGCGAAGAAGTTGTACTGCGTCTGCACCGCGATCCAGGTGGCCGCGATAGCGGTCAGCCCCATGGCGATGAACTTGGTGCCGCGGCTGATGCGGGTCATGCCGCGCATGCCGGTGAAGATGGTCATGCCCGACATGTAGGCGCTGTACAGGTTCAGCGAGTTGATCTCGATCACGCCCAGCACCACCACGACCATGGCGACTTTCGACCAGGGCCCGAAGAAGCTGCCGATGGCGCTGCCCGGGTCGTTGGTCACGTCCTTGATCAAGGTGGCCAGCAGGGCCCCCAGCAGCATCACCAGGCCGGCGCCGAGCAGGTTGCCGAGGTAGCTGTACCAGAAGGTCTGGCGGCTGGAGATGTTCACCGGCAGGTAGCGCGAGTAGTCCGCCACGTAGGGCCCGAAGCCGAGCGTCCAGGAGGCGGCCTGGGTCACCGTCAGGGCGAAGGCGGTGAACTTGAAGGTGTCGGTCAGCTCCAGGGCGCCGACCGGCAACGGCTTCTGCAGCGCCAGCACCGCCACCACCAGGAACAGCAGGCCCGACAGCGCCGACATGATCACCCCGAAGCGGTGGATCAGCTCGTAGCCGATGAAGCCCACCACGAAGGAGATCACGCCGAACAGCACGATGGCCGTGTTGTCCCCCACGTCCAGGAACGCCTTGATCGAGTCGCGCATCACCACGCCGTTGGCCGCGGTGAACAGCACGAACGCCAGGTAGTTGATCAATAGCGGGAAGCCAGCGCCGAGCACACCGAACTGCGCGCGGCTCTGGATCATCTGCGGGATGCCCAGGTGCGGCCCCTGCGAGGAATGCGCGGCCATGAACACGGTGCCGATGGCGCAGCCCAGCACCAGCGCCAGGCAGGTCCAGGCCAGGTTCAGGCCCGCCACTATTCCCAGGGTGCCGACCACCAGGGTGGTCACTTGCATGTTCGCGCTGAACCAGATCGTGAAGAGTCTCTTGGGGTGCCCGTAGCGTTCGGCATGGGGCACGAACTCGATGCTTCTCTTCTCAATATCCATCACTAACCTCGCTGCAGCGGTGCACGTAGGCGCGGGGACCGCTTTTTCTTGTTCTGCTCTAGCCCTATACCGGGCCGCCGTTGGTTCGTCCACGAATGTAATCCTTTACATTTCTTGGCGAAAAACTCACATCGAATCCCTCCCCCTGGGCCAGCCCTCCTCTCCAGCCCTGGGGTTGCTACCTTGCGGGTAATGCCTCCAATGTAAAGGTTTACATTCAGCTTTCATGCCACCTTCGCGCAGGCCCGGAGCCAGGCTTCGATACTGCGGCGAAGCCCTCTGCAACGGGCCTTTCAAGCGCAGCCCGGGTGGCCTGGAAGGCCGCCGACGGCATCACCGGCGGCGGTTGCGTTTAATTCGGTAACGTCCCTCCAGCGTGCGTTACCGAAATGCGTGCCCCCAAAGGGAGCGCCCCATGGAAAACAGGCTCCCGACCGACGGCCGACAAGAAGAGCCGGCCGGGAACCCCAAAGCGATACCCGCGGCGCTCAGATGGCCAGCGGCTTGAGACGCGTGATCTCCACCGACTGCAGGCTGCGGCGCGCCTCGGCGGAGAATTCGATCGCGGCGGAAGCGGACAACGTCAGTACCTGGTTGGGATCGGGAAACTCCATCGTCCAGATCGAGGTCGCCGCATCGCACAGGTCCTCCAGCTCCGCGCGCACCGCGTTCACGCGGCCCACGTCGCAGCCATAGCGCACCAGGTGCAGGTCGTGCCCGCCCGCCATCAGCTCCTCCGCCACCCGCTGGGGGTTGAGCACACGCAGGTGCTGGCGGTGGATCTGCGGCGCCGCCTGGGCGAGGAACTCCTCGCGCCAGGCCGGCTTTTCCGCCAGAGCCAGGCGCAGCCGGGCGCGCTCGTCCAGGGACTCGTACTCCCACAGGTGGAAGAAACGCACCTGGCGGCTGTCCTGCTCCAGCCAGGCGCCGCGCAAACGGCCGAACGCCTCGCCCCGCAGCGGCATGCAGACCTGCCTGAACAGGTCGAAGTACAGCGGCCACTTTTCCGGCAGCAGCCGGTATTCGCGCAGTTCATGGATCATGGCCGGGTCACCAGGCGGTATAGCCGCCGTCGACGGTGAACATGGCGCCGGTGGCGAACTTCGAATCGTCCGAGGCCAGGAACAGGATCATGTTGGCGATGTCGAGCGGGTCGCCCATCTTGTTCAGCGGTGAGCGCGCTTCCAAGGCCTTGCGGAAGGCCTCCGGGTCCGGCACCTGCTGGAACATCTTGTCGTAGTAGCTGGAGTTGATCACCCCGGGGGCCACGCTGTTCACGCGGATGCCTTCGGCCGAATGGTCCAGCGCCATGGCGCGGGTCAGCGCGGCCACGCCGCCCTTGGCGGCGACGTAGGCCGCGCGGTCCTTGATGCCGACCACGGAGATGGTCGAGGCCAGGTTCACCACGGCGCCGCCGCCGCGCTTGACCAGTTCCGGAATCGCGTACTTCGAGCACAGGTACACGCCCTTGAGGTTGACGTCGATGACGCTGTCCCAGGCGTCTTCGTCGAGGCTGACGACCGTGCCCAGGCAGCCGAAGCCGGCGTTGTTGACCAGGATGTCGATGCCGCCGAAATGCTCCACGGTCTTCTCCACCATGGCCTGGACCTGCTCGGCCTTGGCCACGTCCACTTCCAGGGCGAAGGCGTTGTTGCCGATGCGTTCGGCGACGGCCGCCGCCAGCGCGTAGTTGCGGTCGGCCAGGACCACCCGGGCGCCCTGCTCGGCGAAAAGGATAGCGGTGGCTTCGCCGATACCGGCGCCGGCGCCGGTGATGAGTGCGACCTTGTTCTGCAGTTTCATGTGTGGGTTCCTCAGAAAACCAGGGATTGCAATTGCTTGCTGACGGCCTCTTCGATGCTCAGGGCGGCCAGCCAGGAAGTACGGGGGTTGTCGGGCAAGGGGTTGTTGGCCAGGCGGATGCTCAGGTCGCCGAAGGAGCCGGCGGCCTGCACCTCGTGGACGTTGCGGTCCACGCCCGGGTCGGCGACCAGCTCGACCTGGGTGGCGTCGAAGCCCACGCCGGAAAGCGCCACCGCCGCGGTGACGTTGGCGTTCTTCGGAAAGCGCATGGACGCCTCGGCGGCGCTGCCGCGGAAGATGGTGGTCGGCTGGCTGATGGCGCCCAGGTCGAAGGCCTCTTCCGCCGGCGAACCGGCCCAGGCCCGCGGCGGCTTGCGGCCGACGTAGACGACCTTGTCGAGCCCCGCGGCGCGGGCCGAACGCAGCGCATCCAGGCCGCCGATGGCGCCGGAGACCAGGATCAGCCGGGCATTGCCGGCGTGGGCCGCGGCATCCAGCGCGTCGCTGATGGCCTTGTCGGCCAGCGCGCCGATGGAGGCGATCACCACGTCGATGCCGGCGCGCAGCAGGGTCGGCACGGTTTCCACCACGGCCGAGTGGCCGGCGCATTCGACGACGAGGTCGGGCTGCCAGGCGATCAGCTTGCGCACGTCGTCGAACACCTCCAGGCGGTGCTCGCGGACGAACGCCTCGGGGTGCGCGGCATGATCGATGGCCGCGTAGGCCGCCGCCGGCAGGTGGTCGCGCTGCAGGGCATCGAGCACCCGCTTGCCGATGGCGCCCAGGCCGATGATGCCGACGCGGGAAATGGGTCGAGAGCTCATGCGTGTGCCTCCCAGAAGTTGCGCAGCAGCGCGGCGAACCCGGCGGTTCGCGTGACGGGTGTGAAGTGACCACCACTGAGTTCCCGCAGGCTCGCCCCGGGAATCAGCCCGGCGAGTTCCCGGGCGTGGTGGAAGGGAATGACGTAGTCGTCGGCGGCGCCGACCACCAGGGCCGGGCAGCGGATGTTCGCCAGCTCCGCCTTGCGGCTGTAGCCGAGCAGCATGTCGATGCGCGCGCCGACCATAGCCGCGTCGACCGCCGACGGCGCCTCGAAGTCCAGGGCTTCGGCCACGGCGAACTGCTCGCCGTACCATTCGGAGGGGTAGGCCAACAGGCGCGTCAGCGCCGTGTAGGCCGTCCCGCCCAGGCGTTCGAGCAGCAGCTTGCGGTAGGCGAAGAAGTCTTCGAAACGCTTGTCCGGCTGCGCCCAGCCGCTGCTCAGTACCAGGCTCCGCACCCGTCGCGGGTGGTCCAGCGCCAGGCTCTGGGCCACCAGCGAGCCGGTGGAGTGCCCGACCACATGGACGCTCTCCAAATCCCGCAGGTCCAGCAGGCGCAGCGCGGCTTCGACGATACCCGGGATGCTCGGCGGGCCGTCCAGCGGGCTGCCGCCGACGCCTGGATGGTCGAAAGTGATGACGCGATGCTCGCCGCTCAGCTCGGCCACGGTGGGCTGCCAGAAGGCCGCCAGCCCGCCGAGCCCGGAGACCAGCAGCACCGCCCTGCCCTGCCCCTGGTCGAGCGCGAAGACTTCGTTTGCCATGGCCGCGCGCTCAGTTCTTGGTGTAGGAGAACACGCCGTTCTCCTTGCCTTCGATGCGCTCGATGTCGCTCGGGCGCTCGAAGGGTTCGGGGGCCGCGTCGCCGTTGCGGCGCGGGCGGCCGATGTCGCGGAAGAAGTTCTCCAGGCCGCTGGGGGTCATGAACCAGACCCAGTGCAGGTCGGCGTCGCCGTCGTTGATGAAGGTGTGGGCGTTGTGCTTGCCCAGGAAGACGGTCACGCCAGGCTCCAGCACGTACTCTTCACCGTCGATCACGGCCTTGCCCCGGCCGGAGATGAAATGCAGGATTTCCTCGTTGGCCGGGTGGGCATGCTCGCGCACGCGGCCGCCCGGCGGCAGGGTCTGGGTGCCCATGGACAGGTCGCGCTCCATCTTCGTCAGCCCTGGCGATACGCACACGGAGACGTAGCCGTTGGCAGGCTTGGGCTGCCAGTAGCTGACCTCGCTGTCGCGGTTGAAGTAGTAGACGACGCCCTTGTCGGCGCTGGCCTTCAGGGCATTGCTCGAATCGGTCATTGCGGTCACCTCGTGAAATGGGTTGGCTTTGCTCGTAAACGTTTTCATTCCGAGCCGAAAAACAGGGGAACGGCGTTCCCCTTACAGCTGCACAGGCACGAATTGGCGGTTTTCTACCCGTTCGCTCCCCGCGTTGCTGCGCAGGGTGCAGATCATCAGCACGACGAAGGCGATCAGCGGCAGCGCCATGGCCAGCCGCAGCCCGAGCTGGGCCGAGGCGAAGCCGATCACCGGCGGCGCGATGAGAAAGCCCACGTAGCCCAGCGTCCCGTTCATCGCCAGCCCGAGCCCCGGAGCCCCCGGGAAGGCGCGGCTGGCCCGGCTGTAGAGCGTGGGGATCATGTTGGCCAGGCCCAGGCCGACCAGCACGAAGCCGGCGATGGCCGCCGCCGGCTGCGGCGCCAGCATGCCCAGGGCCAGCCCGGCCGCGCCCAGCGCGCCCGAGCCGCAGAGCAGCGTGGATTGACCCAGGCGACGCACCAGGCGGTCGCCGGACAGGCGGCCGACCGCCATCGCCAGGCTGAAGGCGCCGAAGGCGAAGGCCGCCGTACTGGCCGATGCCCGGCTGACGTCGGTGAGGTACAGGGAACTCCAGTCGATGACCGTGCGCTCGATGAACAGCGCCAGGAAGGTCAGGCCGGCGATGCACAGCAGGGCGACGTTCGGCATGGCGAAGACCCGCCCGTCCGCCCCGTCGCCGGCCGACAGCGGTTCCAGCCGGCCCAGCCAGCGGCTCGCCAGCAGCGAGGTCAGCGCGATCGATGCCGAGGCGAAGGCCAGGCAATGCAGCGGCCCCAGGCGGTCGGCCAGCAGCGTGGCGACGGCCGAGGCGCCGGCCAGCCCGCCGATGCTGAACACCGCATGGAAGGACGACATCAGCGGCTTCGCCCGGCGCGCCTCGATGATCGCGCCGTGGGTATTCATGGCCACGTCGAACACGCTGTTCGCCACGCCCAGCAGGAACACCGCGATGCTGTACGCCAGCGACGAGGTCGCCAGCGCCGACAGCGGCAGCACGGCCGCCAGCAGCGCCCCGCCCAGCAGCAGGGTATTGCGGCTGCCCAGGCGGGTGACCAGGCTGCCCGCCAGGAACAGCGTGAGCATGGTGCCCGCGGCGAAGGCGCTGAGCGCCATGCCCAGCTGCTGGTCGGACAGCGCCAGCGCCGCCTTCATGCCGGGGATGTTGGTGGCCCAGACCGCCAGCACCATGCCGTTGACGAAGAACATGGCTGTGGTGGCGACACGCGCCTGGCCCAGGTGCTCCGAGTGTTTCCTGCTCATCACTGCCTACCCGATCTTGTTCTTGTAGCTGCCGCGGGCGCCGCAAGCGGCGCCTGCGCCTTGGGCCTCAGGCCACCTTGTAGTAGTCGGCGACCTCGCGGGCGAGCTGCGGGCGGCCGCGCACGTGGTCGGCGATCTTCTCGGCCATCATGATCACCGGCGCGTTCAGGTTGCCGCTGACGATCTCCGGCATGATCGAGGCGTCGACCACGCGCACGTTGTCCAGCTCGTGGACCTGGCCCCAGGCGTTCACCACGCTCTGGTCGTCGTTGCCCATGCGCAGCGAGCAGCACGGATGGTAGTTGGTGCCGGCCAGCTGGCGGAGCATGGCGAGGATCTCGGCGTCGCTCTGGGTCGCGGCGCCGGGCGTCACCTCTTCGCCGCGGTACGGGTCCCAGGCCGGCTGCGCGACGACGTGGCGGATCGCCTTCACCGCGGCGATGGCTTCGGCGCGGTCCTCCTCGGTGGAGAGGAAGTTGAAGCTGAACTTCGGCGCCTCCAGCGGGTTGGCGCTGCCCAGCCAGACCGAGCCGGTGCTGGTCGGGCGCATCAGGCTGAAGAAGTACTGGAAGCCGTTCTCCAGCTTGACGCTGCCGTGCTGGAACTCGCCCAGCATGGGGATGAACTCGAACTGCACGTTCGGCACCTTGATCGACTCGTCGGTGCGGATGAAGGCCCCGACCTCGAAGAAGTTGGTCGCCCCCATGCCCTTCTTGAACAGCTGCCAGAGCAGGCCGAGCTTGGCCTTGCCCAGCAGGGTCAGGTCCTTGGCGATCGACACGTTCTGCGTCGCGCGGTACTGCACGGGCGCGGCGATATGGTCCTTCATGCCCTTGCCCACGCCGGGCAGGTCGGCGATCACCTTGATGCCGAAGCGCTCCAGGTGGCTGGCCTCGCCCACGCCGGAGAGCATCAGCAGGTGCGGCGAATGGATGGCGCCGGCGCAGAGGATGACCTCGCGGCCGACCTCGACGACCCGCGGCTCGCCGGCGGCCAGCAGGTGCACGCGCACCGCGCGCCGGCCGGCGAACTCGATGCGGGTGACCTGCGCGCGGTCGCACACGTGCAGGCGCTCGCGGTCGGTGTTGGCGTGCAGGTAGGCCTGGGAAGTGCTCCAGCGGATGCCGTCGTGGATGTTGCGCTGGGTGATGTGCACGCCTTCCTGGCGATAGGCGTTGTGGTCGTCGACACGCTTGTGCCCGGCCTGCTCGCCCGCCTCCAGGAAGGCGTGGTAGAGCGGGTTCTCGGCCTTGCAGGTCTGGATCTTCATGGGGCCGTTGCCGCCGCGGTAGGCGCTCTCGCCCTTGTCGAAGGTCTCGGCCTTGCGGAAGTACGGCAGACATTGCGCGTAGCTCCAGCCTTCCAGGCCCATGGCGCCCCAGTTGTCGTAGTCCCAGGGGTTGCCGCGCACCCAGTTCATGCCGTTGATCGAGGACGAGCCGCCCAATACCCGGCCGCGGGCTTCATAGATCCTGCGCTCGCACAGGCCGGCCTCGGGCTCGGAATGCAGGTACCAGTTGAACCTGTCGTTCATCAGCGGGAAGCCCAGCGCCGCGGGCATGCGGATGTAGAGGCTCTGGTCGGAGGGGCCGGCTTCGAGCAGCAGCACCTTCACGCCCTTCTCTTCCGCCAGGCGGGCCGCCATGACGCTGCCTGCGGAGCCCGATCCCACCACCACGTAATCGTAGGCTTTCAGTGCAGCCCGACCGTAGATATCACGCACGTCTTTCTCCCGGGAAATTTTGTTGTTGGACTTGAGCCAGCTTGGGAGCCGATGGATTATTTGTAATCGATTACAGAACGCTTTGCAAGAAGTCCGTCATGCCGCTCGTCACTGCAGCAGCAAGGCCCTCGCGGCTTACAGGTGCCGCGCCAGGAACTGCAGCGTCCGCCCCTTTGCCAGCGCCGCATCGCGCTGCCCGTAGGCGGGCCGGTACGGGCAGTTGAAGCCATGGCCCCGCCCCGCATAGACGAAGTGCTCCACCGGCGTCGGCTGGGGGATCGACGAAAGCCATTGCCGGGCATCCGCCAGCGGGATGAGGTGGTCCTGCTCGGCGAAGTGGAACAGCATCGGGCATGCCAGCGCACGCAGTTGATCGACGTGCTGACCGAGGCCACTGCCATAGTAGGAAACCGCCGCCTGCACCTGCCCGCCGCTGGCGGCGAGAAACGCCAGGCGGCCGCCCAGGCAATAGCCCAGCGCGCCGATGCCGCCGTCGACGGACGGCAAGCCGGCAAGGAAGGCGGTGGCGGCGTCGAGGTCAGCCTGCGCCTCGGCGAAATCCAGCGTCCGCAGGTGTTCGTAGGCTCGGGCGGTGCCGGCCTCGTCGTAGGGCAGTTCCACCCTCGCCTTCTGCCGCCAGAACATGTCCGGCGCCAGCACCACGTAGCCGTCGGCCGCGTACTGCTCCGCGAGATCGCGGATATGCCCGTTCACGCCCCAGATTTCCTGGAGCAGCAACAACCCCGGGCCGAAGCCCCTGGGCGGCATGGCCAGGTACCCGGAGAAAACCTTTGGATCGTCCTTCGCGATACCTACCCAGAGTCCCATCGCCAACCTCCACATGCAGGGCAAACAATCTGTAAACGTTTACATAAATTACGGCGAATTCTCCGGGAAACCCAGGAGCTGTCAAGCCTTCCGCTCACCCCTGGCACCAGGCGCCGTTGAGTGCCAGCCGAAGCTCACTGCATCGGCACCTGCTTGCGCAGCTCGTCGGCGAAACTCTGCACGGCCGCCGAAGGCGCGCCCTTGCCCAGGCGCAGCTCGATCGTGACGTTGCCGAGCAACGGCAGCGCTTCGTCCGCGGCGTTCAGAATGCGCCAGCCGGGCTGGATCAGCGGCGCGGAGGTCGCGGCTATGGCCAAGCCGCTGTCCACGGCCAGTTGCACGCCGGTCACGCCGGTGCATTCGAAGGCGATCTCATAGTCCCGCTGGGTGCTGCTGAGCGCCGTGAGTATCTGCCGCCGATAACCACAACCGTGCGGATACAGCGCCAGGGGAATCGGTACATCCGGGTTCAGGCCGTAGTCGGAGGCGGCCACCCACTGCAGTTGGTCGCAGCGCAGGATTTCGCCGTTCCCGTCGTTGCTGCGCTGGGTGACCAAGGCGATGTCCAGCTCGCCCTCTTCCAGCGCGGTGAACAGGTTCTGGCTGATGTCGTTGCGGATCTTCAGGCGCACCCTGGGGAACAGCTGGGTGAACGAGCGCAGCACCGGCAACAGGAAGGCACTGGCGTAGTCGTCGGGGATGCCGAAGCGGACCGTGCCGGACACCTCTTCCTTGACGAACAGGTCCACGGCCTCGTTGCTCAGGGCGAGCATCCTGCGCGCGTACTGCAGCAGCAACTCGCCATGGGGGGTGAGTTCGGCCAACTGGTGGCCGCGGTCGATCAGGCGCTTGCCCAGCATGTCTTCGAGCTTCTTCAGCTGGATGCTGATGGCGGCCTGTGTCTTGTGCAGGCGCTGCGCGGCGAGCGCAAGGCTCCTGCACTCGGCAATCGTCTTGAAGGTGTGCAGCAAGGTGAGATCCAGGTGGCGCACGGCGCGGTCCTCATGGCCTGTTCATCGGCCCCAGGGTAAGGGGAAAAGGCTGGCGTCCGCATGCCCGTTCGCGTCACCCGTCCACCCCGGGCCCTTGCCGCCGCAAGGCCTGCGGGCGGCTTAAAAGTTATTTAAGCGTGGCTTGTTTTTTATTAAATATCCGCCCTCCGGCACCTTCATTACAGTGGCCCCCACGGTGCAGCCGAGCAGGTGCACCTCCCCACGGTGTGGCCCACAGGCCGCTGGAGAACAGTCGATGCAGTCCGAGTTTGATTACGTTATCGCCGGTGCGGGCTCTGCGGGTTGCGTGCTCGCCCGCCGGCTCTCCGATGCGGGGCACAAGGTCCTGCTGGTCGAGGTGGGAGGCTCCGATTCGTCCTGGATCATCCGCATGCCCGCCGGCTTGCGCTCCGCCTTCAAGCCGACCTCGAAGTACAACTGGTGGTATCACACCGAGGAACAGCGCCACCTGAATAATCGGCGCATCCAGCAACCCAGGGGGCGGGTGCTGGGCGGCTCCTCCTCCATCAACGGCATGACCTGGCTGCGCGGCCATCCCCTGGACTACGACCGCTGGGAAGCCGAGGGCGCGACGGGCTGGAGCTGGGCCGATTGCGCGCCCTATTTCAAGAAGATCGAGTCCAGCGCCGTCGCCAGCCCCTACCGCGGCCAGGACGGCCCGATCCGCGCGCAGCGCCAGGAAAGCCTGAGCCCGTTGAATGCGGCATTCCTCGAAGCGGGCCGGCAGGCCGGCTTCGCGCTGACCGACGACGTGAATGGCTATCGCCAGGAAGGCGTGTCCCGCTTCGAGATGAGCGTGCGCAACGGCATCCGCAACAGCTCGGCCTACGGCTACCTGCATTCGCTGGGCGAACATCCGAACCTGAGCATCTGGCTCGGCTGCGAGGTCCAGCGGGTAACCCTGGAAGGACGACGCGCCACGGGCCTGCAAATCCGCCGCAAGAACAAGGTTGTCGAGGTGCGTGCCCGGTGCGAGACGCTGCTTTGCAGCGGCGTCTTCGGCTCCGCGCAACTGCTGATGCTCTCTGGCATCGGGCCCGCGGAACATCTGCGGGAACACGATCTGGCCTGTGCCGTCGATCTCCCCGGCGTCGGGCAGAACCTGCAGGACCACCTGGAGTGCCACATACAGGTCGAGACCCTCGAGCCCATCTCGCTGAACCGGGAACTGCAGCCGCACCGCATGCTGTGGGCCGGCATCCAGTGGTTCGGCTTGCGCAAGGGCGTGGCGGCGGTCAACCAGTGCCACGTCGGCGCCTTCCTCAACAGTTCGCCCGGCACGCCCCATCCGGACATCCAGTTCCACTTCTTCCCGGTCTTCTTCGACAAGGACTGGATTCCCGTCTCGACGACCTACGGCTATCGCATCGGCGTCGGCCCGATGCGCCCGACCAGCCGGGGCAGCGTGAGGCTGCGCAGCAACAAGGTTGCCGACCCGCTGCGGATCGACCCCAACTACATGGCCACGGAAGAAGACTGGCGCGTCATGCGCGAGGCCATGCGCCTGGGCATCGAGTTCGCCAACCAGCCAGCCCTCAAGCGCTACAGCTACCGGGAAGATACGCCCGGCCCGCATATCCGCGGCGGCAAGGCGCTGGACGACTTCATCCGTGAAGACGCGGCGAGCGCCTACCACCCCTGCGGCACCTGCAGGATGGGCAGCGGCAAGGACCCGCTGGCGGTCGTCGACAGCCAGCTGCGCGTCATCGGCATCGACAGCCTGCGCGTGATCGATGCCTCGGTGTTCCCCTCGGTGCCCAGCGCCAACATCAACGCGGCCACCATCATGCTGGCGGAAAAGGCCAGCGACCTCCTACTGGGCAAGCCACCGCTGAAGCCGGAGGCCCTGCCCTTCCACCACCGCTTGCCGGCGCTGCCGATCCGGCCGGAAGTGGTCTGAACCCTACCCGGAGTCACGACATGACGGAAATCATCCAGCGCCAGGCCACCGCACCCGAGAAAGAGCAGTGCCAGACATGGGAACTGTGGGAAAGCGGCGAGACGGAACGCTTCGAGTATCACTACGAGCAGGACGTCCAGTTCGTCGTGCAACGCGGCGAAGCGGTCATCCATAGCCCTGCCAACCCACCGGTCAGCATCGCGCCGGGGAGCCACGTGACGGTTCGCCGAGGGGTCAGTGCCGTCTGGCACATCGCCTCGCCCGTGGTGAATCGCTACCGCTACCTCTGATCCGCTCCACCCCAGATGCCATGCATCGAGCTGCCAACCCAATAACTACAATCGAGGTGCCAGATGATCGCCAACAACCCCATTGCAAGAACACTCGGCCGCTGGATGGCGGCAACCGCCCTGGCGGCATGCGCGGGCCTGGCCCACGCCGACGAACCCAAGCCCGTGGTGATCGGCTGGGTGAACTGGGCCGACACGGAAATCACCGTCAAGCTCGCCACCACCGCCCTGCAGGATCAGCTCAAGCAGCCGGTGAAGCTGGTCATGGCCGACATCGGCATCCAGTTCCAGGCCATGGCGACCGGCAAGGTGGACCTGATCCCCATGGCCTGGCTCACCTACAGTCACAAGCCGTTCTGGGACAAGTACAAGGACCGGCTCGAAGACCTCGGCGTCATCTACGAAGGCCGCCTGGGTCTCGCCGTTCCCACCTCCATCCCGGTCAGCGAAGTCGCCAGCATCGAGGACCTGAACAAGCCCGAAGTGCGGGAGAAGTTCGAGGGCAAGATTCTCACCTCCGAGGTCGGCAACGGCCAATACAAGACCGCCACCCGCGCCATCGCCGCATACAAGCTGGACGGCTACAAGCTGCTGGCCTCCTCGGAGACCGGCATGCTCAACGAGCTGGACCGCAACCTGAAGCGCGACAAGTGGGCGCTGATCAACGCCTGGAGCCCACACTGGATGTTCTCCACCTGGTCGCTGCGCTACCTGGACGACCCCAAGGAGGTCTACGGCAAGACCGAGCAGATCCACGCCGTGGCGCGCAAGGGGTTCACCCGGGACTTTCCCCAGGTCGCCTACTTCTTCTCGAACTTCCATCTGCCGATGAAAGACCTCGAGACGCTGATGAAGCAGGCTCGAGAGAGCTCGGCGGACAAGGCGGTGGCCGAGTACTACGCAGCCCACAGGGACAGCTTCAAGGTCATGTTCCAGAACCCTTCCGCGGTGGCGGCCTCGCAACCCTGACAGCTCTGCCAGGGGCGCCGGAACTCACCGGTCTCCTGGCGTGGCTGCCGGGACGTCATCCCGGCCACGGGCTGCCTCCATGGCCTGCACCAGGCCGCGGGCGCCGGAGCCCCATTTGGTGATGACCTTCACCGCCTCGGTGAAGGGCACGTCGACCGGGTGCACGCGATGCGCATCTAGCACGTACACGGCGCCGGCGAAGGGTGTCGGCACCGAGGGCACGAACACGGTGTAGCGGCCGTCCTCGAAGGCCTCGATGATGAAGCCGGGCACCAGGGCCTCTTCGATTTCCACCAGGGCCGGCTTCCAGATGCCGTCGTTCTTCTCGCCGGCCACCTGCAGGGTCAGGCTGCGCAGCAGCTCGTAGCCGGGAATGCGCTCGAACACCGAGCGCTCCAGCCGGCCACGGGCCAGCTTTCCCAGGCGGGTGCGCACGGCGAGGCCGATGACGAAGCAGCTCACCAGCACGAGCAGCACGGACAATATCTGCTGGGCCGGCAGGCTCTCCGGCAGTAGCTGGGTGAAGGGCCGGACCAGTTGGCCGGCCGAGGCGATGCCCTTGAGCAGGAGCAGCAGGGCCAGGTAGATCGGCAGGATGACCAGCAGGCCTGCCAGCACGCACCTGCCGATGAAAGCGACGGCGTTTTTCACGGAAGCACCTCCTCGGGTTGCTGGCCGCGGCCCGTGGAAAAACACCTGCGCAGGGTCGGCCACGCGTGCCGGCGGGAGGCCGGCAGGGCTTGGAGATAGCCTAGACGACGGGGGGTCGTTTCACTTTACAGGGCCTGGTCCGAACTCTCTCTCCAACCCTATCCTTCGTGCCGACCTCAATCTCGTCATTCCCGCGAACGCGGGACGCGGCTCCATCGCGAACAGCGCTTGCGCTGGCCCGAAGGGGAATAACCCAGCTGCCTTGGCTTGGGTGTTTCTGCGCCGCACCGAGTCTGCCCGACCGTCTTGTTTCGCCCCCTCGGGCGAGTCCCTTTTGTCAATCGCCACAAAAGGAACCAAAAAGGCTTGCCCCGACATACGGGCCCGATGGAGCCGGGCTACCCTCGCGAATTCCCCCGCCACGGAGGCCCGCCCCGAGGGTACGTCCCTGTAGCCCGCGGGGCTCTCGCGACATCCATGTCGCATGACCTCCTGAGCGCCGGTTTCGCCCGGCCTTCTGAAGGGGCGTTTCGGTGCGCGCGGATGTTTCTCTGGAAGTCCAAAATCCAGAGCAAACGCGCTTTTGCTTTTGCTTTTCGTAGGAGCGAGCTTGCTCGCGAACCCCGCAGTCACTGGGTTGCCGCGTTCGCGGGAATGACGGGGGATGGTTAGGCGTTTCAGGATGACTCAGGGTTTTCCTCCCGCCCCGAACGGCCCCCTCTCCCTTCAGGGCGGGGCGCGCAGCCGAGGGCTGGGGAGAGGGTTACGGACTCCCCCACACACCTCTGCCAACCCTGACTCCGCTCCCCCTCCCTAACCCTCCCCCGCAAGCGGGAGAGGGAACCGTTCGGCATGAAACGCAATCACGAAGCTCCCTGCCCCCACATCCGTCTAGCCAAACCAATCGCGGACGGAGTCCGCTCCTACGGGTCCAGAATCGTCAGGCTTCGGTGTTTCGGCCAACGGCGTATAACCGCGAACGGTTATACGCCCTACGCGCTCAGGATGATTCCGAACTCGCCGCCCACGCCGAACGGCCCCCTCTCCCTCCGGGAGAGGGCTGGGGTGAGGGTGCGGAGCCTGGACTGGGCGCCTTCGCTGAACCAAGGCCCCCCTAATCCCACCGCAACCAGCGCCTCAGATCCACTGATCGTTGCGCTTGCGCCGCACCCGCAGCAGGGTCGGCAGGATCAGCCCGACCAGCAGCCCGGCGCCGGCGATGCTGCCGCCGTAGGCCATGTAGCGCATCAGCACCTGCTTGTTCTCGTCGCCCAGTTGCGCCTGCGCCGCGCGCAGTTCGGAGCGGGCCTTGGTGAGTTCGTCGTCGAGGCCGGCGCGGGCCGCCTGCAGTTCGTCGATGAGTTTCTTGCGCGAGTCCAGGGTTTCCTGCATGCCCTGCACGCGGGTCTTCCAGCTGTCGTTGATGCCCGCCAGTTCGGCGCTCAGCTCGCTCACCTTCTGCTCCAGCTGCGGCAGGCGCTCGGCCTGGCCGGGCTTGTCCTGCAGGTCGCGGCTGGGGATCCACACGCTGCTGCCGCTTTCGCCGCGCACCTGGCTGTAGTCGCCCTGGGTGTTCAGCAGCTCGACCTTCTGCCCCGAGGTCAGGGTGCCGACGATGCGGTAGCCGTCGGTGGGGCCGCTGCGCACGTAGGTCGTCAGGCTGTCGCTCACCCAGCGCGCATTGCCGGCGCCCTCCTCGGCCTGCGCCGCGGCGCCGGCCGCCAGCAGGCCACCCAGCAGGCAGGCGCCCAGGACGCGGGTGGGAAGGGATACGGAGGCGGGGAAATGACGGGATAGGGACATGGGCAATCTTCACATGGCGATAAACGAACCCCGGCGAGCGGGCGCGGTAAAAAGCCGGCCAGGCAGATGCTCCGGGGCGGCTACGATCTTGCTATCGACGCGGCGCAATCACCCGGCTGGCGCGGGCCCGGGCCCGCCGCCCGGTGGGCCGACAGCAGACAGACAGCGCAACGGCGCAATGAGTTCACCGGGCGCCGTGATGGGGGGATGGGTGGTCGGTGGCGCACTGATGACTGACGGCGAGCCTGTAGTTCGTCGCACCGCCCGCCTCCGCTCGTCGCCCGCCCGGGCGCCCGCGGGCATTCGCGTGTTTGCTTTAAGCACCACCTTCGCGGAGGGCCCGCCATGTGCCGGCAGATCCTGTTCTCGCTCGCCACGCTGATCGTCCTGACGCTGGGAACGGCCGCCTGCAGCAGCCGGGACTGCGCCTCCGGGCAGCAGACGGACTGCAAGGAACGCGACAGCCGCCAGCAGATTCCCAGGCAACAGATCGATCCGCGGATTCAGTCGTTGCCCAGGTATTGAGGTTTGGATTGGCGGCGGTGCCGGGTGGAAGTCCGTTTGCCCTCACCCCAGCCGTCACCCGGAGGGGGAGAAGGCAAGCCGAGGCATCGATGCCGCCGGGCAATCCCATCGCGGACGGAGTCCGCTCCTACGCTCCCTGGGACACACGGCGCAGGAGCGACTGTCTTGCCCACTGCGCCGGGGTGCTTTTCGTAGGATGGGTTGAGCTTGCGAAACCCATGCGGCCACGGTGATGGGTATCGCTTCGCTCAACCCATCCTACGGGGTGTGGTGTTTGCCGTCGGCTACGGCGCCTCCTTCCCCGTGGTATCGCCGATCAACGTCGCCGCCTTCAGCTCCGGCCTGGGTTGGCTGCGCAAGGCCTTCACCTGCCCGGCATCCACCGGCTCGGCCTGGTTGCCCCAGCTGCTGCGGATGAAGTTGACCACCTCGGCCACCTGCTGGTCCGACAGGCGCCAGGCGAAGCCGGGCATGCTGAAGGTGGACGGCGCCGTCGCCGTGGCCGGCAGGGTGCTGCCGTCGAGCACGATGTGGATCAGCGAGGTGGCGTCCGCGCTCTGCAGCACCGGGTTGCCGGCCAGCGCCGGGAACACCCGGGCGTAGCCCTTGCCGTCGGTGCGGTGGCAGGCGGCGCAGTTGTCGACGTAGAGCGCGGCGCCGGTCTTGCCGTCGTCGCCCTTCCACAGCGCCCCGGCGACCTGGCGGTCTTCCTGGAACGGCTTGTCGTCGGGGTTCACCGGTGGCAGGGACTTCAGGTAGCGGGCGATGGCGGTCAGGTCGGCGTCGGTCATGTACTGCATGCTGTGCTCGACCACGTCGCTCATGCCGCCGAATACCGCGCTGCGTTCACTGCGCCCGGTCTTGAGGAAGGCGACGATCTGCGCCTCGCTCCAGCTGCCCAGGCCGTCCTTGTGGTCGCCGCGCAGGTTCTTGGCGATCCAGCCTTCCAGCGGCGCGCTGCCGGACAGGTACTCGGGCCCGTCGGCGGCGTCCAGGGCCTTCTCCTGCATGGTCAGCGCCCGCGGCGTGTGGCAGGCGCCGCAGTGCCCCAGGCCTTCCGCCAGGTAGGCGCCGCGGGCCAGGGTCGGGTCCTGCCCGGCGGCAGCGAAGGGCTTCACCTCCGGGGCGAACAACCCGCGCCAGATCGCCAGCGGCCAGCGCATGCTCAGCGGCCAGGGGATGTCGCTGTCCTTGTTCTCCTGCACCACCGGCGCCACGCCGTGCATGAAGTAGGCGTAGAGCGCGCGCATGTCCTCGTCGCTGACGCGGGCATAGGACGGGTACGGCATGGCCGGGTACAGGGTGCTGCCGCCCTTGCCGATGCCCTGGCGCACGGCGCGCTCGAAGTCCTCGTAGCTGTAGTTGCCGATGCCGGTCTTGTCCGGGGTGATGTTGGTCGAGTAGATGGTGCCGATGGGCGTGGCCATCGGCAGGCCGCCGGCGAAGGGCTCGCCGCCCTTGGCGGTGTGGCAGGCCACGCAGTCGCCGGCGCGGGCCAGGTATTCGCCCTGCTTCACCTGCGCCGGGTCGGTCGCATCGGCGGCATATAGCGCAGTGCTGGCGGCCATGGCCAGGGCGGCGCTGAGGAATGTCTTCATGTTCCGGCCTCCTATGCCTGCACCAGCGGGCCCGGGTGCTTCAGGTACACCTCGCGGATGGCCCGCGCCGACCAGTAGGTCAGCGCCGCCACCAGCCCGGTGGGGTTGTAGCCCAGGCCCTGGGGGAAGGCCGAGGCGCCGGGGACGAACACGTTGTGCACGTCCCACACCTGCAGGTAGCGGTTCAGGGCGCTGGTCTTGGGGTCGGTGCCCATGATCGCCCCGCCGTTGAGGTGGGTGGTCTGGTAGACGGTGGCGTCGAAGTGCTGGCCGAACTCCTTCATCGGCGCGGTGACCACCTTGGCGCCCATGGCATCGGCGATCTTGCGCATCTGCGCGACCATGAAGCGGTTCATCTTCACGTCGTTGTCCTTCCAGTCGAAGGTCATGCGCAGCAGCGGCTGGCCGTAGGCGTCCTTGTACACCGGGTCGAGGTCCAGGTAGTTGTCGCGGTAGGACTGGTGCGCGCCGTGGGTGTCCATCGCCAGTATGTGCCGGTAGCTGTCGGCCAGCGCGGCCTTCCAGGCGCTGCCCCACTTGGGCGTGCCCGGCGGCACCTTGGCCCCGGCGATGGGCTTGGTGCCGGCCTGGTTGACCCAGAACGGCGAGCCGCCGACGAAGCCGTGGGGGCCGTGGTCGAAGTTGTCGGCATTGAAGTCGTCCACCGCCACGCCGTTGCCGCCGGCGCCGATGAAGGGGTTGGTGTGGTGGCTGGCTTTGTCGAAGAAGGCGCTCACCGTGGAGATGTTCTGGAAGGCGAAGTTGCGCCCCACCACGCCCTCGTTCCTCAGCGGGTCGTAGGGCTTGCCGATGCCCGAGAGCAGCATCAGGCGCACGTTGTTGAACTGGAAGGCGCCGAGGATCACCAGGTCCGCCGGTTGCTCCACTTCGCGGCCCTGGGCGTCGACGTAGGTGACGCCGGTGGCCAGGTCCTTCTCGGCGTTGAGGTTCACCCGCAGCACGTGGGCGTTGTTGCGCAGCTCGAAGTTAGGCACCTGGCGCAGCGCCGGCAGGATGTTCACGTTGGGCGAGGCCTTGGAGTACATGTAGCAGGCGTAGCCGCTGCAGAAGCCGCAGAAGTTGCACGGCCCCATCTGCGCGCCGTAGGGGTTGGTGTAGGGCCCGGAGGTGTTAGCCGAGGGCAGGTTGTAGGGGTGGTAGCCGACCTCGCGGGCGGCCTTCTCGAACAGTTGCGCGGACACGGTGTTCTTCTGCGCCGGCAGCGGGAAGTCGCTAGAACGGTCGGCGGCGAAGGGGTTGCCGCCCTTGTCGCGGCCCACCACCTGGCCCTTGATCGACCAGGCCGTGCCGGAGGTGCCGAAGACCTTCTCGGCGAAGTCGAAGTACGGCTCCAGCTCGTCGTAGCTGACGCCGAAGTCCTGGATGGTCATACCCTCGGGGATGAAGGCCTTGCCGTAGCGTTCCTCGTAGTGGCTGCGCAGGCGCAGTTCCACCGGGTCGACGCGGAAATGCACGCCCGACCAGTGCAGCCCCGCCCCGCCGGTGCCGGTGCCGGGCAGGAAGGCGCCGAACTGGCGGTAGGGCACGGCCAGGTCGCTCAGGCCGTGGCGCAGGGTCACGGTCTCGCGGGAGATGTCCATGAACAGCTTCTTGCGCGAGTTGTAGGTCAGCTCGTCCATGGTCTGCGGGTAGACGCCGTCGGGGTAGGTGTCGCGGGCCGGGCCGCGTTCCAGGGCCACCACCTGCAGGCCCGCCTCGGTCAGTTCCTTGGCCATGATGGCGCCGGTCCAGCCGAACCCGACGATGACCGCATCGACTTTCTTCAATACCTGGGCCATTGCCTCAACCTCGCTCGCCACTGATGGAAACCGGCGGGAAGGGATAGCGCTCGTCGCGCTCCACCCAGTCCATGAAGTCGGCGCGGGCGCCGGGGAAGCCGATCAGCTTCCAGCCGGCCAGGCCCTGGTTGCCGCCGTGCAGCGGGTCGCTGAAGAAGCCCTCGCGGGTGTTCAGACAGAGCATGGCGAAGAAGGTCGCCGCCGGCACCGCCTGGAACTCGGCCTTGCCGCCGTCCAGGGCCTCCAGCGCCTGCTGTTGCTGCGCCGCGTCCAGTTCGGCGAAGGGCTTGTTCCACTTGGCCTTGCACCAGGCGTCGGTCTCCTGGATGCCCAGGCGGTAGATTTCCTGCGGGCTGAGCTTGAGCTGGTAGCCCAGCTCCGGCGCGGCATCCGGGTGGAAGGGCCCCTGCATGTACCAGAGCCCGCCGCTGCCGTAGCGGGTGTTCAGCTGGCGGTCGATGAACTCCGGCACGCCGGCGTCCGCGGCCCCCGGGCCCAGCGCGTCGGTGGGGATGAGCACGGCCACGGCGGCCTGGACGAAGGCCCATTCCTGGGCGGTGAAGAAGGTCGGCTGGTAGGCGCGCGCGCCGCCCTGCCGCGGCTCGGCGGCGGGCTGCGGGTCGGCCGCGGGCGTGCTCGGGCCGCCGAGCACCACGCTGCCCACGCCAGTGCCGGCCAGGGTGGCCACGGGGATCAGCGCCAGGGACTTGCGCAGGAAGTCGCGCCGCGCCGGTTGCGCGGCGGCTGGGTCGTCGTTGGACATGGCTGGGTCTCTCCTTTTTCCAACAGGTCAATCAGGTCGTGTAGGTCTTCTCGCCCCTTTTGCGGCCGGTGGTGCCGGATGCGCGGGGCTGTTGTTCGTGTCGGTAAGCATAGGTGGCTATCGAAAGCTCGCCGGTTACAGGGAAGCACGGGCGCTTTTCGTAGGATGGGTTGAGCTTGCGAAACCCATGCTGTCGGGGTGATGGGTATCGCTTCGCTCAACCCATCCTACGGGGCTGGAAATCCGAATCGCGGACGGAGTCCGCTCCTACGGGTCCGGAGGCATGGGACTCTCCCGCTTGCGGGAGAGGGCTGGAGAGACCTCAGCGCAGGAACTTCAGATCGGAAGGCGAATCGATGGCGAACTTCTGCACCGTCTCGCCCAACTTGCCGCTGTCCGGATCGCGGCGCATGACCACGACCTGGTTGCTCTTCTGGTTCGCCACCAGCAGGAAGCGCCCACTGGGATCCAGGCTGAACTCGCGCGGCTCGACGCCTTCCACCGAGCGCCGCTGCAATTCCTTCAACTGGCCGCTGGCCGGGTCCAGCGTATACACCAGCAGCTCGCTGGCCTTGCCGCGGTTGCTGGCATAGAGGAAGCGCCCGTCCGGCGAAAGATGCACGGCAGCGGCAGCCTTGTGCGCGGCGTCCTGGCCGGCGGCCATGTCCACCAGTTGCGTGCGTTGCAACTGGCCGTCGCGCACCTCGAACACGGCGATCTGCCCGGCCATCTCCAGGGTCAGGTAGGCGTAGCGGCCGTCGCGGCTGAACAGCAGGTGGCGCGGGCCGCTGCCCGGCGGCAGGTCCACCGCCGCCGGCTGCGCCGGGCTCAGCGGGTGCTCGCGGTTGGCCGCCTCGTAGCGGTAGACGAAGACCTTGTCCGCGCCCAGGTCCTGCACGTAGACGTAGCGCCCGTCCACCCCGGAAACCACCGAGTGCACGTGGCTGCTGGCCTGGCGCTCGGGGTTGACGCGAGAGGCGCCATGGCGCTCCTGCTGCACCACGCCGGTCAGCTGACCCTGCTCGTCGATGCCGAGCACCGCCAGGTTGCCGCCGGGGTCCGGGTGCACCGCGTAGTTGGCCACGAACAGGTGCCCTCCCCCGGCCGCCAGGCTGGAGTAGGTGGGCTCGTCGCCGCGGCTTTGCACCTGGTTCAGCAGGCTCAGCTGGTGGCTGGCCGGGTCGATGGCGAAGGCGCTGACCTTGCCGAGCGGGTCGCTCGCACCGGGGCCGTTCTCGTTGACGGCGTAGAGGCGCGTCTGGTCGGCATTGAGCGTCAGCCAGGAGGGGTTTTCGCTGGGCACCACCTGCAGCGCCTCGGCCTGGATGTGGCCGCTGGCGCTGTCGAAACGGTAACGGTAGATGCCCTGGCTGCCGGCGCCGGTGTAGGTGCCGACCAGCAGGTCGTATTGCTGGGCGGCGCTGGCCGGCCCGGCGAACAGGCCGGTGCCGGCGCACAGCAGCAGGGTCAGGGCGGCGGGTTTGATCATGATGGGCGTGTCCTTGCAGGCAGAGGGTCGGTCACGGGTCGGACCGGGTGAAAAGGCGGCGGTTCAACCGGATCGACGCGCCCAGACACCGGGGTTGACCAGGTTCGCGGGGCGCTCGCCGGCCAGTGCCGCCAGCAGGTTGTCCACCGCGCAGCGGGCCATGGCCTCGCGGGTTTCCTCGGTGGCCGAGCCGATGTGCGGCGTCGCCACCAGGTTGTCCAGCTGCAGCAGCGGCGAATCCGCCGGCAGCGGCTCGCGCACGAACACGTCCAGGCCGGCGCCGCGGATGCGCCGCTCGCGCAGGGCCCGCAGCAGCGCATCTTCGTCCACTACGCGGCCGCGGGAGATGTTCACCAGGATGGCCGAAGGCTTCATCAGCGCCAGTTCGCGCTCGCCGATCAGCCCCTCCGTTTCAGCACTCAGCGGCACGCACAGGCAGACGAAGTCGGCCTCGCCCAGCAGCGCATCCAGCGGCAGGTGGCGCGCGCCGTAGCGGGCCTCCACCTCCGGCCGCGGCCGCCGCGCGCTGTACAGCACCTGCATGCCGAAGCCGGCCTGGGCGCGGCGCGCCAGGGCCTCGCCGATGCGGCCCATGCCGACGATGCCGAGGCTCTTGCCATGCACGTCGCAGCCGAACTGCGCCGGGCCGATGCCGGCCTGCCAGTGCCCGGCGCGGATCCAGCGGTCCAGCTCGGCCACCCGCCGGGCGCTGGCCAGCAGCAGGGCGAAGCCGGTGTCGGCGGTGGTCTCGGTGAGCACGTCGGGGGTGTTGGTGAGCAGCACGCCGCGGCGCTCCAGCTCGGCGATGTCGTAGTTGTCCACGCCCACCGAGACGCTGGAGACCACCTCCAGCTGCGGCGCCAGGTCCAGCAGCGCGGCGTCCAGGCGCAGGCTGGCGCCCAGCAGGCCCTGGGCGCCGGGCAGCGCCGCGCGCAGGCGGGCCAGGCCGTCGGCGGCCGGGTCCTCGATCAGGGTCACCTCGGCGTGGGCCTGCAGGCGCTGCATCAGCGCGTCGGACAGGCGCTTGTAGAGGACGATGCGTTTCTTCATGGTCGAAACTTCCTAGTGGCCCAGCGCCGGACGAAGGCGCTCGGCTTTCTGCGAGGGGTTGAGGATGGCGGTCAGGGCAACGGCCGCCAGCAGCGCGCCGCACATGAACAGGTAGGAGGCGCCGGGCCCGCCGGTGGCGCCGTTGAGGTAGCCCACCAGCCAGGAGCCGGAGAACGAGCCCAGCGCGCCCATGCTGTTGATCAGCGCCATGGCGCCGCCGGCGACGTTGCTCGGCAGCACTTCCGGGACGATGGCGAAGAACGGCCCGTAGGGCGCGTACATGCAGGCGCCGGCGATCACCAGCAGCGCGTAGGAGGCCCAGAAGTGCTGGCTGCCCAGGGCGTAGGAGCCGTAGAAGGCCAGGGCGGCGATCAGCAGCGGCGGCCAGACGAAGCGCTTGCGCTTCTGCAGGCGGTCCGAGGCCCAGGACACCCCGAGCATCGCCAGCACCGCCACTAGGTACGGCAGCGCCGACAGCCAGCCGGCGCTGACGATGTCCAGGCCCGAGGCCTGCTTGAGGATCGACGGCAGCCAGAGCACGAAGCCGTACACGCCGATGCTCCAGCAGAAGTACTGCAGGCAGAGGATGATCACCTTCGGCGAGCGGAACGCCTCGCGGTAGTTCTTCACCGGCTTGATGCCCTGCTGCTCGGCGGCCAGGGCGCGCTGCAGCGCGGCCTTCTCGGCCTCGTCCAGCCACTTGGCCTGGGCCGGGCGGTCATCCACCAGGCGCCACCAGATGAAGGCCCAGAGCACCGCCGGCAGGCCCTCGATGATGAACATCCAGCGCCAGTCGAACTGGCTCACCAGGTAGCCGGAAAGCACCGACATCCAGAGGATGGTCACCGGGTTGCCGAGGATCAGGAAGGTGTTGGCCCGCGAGCGCTCGGCGCGGGTGAACCAGTGGCAGAGGTAGATCAGCATGGCCGGCATCACCGCCGCCTCCACCACGCCCAGCAGGAAGCGGATGCCCACCAGCAGGTAGACGTCGCGGACCATGCCGGTGAGCGTGGCCAGGCCGCCCCAGAGGATCAGGCTGGCGAAGATCAGCTTCTTCACGCTGCGCTTCTCGGCGTAGATGGCGCCGGGCACCTGGAAGAAGAAATAGCCCAGGAAGAACAGCGCGCCCAGCAGCGAGGACAGCGCCGGGGTGATGTTCAGGTCCTCGGCCATGCCGGAGGCGGCGGCGAAGCCGTAGTTGGCGCGGTCCAGGTAGGCCAGGCTGTAGGTGACGAAGACGATGGGCATGATGTGCCACCAGCGGCGTGGGGCGAGTCGGTCGATCTGCATGGCATTTCTCCTGAGCTTGTTGTTCTTGTCGCAACAGGTGCCGGCCGGGCCGGCGGTCTTAGGGTCCGGGTCAGGCGCGCAGGCGGGCGTCGTGGGCTTCGAGTTCGTGGCGCAGGGGCAGGCCTTCCATGTCGCCGCGCGACTGCACCGCGCGGCTGCCGCACCAGTTGCCGCGGGCCACCGCGTGGCGCAGGTCGCAGCCTTCCAGCAAGGCGCTGATCACGCCCACGGCGAAGGCGTCGCCGGCGCCCACGGTGTCCACCACCCGCGCCACCGGCTGCGCCGGCACCACGCCTTCGCGGCCGTCGGCATCGCGGAAGTAGGCGCCCTCGGCGCCGAGCTTGATGGCCACGCACTCCACGCCCTGCTCAAGGTAGAAGCCGGCGATGGCCTCGGGCGACTGGCGGCCGGTCAGCAGGCGGCCCTCCTCCAAGCCCGGCAGCACCCAGTGGGCCTTGGACGCCAGGGCGTTGATCTCGCGCACCATGGTGGCGCGGTCCGGCCACAGCGAGGGACGCAGGTTGGGGTCGAAGGACACGCTGCGGCCGGCGGCGCGCATGGCGTCCAGTAGTTGGTGGGACAGCTCGCGGCAGCTCGCCGAAAGCGCCGGCACTATGCCCGTGGCGTGCAGGTGGCGGGCGCGCAGCAGGCCCGGACGCAGCAGCGTCGGCGACATGCGGCTGGCCGCCGAATTGCGGCGGAAGTATTCCACCCGCGGGTCGCTGCCGTCGTCGCAGCGGGCCTTGAGCTGGAAGCCGGTGGGGTGCTCCACGTCCACTTCCACACCGTCGCAGTCCAGGCCCTCGCGGCGCAGGCTGGCCAGCACGAAGCGGCCCAGGCAGTCGTCGCCCACCCGGCTCAGCCAGTTTACCCGCAGGCCCAGGCGCGCCAGACCGATGGCCACGTTGCTGTCGGCACCGGCGATGCGCTTGCCGAAGCCTTCCACCTCGGCCAGGTCGCCGCACTGCTCGGCGACGAACATGGCCATGGTCTCGCCGAAGCAGAGCACGTCGTGTTCAGCCATGGCGCACCTCCGCGGCGCGGCCCAGCTGCGCCAGTTGCGCCACCTGCTCGCGGGTCAGGCTGGCCAGGTCGTCGCCGGCCAGCGGGTATTCGATGGCGCGCGGCACGCCGGGGGCGAAGCGCGCCAGCAGCGCCTCCCACTCGTCGAGGTCGGCGGGCTGCGGTGGTATGGCCACCAGGCGCCCATCCTCGCGGCGGCGCACCGCCTTGCAATGCACGTAGCGCACCCAGGGCCCGAGCAGGCGCGCGGCCTGCTGCGGCGACTCGCCCTGCCAGTGCCAGTTGCCGATGTCGAAGGTCATGGCCAGCGGCAGGCCCAGCTCGGCGGCGCGGCGGAAGCAGCGCAGCAGCGGCTCGACGCGACCGCCCCGGGCGGTCTGGTCGTTCTCCACCAGCAGCGCCGGCCCCTGCGCCAGCAAGGGGCGCAGGGCCTCCAGGTCGCACTCGTCGCGGTAGTGGCCGAGGGAAACCTTCAGCGCCACGGCGCCAGCCTCCCCTGCCAGGCGCAGGCGATCGGCCACCGCCGGCTCCAGGCTGGCGTCCGCGCGCCACAGCTCCAGCGGCGCCGAGTACAGGCTTTCCAGGCCCTGGGCGGCGCTGGCCGCGGCCAGGGTGGCGGCGTCGGGCAGCGCGTCGAAGAGTTCTTCGCGCCATTCGACGCGGCTCGCGCCGGCCTCGGCCAGCAGCGCCAGGTAGGCGGCCTGGCCCCGCTGGCGCACGGCATCGGCGCCGAAACTGGACAGGCTGATGGATACGGGGTTCGCGTGCATTGTTCTTGTCCTTCTCGTTCAGCCGGATGAAACCGGTTTCATTTCTGGCCGAAAACCACAGCGGTGCCGGGCCGCCCCGGTTTCAGCCGCGTGCTGGGGTGGAGCCTCTGACGATGAGTTCGGCGCGCAGGTCCAGGCGCCGCGCCGGCAGCGTGGCCCCCTGCAGGCGTTCCAGCAGGCACTGGAAGGCCGCCTGGCCGATGCGCTCGGTGGGTTGGGCCAGGGCGGTGATGCCGCCGCCGACCAGGGGGTACCAGTCCAGTTCGTCGAGGGCCAGCAGGCCGACCTCGTCGAACAGGCGCACGCCCATCTCGTGCAGGGTGCGGGTGGCGCACAGGGTGGCCACGCCGTTGCAGGTGAACAGCGCCTGCGGGCCGTGCCCGGCGCCGGCGAGGAAGGCGGCCAGCTGCCCGCGCAGGTCGCCGCCGGTTTCCAGCACCTGGCCGCGCAGGCCGGGCCGGCGGGCTATGGAGGCCTGGAAGGCGGCCACCCGCTCCTGCCGCGAGCTGGTGCCGTCCAGCGGCTCGCTGACCGCCAGGATGTCGCGGTAGCCGCGGGCCTGCAGGTGGTCCAGGGCCTGCTCCACGGCATCGGCGTTGTCCAGCCCCACCAGGTCGGAGCGCAGCTCTTCCAGCTGGCGGTCCACCAGCACCATGGGCAGCTCGCGGGCCAGGCTGGCCAGCTCGCCGGCGTGGTGGCCGAGGGTGTTCACGATCAGGCCTTCGACGTTGTACGACTGCAACGCTTCCAGGTGCAGGCGCTCCTGCTCGTCGTCGCGGTCGGTGTTGCACACCACCAGGCTGTAGCCGTGCTGGCGGCAGGCGGTCTCCACGCCGTGCATCACGGCGATGGAGTAAGGGTTGCGGATGTCCGCCAGGAGCATGCCGACCAGCCGCGTGCGGCCGCGCTTGAGGCCGCTGGCCATGCGGTTGGGGCGGTAGCCGAGCTGCTCGATCACCGCCTCGATGCGCTGGGCGGTGGCGTCGGCGAGCAGTTGCCGGTCGCCGCCGATGTAGCGCGAGACCGTGGCCTTGGAGACGCCGGCAGCACGGGCCACCTCGCTGATGGTGACCCGCCCGCGGGCAGGCGGCAGCATGTCGTTCACCCTTTCGATCCTTTTGTATGCGCTTCTGCTGGAAGGGTTATGAAACCGGTTTCAATAAATCAGGGATGAAGTCTGTCGTCAAGCACCGGCGGACGCAACGGGATTCTGCTAGGGTTGAAACCCAGGAGATGGCATTCCTCCTTCAACCGCCCCCGTGCTGATGATGCCTGCATGACCCCGGACGACATCCGCCCCCGGAGGAATGGATCATGTCATCAGCCATGCAGCCGCTTTCCGGCACCGCCGCGCTCGATCCGCAGGTCGCGGACACCCAAGCCGGCGACTTCCACAGCATCCTCTTCCCCGGCGCCCGGCGCCCTCCCCTGGCCAGCGCGGCGCCGCCCTGCTTCAAGGACCTGAACCTCGACCAGGTGGTCGACGCCATCACCGCCGACCGCCACGAGTACGACCTGGAGCCGTTCTTCTACACCCACCTGGACGACCTCGACGCCATCGTCTACCGCCAGGAGGTGATGCACGACCTGCTCGACCCCGGCCTGCTCGCCGACCTCCAGGCCTTCGCCGCCGGCATGCGCGCCGTGCGCCGCCACCTGGTGCCGGAAGAGAAGCTCTACTACCCGCGCCAGCAGCAGCGCAGCTTCGTCGAGGCGGTGCGCGTCTATTGCGCCACGCTCAACCAGCTGGCCCAGGCCCTGGCCGCCCGCCCCTTCGAGTCGCGCGGCCTGCGCGGGTTGCTGGCGTACCTGGGGCGCTACCTGGCCTCGGAACGCTTCACCGGCCTGGCCGGCGACACCCGGCACCTGCTCGACGGGCTCGGCGCCGTCACCTACTCGATGCTGATCAGCGGCAACCAGGTCCGCGTCCAGCGCTACGAGCCGACCGAGGACATCGGCACGGCCATCGGCAGGACCTTCGCCAAGTTCCGCCAGGGCGACGTGCGCGACTACCACGCCAAGTTCAACGAATGGCCGGGCATGAACCACGTCGAGGCGGCGGTGCTGGACATGGTGGCGCAGCTCTACCCGGAGATCTTCGCCGAGCAGGCGGAATTCTGCGACAGGCATGCCGGTTTCCTCGACGACACCGTGCAGGCCTTCGACCGCGAGGTGCAGTTCTACCTGGCGTACCTGGCCTACATCCAGCCGCTGGTGGACGCCGGCATGAGCTTCTGCTTCCCCGGCGTGCGCAC
Source organism: Pseudomonas sp. ADPe (assembly GCF_014843515.1). Classification (NCBI taxonomy): domain Bacteria; kingdom Pseudomonadati; phylum Pseudomonadota; class Gammaproteobacteria; order Pseudomonadales; family Pseudomonadaceae; genus Pseudomonas; species Pseudomonas sp. ADPe. The sequence goes on from NZ_CP062122.1 coordinate 7,048,824, forward strand.
CGACAGCAAGGCCGTGTTCGCCCGCAACGCCTTCGACCTCGCCCTGGCCAGCCGCCTGGTGCGCAACAGCAACAAGCTGGAGGTGGTGTGCAACGACTTCGAGCTTGCCGGACGGGAACGCATCCTGGTGGTCTCCGGCCCCAACCAGGGCGGCAAGACCACCTTCGCCCGCCTGTTCGGCCAGTTGCACTACCTGGCCTGCATCGGTTGCCGGGTGCCGGCCGAGGCCGCCGAGCTGTTCCTCTTCGACCGCCTGTTCACCCTGTTCGAAAAACAGGAGCGCCCCGGCGACCTGCGCGGCAAGCTGCAAGACGACCTGCTCCGCGCCCGCGGCATACTCGAAGGCGCCAGCGAGCGCAGCCTGGTGCTGATCAACGAAATCTTCTCCTCGACCACCGCCGCCGACGCCGCCTTCCTCGGCCAGAAGATCCTCGGGCGGATCATCGAACTGGACGCCCTCTGCGTGTGCGTCACCTTCATCTACGAGCTGACGCAGATGGGCGAGACCATCGTCAGCATGATGAGCTGCGTCGACCCGGACGACCCGTCCCGGCGCACCTTCAAGGTCCTGCGCAAGTCGCCGGACCGGCTGTCCTACGCCCTCTCCATCGCCCGCAAGCACCGCCTCACCTACGCTAGCGTGAAGGAGCGCATCCGGCCATGAAAGCCCACCTCATGTACCCGCAGGCCGACTTCGACCTGGACAAGCAGCCGCCGCTGCACGCCGACGACCTGGTCCAGGACCTGGCCCTGGACAGCCTGTTCGACGCCATGGCCGGCGACGACAAGTTCCTCCGCCAGGTCGCCCGCTGCGCCCTGCTGACCGCCTTCGACAGCACCCCGGAAGTGGTCGGCCATCGCCAGGCGGTGCTGCGCGACTGCCTGGCCAACCAGGCGCTGGTGCGCGACCTGTACCAGCTCGCGCTGGATGTGCTGGGGCTGGAGAAAAACGTCTACCTGAGCTTCATGACCAAGTACCCCAGCAGCATCATGCACCGCTCGCTGAAGCTGCTGCACCTGCAGATCGACCTGCTCCGGCGCCTGCGGCGGATGGCCGACGAGCAGGCCGGGCGCTTCGCCTCGGACGGCTTCGGCAAGCTGTTCGGGCTGATCCGCGAGGAAATCAGCGACCAGTATTTCGCCGAGCTCAATGCGCATTTCGAGCAGCTCAAGCTGCGCAAGGGCTTCCTCGTCAGCGCCCGCCTGGGCCCGCTGAACCGCGGCCTGGACTACTGCCTGCGGCGCTACCCCAAGCCTCGGGGCAACTGGCTGCAGCGCCTGGTACAGAAGAAGCCGGAGAGCTACGTCTACGAGATCGCCGAGCGCGACGAAACCGGCGCCACGGCGCTGGCGGAGCTGCAGGACCGGGGCACCAACGAGGTCGCCAATGCCCTCGCCCAGGCCGCCGAGCACATCACCAGCTTCTTCGAGATGCTGCGCACGGAGCTGGCGTTCTACATCGGCTGCCTGAACCTGCGCGAGCGCCTGAGCGAGCTGCGCTGCGAAATCGGCTTCCCCGAGGTCGCCCCCGCCGGGCAGTACCAGCAGGCCTTCGAAGGCCTCTACGACATCTGCCTGGCTCTGAACATGCGGCGCCAGGTGGTGGGCAACGACCTGGCCGGCGACGGCCGCCGGCTGTTCGTCATCACCGGCGCCAACCAGGGCGGCAAGTCCACCTTCCTGCGCAGCATCGGCCTGGCCCAGCTGATGCTGCAGTGCGGCCTGTTCGTCCCGGCCCGACGCCTGCGCGCCAACCTCTGCGACGGCCTGTACACCCACTACAAGCGCGAGGAAGACGCCAGCATGAGGCGCGGCAAGCTGGACGAGGAACTGGCGCGCATGAGCGAAATCGTCGACCACCTCAGCCCGCGCTCCATCCTGCTGTGCAACGAATCCTTCGCCGCCACCAACGAGCGCGAGGGCTCGGAAATCGCCCGCCAGGTCGTGCGCGCCCTGGCCGAGGCCGGGGTGAAGACCTTCTTCGTCACCCACCTCCACGACTTCGCCGAAAGCCTCTACCGCGAGCCGCCCGCGGGCAGCCTGTTCCTGCGCGCCGAACGCCGGGACGACGGCGGGCGGACCTTCCGCATCGTCGAGGGCGAGCCACTGGCCACCGCCTTCGGCACCGACCTGTATGCGCAGGTCTTCGGCGAACCGGCCTGAGGGCGGAGCCGGTACGGTCGCACGACCGTCCGGCGGAGCGCAGCGCGCCGCCCTGCGCTTCATACTGCTGATGGGCGTGCTGAGCTTCTTCGCCGACTTCACCTACGAAGGCGCGCGTAGCAGCATCGGGCCGTACCTGGCGACACTGGGAGCGACGGCCACCGTGGTCGGCGTGGTCACCGGTCTCGGCGAGTTGCTCGGCTATGGGCTGAGGCTGGTGTCGGGCCGGCTCGCTGACAGCACCGGGCAGTTCTGGCCCATCAGCATCGCCGGCTACCTGCTGCAGATGAGTGCCGTCCCAGCACTGGCCCTGACTCACGACTGGCCCAGCGCCGCCGCACTGATCGTGCTGGAACGGGTCGGCAAGGCAGTGCGCAACCCACCACGCGACGTGATGCTGGCCCAGGCCGCCAGACAGGTCGGAGGCTACGGCTGGACGTTCGGTATCCACGAAGCTCTCGACCAGTTCGGCGCCATGCTCGGCCCCCTGCTGGTGGCGGCGGTACTCGCCCGCCAGGGGGACTACCGCAGCGCCTTCGCCTTGCTGCTGGTGCCGGCCGCGCTCAACATCGGCCTGGTGCTGCTGACGCGCTGGCTCTACCCGCGCCCCCAGGACATGGAGAACGAACCAGGCAACCCGGAGCAACACAACGGCCTGCCACACACCTACTGGTTGTACTTCTGCGCCGCCCTGCTGGTGGCGGCCGGTTTCGCCGACTACCCGCTGATGGCCTACCATTTCAGCCGCACCCACAGCGTGCCCACGCAGTGGATAGCAATCTTCTACGCGGTGGCGATGGGCGTGAGCGGCTGTGGTTCCCTGCTGTTCGGCCGCCTGTTCGACCGTTACGGCTTCAAGGTGCTGGTCGGCCTGACACTGGCGAGCAGCGCCTTCGCCCCGCTGACGCTGCTCGGCGGCTTCTGGTGCGCGCTCTGGGGAGCGGCGATCTGGGGTATGGGCATGGGCGTGCACGAATCCATCATCCCCGCCGCCGTCGCCCCCATGGTGCCCAGCACCCGCCGTGCCTCGGCCTTCGGCCTGTTCACCGCCGGCTACGGCATCGCGTGGTTCGCCGGCAGCAGTCTCATCGGCATCCTCTACGATCACTCGCTGGCGGCGACCGTGGCGTTCTGCGTACTCAGCCAGTTGGCGGCTGTTCCAATCCTCTGGTACGTCGGCCAGCGGATCGGGAATCTGGCCCCGGGCGACGACCGCTACTCGTCACCAGCACCACCGTAGCAAGCCCCCTCAACGTCCGGCAGTACCGGACATCCGTGCCAACGCTCCGGTACCGGCGACCATCAGTACCGCCGCCAGCAGAAAAGCGAGTACGGGCGAAACGGAGGTCCAGAGCAAACCGACAGTAGCGCTCGAAACGAACTTCGCCGTACCGTTCACCGTGCCGAGCGCACCGTAGCTCAGGGCCAGAGTCTCCGGCTCCACCATATCGGCGGTCACGGTGGACTCCAGGGCCTCCTGCACCGACACGTACAGGCCCGCGACGGTGAAGAGCAGCGCCAGCAATGGCACGCTGTCCAGCCGCAGCCAGAAGGCCAGTGCTGCCAGCAACGCCGTCAAGCTACCCAGGGCATACCCTGCGACAAGTACCGGCAGCGATCCCAAACGATCCGCCAACACACCGATGGGATAGGACGTCAGAACCTGGACCAGGTTGCGCCAGACATACAGCAGGCCGGCGACCTGTGCCGCCTGGACCACGCCCAGGGTATCGCTGAGCAATTGCGTGGCAGCGAGTATCAACAGGCTGTGACTGAAATCACCGACGCCGAACAGCCCGACCGCCCCCAGGTAGCGCTTGAAGCGCAGGGGCAGGCCCTTCAGCGTCTGCAGCAGTTTCAGTTGCGGGTTCGGCGAATGCTGCGGGTCGCGCACCAGGGTCAGGAACGCCAGCACGGCGAGCACACCGGGAATCACGCTCAGCCACAGCACCAGGCGGAACGGCCCGCTGTCATCGTCCCAGTGCAACTGCTGGGCCCAGCCGAGCAGCGCGACGCCCAGCAGGGGCCCGGCCACGGCGCCCACAGTATCCATCGCACGATGGAAGCCGAAGGCCCGGCCGCGGGTCTCGGCAGTCACCGCCTGGATCACGATGACATCGCGCAATGGCCCGCGCAGCCCCTTGCCGAACCAGGACACCAGCCGCCCGAGGAGGATCAGTGGCCAGCCCAGCGCCAGGGCCAGCAGCACCTGGCCGACCGGCGTCAACCCGTAGCCGATCACCACCAGTAGCTTGCGATGCCCCAGCTTGTCGGCGATGTAGCCGGAGAACATCTTGGTGTAGGCGGCCAGGGCATCGGCGATGCCCTCGATGGTGCCCAGCGCGGCGGCGGGCACCCCGAGCACCGCCAGGAACCCCGGCAGGATCACGGTGGTGGTCTCGTAGCAGAAATCGCCCAGGGCGCTGGTCAACCCCGCCCCCGCGACAGTTCTATTGAGCCAGGTCGATCGGCTTGTGCTGCTTTGAGAGGTGTCGTTTTTTTCCAAGGGGCGTTCTTGATACTGGCTCATCATGCGATCTCGATGGTAAGGAGCACGTAATCCCAGCCGCTGCGCTAACGTCGGCGGAATCATGGTCAAATCTCGAATGTCGCCAGGACCGGATAGTGATCGGAGGCACTGTCGGTGGCAGGCGTACGAATCACTTGGTAGCCAACGGCCTTACTGGCGAGGGCTGGTGTAGCCAGAACGTAGTCACACCGCATCTGCGCGAACTCGGCGTTGGTATATGCCGCCGTTGGCACCGTGGGTGTCGGCGCTGGCTGGAGAAGGTGCCCTACATCGACCCAACCAGCCGTTTCGAGCGTTGCAAGTACCGTCCTATCAGCGTGACGCCCATCACCGGCGTAGCGAATACGGTGATGGGCAGCCAGCAGATCGAATCCCCGCGGCTCCGGATCATGCGGAGATGCCGAGTTGAAGTCTCCTGCAAGGAGCCGGTACTCACCGGGGGTGGCCTGCACGGCCAGATAGGCAGCCTCGCGACGCCTGACATCCACGCCATTCGGGCACAAATGGACACTCGTCAGGTGCAGGCTCTGCTTGATCCCGGGCAATGCCACCCTCAAAGATGCAACGCTGTGATGAAAGTTGGACGGATCGCTCTCGAACGAGAGCGGCCTCAGAGGCTGCCGAATAAAGATCGCAAGATGCTGCCCCGTCCTTGGCGCCAGGGCCAGAAAGCCTCGCATTTGAAGCTGGTGCTCCATGTCATACAACCAGCTCCCCCCATTCGCATCGAATCCACGGGCCTCCTGCATCAGGAAGACATCGGGTTCCAGCTCCCGCACCAAGCCAATCTGTGCCGCGGCCCGACGGGTATCGGCACCGTCACGGCCGGCGAACAGGGTGTTGTACGTCAGCACTTTCAACTGCATGGAGCACCTCTTTCAGGTCATCGGTTTTCGTCCTGCGCCTCGAACACGCGCTGGGCGTAGGTATCCAGTAAGGTTTCGCAGTGCTGCAGGCGCTGCTCCGCTTCCACCAGCAGTGGCGCGCCGTAGAAATCCAGCTTGCGGATCTTCTCCAACCAGTTCTGCAGCTTCTTCAGGTCGACATCGTTCTCTTCCAGCTCGGCATAGGTGAAGTGGCAGGCCGCGGTCTCCTTGGCGATCTCCGCCTCGAAGTCATCGCACTTGTCGAGCAACTCGCGGTATTCCTCATCACGGTCAGCCTTGAAGCGGCCGACGACCTTGTCCTCCTGCAGCCGATCCAGAGCGACGGTCTCCAGGATCACAGAGTCGCCGGACATCGCATCGATCTCGTGCTCCAGCATCTTCAGCTGGCGCACGTGTTCGTCGTTCTTGGGCAGCAGGCATACACCGTTCTGCAGGTACACAGCGCCCATGCCCTTGAGCTTGCGCCACAGCGCGATGCGCTTCTTGGCGGGCTCAGAAGGAACCTTGTAGGTGAGGAGGAGCCAGTTCTGGTTCGTCATGATGTGCAATCCTAATGTTACGATTGTTACATCTTAAAGGAATGAAAAAATATAAGCTTATGGTTACAGTTGGGGAGAAAGATAGAAACGGATTTTGTCCAGCTTGACGGCGTGAGTGGGTTGTACAGCTGCGATCGGCTATCCAGGGGGTTTTCCCCGAAGAGGTAAAAATGCTAGTTTTTACGGTAGGAGATGGCATTCCTCCTCATAACCGCCTTCGTGCTGATGATGCCTACGTGAACCCTGGACAGGGTGCGTAGGTGTGCGTCCTGTCCTTTTGCAAAAGGACCGGACCGTGACCGCAACACCCCACCCATTCCCCTCCCCCGCATCGCCCGTACCCTCTTTCCATGGGGGCTCGCCGGCATGTTGAAATCCATCCTGGTGATCGTCCTCGGCGGCTCCATCGGCTGCCTGCTGCGCTGGTTCCTCGGCCTGCAGCTCAACGCCCTGTTCCCCACCATTCCGCCGGGCACCTGGGCCGCCAACATGATCGGCGGCTACGTCGTCGGCCTGGCCGTGGCCTTCTTTGCCGCCAACCCTAGCCTCAGCCCGGAATGGCGCCTGCTGCTGATCACCGGCTTCTGCGGCGGCCTGACCACCTTCTCGACCTTTTCCGCGGAAACCTTCTCGCTGCTGCAGACCGGCCGCGTGGCCTGGGCGCTGGGGGAAATCGCGGTGCACGTCGTAGGTTCGCTGCTGGCAACGGCCGCGGGCGTTCTAACCTACACATTGCTGGGCGCACGCTGACGGAGGCGCAATCATGAAAGGCTACCTGGTGACATTCTTCACCCAACAGAGCCGCCGCCACGGCGGCAAGCTGATCACCGACTGGATGGTCGACCTGGCCCGGGGCATGAAGCTCAAGGGCGCCACCCTGGTCGTCGGCGCCGAAGGCTTCGGCCACGCCGGGCGGGTGCACTCCTACCACTTCTTCGAACTGGCCGACCAGCCGGTGGAAATCTGCCTGGCCGTCACCGAGGACGAGTGCGAGCGCCTGTTCGAACGCCTGGAGGCCGAGGACCTCGCCCTGTTCTACGTGAAGACCCCGGTGGAAATGGGCGCCGTGGGCAAGCGCAAGGCCGACCGCGACACCCCCGCCACCTGACGTTTACGGAGACCCGCGACATGAGCTTCACCGACCTCCCCGCCGGCCTGGGCATCCCGGACGATCTCTACGCCGTGATCGAAATCCCGGCCAACCATGCGCCGATCAAGTACGAGCTGGACAAGGCCAGCGGCCAGCTGTTCGTCGACCGCTTCCTCAGCACGCCGATGTTCTACCCGGCCAACTACGGCTTCATTCCATCCACCCTGAGCGAGGACGGCGACCCGCTGGACATCCTGGTCGTCGCCCCCTGCCCGGTCGCGCCCGGTACGGTATTGCGCTGCCGCCCGCTCGGCGTGATGTACATGACCGACGAAGCCGGGCCGGACGCCAAGATCATCGCCGTGCCCCACGACAAGCTCAGCACCCTGTACGCCAACCTGCGCCAGTGCGGCGACCTGAGCGACCTGCTGCTCAAGCAGATCCAGCACTTCTTCGAGAACTACAAGACCCTCGAACCCGGCAAATGGGTGCGCATGGAGCGCTGGGGCAGCCTGGACGACGCCCGCGAGGAAATCCGCAAGGCGGTGGCCGCCTATGGAGCGAGCCATTGAACGACAGCATTACCCAGCCCAGGGCGACTTGGTTACCTGCGCTCCCACTGCGCCTGGAAGCAAGCTATTTGTCACTCGGTCTGCTTGGTGGCTGGCTTTTCGCCCAGTCGGCCGCCGGCCTGGTCGGGCTGGTACCACTGAGCATTGGCCTGGCATGGGCGCTTGTCCGACTCGCCATAAGTGCCTATCGGCAATGCTCGGCGGCGCTCTGCTTCTGCGGCGGCATCGCAGCTTGCTCTTCCAAGCTTGCAGAGATCGTCAGCTTCTACACCCAGGGGCAGCGCTCCCTGGCTTTCAGCGAGATACCTGAGCTTTTCATCTGCGTAGTGCTTCCACCGCTCATCGCCATGATCTTGGTACTGCTAGTGAATCTCGTGCTCAACGATTGAACAACACAAGACAAGAAATCATCTGATTAGCCAACAGGACCCACCATGCCCGATTACCGCTCGAAAACCTCCACCCACGGCCGCAACATGGCCGGCGCCCGCGCCCTCTGGCGCGCCACCGGGATGAAGGACGAAGACTTCAAGAAGCCGATCATCGCCATCGCCAACTCCTTCACCCAGTTCGTGCCCGGCCACGTGCACCTGAAGGACCTGGGCCAACTGGTCGCCCGCGAGATCGAGAAGGCCGGGGGCGTGGCCAAGGAATTCAACACCATAGCCGTCGACGACGGCATCGCCATGGGCCATGACGGCATGCTCTATTCCCTGCCGAGCCGCGAGATCATCGCCGACTCCGTGGAATACATGGTCAACGCCCACTGCGCCGACGCCATCGTCTGCATCTCCAACTGCGACAAGATCACCCCCGGCATGCTGATGGCCGCCCTGCGCCTGAACATCCCGGTGGTGTTCGTCTCCGGCGGCCCGATGGAAGCCGGCAAGACCAAGCTGGCCAGCCACGGGCTGGACCTGATCGATGCCATGGTCGCGGCCGCCGATGGCAGTTGCTCCGACGAGCAGGTCGCCGAGTACGAGCGCAGAGCCTGCCCCACCTGTGGCTCCTGCTCCGGCATGTTCACCGCCAATTCGATGAACTGCCTGGTGGAAGCCCTGGGCCTGGCCCTGCCGGGCAACGGCACCACCCTGGCCACCCACGCCGACCGCGAGCAGTTGTTCCTGCGTGCCGGGCGCCTGGCCGTGGAGCTGTGCCAGCGCTACTACGGCGAAGGCGACGCCTCGGTCTTGCCGCGCAGCATCGCCAACGTGCTCGCCTTCGAGAACGCCATGAGCCTGGACATCGCCATGGGCGGTTCGACCAACACCATCCTGCACCTGCTGGCCGCCGCCCAGGAGGGCGAGGTGCCGTTCGACCTGCGCGACATCGACCGCCTGTCGCGCAAGGTGCCGCAACTGTGCAAGGTGGCGCCGAACATCCAGAAGTACCACCTGGAAGACGTGCACCGCGCCGGCGGCATCTTCTCCATCCTCGGCGAGCTGGCCCGCGGCGGCCTGCTGCACACCGACGTGCCGACCGTGCACAGTCCGAGCATGGCGGACGCCATCGCCCAGTGGGACATCACCCAGACCCGCGACGAAGCCGTCCACACCTTCTTCAAGGCAGGCCCCGCCGGCATCCCGACGCAGACCGCATTCAGCCAGAACACCCGCTGGCCGAGCCTGGACGACGACCGCGCCGAAGGCTGCATCCGCAGCGTCGAGCACGCTTATTCGCAGGAAGGCGGCCTGGCCATGCTGTACGGCAACATCGCGCTGGATGGCTGCGTGGTGAAGACCGCCGGTGTCGACGAATCCCTCTACGTCTTCGAGGGCACGGCGAAAATCTTCGAAAGCCAGGACGCCGCGGTGAAAGGCATCCTCGCCGACCAAGTGAAGCCGGGCGACATCGTGATCATCCGCTACGAAGGCCCGAAAGGCGGCCCGGGCATGCAGGAAATGCTTTACCCCACCAGCTACCTGAAGTCCAAGGGCCTGGGCAAGCAATGCGCCCTGCTCACCGACGGCCGCTTCTCCGGCGGCACCTCGGGCCTGTCCATCGGCCACGCCTCGCCGGAAGCCGCCGCGGGCGGCGCCATCGGCCTGGTCAACGATGGCGACAAGGTGCTGATCGACATCCCCAACCGCAGCATCAACCTGCTGGTCAGCGACGAAGAACTCGCCGCCCGCCGCATCGAGCAGGACAAGAAGGGCTGGAAGCCGGCGCAACCGCGTGCACGCCGCGTCAGCACCGCGTTGAAAGCCTACGCCCTGATGGCCACCAGCGCCGACAAGGGCGCAGTGCGCAACAAAGCGCTGCTGGAGGACTGATGCCCCGAAGGCCCCAGATTTCTTGCAAGCCCGGGAGCCGGTGATAGAGTTTTCACAGGAGATGGCATTCTCCGTTAACCGCTGACGCCGTCAGCTGATGATGCCTACCGAACTCGCGAAGGCGGGAGCGGTAGGCATTTTTCGTATCTGCCGCCCCACTTCGTTCAGGTAGTCCCCTCGCCAGTCGCGATTCGCCATAGGGCACGCGCTGGTCCAATACCTGGAGGTAAATGTGGGAACCCCTCTGCATCATGAGTCTGGTCTTGCTTGGTCCTCGTCAGTCACCAGTGTCGTCTCCGATGACCTGGAAGCCTTCCTTCAGCAGCTTCCCGCTCAATACATCCTTCTAAAAATCACCTATCCCACGGCGCTCAATATCGCCCGTGAACAACAAGAACATCTTGCCCGATTGTTGTTCACCCAAGGGCTGAAGCGTTCCGCCCTGCTAATCGAAAGCGCCGCCCGCTACCTGGTGTTCTCGGAGCCTCACGAGGCCTGGGATACATACTGCTGCCTGCGATACGCCAGCCTGGCCATCGGGGTGAGCATCTATCGCGTTGGCTTCTACCGAGAGACGCTAACCGCACAACGCACCCAAGCCCTTGCAACGACATACGCAACCGTAAGTAGCACACCAGCGTTGCCTGTCGACGACACGAGGAGTCTGGTATGAGCGAGATTCTGGGAACCCCGTCAGTGGAGCCACAGCCCGGGGAAAATCCGGAACTGCGAGAGCTCGCCGCCGGCCTGCTGCACAAGGCCGGCATCCAGATCAACGGCCAGCGCCCCTGGGACATGCAGGTGCTGCGCCCGCGCGTGTTCGAGCGCGCGCTGGGCCAGGGCAGCCTGGGCCTGGGTGAAAGCTACATGGACGGCGACTGGGACGCGCAGCACCTGGACGAATTCTTCCACCGCCTGCTGCGCGCCCGGCTCGACCGCGAAGTGCAGCCCTGGCGCCTGCTCGCCCACGCCCTGCGCTACCGCCTGCTCAACCTGCAGAACGCCAGGCGCGCCTGGCAGGTGGGCCGGCGCCACTACGACCTGAGCAACGCGCTCTACCAGGCCATGCTCGACCCGCGCATGACCTACAGCTGCGGCTACTGGGAAGCGGCCACCACCCTGGAACAGGCCCAGGAAGCCAAGCTGGAACTGATCTGCCGCAAGCTGCGGCTGGAACCGGGAATGCGCCTGCTCGACATCGGCTGCGGCTGGGGCAGCCTGATGGCCTATGCCGCCCAGCACCATGGCGTGGAATGCGTGGGCGTGACCGTCTCCCAGGAGCAGGCGAACTGGGCCAGCGACCGCTACCGCGACCTGCCCGTGGAGTTCCGCCTGCAGGACTACCGCACCCTGACCGGCAAGTTCGACCGCATCGCCAGCGTCGGCATGTTCGAGCACGTCGGGCACAAGAACCACCGCGCGTTCATGCAGGTGGCCCAGCGCTGCCTGGCCGACGACGGCCTGTTCCTGCTGCACAGCATCGGCAAGAACGAACGCCGCGCCCGGCCCGATCCATGGATCGACCGCTACATCTTCCCCAACGGCGACCTGCCCTCCATCGGCCAGGTCGGCGACGCCGCGGACGGCCTCTTCGTGGTCGAGGACCTGCACAACTTCGGCGCCTACTACGACCGCACGCTGATGGCCTGGCACGCCAACTTCGAAGCCGCCTGGCCGCGCTTCTCGGCGCTGGGCGAGCGCTTCCGGCGCATGTGGCGCTACTACCTGCTGTCCTGCGCCGGCGCCTTCCGCGCCCGCGACATCCAGCTCTGGCAGTGGGTGCTGTCCAGGCGCGGCGTGGCCGGCGGCTACCTGCGCCCGCAGCTGTGAACACCCCGCGTAAGCATTCGAACGACCGAAGGAGAGCGGCATGGCCGTATTCATCAAGCAGATAGACGCCCGGGAAATCCTCGACTCAAGGGGCAACCCGACGGTGGAAGTGGACGTGACCCTGGAAGACGGCGCCCAGGGACGCGCCTCGGTGCCTTCGGGCGCCTCCACCGGCAAGCACGAGGCGGTGGAACTGCGCGACTGCGACCCCGCGCGCTACGCGGGCAAGGGTGTGCTGCGCGCGGTGCACAACATCCGTAGCGAGATCGCCCCGCTGCTGCGCGGCCACGACGCCAGCGAGCAGACGGCCATCGACCTGGCGATGCTGCAGTGCGACGGCACGCCGAACAAATCACGCCTGGGCAGCAACGCCATCCTCGGCGTCAGCCTGGCAGTGGCCCGCGCGGCGGCGGCCGCCAGCGGCATGCCGTTGTTCCGCTACCTCGGCGGCGAGCAGGCCACGCGCATGCCGGTGCCCATGTTCAACGTGCTCAACGGCGGCGTGCACGCCCACTGGCAAGGCACGGACTTCCAGGAGTTCATGATCGTCCCTTCCGGCGCCGGCAGCTTTCGCGAGGCGCTGCGCTGGGGCGCGGAAATCTACCGGCACCTGCGCACCCTGCTGGAGGCCAGGGGTTTCTCCACCTCGGTGGGCGACGAAGGCGGCTTCGCCCCGCCGCTGAAGTACAACGCCGAGGCCCTGGACCTGCTGATGAAAGCCATCGAGGCCGCCGGCTACCACCCCGGCGAGCAGGTCCAGCTGGCCATCGACCCGGCGCCCAGCGCCCTCTACGAGAACGGCTTCTACCGCCTGCATTCCGAAGGCCGCCTGCTGGACGCCGACGAGATGATCGGGCTGTACGCCGACTGGGTGCAGCGCTACCCCATAGTGGTGCTGGAGGACGGCCTGGCGGAAGACGACTGGGAGGGCTGGAAGCGCCTGACCGCGGCGCTCGGCCAGCGCATCGAACTGGTCGGCGACGACCTCTTCGTGACCAGCGCCGAACGCATCCGCCGCGGCATCCTCGAACACACCGCCAACGCCGTGCTGATCAAGCCCAACCAGATCGGCACCCTCAGCGAAACCCGCACCACCGTGCTGCTGGCCCACAACAACGGCTGGGGCGCGATGGTCTCGCACCGCAGCGGCGAGACCGTCGACAGCTTCATCGCCGACCTCACCGTGGCCTTCGGCACCGGCCACCTGAAGGCCGGCGCGCCCTGCCGCGGCGAGCGGGTGGAGAAGTACAACCAGTTGCTGCGCATCGAGGAAATGCTCGGCGGCACCGCCCACTACGCCGGTCGCCAGGCCTTCGTCCACTGAACGGCCGGGGCGCCTCGCGCCCCGCGCCACTCGCGCAGAGGTGAAGCATGAGCGCCGCCGACCGTCTGGCCGCCCCGGAATCGATCGCCGAACGCATCCTCCGGCATTTCCGGGTGGCCCTGGAGGAGCGCGGCTACCGCGCCGACCCTCAGCAGCAATACGCCATCGAGCACCTGGCCAACTGGCTGGAAGGCTTCCTCCAGGGCCGCCATGGCTGGTTCCGCAAGCCGACCGCCGGCGTCTACCTGTGGGGCGACGTGGGCCGCGGCAAGAGCTTCGTGATGGACGCCTTCTTCGCCGCGGCCCCGCTGCAAGCCAAGCGCCGCGTGCACTTCCATGCCTTCCTGGATGAAGTGCAGGCACGCCTGCAGGCCTTCGCCGGCCAGCCCGACCCGCTGGCGAAGACCGCCCGGCGCATCGCCGCGGAAACCCGCCTGCTGTGCTTCGACGAATTCCACGTGCACGACATCGGCGACGCCATGCTGCTGGGGCCGACGCTGCAACAGCTGGTGGACCAGGGCGTCGGCCTGGTGTGCACCTCCAACTACCCGCCGTCCGGGCTGTGCGCGGACCCGCTGTACGGCGAGCGCTTCCGCCCGGTGGTCGAGCTGATCGAACAGCGCTTCGAGGTCCTGGCGCTGGACAAGGGCGAGGACTACCGGCGCCGGCTGACGCCACTGGACGCCTGGGGCAGCTACCTGTGGCCCGCCACGGCCGACGCCCCCGCGCCGCTGCGCGAGCGCTTCGGGCTGGGCCCGCAGGCCTGCTTCGACGAAGTGCTGCAGGTCAACCACCACCCGCTGCGCGTGCGCGCCCATGACGACGACCACGCCTGGCTCGACTTCGACGAACTGTTCGAACGCCCGCACTCGGCGGCCGACTACCTATGGCTGATCGAACGCTTCCCGTACCTGGCGGTGAGCGGCCTGGAACCACTGCAGAACTACCCCGACGACGTCGCCAGGCGCTTCCTGAACTTCATCGACATCGCCTACGACAAGCGCCTGAAACTGCAACTCTATGCCACGGTGCCGCTGGAGCGCCTGGCCAGCGGCGACATCACCCTGGACTTCGAGCGCACCCTCAGTCGCTTGCGGCAGATGACGCGGGTACGGCTGGCGGCGGTTTGAGTGAGGCCAGGCCTTCGCTGCGGGAAATGGTGCATTGGGTTGGCTCCGCCCCCTCACCCCAGCCCTCTCCCGGAGGGAGAGGGGGCCGTTTGGAGCGAGCGGAGACTTCGGAGTCATCCTGATACTGTGCCGTTGGCCGTGCCACCGGGATGTCCGGCGTGGCCGACGAATCCAATCGCGGACGGAGTCCGCTCCTACGCCCGAGGTTCCCTGGAACCGCCGAGGTGCTCTTCGTAGGAGCGAGCTTGCTCGCGAACGGTGCTCACCTGCGGCTACGGTGTTTTGGCTGGACGCCTTTCCCTCTCCCTAACCCTCTCCCTGAAGGGAGAGGGGACCGTTGGGCAGGGTCTGATGTTCTGGAGTCAGCCGGCTGGCACCGTGCTTTCTGGTTGAAACCATACCTTCTCTCGGCACGGACTAGCCCCCTCTCCCTTCAGGGAGAGGGTTGGGGAGAGGGGCTCTTAAACCCGGCACCTACGCCACCGGCGAGCACCGTTCGCGAGCAAGCTCGCTCCTACGAAAAGCCATGTTTCCTGGAACCGTAGGAGCGGACTCCGTCGCGATCATCCGTCGTTGAAAACGGCCTCCCCTTCAGCCTTCAGCCTTCAGCCTTCAGCCTTCAGCCCAACCAGATGATAGGTCTCATTGATCCGATACAACGTAAACACGTCATCCTCAACGCCAATCTCATTGACGCAACAAGGCTCCTGCTTCAACCGCCAATACCGCGCCAACGGCAACCCCAACGCCTGCAGTAGCAGAACCCGATTGATACTGTCATGCCCCACCAACACCAATGTCTGCCCACCGTGACGCCGCAACACCTCGCGCAACACACGGGTACCCCGGGCCAGCACGTCGGCCAGGCTCTCGCCATCGGGGATGGCCGCCAGGTCCGGCGCCTCCAGCCAGGTGCGGTGTTCTTCCGGCCAGCGGGCGCGGACTTCGTCGTGGGTCAGGCCCTGCCACTGGCCGTAGTCGGTGTCGGCCAGTCCTTCCAGCGCCTGGGCCGGGGCGCCGGTGGCCTGGGCGATGGCAGCGCCGGTGTCGATGCAGCGCGACAGCGGGCTGGTGTAGATCGCCACCGGCTGCCAGCTTTCGGCTATACGCCGGGCCACCGCCTCGGCCTGGCGCCGGCCCAGGGCCGACAACGGCAGTTCGGCGCGGCCGCGGAAGCGTTCCGGGGCGATCCAGTCCACGTGGCCGTGGCGGGTCAGAATGATCCTTGTCATCTTCCTGCTCCTTCGAAGGTTCAGCAGCGCAGGCTGGCGATGATGCGCTGCGGGTGGGTCAGCATATCCAGGGCCGAGAGTATGTCCAGCGCCACCAGGTCCGCCGAGCCGATGGCCACCGAGGACGCGCCCTCCGGGCCGATCACCGCGATGCCCAGGGCCGACTGCTGCAGCATGTAGCGGTCGTTGCTGCCATTGCCGATGGCCACCACGCCGTGCAGGCCCAGGGTGCGCAGGTAGTCCTCCTTGGAGATGGCCTGGTCCTTCTCCGACAGCACCAGCAGGTTGACGTCCAGCGCCGCCAGTTCCGCCTCGGCGCTGCCGAAGGTGTCGCCGGTGACCACGTGCAGCGCCAGCTTGCGGCCCAGAACCTCCAGGCGCTCGGCCACCCCGTCGATCAGCCGGCCATCCACCGCCAGGGTGCCGTTGTAGTCACAGATCATGTGTTTCAACTGCAAGCTCCCCAGCCCGGGAATGTCGATCTGCAGCATGTCGCTTCCTCCCCTGCCCGCTCAGCCGCGGATGACCGTGACCGCGCAGGGCGCGTGGTCGATCACCTGGCGCGCCACCGAGCCCAGCAGCCAACGCTCGAAGCCCGAGTGGCCGCGGTGGCCGATGACGATGTGGTCGATGTGGTGCTCCTCGGCGTAGCGCACGATCTGCTCGGCCGGGCGGCCCACCGAGACGTGGGTGGTCGGCCGTTCCTCGACCGGCAGGCGGCTGTAGCCCAGCAGCTTGAAGGCGTGGTGGAAATGCGCGCGGGAGCGCTCGATCACCGCCTCGGTCTCCACCTCGTCGCCGAACTCCGGCGGCTGCGCCACCGAGAGGATGTGCAGGCCGGCGCCGAAACGTTCGGCCAGCTCGTTGGCGAAGTTCAGGGCCAGCTCCGCCGCGGTGGAGGCGTCGTAGGCCACCAGGATGCGCTTGATCATGCTTCACCTCCTCTGCGCCGCGTCTGCGGGCGCAAGTCGTCGTGGCGCGCGGGCTCCGCCGGCGGCTTGGCGCCCTCCTCCGCTTCCCCCTTGGGCAGCAGGTGCCGGGGCAGGAAGAAGGCGTTGGCGATCAGCGTCGGCACCACGGCGCTGCCGATCACCGCGGCCACCAGCGCCGAATACTGGCCCTGGTCGATCAGCCCGTGGGCCAGGCCGAACAGCGCCGAGATGGTGCCGAAGGTCAGCCCGGTGGACATCAGCAGCGTGGTGTAGGCCCCCTCCCGGCGCGGCGAGCCGTAGACCAGGCAGGTGGGGTACACGCCCACCAGCTTGCTGAGCATCTTCACCAGCAACAGCAGCACGAAGGCCGCGGGCGCGGCGGCCAGGGCCGGCAGCGACACCAGCGAACCGGCGCGGATGAAGTAGAACGGCGTCAGCAGGCCGAAGGTCAGGGTGCGCAGGCGGCGGATCAGCGCGTGGTCCTTGCCCACGGTGCCGGCCAGCACCATGCCGATCAGGTAGGCCGGCAGCACCGCCTCGCTGCCGGCCCAGGTCGCCGCCGCGCCCAGGCCGAACAGGCAGAGCATGAGGAACTTGGCCTCCAGTTCCGACGGCCGGCCGCCGAAGCGGCGGAAGAAGCGCGGGGTGAGCCACGGCAGCAGCAGCGCGGCCAGGACCAGGGCCCCGGCGAAACCGGCGGTCTTCAGGGTGAAGGGGGCGAAGATCAGCCCCAGGGCGATCACCGTGGCCAGGTCGTTGACGAAGCAGGCGGCCAGCACGATCTTGCCGTACTCGCTGGTGTTCAGCCCCAGCTCCAGCATCACCGCGTAGACCACCGCCACCGAGGTGGTGGACATGGCGATGCCGGCCAGCCAACTGGCCTGCGTGTTCCAGCCCAGGCCCCAGTACGCCAGCGCCGCGCAGCCGAGGAAGGGCACCACGAAGCCGACCAGGCCGATGACCGTGGCCTGCTTCCAGTGCGCGCGGAACACCTTCGGGTCCAGCTCGGCGCCGGCCAGGAAGGTCAGCAGGATGGCCCCGGCGCCGGAGAGGAACTTGATCCAGCTGGCGTCGCCCTGCAGCACCGCCATGCCCAGCAGCGCGCCGATGATCAGCTGGGCGATGGTCCCCACGACGATTTCCGACAATGCCGTGGCGATGCGCAGGAAGATCGACACCAGCGTCGCCAGCAGCGCCAGCCCCAGCCACAGGGCGGCCTGGGCCCAGATCTCAGTCATGGCGGCGGCTCCGCTGAAGCCGGGGGACGGCGCGGTGCGCAAGAGAAAAAGCGGCGGAACGGGATGGGTTGGGCATGTTCGCTGTCCACGGGCAAACCATGGACAGCAGAACAATGCCTACGCCGCCCATGAAGGGTTATGCGTAGGCATCATCAGCCGGGGGGCGGTTAGAGGAGGAATGCCATCTCCTGCCTAACGACATTAGCAAAGCCTTGGGAAAATGCACGCCCCTAGTGGCTGCCGCCGAGCAGGTCGAAGGAGTCGAGCAGGCGCCAGGCGATTTCCGGGGTGCGTTCCAGGCCCCGGCGGATGGCCGCGGGGATGGCCTGGCGGGTCTTGCGGCACAGGCCGGGCTGCGCGGCGATGCGGATGTCCAGGCCGCGCATGCTGCGCACCTCGTTGAAGCCGGGAGCGATGCTCAGGCGCAGGCCGAGCTGTTCGTACATGCGCTGCTGCATGTGCTGCAGGTCGGCCAGGTCCTTGAGCTGTTCCAGGCGCTGCACCAGGCGCTGCTCTTCCTGGCGGGTGAGCAGGAGGATGCGGATGTCGCCGTGGGGCTCGGCCAGCAGCGCCTCGCGCCCGCAATCGCAGGCGCCCGGCGGGCAGGGTTGGCGGAGGGGGAGCTGGCCGTTCATGGCGTCGAGCATAGCGATTCGGCCGGCTCCGCGCCGCTACCCTTCGTGAAAATTCCCACGCTGAAATCGCCTTGAGGTCCTACGAGGGCGCTGGATAGATTCCGCCCTGCCGCAGCGTTGCTGTGGTCGGGGGTAGGATCCCGTTGGTATGAGGAGTGGTGCGTCATGTCGCGAGTACAAGTGATCCATCGCCGTCTGTATTCGCGTTCCGTGGCGGACCGTGCGGGGAGGCTTCGGCCTGCCGTTTTCCTCATACCGGTGATCCTACCCCCGTACGGTCCGCCTCCCTTTTCCGGGAGGCGGCTCTTGATCCCGCTCAGGAGCAATGGAACATGCACTATCCGTACTTCGCCCTCCACACCCTGGAGGCGCACCATGACTGACCTGCAACCCGTCACCACCCTCTCGCAACCCCACGACGACGTGCTGTTCGTCGACGCCAGCGCCCCCGCCGAGCATCTGTACGAGGCCGCCGAGCGTCGCCTGATAGCCCTGGAAGACCTGCTCTGCCTGCTGGCGGACTGCCCCGACGAAATGCCGCTGGTACAAGGCCAGGCCCGCCTGGTCTCGGCCCTGCTGCCGATGGCGGCGGAAGCGCGGCAACTCTACCGACTGGCCCAGAGCCGGAGCTGAGCGCCCCTGGGCGCTTGCGTGCGGGGCGGCGCAGCAGTGCCGCCCCGCGCTTCACGGGCTGACCGGCCCCTCGGACAGCAGGCGGCAGCCCTGGCGGCGGATTTCGATGTTCGGATAGATCGGCGGCCGCGCCTCGCCGCTGGCCCGCAAGGCCTCCACACGCTCCAACGCCTCTTCGATGCGCTGCAACGGCAACGCGGCGATCTGCGCCGGCGCCAGATCCCACCAGCGGCTGGCCTGCAGGCGCTCGCAGATGTCCGGCGGGAAGCGGTAGCGCACCACCTTAGCCGGCGAGCCGGCGACGATGGCGTAGGGCGGCACGTCGCGGGTCACCACGGACATGGCGGCCACCACGGCGCCGTCGTGGATCTTCACCCCGCTCATCACCACTGCGCCCTCGCCGATGAAGGCGTCGTTGCCGATCCAGGTGTCGGCGTCGGTGTCTTCGTAGCGCTGGCGCGGCGTGTCGTAGCGGTCGAACACGCCCGGCTCGTACTGCACCGAGCTGGTGCTCAGCCAGTCCATCGGGTGCGCCCGGGCGGCTAGGCCGATGCGGCAGAGCTGGCCGGTGGAGCTGAAGCGGCCGATGTGCGAAATACGGTGGAAGCTGGTGGCGCGGATGGTGGAAAAGGCGCCGATGTGCATCTCGTCCCGGTAGATCTTGAACTCCGCCTCGCCGATGCTGCCCGGCGCCTCGACCAGCAGGCGCTTGCCGCGCCCCAGGCGGCTGACGCCGCTGCGGAATTCGATGTCGTAGCCTTCCAGCCAGTGCTTCCAGTGACTGTTGCGCCAACGCTTCAACATGGGGTCCGTGATCCTTTGTATGTTTTCCGATACGGACCTCTGACAGGTGGGATGCGGGCAAGGTTCGGTTGAAGTGAATTGCGTAGGTGTGAGGTGTTTTTTCGTAGGGGCGAGCTTGCTCGCGAACAGTGCTCACCTGTGGCTGCAGTGTTTTGGCTGGACGACGTTCCCTCTCCCTAACCCTCGGCTGCGCGCCCCGCCCTGAAGGGAGAGGGGACCGTTCGGAGCGGTCCGGTTTTCCCGAGTCAGCCGGCAAGCACGGTAGTTTCCGGCTGAAACCATTCCTTATCTCGGCACGGACTGCCCCCTCTCCCTTCAGGGCGGGGCGCGCAGCCGAGGGCTGGGGAGAGGGGGCCGTGGTCAAGCCCATGCAGCGAAGTGGCCGGTTCACGCCGTTCGCGAGCAAGCTCGCTCCTACGAAAAGCGGCACCGCGACCCGGCGCACCAGTGGCTGCGGGAGTTCATCGCCGCTGCTGTGTGACGGCCTACCGCTCGGCCGGCCGCCGCCGCCGACGCCGCCAGCGGCGTAGGCTGGTGCGAGAACAAGAGGAGGATACGAGCATGCGGCACCACAGCCACCCGGATTTCCACCTGCACGAGGCGCGCCGCGCCATGCTGTTGCGCTGGGCGCAGATGGCGCAATGGTTCGGCCTGGTGATGATCCTGCTGACCATCGGCCTGGCGGCCCTGGGCGACAGCCTGGAAGACCCCACCGGCACCAGCATCATCACCCTGTGCGGCGCCTTGGGCCTGGCGGCGCTGATCCCGGCGCGGATGATCCTGGCGCATTACCAGAAGCAGGACGAGCGCGACGGGCAGACCTAGCCGAAGCGCACGCAGTAGATCGGCGGCAGGTGCGCGGACAGGCATTCCCAGCGCTCGCCGCCGTCCTCCGACAGCCACAGGCCGCCGGTGGTCGAGCCCATGGCCAGGCGCTCGCCGTCGTCGTCCACGGCCAGGCCGTGGCGGTACACCAGGTCGTAGCACGGGCCCTGGGGCAGGCCGTGGTCCAGGGCCTGGAAGCTCTGGCCGCCATCCTCCGTGCGGTTGACCAAGAATCGCCCGGCCACCGGGATGCGGCAGATATCCTTCGTCGCCGGGACGAACCAGGCGGTGTCCGGCCGCGTGGGGTGCACGGCCACGGCGAAGCCGAAGCTGGACGGTTGCGCCGGCACGTCGCGCCAGTTGGCGCCGCCATCGCTGGAAACGAAGATGCCGTTGTGGTGCTGCACCCACAGCCGGTCCGGCCGCGCCGGGCAGTGCACCAGGCGGTGCGGGTCCTGGATGGCGCCCTCCTCGCGCAGTTCCGGCGGCATGTAGTCGGCGTACATGCCGGCAGTGGTGTTGCGCCAGCTGGCGCCTTCGTCGTGGCTCTGCCAGACGCCGCCGCAGGACACCCCGACGGTGAGGTGGCGGCTGTCGCGCGGGTCGACGCTGATGGAATGGATGCCCGGCCAGTCGTAGCCGCCGCCGAACCAGCGGGCGCGCTCGGGGCGGTCCCACAGCGGGCGGTTGAGCGTCCAGCTGTCGCCATGGTCGTCGCTGCGGAACAGGCCGCCGGGGATGGTCCCGGCCCAGAGGGTGCCGGCCTGGTCGGTGCCGCCGGTCTCCAGGCACCAGATCAGCTGCAGGCTCCAGGGCGCCTGCGGGGCCTCGCCTTCGGCCGGCGTGGGCAGCGGGTCCGGCTGCGGCGGGTAGACCGGCACCGCGCATTCCTGCCAGTCGCCGCCGCTGGGCTTGCGCCACAGCTTGCAGCCGAAGTGGCCGAGGTCCAGGGCGGCGTAGAGGGTGTCGTCGCGGGGGTCGGCCAGCACCATGTTCACCGGCTCGCCGAGGAAGTCCTGGCCCGCCTCGTGCCAGGTGCCGCGATCCTGCAGGAAACTGAACAGGCCCTTGCGCGTGGCCACCAGCAATCGGTCTTCCATCTGCCCTCCTCCGGGTTTCAGCCGCCGGACAGCGCCTGCACCACGTATACCTCGCTGTCGTCCGCCACCACGTCGCCCAGCCCCCGGCGGTCGCGCAGGCGCAGGCCGTCGATGAACACGGTGACGTGCCGGCGCAGGCCGCCCTGGTCGTCCAGCAGGTAGCCGCGCAGGCGCGGATGCCGGGCGAACACGCCCTCCAGCAGGCCGCCGAGGGTGGCGCCGGGCAGGTCCTGCTCGGGCACTTCGACGTGGCGCTGGATGGACGGGGCGAAGACGATATGGGCCATGGGCTGCGCGGCGTGACGGGTTTCGCTCAGTTTAGGCGGCAGGGCCGGCGCCGGTGGCGCGGATCGACCGGGCGGCAATCAGTTTCGATTTCGCTCAAGTGAGTTCAACTAGATTCACATTTAAAGCACCCATCGCCTGTGCGAGTCTGCCGGCATCGTCCCCCACGCAGCCACCCATGCATCTTCTGCAACAGCACTTCGCCGCCGCCAGCGCCTCCGCCTCCCAGGCAGAGCCCCTGCGCCTGCCGCGCGAACGCTGCCGCTGGCTGCGCCTGCAACCCCTCTCGCTGCCGCTGGAGCTGGCCTTCTGGGCGCTCTGGCACTGCCGCCACGCGCGTCCACCGGATAGCGCCGCACGCTGACGGGCGCCCCGCGCCCATCCCTTTGCTGGAACTACGCTGAACGCAGGCGCCCGACGCTGCGCGAGCTGGCGTAGCCATTGCATCGCCTGCCCCGCCGCAGCCCGGCCGCGCAGGCCATCAGCGCGCCCATTGGCGCTATGCGAGAACACCAATGAAATTCGCCCCCGTGCAAGAGGCCCAGGCCTTCCTGGCCGCCAACCCCGACATCGAGATGGTCGAGCTGTTCATCCTCGACGCCAACGGCGTGCCCCGCGGCAAGCTGCTGCACCGCGAGGAACTGCTGGCGGTCTACGAGTCCGGCCGGCCCTTGCCGAGCACCATTCTCGGCCTGACCCTGCACGGCGACGACGTGGAGGATTCCGGGCTGGTGTGGGACGTCGGCGACATCGACTGCCGCGCCTACCCGCTGGCCGGCAGCCTGGTGCGCCTACCCTGGCGGCAGATTCCCAGCGCCGCCGTGCAGGTCAGCATGCACCCGGTCGAAGGCAAGCCGGCGGACATCGCCGACCCGCGCCACGTGCTGGTCAAGGTGATCGACGAACTGAAGGCCGCCGGCTACCACCCGGTGATGGCCTGCGAGCTGGAGTTCTACCTGCTGGACGCCAAGCGCGACGCCAACGGCCGCCCGCAGCCTGCGCTGGACGCCGACGGCGGCCGCCCGCGCTCCACCCAGGTCTACGGCCTGCGCGAACTGGAGCAGATCGAACCCTTCCTCGCCGACCTCTATGCCGCCTGCAAGGCCCAGGGCATCCCGGCGCGCACGGCCATTTCCGAATACGCGCCGGGCCAGGTGGAGATCACCCTGGAGCACGGCGACGCCCTCACCGCCATGGACCAGGCCGTGCGCTACAAGCGCCTGGTCAAGGGCGTGGCGCACAAGCATGGGATGCAGGCGTGCTTCATGGCCAAGCCGTTCGACGACCTGGCCGGCACCGGCATGCACATGCATGTGTCGCTGGCCGATGCCGCCGGGGCGAACCTGTTCGCCAGCGCAGAGCCGGCCGGCACGCCGCTGCTGCGCCAGGCGGTGGGCGGCATGCTCGCCAGCCTGCTCGACTCGCTGCTGCTGTTCTGCCCCAACGCCAACTCCTATCGACGCTTCCAGGCCAACAGCTACGCGCCCCTGGCGCCGACCTGGGGCTGCGACAACCGCACCGTCAGCCTGCGCGTGCCGGGCGGGCCGGCGCATACCCGGCACATCGAGCACCGCATCTGCGGGGCCGATGCCAATCCTTACCTGGCGGCGGCTGCGATTCTTGCCGGCATCCACCGCGGCATCCGCGAAGACATCGACCCGGGCGCGCCCGTCGAGGGCAACGGCTACGCCCAGGCCAAGGAACTGCTGCCCACCGACTGGCTGACCTCGCTGCGCGCGCTGGAACAGTCGAGCTGGGCGCGGGATGCGCTGGGGCGGGAGTTCCTGGGCGTGTACCTGAAGGTGAAGCAGGCGGAGTACCGGCAGTTCATGGGTGAGGTCGGGGAGCAGGATTGGCGGTGGTATCTGCATCAGGCTTGAGGCTTAAGGCTTGAGGCTTAAGGCTTGAGGCTTAAGGCTTGAGGCTTAAGGCTTGAGAGCCCCTCTCCCCAGCCCTCTCCCTGAAGGGAGAGGGAGCATCCGTGCCGAGATGGGAATCGTGCCCTCCGGAAACACCAGCGCAACCGGCTGAAACCGAATCAAAAGCCCGCTCCGATCCAGTCCCCTCTCCCTTCAGGGAGAGGGCTAGGGAGAGGGAAACCAGACAACAGGAAAAACACAAGAATGAACGCCGCACTGAAACCCGCCAAAGCCGCCCCCGAGCGCGCCCCTTCCTACTATTCCGCCAGTCTCGCCGTGGAAACCGACTACCCCACCCTGCAAGGCGAGGTGAACGTCGACATCGCCATCATCGGCGGCGGCTTCACCGGCGTGACCACCGCCGTGGAGCTGGCCGAGCGCGGCTACAAGGTGGCCATCGTCGAGACCAACAAGGTCGGCTGGGGCGCCAGCGGGCGCAATGGCGGCCAGGTCACCGGCAGCCTGTCCGGCGATTCGGCCATGCGCAAGCAGATGCAGCAGTGGCTGGGCAACGACGTCGATGACTTCATCTGGCGACTGCGCTGGCGCGGCCACGAGATCATCAAGAACCGCGTGGCGAAATACGGCATCGCCTGCGACCTCAAGTTCGGCCACCTGCACGCGGCCATGAAGCCGTCGCACATGGCCGAGCTGGAAGCCTCCTACGAAGAGGCCGTGCGCCGCGGCATGGGCGCCGAGGTCAGCCTGCTCGACGCCGCCGGCGTGCGCCAGCATCTGGAGAGCGACCTCTACTGCGGCGCCATCAAGAATATGCGCAACATGCACCTGCACCCGCTCAACCTGTGCATCGGCGAGGCCAAGGCCCTGGAGAGCCTGGGCGGGCTG
Organism: Pseudomonas sp. ADPe; assembly: GCF_014843515.1. Classification (NCBI taxonomy): domain Bacteria; kingdom Pseudomonadati; phylum Pseudomonadota; class Gammaproteobacteria; order Pseudomonadales; family Pseudomonadaceae; genus Pseudomonas; species Pseudomonas sp. ADPe. The sequence goes on from NZ_CP062122.1 coordinate 7,073,611, forward strand.
ATCTTCGAGCACTCCGAGGTGCTGGACATCGTCCACGGCCCGCGGCCGGCGGTGGTCACCACCGGCGGGCGGATCAACGCCGCCCAGGTGCTGCTGGCCGGCGACGTCTACCACAAGCTGGAACGCAAGCAGCTCAAGGGCATGATCTTCCCGGCCATGGGCGGCATCGTCACCACCAAGCCGCTGGGCGCGCTGGCCAAGCGCATCAACCCGCAGGACCTGGCCGTCTACGACTGCCGCTTCGTCCTCGACTACTACCGCCTGACCGCCGATGGCCGCCTGCTGTTCGGCGGCGGCGCCAACTACTCCGGGCGCGACTCGCGGGACATCGCCGGCGAACTGCGCCCGTGCATCGAACGCACCTTCCCGGCGCTCAAGGGCGTGGAGATCGAATTCCAGTGGAGCTGCGCCATGGGCATCGTGATGAACCGCATCCCGCAGCTGGGCAAGCTCTCGGACAACGTCTGGTACTGCCAGGGCTACTCCGGCCACGGCGTGGCCACCACCCACATCATGGGCGAGATCATGGCCACGGCCATGAGCGGCGACCTGGAGCAATTCGACACCTTCGCCCAGTGCAAGCACGTGAAAGTGCCCCTGGGCGACGTGTTCGGCAACCCGATGCTGGCGGCAGGGATGTGGTACTACCAGTTGCTGGAGAAATTCCGCTGAGCTTCGCGGCTCGAGCACGCACCCTGTAGCGGACCTTGTCCGCGATATCCGGACGTCCCGGCGCGATTCGCGGATGAGATCCGCTCCTACGCTGCCCCACCCACGCCATTCCATGTAGGAGCGCGCCCTGCGCGCGAAATCGCAGGCAGGGCCCGCTCCTACAGGTTGCCGGGAGGCACGGTATTCCTCCCCCCGTAGGAGCAGACCTTGTCCGCGATGGCCGGGCGTATCGGCGCGATTCGCGGATGAGATCCGCCTACGCTGCCCCACCCGCGCCATTCCCCTGTAGGAGCGCGCCCTGCGCGCGAAATCGCGGGCAGGGCCCGCTGGAGGCACGGTATCCCCCCCGTAGGAGCGGACCTTGTCCGCGATAGCCGGACGCCCCGGCGCGATTCGCGGATGAGATCCGCTCCTACGCTGCCCCACCCACGCCATTCCCATGTAGGAGCGCGCCCTGAGCGCGATTTCGCGGGCAGGGCCCGCTCCTACAGGTTGCCGGGAGGCACGGTATTCTTCCCCCGTAGGAGCGGACCTTGTCCGCGATGGCCGGGTATATCGGCGCGCTTCGCGGATGAGATCCACTCCTACGCTGCCCCACCCACGCCATTCCATGTAGGAGCGCGCCCTGCGCGCGATTTCGCGGGCAGGGCCCGCTACGAAGAGCCTCGCGTCAGGCGGCCAGGCACTGTTCCAGGCTGGCCTCCAGACGCTCGCGCAGTCCGGCAGCGGCGCTGGCGATGAAGACCAGGCAGTTGTCGCCCTCCTGCGCCTGTGCCGCCAGGAACTGGCTGCGGCCGCCGACGTATTGCAGCCACAGCGGCTGCTCGCGGCCGCTGACCTGCACCCGGCCCTTGAGGCGGAACAGGCCTTCCGGCAACTGATCGAGCCAGGCGCGCAGGCGCCGGGGGTCGAGCTGGCCGGCGTGGCGCCAGGTCCAGCTGTCGAACAGCCGGCTGTGATCGACACCCAGCGGCGCCAGGCGTTGCGCGCGCTCCGGGCGGTCGCCGTAGAGCAGCTCGTCGGGTATTTCCGCCTGCACCGTCTGCAGCATCCGCCGCGGCTCGCCGAAGCGCTGGCGCAGGGCCTGCAGTTGTTCCGGCGTCGCTATGTCGGCCTTGTTCAGCAGCAGCAGGTCGGCCGCGGCCGCCTGGCGGCGTTCCAGTTGCGCGTATTCGCCTTCCAGCGGCTGGCTGCGGGCCGCGTCCACCAGGGTGATGAGCGCGTCCAAGTGCATGTGCCTGCGCAGTTGCGGGTAGCCCAGGGCCTGGATGATCGGCTGCGGGTCGGCCACGCCGCTGCATTCGATGACGATGCGCTCCACCGGCGGCTGCATGGCGGCCAGGCGGCCGAGCTGGGCCAGCAGGTCGTCCTGCATGGTGCAGCACAGGCAGCCGTTCTGCAGGGCGTACACCGCGTCGCTCTGCTCGGCGATCATCTCGGCGTCCACGTTCAGCTCGCCGAAGTCGTTGACGATCAGCGCCAGGCGCTGCCCGGCGCACTGCCGCACCAGGCGGCGCAGAAGGGTGGTCTTGCCGGCGCCGAGGAAGCCGGCGACCACGGTCACCGGGATGCTCATCGGTCGTCCCTCATGATCTGCGGCACTTCGCCCTGCCACATCGCCTGCAGCGGACCGTCGAACACGCCCTGGCGGTCGTAGACCGGGCGGCCCTCGACGAAGGTCTGCTCGACCTGGGTGCGGTGGATGTAGCCGCGCGGCGGCTGGGCGAAGAGGTCGCGGTCCAGCACGATGAAGTCCGCCGACTTGCCGGCCTCGATGCTGCCGGTCAGGTGCTCCAGGCCCATGGCGTGGGCGCCGTTCAGCGTCACCACCTGCAGCGCCTGCTCCAGGCCGATGGGCTCGCCGAAGCAGGCCGGGTCGTCGTTCCAGGGGTTCTGCCGGGTGATCATGGTTTCCAGGGCCAGCCAGGGGTCGATGGAGGCCACCGGCCAGTCGGTGCCCATCACCGCAATGCCGCCGGCGGCGAGCACGCCCTTGTAGTCGTAGATGCGCCTCAGGCGCTCGGCGCCGTAGCCGGAGCGCGCGCCGCTGGCGAAGGGCGTGGGGTACCAGGCCGCCGGGGAAAATTCGGCGATCACTTCCAGCTCGCGGAAGCGCTTGAGGTTACCCGGGTGCAGGATGGTGCTATGCGCGCACTGGTGGCGGATGCCACTGAAACCGTTGCGCCGGCGCGCCTCGGCCACCGCGTCGAGGAACACGTCGGAGGCGCCGTCGCCGGTGCAGTGGGCGATCACGCGGATGCCGCGGCGGTCCATGTCCACCACCATGTCGGTGATGTGCTCGGGGGTCAGGTTGAGCTTGCCGCGCCAGCTGTCCTCGCCCGGCCAGGGGCTGATGAGGAACGACGAGCGCGGCTCCACGGTGCCGTCGAAGTGGAACTTCACGGCGTTGGCCGACAGCCGCGCGCTGCGGTAGTAGTGGCGCTCGCCGCTGAGCAGCTCCCAGCGCCGGCGCACCGGGAAGATGTCGTCCTGCCAGCTGATGGCCGCTTCCACGCGCAGGGTCAGCTGGCCGGCGTCGTCCAGTTCCTTGAGCGCCTGCAGGCGGCGTTCGCAGACGTGCACGTACTTGCTGGCGGTGACGCCGCGGGCGCTCTGGAAGTGCACGCCGTCGCGGTAGGCGCGGCGCAGCACCTCGATGGGGGTGGGCGGCATGGCGGCGTGGATCAGCGCGTAGGCGCCGTCGATCAGCAGGCCGTTGGGCTCGCCGGTCAGTTCGTCGCGCTCCAGGTAGCCGTTGCGCGGGTCGGGCGTGGCGGCATTGATGCCGGCCAGTTCGAGGGCGCGGGAGTTGACCATCATGGTCCCCCACATGCGGTCGAGCAGCGCCACCGGGCGGTCCGGCATGACGCTGTCGAGCCACTCGCGGCCCGGTTTCAGCCCGGCCTCGCGGAAGGTGTAGCGCACCCAGTACTGGCCATAGACCCAGCCATCGCCGGGGTGGCTGTCGGCGTAGGCGCGGATGGCCGCGGCCAGCTGCTCGGGGCTCGGGTCCTCGATGCCCACGTCCAGGTCGTCGGCGTAGCGCGGGGCCAGGGCCAGATCCGGGTGGGTGTGCATGTCGTGCAGGCCGGGCATGCAGAAGGCGCCGCCGAGGTCGTGCTGGCGGGTCTGCGGGCCGACCAGGTGCGCCAGGTCCTCGGCGCGGCCGACGGCGAGGAAGCGGCCGTCGCGGATGGCCACGGCCTCGGCCCAGGGCTGCGCCGGGTCGAGGGTGTAGAAGCGGCCGTTGCGCAGCAGCAGGTCGGCGTGGCGGTTGGCAGGCGAATGGGACGAACGGAATGTATCGGGCGCCGTCATGTCGGTGCTCCCCTTGTTGTTTTGCGCCGAGTATAGGGAGCTGCCAGAAGCCTTTGACTAGCATAAGATGACAACTCGCTAGCCTCAGATAACAAGCACGAGCATGCCCGACCAGCAGTCCGACATCGACTACGCCGCGCGCCAGCTGTACCAGCGCTTCCTCGAGGAATGGCAGGCCCGGCCCCGGCTGCCGCCGCTCGCGCCGCTGCTCGCGGGGCTTGGCGTGCCCGCTGCCGAGGCCGCCGCCAACATGACCTTCGCCCGCTACTACCGCCTGCTGCGCCAGGCCGCCGGGCTGCTCGGCGCCAGCGACTTCTTCCTGCGCCTGGGCCAGCGCTACAACCTGTTCGACCTGGGGGTGATCGGCTACGCGCTGATCAGCGCGGCCAACCTGCGGCGCTCCTGGGACATCTCCCTGGGCCAGCCCTCCAGCCTGCTGCCGCACCCCATCCACGTCACCCGCGAGGAACACGGCGAGCACCTGGTGCTGGCCCTGCAGGCGCCGCCCTACAGCCCCATGGAAACCCAGGCGCTGCTGGAGGAATGGTTCAGCAGCACCTGGCGCTGGCTGTGCCAGCGCCTGCCGGAGCTGGCCGAGTGCGCCGGCATGCAGGTGCGCCTGCCGTTCGCCGCGCCGCCCCACGCCGCGCTCTACGCCGAGCTGTTCCCCGGCCGCAGCGAGTTCGCCGCCAGCCGCGCCGAGCTGCGCATCCCGCGGGAATTCCACGAGCGCCCCTTCTCCACTTCCAACCCCTCGGTGCTGCGCCTGTGCCAGGCCCAGGGCGCGGCCACCCTGGCCAGCTTCGAGAGCGGCGAGGCGCTGCCCGACGACCTGCGCTTCTACCTGCTGCAGAACGCCCGGGTGCCGCTGCCGGACCTGGAGCAGGCCGCCGCGCACTTCCGCCTGCCGCCACACACCCTGCAGCGGCGCCTGCGCGCCCACGGGCTGACCTTCAAGGGCGTGGTCTACGAGGTGCGCATGGCCCTGGCCGAGCGCTACCTGCTGGCCAGCCGCATGAGCCTGCAGGAGATCGCCTTCCTGCTCGGCTACGAACACGTCACCAGCTTCCACCGCGCCTTCCTGCGCCACGCCGGGACCACCCCGGAAGGCTTCCGCCAGCGGCGCGCCCGCCCCCACCAGGAGTGAGCCCATGCGCTTCCCTTCGATGACCGCCCTGCGCGTGCTCGACGCCGTCGCCCGCCTGGGCAGCCTGTCCGCCGCCGCCAGCGAGCTGAGCCTGACCCGCAGCGCCGTGAGCCACCAGCTGCGCAGCCTGGAAGAATGCCTGGGCACCGCGCTGATCGAGAAATCCGGGCGCGGCATCGTGCTGACCTACCGCGGCGAGTACTTCGCCCGCGAGACGCAGCGCGCCCTGGGCATCCTCAACGAGGCGCGGCGCTTCACCGACGCCCAGGAGATCGCCGGGCGCCTGTGCGTGAGCTGCACCCCGGGCTTCGCCACCTACTGGCTGTGCCACCAGATCGGCAAGTTCCAGCGCGCCCACCCGCAGGTGGAGCTGAACCTGGTGTCGCCGCGGATTCCCGACGACGTCAGCAACCGCGACGTCGACCTGTTCATCGCCTACGGCGTGGGCGACTGGCCGGACCTGCGCGTGGAACTGATCGCCACCCTCGACACCTTCCCGGTGTGCAGCCCCTCGCTGCTCAACGCCGCCGGCGGGCTGGACTCGCCGGAGGACCTGGCCAATCTGCCGCTGCTGCACATGGTCGACCACTCCGACTGGCTGCTGTGGGCGGCGGCAGCCGGGGTGCGCGACCTCAACGTGCGCAACGGCATCGTCTTCTCCGACGCGCACCTGGTGCAGTCGGCGGCCATCGCCGGGCAAGGCGTAGCCATGGGCGACGCCCTGGTCAGCGGCGACGCCATGGCCAAGGGACAGCTGGTGCGGCTGTTCAACGTCTCCATCGAGCCGCCGAACCGCTACTACTTCGTCACCGACGCGGCCAAGAGCGAACGCCCCGACGTGCAGGCCTTCAAGGCCTGGATGAAGGCCGAGCTGCGGCTTTCCGAGCAGTTCCGCAAGGGCAGCCGCGGCGGCGTGATTGGTGAAGGAATTTGAACAATGACGGCGAAAAAACGCGATTGAAGCGCAGGAGGATTTGACAATACTGCGCAAAAGGACGGCTGACCGCTGGGTCGCCGCGCCACAGAACAAGAATAAGACGAGGTGAATGCAGTGGAGCGACAGCCCCAACTTCGTGCCATCGACATCGGCAAGCGCTACGGCGATTTCCGCGCCCTGAGCGATGTGTCCATCGATATCCAGCAGGGCGAGTTCCTCACCCTCCTCGGCCCCTCCGGCTCCGGCAAGACCACCTTCCTGATGATCCTCGCCGGCTTCCAGGACCCGTCCAGCGGGCGCCTCGAAGCCCTCGGCCAGGACATCACCCGGCGCCCGGCGGAGAAGCGCAACTTCGGCATGGTGTTCCAGGGCTACGCGCTGTTCCCGCACATGAGCATCGACGACAACGTCGCCTTCCCGCTGAAAATCCGTGGCGTCAAAGCCGAGGAACGCAACCGCCGGGTGCGCCACATGCTCGAAGTGGTGGGCCTGGGCGAGCACCGCGGCAAGCGCCCCGGCGAGCTCTCCGGCGGCCAGCAGCAGCGCGTGGCCATCGCCCGCGCGCTGGTGTTCGAGCCGGACCTGCTGCTGCTCGACGAACCCCTCTCGGCGCTGGACAAGAACCTGCGCGAACAGCTGCAGGCCGAACTGCAGCGCATCCACCGCCAGGTCGGCACCACCTTCGTGTTCGTCACCCACGACCAGAACGAGGCCCTGGCGCTGTCCACCCGCATCGCCATCTTCAACCGCGGCCAGGTGGCGCAGATCGACACCCCGCAGGCCATCTACAACCAGCCCGCCAACCGCTTCGTCGCCGAGTTCCTCGGCAAGATGAACCTGTTCCCGCTGAGCCAGGTGGGCCGCGCCGGCGCCCTGGCCTGCGGGCGTTTCGGCGACGCCCAGCTGCACGCCGAACCCTCCGCCGCCCTGGACGCCGCCGCGCCGCTGCTGGCGGTGCGCCCCGAGCACATGCAACTGCACAGCGCGCCGCCGCAGGTGGAAGGCCACAACGTGGTGCAGGCTGTGCTGACCGCCAAGACCTACCAGGGCGCCAGCACCGAACTGGGCCTGGCCACCGCCGCCGAGGGCGCGCTGCCCATGAGCCTGGCGCTGCCCATGAGCCTGGCGGTGCACGCCGAGCACCAGGCCGCGCGCCTGGACCAGGGCGCCCGCGTGTGGCTGAGCTGGCCGATCGAGAAGAGCCTGCTGCTCGCCTGATTCCCGGGGCGCCCGCGCGCGCCCTTCCCCCTTTCGCCTTCCCCTGCCTGGGAGCTGCATTCATGTTCAATCCGCATCAGCAAGACTGCATCGAAGTCCTCATGGAAAAGGCCCGCCGCGGGCAGATCGACCGCCGCACCTTCCTCAAGGGCATGGGCCTGCTGGCCGCCCTGCCCCTGGCCCTGCGCAGCGGCGTCAGCTTCGCCGCCGGCGACAAGCCGCTGGTGGTGGTGAACTGGGGCGGCGACGCCATCAAGGCGTTCGGCAAGGCCTGGACCGAGGGCTTTTCCAAGAGCACCGGCATCCCGGTGAAGATCGACGGCAGCGGCCCCACCGAGGGCGCCATCCGCACCCAGATGAGCAGCGGCCGGGTGAGCTGGGACGTGGTCGACGCGGAAAGCTCCATCCTGCAGAACCTGGGCAAGGAAAACCTGGTGGAGCCGATCGACTACGGCATCGTCTCCAAGGACAAGGTGCTGCCGGGCTTCGCCTACGAATACGGCATCGCCGACTACATGCTCAGCTACGTGATCGCCTACGACAGCGAGCGCTTCGGCGACAAGGCGCCGAAGACCTGGAAGGACTTCTGGGACGTCGAGGCCTTCCCCGGCAAGCGCACCCTGTACAAGTGGATGAACGGCATGCTGGAGGCCGCGCTGCTGGCCGACGGCGTCGAGCCGGACAAGCTCTACCCGCTGGACGTGCCGCGCGCGCTGAAGAAGCTCGACGAGCTCAAGCCGCACATCCTGGCCTTCTGGGGCTCGGGCGCCGAGACCCAGCAGCTGCTGATCGAGGGCGAGGTGAGCATGGGCGCCATCTGGAACACCCGCGCCCAGGTCATCACCGAGGACAGCGAGGGCCGCATCAAGTGGACCTTCGACAACGCCCTGCTGGGCTGCAGCAACTGGGGCGTGCTCAAGGGCAACCCGGCGGGCAAGGACGCGGCCATGCGCTTCATCGCCTACGCCCAGGACCCGCAATCCCAGGTGGAGCTGTTCAAGCTGTTCGGCAACGGCCCGGCCAACCCGGCCGCCGCCTCGCTCATCCCGGCCGACCGCAGGCACCTGAACTGCACCGACCCGGACAACCTGCCCAAACAGATCATGCTCAGCCACGAGTGGTACACCGACCACTACGCGGTGGCCCTGGAGCAGTACCTGACCCACGTTTCCAAGTGAGGTGAGCCCATGGCGGAGAACCCCTCGCGGCTGAAGCTGGCCCTGCTGCTGGCGCCGCTGCCGCTGGTGCTGCTGCTGTTCTACGTGCTGCCCTTCGCCGGGGTGGTGGGCTGGAGCTTCAGCCTGCCCACCCCGGGCATCGAGCAGTACCAGCGCATCGCCAGCGACCCGGCGATCCACGACGTGCTCTGGCGCACCTTCCGCCTGTGCACCACGGTGAGCGTGGTGTCGCTGCTGATCGCCTACCTGATGGCCTACTGCTGGGTGTACAGCCCGCCGTTCTGGCAGCGCATGGTGGAAATCTGCGTATTCATCCCCTTCTGGCTGTCGGTGCTGGTGCGCGCCTTCGGCTGGCTGATCGCCCTGCGCAGCAACGGCCTGCTCAACGGCTGGCTGCAGGCGCTGGGCATCATCAGCGAGCCGCTGCAGCTGACGCGCAACGAGCTGGGGGTGGTGATCGGCATGGTCCACTTCATGGTGCCCTTCGCGCTGTTCCCGCTGGTGTCGACCATGCGCCGCCTCGACCCGCGCGTGCTGCTGGCCGCCCGCGGCCTGGGCGCCGGGCAGCTGCGCACCTTCTGGAGCATCTTCGTGCCGCAGACCATTCCTGGCATCCTCGGCGCCTTCATCATCGTCTTCGTGTTCTGCCTGGGTTTCTTCATCACCCCGGCAATCCTCGGCGGCGGGCAGACGGTGATGGTCGCCGAGTACGTCTACCTGCAGATGTTCCAGACCAGCAACTGGGGCCTGGGCGCGGCGCTCTCGGTGGTGCTGCTGGCGCTGGTGGCGGGGCTGATCTGGGCGCTGCTGCGCATGACCCGCGTCGACAAGCTGGTGGGATGAGGAAAGCCGAATGAACGCACACGAAAGCCGCGCGCCGAGCCGCCTGCTCGCCGCCATGGCGATGATCTTCATGCTCTTCCCGCTGCTGGCGGTGATCCCGGTGTCCTTCACCGGCAAGCGCTTCCTCTCCATGCCCGACGGCAACTGGTCGCTGCGCCACTACAAGGCCCTGCTGGACAGCCCCGAGTGGCTCTCGGCGGTGGGCCAGAGCCTGGTGGTGGCCAGCGCCGCCTGCGTGGTCGCCACCGCCCTGGCGGTGAGCTTCGCCCTGGGCATCTGGTACCTGCGCTCGCGCTGGGCGGCGCTGCTGATCGGCCTGGTGCTGCTGCCCATGGCCATCCCGCCGATGATCTCGGCGATGGTGCTGTACTTCATGGAAACCACGGTCAGCAAGTTCGCCCCCGGCCTGGGCTACGACACCCTGTTCGGCCTGACCATCGCCCACATCGTGATGGTGGTGCCCTACGGCGTGGTGACCATGCTGGTGGCCCTGAGCCAACTGGACCGGCGCATCGAACTGGCCGCGCGCAACCTCGGCGCCAGCCTGGCGCAGACCACCTTCCTGGTGGTGCTGCCGAACCTCAAGCTGGGCGTGGCCAGCACCGCGCTGCTGTGCTTCGCACTCTCCTGGGAAGAGATCGCGGTGACGCTGTTCGTCACCAGCACCGAGGTCAACACCCTGCCGCGGCAGATCTGGTCCGGCCTGCGCGACAACATCGACCCGGCGGTGGCGGCCATCTCGGTGCTGCTGATCGCCCTCACCCTCCTCGCCCTGCTCGGCCGCATGCTCGCCGGGCGCGCCGCCGCCAAGCCGGCCGGGCACTGAGCAGCCACGCCGGCGGCGTTGTCCGGGGGATTGTCGGCGCCCCGGACAGCGCCGCCGGTTGGGCTTCCCCACGAGCGCATGGCCCGGAGCCGCCGGGAAGCCATCGCGGACGGAGTCCGCTCCTACGCCCGAGTTTCCCTGCCACGTAGGAGCGGACCTTGTCCGCGATAGCCGGGAATTCCGGCGCGGTTCGCGGATGAGATCCGCCTACGCTGCGCCACTCACGCCATTCCCATGTAGGAGCGCGCCCTGCGCGCGAATCGCAGGCAGGGCCTGCTCCTACAGGTTTCCGTGAGGCACCTGTCCCACCGTAGAAACGGACTCTCTCCGCGATCCCGCAGACATCTGGCAAGCACATCCAAGCACTTGGCAGACAGGCACAAGGCCAGCTGCGCCCATGGCCTTAGCATCCCAGGGAGTTTCGTCCCCTGCCAACAATAACGATACGGATGCACGCCATGACCCGATCCACCGTCCTGCGCCCGACGCTGCTCGCCCTGCTGATCGCGGGCAGCGGCCAGGCCAGCGCCTACTCGCTGTATTCCACCGACGACACCCACCTCAACGCCGACCTCACCGCGGTCTATGCGCTGCTGCACAGCCAGGAGAACTACGCGCAGAGCGGCACCAAGGACAAGGGTTCGTCCTACTGGCAGGAAGGTTTCATCAAGTACGGCCTGAGCGGCGACCAGCGCCTGGGCGGCGCCGGCAGCGTGTATGGCGCCTTCGCCCTGCTCAGCTCGGCGACCTGGGGCGACGGCGACGCCGCCGGCTTCACCGACGGCTCCGAGCGCACCACCAAGATCGAGGACGCCTACCTGGGCTGGCGCTCGGGCACGCTGTTCCCGGTGCTGGGCGAGGACGGCATCGACTTCTCCTTCGGCCGCCAGAACATCGTGGTCGGCGACGGCTTCCTGATCAACGGCGACGCCCTCAACTTCGGCAATGGCCTGGCCGACGGCATGTTCGACCGCGGCGGCGCCTACTACCTGGCCGGCCGCCGCAGCTTCGACGAGACCGCGGTGCTGCGCATCGGCGGCAAGCAGGGCTGGCGCGGCGACATCATGCGCCTGAAGTCCGACAACCCGGCCCAGGCCAAGCCCGAGCTGTACGTCGGCACCCTGGAGCACGTCAGTGACGCCGGCACCCTGGGCCTGACCTACATCGACGTCACCGACATCGACGAGCAGTACGCCTCCCCCGCCCAGCTCGACCGCAAGGACATGAAGACCTACAGCCTGCGCGGCCAGGGCAACGCCGGCGTGGAGAACCTGTTCCTCTCCGGCGAGTACGCCTGGCAGGACAAGCGCCACGCCGACGACGAGAACGCCTGGTACCTGGAGGCCGGCTGGACCTTCGCCGACGCCGCCTGGAAGCCCTACGTCAGCTACCGCTTCAGCCGCTTCTCCGAAGGCTTCGACCCGCTGTTCTACGGCTTCAGCCGCGGCTTCGGCACCTGGTTCCAGGGCGAGGTGGCGGGCAACTACTCCGGCCCCTTCAACAGCAACACCCGCGTCCACAACGTCGGCGCCAGGATCCAGCCGACGGAGACCTTCGACGTCGGCCTGCAGTGGTTCCGCTTCGACACCATCGACAAGGACCTGGGCAACCTCGGCGGCCACGAGATCGACCTGTACGCCGACTGGACCGTCAGCCCGCACCTGACCATCACCCCGCTGGTCGGCGTGTACAAGCCGAAGAAGAGCGCCGAGCAAGGTGGCACCCAGATCGGCGGCAATGACGACAACCTCTACACCCAACTGATCTTCACCAGCACCTTCTAAGCCACAAGCCACGAACCCGCCTCCGCGCCACCGCCGGCCCCATCCCGGCGGTGGCGCGCCGGCGGGTTTCGCGGTTTCCAGGGAGGCCTCCCATGCGCAGCATCCACTCCACCCTCCAGGGCCGCATCACCTGGCTCGCCGGCCTGTGCCTGCTGGGCATCGCCGCCACCCTGATCGGCCTGTCGCTGTACCAGGCGCGCCAGGACAGCCAGGTGATCGCCGACGACAGCGGCAAGCTGTTCGCCGGGGCCGCCCACGCCAGCCTGCAGACCCAGGGGCAGGTGCAGGCCCTGCAGCTGCAACGCCAGCTGCAGGACAAGCTGCTGCTCGGCGAGGGCCTGTCGCGCACCCTGCAGGCGCTGCGCGAGCAGCAGCGCCTGGGCAACCTCGACGCCGAGGCGCTGCGGCGCAAGGTGGTCGCCGAGATGGGCGGCACCCTGGGCGCGCACCCGGAGCTGCTGGGGCTGTTCGTGGTCTTCGGCGTCGACGCCCTGGACGGCGCCGACGCCCGCTTCAAGGGCCGCGACGAGCTGGGCAGCAACGAGAACGGCCGCTTCACCCTGTACCTGCTGCGCAGCGGCGGCCAGCAGCAGAACGTGGTCGGCACCGAGCAGGTGCTGGCCGACACCACCCCCGGCCCCAGCGGCCAGCCGTACAACGCCTTCTTCACCTGCTCGCGGGCCAGCCTCGCGCCCTGCGTACTCGACCCCTACTTCGACGACGCCTCCGGGCAGCGCCGGCTGGTCACCAGCATCACCCTGCCGCTGCTGGAGAACGGCAAGTTCCTCGCCGCCATCGGCTTTGACATCGACCTCGCGGCGCTGCAGCAGAGCAGCGTCGAGGGCAGCCGCCAGCTGTTCGACGGCCAGGGGCGCATCCGCATCCTCAGCCCCAACGGCCTGCTGGCCAGCGACAGCGCCAACGCCGCCGGCCTCGGCCAGCCGTTCAAGGACGCGGCGCTGCCCCAGGTGCTGGGCGACATGGCCCAGGGCCGCTCGCCGACCTACGACCAGGGCGAGGACGTCAGCGTGCTCGCCAGCCTGGCGCCGCTGGCCGGCGCCAAGCCCTGGGGCATCCTGCTCAGCGTGCCCCGGCAGGTGCTGCTGGCCCCGGCGCAGTCGCTGAAGCACACCCTGGAGGGCCTGCGCGCGCGCAGCACCTGGCTGGAAATCGGCCTGGGCGCACTGGTGGCGCTGTTCGGCCTGGGCATCATCACCCTCACCGCCCGCGGCATCAGCCGGCCGATCCTCGGCCTTGCGCGCATGCTGGAGGACATCGCCGACGGCGAAGGCGACCTCACCCGCCGCCTGAACTACCCGCGCCACGACGAGCTGGGCCGCCTGGCCCTGGCCTTCAACCGCTTCCTCGACAAGCTGCAGCCGAGCATCGCCGCGGTGCAGACCGCCAGCGGCGAAGCCCGCGCCGGCGCCGACCAGACCGCCGCCATCGCCCGCCAGACCAGCGACGGCATCCAGCAGCAGTTCCGCGAGATCGACATGGTCGCCACCGCGTTGCAGGAGATGTCCGCCACCGCCAACGCCTCGGCGCAGAGCGCGGCCAGCGCCGCCCAGGCCGCCAGCGAGGCCGAGCGCGCCAGCCAGCAGGGCTACGCCACCATCGAGGCCACCAGCGCCGGCATCGATGCCCTGGCCGGCGACATGAACCAGGCCATGGGCGAGCTGCAGAACCTGGCCAGCAGCAACGAGCAGATCGGCGCCATCCTGGAGGTGATCCAGAGCATCGCCGCACAGACCAACCTGCTGGCGCTCAACGCCGCCATCGAAGCGGCGCGGGCCGGGGAATCCGGGCGCGGCTTCGCGGTGGTCGCCGACGAAGTGCGCGGCCTGGCCAGGCGCACCCAGGACTCGGTGGAGGAGATTCGCGGGGTGATCGAGAACCTGCAGGCGCGCAGCCTGTCGGTGGCCGACGCCATGCACAGCAGCTACCGCCAGGCCCAGGACAACGTGCAGCAGGCGCGCCAGGCGATAGACGCGCTGCAGCGCATCACCGGCGCGGTGAACCTGATCAGCGACATGAACCTGCAGATCGCCAGCGCCGCCGAGGAGCAGAGCAGCGTGGCCGAGGAGATCGGCCGCAACATCGGCGCCATCCGCGACGTGACCCAGGCCCTGTCGGACCAGGCCGAACGCTCGGCGCACCTGAGCCAGCAGCTGAACCACAGCGCCGAGCAGCAGCACCGCCTGGCGCAGCAGTTCAAGGCCTGATCAGCGCGGGCGGTAGCCCTGGCTCAGCAGCCAGCCCTGGAAGATGCGCCGCTGCTGCTCCGGCAGCGCGGCCAGCACCTGCGCCTGCGGTTCGCTGCGCAGGCGCCGCAGCCAGGGCGCCAGCTCCAGGCCCTGCAGGTGCCAGATGCCCAGGGGCTGGTCGGGGCTGACCACCACCTCGGCCTCGTCCACCAGGCCGTCGCGCAGCACCGGGGCGTGTTCGATGCGCAGGGCGTCGAAGTCCGCCGGGGCGTGGCTGGGCACCGCGTCCGGCCAGGAGCGACGGGCCTGCCAGAAGGGTTGGTCGGCCCATTGTCTTTCTTCGGCATAGAAGTCGCGGCCAACGCGGGCGAAGCGCAGGAACAGCTGCTCCACCCGGCGCTGGTGGAAGCGCTTGGCCAACTCGGCGCGCTGCGGGGCGCGCAACAGCGTGTTGATGACAGCGGGTGCCTGCAACGCCGAGGACAGCGACTGGAAGATGCCGTTGCCGGACAGCGGGTCCACCGCCATGGCCGCATCGCCCACGCGAATCCAGTTCTCGCCGCAGGCCTCCAGGCAGAGGATCGGCGTGCTGCTGCGGGCGTACAGTTCCAGGTCCTGTTCGGGCTGCCCGCCGAAGAATGCCTGGCTGAGTTCAGAGCGCTGGCGGCGTTCGCGGCAGTAGTCGAGTAGCTGCTCCTTGGGCGGCAGCGCACTGCTGGCCACGTCCAGGGTCAGCTGCCAGTAGCAGCGCCCGTCGGCCAGCCGCGCCATCCACGCCCAGCCATCGGCCAGGCTCTGCACCGCGCTGGCCACCGGCCCCGGCGCGCCCTGCCAGCGGCTGAGCAGGCTGAGGGTTTCCGGGCCGCGGCGGGCCTTGCCGGCCTTCTGGTTCAGCGGCGCCTGGCGGCCGCGGGCTTCGACGAGGAAAGGGGTGTGCAGGTGCTGGCCGCTTTCCAGGCGGATGTGATGGCCCGTGGCGTCGGACTCCACGCCGAGCACGCGGTCTTCCAGCACCTGGATGCCGGCGTCGTGCAGGTCCTGGCGCAGGCCCTGGTCGAACAGCGGGCGGTCGAGGATGAATTCGACGTTCTGCGCGCTTTCGCTGCCGTTCCAGTTCACCCGGCGTTGCGAAGGCGGCGCGGCGCAGGCCAGGGCGTGGTTGAGGCCAGCGTGGCGCAGGCCGTCGAGGACGCGTTGGGAGACGCCTTCGACGGCGGCGAAGCGACGCCATTCGCTGATGACGGCGACGGGATGGCCGAGGCGGTGGAGGCCGATGGCGGTGGCTGCTCCGGCGGGGCCGGCGCCCAGGATCAGGATTGGGGGCATGGGGGTTTGAATCCTATCGCTGGCCTGGGCCTGTGGTGCAGATGATCAGCCCGCACCCTCACCCTAGCCCTCTCCCAGAGGGAGAGGGGACTGTTCGGCGTCGCCGGGTAGTACGGCTTCTTCCTGATGTCACAGGAAGAGCACCATACCTTGTCACCGCTGAGGACGGCCCCCTCTCCCTCCGGGAGAGGGCTGGGGTGAGGGAAAGGAACCCAACCCCCACTCATAAGCTCACCTTCCGCTCGATGCCCTTGTACATAGCCCCCTCCCGCATCAACGCCAACAATTCCGAACTCGACAACGCCGGCCGCTCCCCCAGCAAAGCCGCCACGTGCCCACAAAAAGCCGCGCAACCAAGACTCGCCCCAGCCTGCCCCCCAACCCGCACAGCCGCCCCGAAATCCGCCTGCGCACTCCCCAGCCACGACCACTCCCCCTCGCCACAACGCGCATCCCCGGTCACCCGCACCACCCCCGGATAGGCCGCCGGAAACACCGGCTCGCCCCGCGCCGGGCTGGACGCACAGACCAGAACGCCCGCCTCCACCAGTTCGGCGACGGCCTCGCGGAGGATCGGCCGATCCTGGCGCACCCCCAGACTCAGGTTGACCACGCGCGCACCCTGCCCGCCCAGCCATTGCAACGCGGCCGCGATCTGCAACGGGCTGGTCACACCGCGACCGTCGAACACCTGGGCCACGCTGAAGCGTGCTTGCGGCGCACGGGAAAGCACTGCCTGGATCACCGCCGAGCCATGACCCAAAACATCAGCCGCCAATGGCAGTCGCTCCACTCCATTATCGGCCAGACAGAAACGCTGCCCGGCCACCACGCAACCCGCCTGCTCCACGGCATGGCCGCTGTCGACCACTCCTACCCGCACCTCAACCACCCTGCCCTCCCACGGCCACCAGTGGCACCTCGCGCACGCTCAGCCGGCCGTCCTGCAGGTCCAGGCGCAGGTCGGCCTCGGCCAATGTCGAGGGGCGGTGGCTGACGAGGATGCGCGTGCGCCCGGCGAACAGCCGGTCGATGGCCGCTATCACCTCGCGCTCGGTGCTTTCGTCCACCTGCGAGGTGGCTTCGTCGAGGATCAGCACCAGCGGGTCCTGCAGCAGCGCGCGGGCGATGGCGATGCGCTGCTTCTGCCCGCCGGACAATTGCTGGCCGCGCTCCCCCAGGGGGCTGTCGAGGCCTTCGGGCAGGCTGGCGATCAGGCCGTCCAACTGGGCCAGGGTCGCCACCCTTTCGATTTCTTCACGGCTGACGTGGGGCGCGCTGTACGACAGGTTGTCCGCCAGGCTGCCGCGGAACAGCACCAGCTCCTGGCTGACCACGGCGATGCGCCGGCGCAGCTCGAACAGGTCCAGCTCGCGCAGGTCCACGCCGTCCAGCAGGATGCGGCCCTGGTCCGGGTCGTAGAAGCGTTGCAGCAGGTCGGTCAGGGTCGACTTGCCGACGCCCGAGGGCCCGCTCAGGGCCACCTTGCGCCCGGCCGGGATGCAGGCGTCCACCTGGTCCAGCAGGGGCTGGCTGCGGCCGGCGTGGTTGAAGCTCACGCCTTGCAGGCGCAGCTCGCCGACGCTCGGCATCGGCCTGGGCTGCGCCGGCGACGCCACGCCCGGCGCCTCGCCGCGCAGTTCCATCACCCGGCCCAGGCTGACGGTCATGCGTTGCAGCGCCACGTACAGGCCGAGCAGGCTCTGCACCGGGCCGATAGCCATGCCCAGGTAGGTGGAGAAGGCGATCAGCGAGCCCAGCTGCCAGGTGCCCTGCACCACCCAGTAGCCGCCGACCAGGAAGGCGCAGGCGCGCGACAGCGACATCAGCGTCCCCGGCAGCGCCTGGGTGAAGAATTCGGTCAACTGCAAGCGCAGCAGCTGGCCCAGGTAGCCCTGGCCCAGCCCCTCCAGGCGTTGCGCCTCACGGCCCTGCTGGCCGGCGGACTGGATGAATTTCATCGCCGGCAGGGTCTCGACGAAGAACGACGACAGGTCGGCCGAACGTTCGCGCAGCTGGCGCGCCTCGCGCTCGACCTTCTTGCGCATCCAGCGCAGCCAGAGCACGTCCAGCGGGATCAGCACGGCGACCAGCAGCGACAGCTGCCAACTGAGCGTCAGCAGCAATGCCAGCGAGCCGACCAGGCCGATCACCGCGGACACCGCGGAGAACAGCGAGTCCACCGCGAAGCGCTGGATTTCGGCGACATCGCCGTCCAGCCGCGACATCAGGTCGCCGATGCGGCGGCGGGCGAAGAAGGTCGGCGAGAGGCTTTGCAGGTGGCGGTACAGCGCGTCGCGCAGGGCGAACAGGATGCGCCCGGACAGCCGCGTGTGCAGGTAGCGGTTGAGCCCCGACAGCACGGTGCCGACCAGCCCGACCACGATCATCACCCCGGCCAGCAGCGCCAGCAGGGGGAAGTCGCGGGCCAGCAGGCCGTCGTCGATCAGCAGCTTGGTCAGCCAGGGTTGCGCCAGGGCCAGCAGCGAGGCGCACAAGGCCAGGCCGAGCAGGCCGAGGATGGCCAGGCGCTGCGGGCGGACGAAGCCGTACAGCCAGTGCAGCGCCTCCTTGAGGGCCTTGGGGTCGTCGCTGTCGATCAGGCGGGTGAAGAACATCAGCCGCCCTTCAGTTGCTTGAGCTTGCGGTACAGGGTGGCGCGGCTGATGCCCAGGGCGTCGGCGGCCGCCGAGACGTTGCCCTGGTGGCGGTCCAGGGCCTGGCGGATCAGCTCCATCTCGGTCTCGCGGATGCGCCCGCAGGGCTGCCGTTCGCCGGCGGCGAGTTCTTCCAGGGTGCTGTCCGGCAGGTGCTCCAGGCCCAGGGTGTTTTCGCCCGGCTCGCGCATGGCCAGGGCGGTGCGCAGCACCATTTCCAGCTGGCGGATGTTGCCCGGCCAGTGGTAGTCGGCCAGCAGCGCGAAGAGTTCGTCGTCCAGCCGCGCCTCGGGCGCGCCCAGCTTGGCCAGCAGGCCCTGGGCCAGTTGGCCGAGGTCGTCGCGCTCGCGCAGGGCCGGCAGGCGCACGCTGATGCCGTTGACGCGGTAGTAGAGGTCTTCGCGGAACTGCTTCTCTTCCACCTGGCGCTTGAGGTCGCGGTGGGTGGCGCAGATCAGCGCTACGTCGATGTCCTGCTCCTCGCCCGCGCCCAGCGGCGCCACCTTGCGCTCCTGCAGCACGCGCAGCAGGCGGGCCTGCAGGGCCAGGGGCATGTCGCCGATCTCGTCGAGGAACAGGGTGCCGCCGTGGGCCTGCTGCAGGCGGCCGACCATGCCGCCGCGGCGCGAGCCGGTGAAGGCGCCCTCGCGGTAGCCGAACAGTTCGGACTCGATCAGCCCTTCGGGGATGGCCGCGCAGTTCACCGCGATGAACGGCTTGCCGGAGCGCGCACTGCTCTGGTGCAGGGCGCGCGCCACCACTTCCTTGCCGCTGCCGGTCTCGCCCAGCAGCAGCACCGGCAGTTCGTTCAGCAGGCCCTGGCGGGCCATGCGCAAAGCGCGGGCGTAGCGCGGGTTGCCGCCGGCCAGGGCTTCCAGGTCCGGCGCGGCCGGGGCCGGGCGTTGCGGCTGGCGCGCCGGCACCGACACTGCGCTGGCGCGCAGCGGCGCCTGCAGCACCTTGTAGAAGAACTCGCCCTTGGCCGTCTGCAGGCTGCCCAGGGCGCCGGATTGCAGGCGCGCGAGCAGTTGCTCGCCCCTGGCGCCCAGCAGGTCTTCGCAGCGGCGCCCGATCAGCGTCTCGCGCGGCGCGCCGAGCAACTGGCAGGCCGGCGTGCTGAGGGCCAGGATGCGGCCCTCCAGGCTCAGCGCCAGCAGTCCCTGCCAGGGCGAATCCAGATACTGGCGGCGGCTGTGGAAGGACAGCACCACCTGCCCCGGGAAGCTGGCGGCGAACAGCCGTTCCTCGATCTGCACCGCGGCGCGGTTGAGCAGGCTGAGGCTTTCCACCGGGCCGGCCAGGGGGCCTTCGCGGGTCAGGTCGAGCACGCCGAGCAGATTGCCCTGGGGGCAACTGATGGGCACGGAGGTGCAGGAGAAGCGGCTGAGCCGCTCCAGGTAGTGCTCGCCGCAGTCGATCTGGGTGGCGCGGCCTTCCACCAGGGCGGTGCCCAGGGCGTTGGTGCCGCGCGCGGCCTCGCTCCAGCAGGCGCCCGGGGTGATGTCTTCCAGGCCGATGCGGCGCAGGCGCTCGTGGGCGCCGGCCACCGAGACGATGGTGGCGTCGGCGTTGGCCAGGATCACCAGGGCATCGTGGCCCTGGCGCTGGCGCAGGAAGTCCAGTTCGGGAGTGGCGGCGTCGAGCAGCAGGCGGTTGTTCTCCAGCAGCAGTTCGATGCCGGCGCGGTTGTCCAGCTCCTGGTCGTTGCCGCTGCCGCAGTCCAGGCCGTGGCCCAGGCTGCGCCGCCAGGAGGCGTCGATTTCCTCGCGCAGCACGCCGGCGGGTAGCTCGCCCTCGCGCTGCAGGCGTTCGCGGGCCCGGTGGGCCTCGCGCAGCAGGTCGCTGCCTATTGTTCTTGTCATGTCGATCTCGGCTCCGCTTGCCCGCGCGGTGCGTTGCCGCGCGGGACGTCAGGCTGGTCAGGGACTGTCTACACCCGTCCTCCCCTTCAGTAAAGAGGACTCCCGGTTGCCCGGCAACGCACGCAATTAGCGGGCCAGCCGGTCGGCGGCGAAGTGATTGACAGCCCCTCGACGCAGGTTTACGTTAACGTAAAGGTAAACGAACGAGCAAGCCCGATGCCGACCACCTACAGCATTTCCGACCTGGCCCGCGAACTGGACGTCACCACCCGCGCCATCCGCTTCTACGAGGAGCAAGGCATGCTCAGCCCCGAGCGCCGCGGCCAGGAGCGCATCTACAGCCCCAAGGACCTGGTGGCGCTGAAGCTGATCCTGCGCGGCAAGCGCATCGGCTTCTCGCTGGCCGAGTGCAAGGAACTGATCGACCTCTACGACCCCAGCAGCGGCAACCGCAAGCAGCTCGATACCTTCATGGGCAAGATCGCCGCGCGCCGCGCGCAGCTGGAGCAGCAACTGCTCGACATCGAGCAGATGAAGCTGGAACTGGACACGGCCGAGGAGCGCTGCCTGGCGGCCCTGGCCGAGACCGAGAAGAAACAGCGCGCCTGAGCGCGCCCTACCCTTATCCAAGTACAAGAAAGCAGGTGCAACCATGAGCTACCCGTCCCTCAACTTCGGCCTCGGCGAAACCATCGACATGCTCCGCGAGCAGGTGCAGGGCTTCGTCGCCAGCGAACTGGCCCCGCGCGCCGCGCAGATCGACGCCGACAACCTGTTCCCCATGGACATGTGGAAGAAGTTCGGCGACATGGGCCTGCTCGGCATCACCGTCAGCGAGGAATACGGCGGCGCCAACATGGGCTACCTGGCCCACGTCATCGCCATCGAGGAAATCAGCCGCGGCTCGGCCTCGGTCGGCCTGTCCTACGGCGCGCACTCCAACCTGTGCGTCAACCAGATCAAGCGCAACGGCAACGCCGAGCAGAAGGCCAGGTACCTGCCCAAGCTGATCAGCGGCGAGCACGTCGGCGCGCTGGCCATGAGCGAGCCCAATGCCGGTTCCGACGTGGTCTCCATGAAGCTGCGCGCCGACAAGCGCGGCGACCGCTTCGTGCTCAACGGCAGCAAGACCTGGATCACCAACGGCCCGGACGCCAACACCTACGTGATCTACGCCAAGACCGAGCCGGAAAAGGGCGCCCACGGTATCACCGCGTTCATCGTCGAGCGCGACTGGAAGGGCTTCAGCCGCGGCAACAAGTTCGACAAGCTGGGCATGCGCGGCTCGAACACCTGCGAGCTGTTCTTCGATGACGTGGAAGTGCCGGAAGAGAACGTGCTGGGCGCGGTCAACGGCGGCGTGAAGGTGCTGATGAGCGGCCTGGACTACGAGCGCGTGGTGCTGGCTGGCGGCCCGATCGGCATCATGCAGGCGTGCATGGACGTGATCGTCCCCTACATCCACGACCGCAAGCAGTTCGGCCAGAGCATAGGCGAGTTCCAGCTGATCCAGGGCAAGGTCGCCGACATGTACACCCAGCTCAACGCCAGCCGCGCCTACCTGTACGCGGTGGCCCAGGCCTGCGACCGTGGCGAGACCACCCGCAAGGACGCCGCCGGGGTGATCCTCTACACCGCCGAGCGCGCGACGCAAATGGCCCTGGACGCCATCCAGATCCTCGGCGGCAACGGCTACATCAACGAGTTCCCCACCGGCCGCCTGCTGCGCGACGCCAAGCTCTACGAGATCGGCGCCGGCACCAGCGAGATCCGTCGGATGTTGATTGGGCGCGAGCTCTTTAACGAAACCAAATAACGATAAAAGCCGCTGGAGGCTGAAGGCTGGACGAAAAAGCCGCTCCAGTCCTCGTCCAGCCTCCAGCCTACAGCGCTCTTCTCGAGGTTTTCATGGCCCTACTGCATACCCAGATCAACCCGCGCTCCCCCGAATACGCCGCCAACGCCGCGACCATGCTGGAGAGCGTCCAGGACCTGCGCGCCCTGCTCGGCCGCGTGCATGAAGGCGGCGGCGCCGCTGCCCAGGCCAAGCACAGCGCGCGCGGCAAGCTGCTGGTGCGCGAGCGCATCAACCGCCTGCTCGACGCCGGCTCGCCGTTCCTCGAAGTTTCCGCCCTGGCCGCCCACGAGGTGTACGGCGAGGACGTGGCCGCCGCCGGCGTGGTCGCCGGCATCGGCCGCGTGGAAGGCGTGGAATGCATGATCGTCGGCAACGACGCCACGGTGAAAGGCGGCAGCTACTACCCGCTGACCGTGAAGAAGCATCTGCGCGCCCAGGCCATCGCCCAGCAGAACCGCCTGCCGTGCATCTACCTGGTGGACTCCGGCGGCGCCAACCTGCCGCGCCAGGACGAGGTGTTCCCCGACCGCGAGCACTTCGGGCGGATCTTCTTCAACCAGGCCAACATGAGCGCCCAGGGCATCCCGCAGATCGCCGTGGTGATGGGCTCGTGCACCGCCGGCGGCGCCTACGTGCCGGCGATGAGCGACGAGACCATCATGGTCCGCGAGCAGGCCACCATCTTCCTCGCCGGCCCGCCGCTGGTGAAGGCCGCCACCGGCGAGGTGGTCAGCGCCGAGGACCTGGGCGGCGCCGACGTGCACTGCAAGACCAGCGGCGTGGCCGACCACTACGCCGAGGACGACGAGCACGCCCTGGCCATCGCCCGCCGCTGCATCGCCAACCTCAACTGGACCAAGCAGGGCAAGCTCAACACCCTGCCCCCGCGCGCGCCGCTGTACCCGGCCGAGGAGCTGTACGGCGTCATTCCGGTGGACAGCAAGCAGCCCTTCGACGTGCGCGAGATCATCGCCCGCCTGGTCGACGGCAGCGAGTTCGACGAGTTCAAGGCGCTGTTCGGCACCACCCTGGTGTGCGGCTTCGCCCACCTGCACGGCTACCCCATCGCCATCCTGGCGAACAACGGCATCCTCTTCGCCGAGGCCGCGCAGAAAGGCGCGCACTTCATCGAACTGGCCTGCCAGCGCGGCATCCCGCTGCTGTTCCTGCAGAACATCACCGGCTTCATGGTCGGCCAGAAGTACGAGGCCGGCGGCATCGCCAAGCACGGCGCCAAGCTGGTCACCGCGGTGGCCTGCGCCCAGGTGCCGAAGTTCACCGTGATCATCGGCGGCAGCTTCGGCGCCGGCAACTACGGCATGTGCGGCCGCGCCTACGACCCGCGCTTCCTGTGGATGTGGCCCAACGCGCGGATCGGCGTGATGGGCGGCGAGCAGGCCGCGGGCGTCTTGGCCCAGGTCAAGCGCGAGCAGGCCGAGCGCGCCGGCAATACGCTGAGCGCCGAGGAAGAAGCGAAGATCAAGGCGCCGATCCTCGCCCAGTACGAGCGCCAGGGGCACCCCTACTACTCCAGCGCGCGGCTGTGGGACGACGGCGTGATCGACCCGGCGCAGACCCGCGAAGTGCTTGCCCTGGCCCTGTCCGCCTCGCTCAACGCGCCCATCGAGCCGACCCGCTTCGGCGTATTCAGGATGTAAGAAAGCTGGAAGCTTGAAGCCGGAAGCTGGAAGTCGCGCGGCTTTCGCTTCCAGCTTCCAGCTTTCGGCTTCCAGCCAGGAAACGACCATGCCTACTTACGAAAACATCCAGCTAGAGAAAGACGACCGCGGCGTCGCCACCCTGTGGCTGAACCGCCCGGACAAGAACAACGCCTTCAACGCCGCCACCATCGCCGAGCTGATCCGGGCGCTGGACCAGGTGGCCGACGACGCCGAAGTGCGCCTGCTGGTGCTGCGCGGCCGCGGCAGGCACTTCTGCGGCGGCGCCGACCTGGCCTGGATGCAGGAGGCGGTGAAGCTCGACTACCAGGGCAACCTCGCCGACGCCCAGCAACTGGCCGAACTGCTGAACAACCTGCACCTGCTGAAGAAGCCGACCCTGGCCGTGGTCCAGGGCGCGGCCTTCGGCGGCGGCGTGGGCCTGGTGGCCTGCTGCGACATGGCCCTGGGCAGCGAGCAGGCGCAGTTCTGCCTGTCCGAGGTGCGCATCGGGCTGATCCCGGCGACCATCGGGCCCTTCGTGACCAAGGCCATCGGCCAGCGCGCGGCCACCCGCTACGCCCTCACCGCCGAGCGCTTCGACGGCGCCCGCGCCCGCGAGCTGGGCCTGCTGGACGAGTGCTACGCCGCCGAGGAACTGGAGGAGAAGGTCGAGGCCTGGGTCGCCAACCTGCTGAACAACAGTCCGGCCGCGCTGGTGGCCTGCAAGGCGCTGTTCCAGGAAATCGGCAGCGGTGAATTGAGCCCCAACCTGCGCCGCTACACCGAGGCCGCCATCGCCCGCATCCGCATCAGCCCCGAGGGCCAGGAAGGGCTGCACGCCTTCCTCGAGAAACGCAAACCGAAATGGCAGAAGAGCAGCTAGAAGCTTGAAGCCGGAAGCTTGAAGCGGGAGTGCTCTTCAGCTTCCAGCTTATAGCTTCCGGCTTCCAGCTCTTCAACGGAGCAAAACAATGATTACAACGCTACTGGTGGCCAACCGCGGCGAGATCGCCTGCCGGGTGATGCGCACCGCCAAGGCCCTGGGCCTGACCACCGTCGCCGTGCACAGCGCCACCGACCGCCACGCCCGGCATGTCGAAGAGGCGGATATCGCCATCGACCTGGGCGGCGCCAAGCCCGCCGAATCCTACCTGCGCGCCGACGCCGTGCTGGCCGCGGCCAAGGCCGCCGGCGCCCAGGCCATCCACCCCGGCTACGGCTTCCTCTCGGAGAACGCCGGCTTCGCCCGCGCCTGCGAAGAGGCCGGGCTGGTGTTCCTCGGTCCGCCGGCCAGCGCCATCGATGCCATGGGCAGCAAGTCCGCGGCCAAGGCGCTGATGGAAGACGCCGGCGTGCCCCTGGTGCCCGGCTACCACGGCGAGGCCCAGGACTACCCGACCTTCCAGCGCGAAGCCGCGCGCATCGGCTATCCGGTGCTGCTCAAGGCCGCCGCCGGCGGTGGCGGCAAGGGCATGAAGGTGGTGGAACGCGAAAGCGAGCTGGCCGAGGCCCTGGAGTCCGCCCAGCGCGAAGCCCAGTCCGGCTTCGGCGACTCGCGCATGCTGGTGGAGAAATACCTGACCAAGCCGCGCCACGTGGAAATCCAGGTGTTCGCCGACCAGCACGGCAACTGCCTGTACCTCAACGAGCGCGACTGCTCGATCCAGCGCCGCCACCAGAAGGTGGTGGAGGAAGCCCCCGCCCCCGGCCTCTCGGTGGAGCTGCGCCGCGGCATGGGCGAGGCCGCCGTGCGCGCCGCCCAGGCCATCGGCTACGTCGGCGCCGGCACCGTGGAGTTCCTCTACGACGAAGGCAGCGGCCAGTTCTTCTTCATGGAAATGAACACCCGCCTGCAGGTGGAGCACCCGGTCACCGAGGCCATCACCGGCCTCGACCTGGTGGCCTGGCAGATCCGCGTGGCCCGTGGCGAGCCGCTGCCGATCAGCCAGGAGCAGGTGCCGCTGAACGGCCACGCCATCGAAGTGCGGCTCTATGCCGAGGACCCGGAGGGCGGCTTCCTGCCCGCCAGCGGCCACCTGGCGCTGTACCGCGAACCGCCGGCCGGCCCCGGCCGCCGGGTGGACAGCGGCATCCGCGAGGGCGACGACATCTCGCCGTTCTACGACCCCATGCTGGCCAAGCTGATCGCCTGGGGCGAGAACCGTGAGGAAGCCCGCCAGCGCCTGCTGGCGATGCTGAGCGAAACCGCCGTGGGCGGCTTCAAGACCAACCTGGCGTTCCTCCGACGCGTGCTGGCCCATCCGGCCTTCGCCGCCGCCGAACTGGACACCGGCTTCATCGCCCGCCACCAGGAACAACTGCTGCCGGCGCCCGGCGAACTGCCGCCGCAATTCTGGCAACTGGCCGGCGAGGCCTGGGCGCAAAGCGAAGCCGAGCGCGTGCGCAACGACGACGCCCACTCCCCGTGGAGCGCCCGCGATGGCTGGCGCAGCGGCCTGCCGGGGGAAACCGACCTGCACCTGCTGGCCAAGGGCGAAACCCAGGTAGTGCACCTGCGCCATGCCGATGGCGTGCGCGGCGCGACGCTCAAGGGCGAATGGCTGGAAGTGGACCTCGACGGCCTGCGCCGCCGCCACCTGGCCCTGCGCCAGGGCGACAGCCTGTACCTGGAATGGCAGGGCGAACTGGTGCAGGTGCGCCGCTACGACGCCATCGCCGAAGCCGAAGCCGCCCACGCCCACCACGGCGGCCTGGGCGCGCCGATGAACGGCAGCATCGTGCGCATCCTGGTCCAGCCCGGGCAAACGGTGGAAGCCGGCGCCGCCCTGGTGGTGCTGGAAGCCATGAAGATGGAACACAGCATTCGCGCGCCGCACGCCGGCGTGGTGAAATCGCTGTATTGCAGCGAAGGCGAACTGGTGGCCGAGGGTACGGCGCTGGTGGAGTTGGAAGAAACCCCGGCATAAAGCCCCCGCCCGGCTCTTCGTAGGAGCGAGCTTGCTCGCGAACGCATTGCACCATGAACGTCCGGTGCGAAGCGGGTTCGCGAGCAAGCTCGCTCCTACAAGAGCAACTGCCCTTCGCCTGAACCTCAAGAGGACAACCCCATGCCCCTGCCCCAACACGTCCGCCTGGTCGAAGTCGGTCCGCGCGACGGCCTGCAGAACGAGAAACAGCCCATCAGCGTCGCCGACAAGGTGCGCCTGGTGGACGATCTGAGCGCCGCCGGCCTGGCCTACGTCGAAGTCGGCAGCTTCGTTTCGCCCAAGTGGGTGCCGCAGATGGCCGGCTCGGCCGAAGTCTTCGCCGGCATCCAGCAGAAGCCCGGCGTCACCTACGCCGCCCTGGCGCCCAACCTCAAGGGCTTCGAGGCCGCGCTGGAGGCCGGGGTGAAGGAAGTCGCGGTATTCGCCGCCGCCTCCGAGGCCTTCTCGCAGAAGAACATCAACTGCTCCATCAAGGAGAGCCTGGAGCGCTTCGTGCCGGTGATGGACGCCGCCCGCGAGCACGGCATCCGCGTGCGCGGCTACGTGTCCTGCGTGCTCGGCTGCCCCTACCAGGGCGAAGTGGACGTGCAGCAGGTGGCCGCCGTGGCCGCCGAGCTGGACGCCATGGGCTGCTACGAAGTGTCCCTGGGCGACACCATCGGCGTCGGCACCGCCGGCGCCACCCGCGCCATGTTCGAAACGGTCGGCGCCCGCGTGCCGCGCGAACGCCTGGCCGGGCACTTCCACGACACCTACGGCCAGGCCCTGGCCAACATCTACGCAAGCCTCTTGGAAGGCATCGCCGTGTTCGACAGCTCGGTCGCCGGCCTCGGCGGCTGCCCCTACGCCAAGGGCGCCACCGGCAACGTGGCCACCGAGGATGTGCTCTACCTGCTCGACGGCCTGGGCATCCACACCGGCATCGACCTCGACGCCCTGATCGCCGCCGGCCAGCGCATCTGCCAGGTGCTCGGCAAGGAAAACGGCTCCCGCGTGGCCCGCGCCCGCCTGGCCAAGGCCTGATCCCGCGCCGCTATTGCTCGGTCATGGCGATGGGTATCGCTTCGCTCAACCCATCCTACGATGGCGTCTCTCCTGTAGCCTGGGGCGCATAACGCCTCCGGCATATCAGGATGACTCCGGCTTCGCCGCCCGCGCCGGACGGCCCCCTCTCCCTCTGGGAGAGGGCTGGGGTGAGGGTTGCGGACTTCGCCGACACTCCGCTGCCGAATCTGCACTCCGCGCCCCCTCCCTAACCCTCCCCCGCAAGCGGGAGAGGGGACCGTTCGGCGTGAAGCGAAACCTGGAAGCTCCCTGAATCCATGTACGCAAACGGTCCACCGCACAGCGAGTAGCAGAAAATCCCCCATCGATTGATACGGATAATGCAACAGGGTTTATCACTGGCCGTGATAATAAGAATGCTCCCGTTCGATTAGCGACTTAGACGCCTGGAACGCAGACTCCGCCCATTACAGAAAAAATGCCGGAGTCTTCCCCATGGAGCGTTCACCCAATTCCTTGCGTATCCCCCTCGCACTGGCCGCCGTCCTGGTGCTCAGCGCCTGCGGCAAGACCCAGGAAGCCGCGCAGAACATGCCCGCGCCCAAGGTCAGCGTCGCCGAGGTCATCGAGCAGCCGGTCAACGAGTGGGACGAGTTCACCGGCCGCCTGGAGGCGCCGGAGTCCGTCGAGCTGCGCCCGCGCGTCTCCGGCTACATCGACAAGGTGACCTTCCGCGAAGGCGCCCTGGTGAAGAAGGGCGACCTGCTGTTCCAGATCGACCCGCGCCCGTTCCAGGCCGAGGTCCATCGCCTTGAGGCTCAACTGGCACAGGCCCGCGCCAACCAGACGCGCACTGCCAACGAAGCCGCCCGCGGCGACCGCCTGCGCGCCACCAACGCCATCTCCGCCGAGCTGGCCGACGCCCGCAGCGCCGCCGCCACCGAGGCCCGCGCCCAGGTCGCGGCGACCCAGGCCGAACTGGACAACGCCCGGCTGAACCTGTCGTTCACCCAGATCACCGCGCCCATCGACGGCCGCGTCTCGCGCGCCGAAGTCACCGCCGGCAACCTGGTCAACTCCGGGCAGAGCCTGCTCACCACCCTGGTCTCCACCGACAAAGTCTACGCCTACTTCGACGCCGACGAGCGCGTCTACCTGAAGTACGTGGCCATGGCCCGCGCCGGCGGCCCGGACGCCCGCGGCAGCACCCCGGTGTACCTCGGCCTGACCGGCGAGGACGGCTTCCCGCACCTGGGCCGCCTGGACTTCCTCGATAACCAGGTCAACCCCAAGACCGGCACCATCCGCGGCCGCGCGGTGTTCGACAACAAGGACGGCCTCTACACCCCCGGCCTCTATGCGCGCATCAAGCTGGTCGGCTCCGGCACCTACGACGCCGCGCTGATCAAGGACGAAGCGGTCGGCACCGACCTTGGCAAGAAGTTCGTGCTGGTGGTCGGCGCCGACAGGAAGGTGGCCTACCGCGCCATCGAGCTGGGGCCGAAGCTGGAAGGCCTGCGCATCGTCCGCAGCGGCCTGGCCAAAGGCGACCGCATCGTGGTCAACGGCCTGCAGCGCGTGCGCCCCGGCGCCGAGGTGGATGCCCAGGGCGTGCCCATGGCCAGCCCGGACACCCTCGCCGCCCTCGCCCGCTCGCGCCAGGCGGTGGAAGACAGCGAGCCGCCGAAGGTCGCCGAGCAGTCGCCGGGCAAGCCCAGCCGCATCTGACGACGACCCGCCCCTAAGCGGGGCACATCGACAACGCAGTACCCGGCCCTGGCCCCACCCAGGGCCGCGGGTGACCTTTTGCCCAGGGTTTAGCGCCCCGCGCGCCAGGAACGAACCATGAACTTCTCGCAATTCTTCGTGCAGCGGCCGATCTTCGCCGCCGTGCTCTCGCTGATCATCCTGATCGGCGGGGCCATCTCGCTGTTCCAGTTGCCGATCAGCGAATACCCCGAAGTGGTGCCGCCCACCGTGGTGGTGCGCGCCACCTTCCCCGGCGCCAACCCCAAGGTGATCGGCGAGACCGTCGCAGCTCCCCTGGAGCAGGCCATCACCGGCGTCGAGAACATGCTCTACATGTCCTCGCAGTCCACCGCCGACGGCAAGATGACGCTGACCATCACCTTCGCCCTGGGCACCGACCTGGACAACGCCCAGGTGCAGGTGCAGAACCGCGTGACGCGCACCGAGCCGAAGCTGCCCGAAGAGGTCACCCACATCGGCATCACCGTCGACAAGGCCTCGCCCGACCTGACCATGGTCGTGCACCTGACCTCGCCGGACAACCGCTACGACATGCTCTACCTGTCCAACTACGCCATCCTCAACATCAAGGACGAGCTGGCGCGCCTGGACGGCGTGGGCGACGTGCAGTTGTTCGGCATGGGCGACTACTCGCTGCGCGTGTGGCTGGACCCGAACAAGGTGGCCTCGCGCAACCTCACCGCCACCGACGTGGTCAACGCCATCCGCGAGCAGAACCGCCAGGTCGCCGCCGGCGCCCTCGGCGCGCCGCCCGCGCCCAGCGCCACCAGCTTCCAGCTGTCGATCAACACCCAGGGCCGCCTGGTCAGCGAGGAAGAGTTCGAGAACATCATCATCCGCAGCGGCCCGGACGGCGAGATCACCCGCCTGAAGGACATCGCCCGCATCGAGCTGGGCTCCAGCCAGTACGCCCTGCGCTCGCTGCTGGACAACCAGCCGGCGGTGGCCATCCCGATCTTCCAGCGCCCCGGCTCCAACGCCATCGCCATCTCCAACGAGGTGCGCGAGAAGATGGCCGAGCTGAAGAAGGCCTTCCCCCAGGGCGTGGACTACTCCATCGTCTATGACCCGACCATCTTCGTCCGCGGCTCCATCGAGGCGGTGGTGCACACCCTGTTCGAAGCCCTGGTGCTGGTGGTGCTGGTGGTGGTGCTGTTCCTGCAGACCTGGCGCGCCTCGATCATCCCGCTGGCCGCCGTGCCGGTGTCGCTGATCGGCACCTTCGCGGTGATGCACTTCTTCGGCTTCTCGCTCAACGCACTGTCGCTGTTCGGCCTGGTGCTGGCCATCGGCATCGTGGTGGACGACGCCATCGTGGTGGTCGAGAACGTCGAGCGGAACATCGGCCTCGGGTTGACACCGATCGAGGCCACCAAGCGCGCCATGAAGGAAGTGACCGGGCCGATCATCGCCACCGCCCTGGTGCTGTGCGCCGTGTTCGTGCCGACCGCGTTCATCTCCGGCCTCACCGGGCAGTTCTACCGGCAGTTCGCGCTGACCATCGCGATTTCCACGGTGATCTCCGCGTTCAACTCGCTGACCCTGTCGCCGGCGCTGGCCGCCGTGCTGCTCAAGGGCCACCACGAGCCCAAGGACCGCTTCTCGCTGATCCTCGACAAGCTGCTGGGCAGCTGGCTGTTCCGCCCGTTCAACCGCTTCTTCGACCGCGCCAGCCATGGCTACGTCGGCACTGTCACCCGCGTGCTGCGCGGCAGCTCCATCGCCCTGTTCATCTACGCCGGGTTGATCGCCCTCACCTACCTGGGCTTCTCCAGCACCCCGACCGGCTTCGTGCCGCAGCAGGACAAGCAGTACCTGGTGGCCTTCGCCCAGTTGCCCGACGCGGCCACCCTCGACCGCACCGAGGCGGTGATCAAGCGCATGTCGGAAATCGCCGGCAAGCACCCGGGCATCGAGCACACCGTGTCCTTCCCGGGCCTGTCGATCAACGGCTTCA
Source organism: Pseudomonas sp. ADPe (assembly GCF_014843515.1). Lineage (NCBI taxonomy): Bacteria > Pseudomonadati > Pseudomonadota > Gammaproteobacteria > Pseudomonadales > Pseudomonadaceae > Pseudomonas > Pseudomonas sp. ADPe. The sequence goes on from NZ_CP062122.1 coordinate 7,104,785, forward strand.
CCAACAGCCCCAACAGCGGCATCGTCTTCACCCCGCTGAAGGACTTCGACCAGCGCAAGGGCCCGGGCATGTCCGCCGGCGAGATCGCCGCCGAGCTGAACAAGCAGTTCGCCGACATCCAGGACGCCTACATCGCCATCTTCCCGCCGCCGCCGGTACAGGGGCTGGGGACCATCGGCGGCTTCCGCGTGCAGGTCGAGGACCGCGGCAGCCTGGGCTACGAGGAGCTCTACACGCAGACCCAGAACATCCTCGCCAAGGCCCGCGCGCTGCCCGAGCTGAACCCCATGTCGGTATTCACCAGCTACCAGGTGAACGTGCCGCAAGTGGACGCCGCCATCGACCGCGAGAAGGCCAAGACCCACGGCGTGGCCATCAGCGACATCTTCGACACCCTGCAGGTGTACCTGGGCTCGCTGTACGCCAACGACTTCAACCGCTTCGGCCGCACCTACCAGGTCAACGTCCAGGCCGACCAGAACTTCCGCCTGGACCCGGAACAGATCGGCCAGCTGAAGGTGCGCAACAACCTCGGTGAAATGGTCCCCCTGGCCACCTTCATCAAGATCAGCGACACCGCCGGCCCCGACCGGGTGATGCACTACAACGGCTTCATCACCGCCGAGATCAACGGCGCCGCGGCGCCCGGCTACAGCTCCGGCCAGGCCGAGGCGGCGATGGAGAAACTGCTCAAGCAGGAACTGCCCAACGGCATGACCTACGAGTGGACCGACCTGACCTACCAGCAGATCCTCGCCGGCAACACCGCGGCCTTCGTCTTCCCGCTCTGCGTGCTGCTGGCCTTCCTGGTGCTGGCCGCGCTGTACGAAAGCTGGGGCCTGCCGCTGGCGGTGATCCTGATCGTGCCGATGACCCTGCTGTCGGCCATCGGCGGGGTGATAGTCGCCGGCGGCGACAACAACATCTTCACCCAGATCGGCCTGATCGTGCTGGTGGGCCTGGCGTGCAAGAACGCCATCCTCATCGTCGAGTTCGCCAAGGACAAGCAGGAAGAAGGCATGGACCGCGTCGCCGCCGTGCTGGAAGCCTGCCGCCTGCGCCTGCGGCCGATCCTGATGACCTCCATCGCCTTCATCATGGGCGTGGTGCCGCTGGTGCTGTCCACCGGCGCCGGCGCCGAGATGCGCCATGCCATGGGCGTCGCGGTGTTCTCCGGGATGCTCGGGGTGACCTTCTTCGGCCTGCTGCTGACGCCGGTGTTCTACGTCCTCATCCGCCGCTTCATGGAAGCCCGCGAAGCGAAGAAACAAGCCCGCCTGACCCACGAGGCCAGCCACGCATGAACCTGAAACACTTCGCCCCGGCGCTGCTGGCCCTGAGCCTCAGCGCCTGTATGGTCGGCCCCGACTACAAGCAGCCGGACACCGCGCCGGCCAAGCTCGAAACCGGCGCGGCAGCCTTCGACCGCAGCCGCTTCGAGGACGCCTGGTGGAAACAGTTCGACGACCCGGTGCTGAGCCAGCTGGTCGACCAGGCCCTGAAGGAAAACCGCGAGCTGCGCGTGGCCTACGACCGCGTGCTGGCCTCGCGGGCGATCCGCGACGACGTCTCCAACGACCGCTTCCCCACCGTGACCAGCCGCGTCTCCTCGGAGATCGGCAAGGGCCAGGTGCCCGGGCAGACCGAGGACCGCGTCAACCAGGAGCGCTACGACCTGGGCCTGGACATGATCTGGGAAGTCGACCTGTTCGGCCGCGTGCGCCGCGAGCTGGAATCGGCCGACGCGCAGAGCCAGGCCGCCCAGGCCGACCTGCAGCAGCTGCAGGTCAGCCTGGTCGCCGAGCTGGCCGACGCCTACGGGCAACTGCGCGGTGCGCAGTTGAGGGAAGGCATCGCCCGCGACAACCTGAAGAACCAGCGCGAGTCCCGCGACCTGACCATCCAGCTGCGCGACAACGGCGTGGGCAACGAACTGGACGTACAGCGCGCCGAAGCGCGCCTGGCCGCCACCGAAGCCACCCTGCCGCAACTGCAGGCCGAGGAAGTGCGCCAGCGCAACCGCATCGCCACCCTCCTCGGCCAGCGCCCGGACCAGCTCAGCGTCGACCTCTCGCCCAAACAGCTGCCGGCCATCGCCAAGGCCCTGCCGATCGGCGACCCGGGCGACCTGCTGCGCCGCCGCGCCGACGTCGCCGCCGCCGAACGCCGGCTGGCCGCAGCCACGGCGGATGTCGGCGTGGCCACCGCCGACCTGTTCCCGCGGGTGAGCCTCGGCGGCTTCCTCGGCTACACCGCCGGGCGCGGCTCGCAGATAGGCTCAGGCGCCGCCCGCGCCTGGGGCGTGGCGCCGACCATCAGCTGGGCCGCCTTCGACCTGGGCAGCGTGCGCGCCCGCCTGCGCGCCTCCAGGGCCGACGCCGACGCCGCGCTGGCCAGCTACGAGCAGCAGGTGCTGCTGGCCCTGGAAGAGTCCTCCAACGCCTTCAGCGACTACGGCAAGCGCCAGCAGCGCATGCTGGTGCTGGTGCGCCAGTCCGAGGCCAGCCGCAAGGCCGCCGAACTGGCCGGCGTGCAATACCGCGAAGGCACCCTGGACTTCCTAAACCTGCTGGACGCCGAACGCGAACAACTGGCCGCCGAAGACGCCCAGGCCCTGGCCGAAGTCGACGTGTACCGCGGCATAGTCGCCATCTACAAGGCCCTGGGCGGCGGCTGGCAACCCCGGGCCTGACAGGTTCCTCCCTGGCCACTCTCCGGCCACTTGGCCCCGCGACTCACGCTGCTGATCGCGGGGCTTTTTTATGCCCGCTGCGCCGAAGCGCTTTTCGTAGGATGGGTTGAGCTTGCGAAACCCATGGCCGTGGCGATGGGTATCGCTTCGCTCAACCCATCCTACGAGAGCATGTCACCTGCACCTGTAGGAGCGAGCTTGCTCGCGAACGGTGTTTCCCGGTTGTGCCGGAGCATCGGGCTGACTCCGCCCCTTGAGCCCCGCCCACACCCACCGGCAAGATAGTCCCCCGCCCGCCGCCCCCGGAGCTCCCCCATGACCGACACCCGCCAGCTGTTCAGCCAGCAGGCCGACGCCTACCGCGCCGGTCGCCCGACCTACGATCCGGCGTTCTTCGCCTGGCTGGCGCAGGTGGCGCCCTCCACCGACCGGGCCTGGGATTGCGGCTGCGGCTCGGGCCAGGCCAGCCTCGACCTGGCCCGGCACTTCCAGCAGGTGGTGGCCACCGACATCAACGCCAAGCAACTGGAACAGGCCCCGCGCGAGGCCAATATCGACTACCGCTGCGAACCGGCGGAAAGCACCTCGCTGCAACCGGCCAGCGTCGACCTCACCCTGGTGGCCCAGGCCCTGCACTGGTTCGACGTCGAGCGCTTCTATGCCGAGGTGCGCCGCGTGTCGCGCCCCGGCGCGCTGCTGGCGGTGGTCTCCTACAACCTGCTGAACATCGACGAGCGCCTGGACGCGCTGATCCGCCACCTCTACCACGACCTGGTCGGCCCTTACTGGGCGCCGGAGCGCAAGCATGTGGAGACCGGCTACGAAACCATCCCCTTCCCCTTCGAGCGCGTGGAGACGCCACCCTTCGCCCTGGAGGCGCAGTGGAGTTTCCAGCGCCTGGTCGACTACCTGTACAGCTGGTCGGCGGTGGCCAGCTACCGCCAGGCCACCGGCCAGGACCCGGTCGAGGCGCTGCGCGAGGAGTTGCAGGCGGCCTGGGGCGAGGTGGAAACGCGCCAGGTGAGCTGGCCGCTGACCATCAGGCTGGGCAGGGTATAAGGCGCAGGCTTCCCGTAGGGGGAGCCTGCCGGGCCATGGTTTCCGCCGTGCGAAGAGCAGGCGGGTTCGCGTTTCGCCCGAGGCATCTCGATGCCGTGCTGCTTCACCCGGCGGTACAGCGTTGCCCGCGAGATGCCCAGGGCCTGGGCCGCGGGGCCCGGCTGCCAGCGGTGGCGCACCAGGGCGTCGAGCAGGGCCTGGCGCTCGGGGCTGGCCAATGCCCTCAAGCCGCAGTTGGTACAGCTGTTCTCCGACGCCGCGCTGGTGAACCGGCAGATGCTGGAAGACATGCTCAAGTACAAGCGCCTGGAAGGCGTGGACACGGCGCTGCGTCAGCTCGCTGGCAAGCTGTTCGCCGATGGCCGCCAGCAGGTGGACCTGCGCGGCGTGCTGGAAGCTGGCGAGCACCCGGCGCTGGTGATCCGGGGCGAGGCCGACGCCATCATCCCGGCCAGCCACGCCCAGGGCCTGAGCGCCGAAGTCCACGTGCTGCCGGAACAGGCGCACATGCTGCAGATGGAGGCGGCGGAAGCGGTGAATGCGTTGCTGATGGATTTCCTCGGGCGTCACTGAAAACAGGAGCCTCTGACCTTGGGCCGCGGATGGCTGCCCGCCCCTGGCGCCAGGCTGGGGCTTTTTTTTGGAGGGCCCAGGTGGGGGTTTGGGTGTTTGCTGCGGGTCCGCAACCCTCACCCCAGCCCTCTCCCAGAGGGAGAGGGGGCCGTATGGCCTGAAGCGATATTCCAAATCTCCCTGGTCGTTTTATCCGCGCCTGAAACCTCAATGAGGCACGGCTCCAGCATCGGCACGGACAGTCCCCTCTCCCTTCAGGGAGAGGGGCTCTTAAGCAGGCTCAATCCAACGCCCGCAGACACTCCAGAGGCACCCACCCCGAATCCCCTTCCCGGCAACACCAGACCCATCCCCCAAGAATCCTGCCACCAACCACTCTCTCCCCAACCCCCACCTCCATCTCCCGCGCCGTATAGTCCTCCAGCGCCCGCCCAACGCCCTCGCCCACCCGCTCGAAGACCTGAGCCGGCACCCAGCCTTCCCGCCCAGCCGCCGCGCAGAAGTACCAATCTTCCCAACCCTCAGGCCCCTCGTAGCGCTCACCCACCTTCAGCAACGCGCCCCTGGCAAAAGTGATCGGCTCCGGATACTCGCTACGATGGGCCACCACGACCTCGTAATGCATTGCACGCTCCTTCGTCTGCTGTACGGCAGGCGATGGTACGCAGGGCAACCCTCAAAGCGCATCGTGAAAGATGACACCCAAAGTAAACCGCTCCCCCCACAACAACCGGCTGACCCCATGGCGCATGCTCACCCGATAGTCCCCACGCGCGCCCCGCACCGGCCGCTGCGAGACAGCGAACACCACGGCATCCCCCTGGCACAACGGCACCACCTCCACCCGCGACTGCATGCGCGGGCGCTGTTCGGTGAGGACGAACTCGCCGCCGCCGAACTCCTCGCCCGGCTGCGACAGCAGGATGGCGACCTGCAGCGGGAAGGCCAGTTCGCCGTACAGGTCCTGGTGCAGGCAGTTGTAGTCGCCCTCGCCATAGCGCAACAGCAGCGGCGTGGGGCGCAGTTGGCCGGCGGCGTGGCAGCGTTCGAGGAATTCGGCGTGCCGCGGCGGGTATTCCGGCGCCAGGCCCAGGCGCCGTTGCCAGGCGTTGGCGATGTTCGCCAGGGGCGGATAGAAGGCCTCGCGCAGCGTCTGCAGCGGCGCCGGCAAGGGATAGGCGAAGTAGCGGTACTCGCCCAGGCCGAAGCCGTGGCGGGCCATGACCACCCGGCTGCGGAAGGACTCATCGCGGGCGTAGAGGGCGCGCAGCCACTGGCATTGACGCGGATCGAGCAGCCCGGGGACCAGGGCGTGGCCGCCGGCGTCCAGGCGCGTGGCCAGCGCTGGCCAGTCCAGGGCGGCGATGCGCTCGGCGAGTGGGATCATGGGCGGGCTCCGGGGGCGATGCCGCCAGTCTAGGCGAGCGGCCAGCCGCCCTGCGCCCCGATGCCGACTTTCAAACCCAGAAGCACCGCGCCAGCAGCACGTCGCAGCGGATCTTCAGGCCGCTTTCGGACAGGTCGGCGACATAGCCGAGCAGCTCGCCGCCGGCGTCGAGCACGCGGATGCGGAACATGGAGCGGAATACGATACGGTTGTGCTGGCGCATACCCGACCTCGTCGTGCGGGGGATTTGAAATGCAGGGCGACCGGGGGCGGGAAACCTTAAGGCCTACGTTGAAACCGGGAGCGAGCTTGCTCGCGAACAGCGGTGCCAAGCCTGGCTCCGGAGCAGGGCCGAAGTCCGTAACCCTCTCCCCAGCCCTCGGCTGCGCGCCCCGCCCTGAAGGGAGAGGGGGCTAGTCCGTGCCGAGAGAAGGAATGGTTTCAGCCGGAAACCTTCGGTGTTGCCGGCTGACTCCAGAACACCCAGCCCTGCCCAACGGTCCCCTCTCCCTTCAGGGAGAGGGTTAGGGAGAGGGAGCGGAGTCAACCCCAGGCGATGTAGCGACAGGGAGACGCCATTCGCGAGCAAGCTCGCTCCTACGAAAAGCCCAACCCCCCACCAACAAATCCCCCCGCCCATCCCCCACCGATTGCCAATCCCCATCCCACCTGATATCTGTATAAAGATACAGCCCCTGCCCTCGCCCATGCCCTTCCAGACCGATCCGCGCTTCTACTACCTGGCCAACTTCCACCGCGCCCTCGCCTGGCTGGAAGAACGCTACGACGACCTCTTCGACACCGCCGAACGCGCCTTCCTCCGCGACTTTCAGGCCATGCCGCTGGAGGCCCGCGCCCTGCTGGTGCGGCTGATCATGCGCAAGGGCCCGCACTTTCGCGCCAGCAAGCTGGACTACGCCGAGATCGGCTGCCCGCGCCGGGCCGCCGCGCCGCTGCTGGAGGCCGGCTGGCTGGATGGCGCCGCCGCGCTGGGCCTGGAGGAACTCTTTGGCCTGCTGCGCAAGGACGAAATCCTCGACTGCTTCGGCGCCCAGCTGTCCAGCCGCCAGCTGCGCAAGCCGGAGCTGCTGGCCGAACTGGCCGAGGCCGAACCCGCACCGCGGACCTTCGCTGACTGGTGCCCGCAGCTGGACGAGGCGGTCTACAGCCTGGCCATCGCGCCCCAGGTGGAGCGCCTGCGCCTGATGTTCTTCGGCAACCTGTACCAGGACTGGACCGAATTCGTCCTCACCGACCTGGGCATCCTGCGCTACGAAACCGTCCCGCTGACCCGCGAATCCCGCGGCTTCGCCAGCCGCGAGGAGATCGACGCGCACCTGTTCCTGCAACGCTGCCGCGAAGCCTTCGACCTGGGCGTCGCCGCTCAGGAACTGCTGCCGCTGATCGCCAGCGTCGACTGCGGCACCGCCCAGTTGCAGCGCCGTCGCGGGCGCGTGCTGTTCCACATCGGCCAGCAACTGGAGCGCGAGGCCGACTGGGAAGGCGCCTTGCAGGTCTATGCCGCCAGCGAACACGTCGCCGCCCGCCAACGCCAGGTGCGCGTGCTGGAGCGCCTGGAACGCCACGCCGAAGCCTATGACCTGGCCCTGCAAGCCGCGGCCCGGCCCCAGAACGCCGCCGAGGCGCAGCTGATCGAGCGCGCCCTGGTGCGCCTGCGCCGCCAGCTCGGCCACGCCCAACCGGCGAAGGCCAAGGCCGCGCCGCCGCCACGCATCGACCTGGAACTGCAGCCGCAGCCCGGCCTGAGCGTCGAGCAGTGCGTGCAGCTGCACCTGGCCCGCCCCGAAGCGCCGGTGCACTACGTGGAGAACACCCTGGTCCTCGGCCTGTTCGGCCTGCTCTGCTGGGAAGTGATCTTCACCCCGCTGCCCGGCGCCTTCTTCCACCCCTTCCACGCCGGCCCCGCGGACCTCTACGACAGCCAGTTCCGCACCCGCCGCGCCGGGCTGTTCGAAGCACGCCTGGCACTGCTCGACAGCGGCGCCTACGCCGACGAGATGCGCCGCATCCACCGCCAGAAGCAGGGCCTGCAATCGCCCTTCGTGTTCTGGGAGCTGCTGGACGAAAGCCTGCTGGAACAGGCCCTGGCCTGCCTGCCGGCAGCGCACCTGAAGGCCTGGTTCGGCCGCCTGCTGCAGGACCTGCAGGCCAACCGCGCCGGCATGCCCGACCTGATCCAGTTCTACCCCGCCGAGCGCGGCTACCGGATGATCGAGGTGAAGGGCCCCGGCGACCGCCTGCAGGACAACCAGAAGCGCTGGCTGGCCTTCTGCGCCGAGCACGGCATGCCGGTGGAGGTCTGCTACGTGACCTGGGCCGGGGAGCCGGCGGAATGAACTACCAGGTCGCGGTGCGCGCCCTCTGCGAGTTCACCGCCAAGGTCGGCGACCTCGACCTGCGCTTCACCCCCTCGCCCACCGCCCAGGAAGGCATGGCCGGCCACGCCACCGTGGTCGGCCGCCGCGGCCCCGGCTACCTCGCCGAGCTGCCGCTGGCCGGCGCCTACCGCAACCTGCTGGTGCGCGGCCGCGCCGACGGCTACGACCCGGCGCGCAACTGCCTGGAAGAGATCAAGACGCACCGCGGCGACATCTCGCGCATCCCCGACAACCACCGCCAGTTGCACTGGGCCCAGGCCAAGGTCTACGGCTGGCTGCTCTGCGCCCTGCAGGACCTGGAGCAGATCGACCTGGCGGTCGTCTACTTCAACGTCATGACGCAGAAGGAAACGGTGTTCCAGGAAAGCTTCAGCGCCGACGAGCTGCACGCCTTCTTCGAGGAGCACTGCCAGCGCTTCGTGGTCTGGGCCGAACGCGAGATGGCCCACCGCGCGGCCCGCGATACAGCCCTGGAAAGCCTGCGTTTCCCCTGGCCGCAGTTCCGCCACGGCCAGCGCCAGCTCGCCGTGGCGGTGTACCGCGCCGCCCGCGACGGCCGCCACCTGATGGCCCAGGCCACCACCGGCATCGGCAAGACCCTCGGCACCCTGTTCCCGCAGCTCAAGGCCATGCCCGGCCAGGGCCTGGACCGGTTGTTCTTCCTCAGCGCCAAGACCCCCGGCCGGCGCCTGGCCCTGGAAGCCCTGGCCAGCCTGCGCCAGGACGAGCCCGAGCTGCCGCTGCGGGTGCTGGAGCACGTGGCCCGCGACAAGGCCTGCGAACACCCGGACAAGGCCTGCCACGGCGACTCCTGCCCGCTGGCCAAGGGCTTCTACGACCGCCTGCCGGCCGCGCGCCTGGCCGCCCTCGACGGCGCCTGGCTGGACCAGGCGCGGGTCCGCGAGGTGGCCCGCGAGCATGGCATCTGCCCCTACTACCTGAGCCAGGAACTGAGCCGCTGGGCCGACGTGGTGGTGTGCGACTACAACTACTACTTCGACATGAGCGCCCTGCTCTACGCCCTCACCGCGCTCAACGAATGGAAGGTGGCGCTGCTGGTGGACGAGGCCCACAACCTGGTGGAGCGCGGGCGCAAGATGTACACCGGCGAGCTGGACCAGGCCGACTTCCAGGACCTGCGCCGCGTCGCCCCGGCCAAGCTCAAGGGCGCGCTGGAGCGCGTCGGCCGCCACTGGAACCAGCTGCACCGCGACCAGGAGCTGGAATACCAGGTCTACCCGCTGGCCCCGGAGCTGTTCATCCTCGCGCTGCAGAAGGCGGTGACCGCCATCACCGACCACCTCAGCGAGCAGCCCGACGGCAACAGCCTGGAGCTGCTGAGCTTCTACCTCGACGCCATGGCCTTCTGCCGCCTGGCCGAGGCCTTCGGCGAGCATTCGCTGTTCGACATCACCCGCCGCCAGAGCGAAAGCGGCCGGGTCTACTCCACGCTGTGCCTGCGCAACGTCATCCCCGCGCCCTTCCTCGCCCCGCGCTTCGAGGAGGCGCACAGCTGCACGCTGTTCTCCGCCACCCTGACGCCGGCGCACTACTACCGCGACCTGCTGGGCCTGCCCGAGGACACCGCCTGGATCGACGTGGAATCGCCGTTCCGCGCCGAGCAGCTGGAGGTGCAGGTGGTGCGCAACCTGTCTACCCGCTACCAGCACCGCGCCCAGTCGGTGCGGCCGATCTGCGAGCTGATGGCGCGCCAGTACCGCGAACGGCCGGGCAACTACCTGGCCTTCTTCAGCAGCTACGCCTACCTGGAGCAGGTGCGCGAACGCTTCGTCCGCGACGAGCCGGGCGTGCCGGTCTGGGTGCAGGCGCGCAACATGGACGAGACCGCGCGCGAGGGCTTTCTCGAACAATTCCGCAACGGCGGCCGCGGCATCGGCTTCGCGGTGCTCGGCGGCGCCTTCGGCGAGGGCATCGACCTGCCCGGCGACCGCCTGATCGGCGCCTTCGTCGCCACCCTGGGGCTGCCCCAGGTGAACACGGTGAACGAGGAAATCCGTCAGCGCATGCATAACCAGTTCGGCGACGGCTACGACTACACCTACCTCTACCCCGGCCTGCAGAAGGTGGTGCAGGCGGCCGGCCGGGTGATCCGCACCCAGCAGGACGAAGGCGTGGTCTGGCTGATCGACGACCGCTTCGGCCGCAGCGAAGTGCGCCAGCTGCTGCCGCGCTGGTGGACGGTGCGCAGCTGCCGCCTGGCCCTGCCGCCGCCGGAGCCGGAGGCGGAAAACAGCGCGCCACGCAAGGCGCCCGTGCCGCCGGCCCGCCAGCGCCCGGCACGGCCGAAGCCGGAACAGGCCCAGGGCGAGCTGGGTTTCAATGATTTCTAGATCGAATCACTGAAACAAGTATCCATACCTGTTTCACATGAAAGCGGCCGCGCAGACTCCTTCCAGCCCATGCTGAAAAGGAGCCCGCCATGTTCGCCATGCAATACAGCCACCGCCTGCCGGCGGAGCACGATCTCGACGCCATCCGCCAACGCGCCGCCGCCAAGGGCCCGCAGTGGGACGCCTGGCCGGGCCTGGCGTGCAAGGCCTTCGATCGCCCGCCCCGCGCGCTGTACCGCGAAGAACTACCCTTGCCGGATAGAGGCGCCGCCGCCCTGCGCGACGGCGCCCTGGCCGCCGGCGAGGCGCTGCTGGGCCGGGAGGATGTGCTGGCGGTCTGGCTGGTGGCCGACCTGCAACGCTGGAGGCTGCTGCGCTTCAGCATGAGCGCCGGGGCGCTGGAGCTGCGTGCGGACAGCGTCGGCTACGAAGTCCTGTACCTGGCACGGCCAGGGCTGGAGCGACTGCCATGAACGACAGGCAGAAACGGGAACTGGCAGCACAGCTGGCAGGGCTGGCCTTCGGCGCCTTCCTGGTGCTGGGCATGGCCTGGGGCGTGGCGCGGGTGGCGCGGGTGCTGGTGGGGTGAGGGTGGGCTTTTCGTAGGAGCGAGCTTGCTCGCGAATGGAGTTTCCCGGTAACTGCGATGTTTCGGATTGACTCCGCTCCCTCTCCCTAACCCTCTCCCTGAAGGGAGAGGGGACCGTTCGGCGTGCGCTGGTATTTCCGCGTTAGCCGGCTTGCGCCGAGTGGCCGGCTGGCACCAAATCCTTTCTCGGCACGGACTAGCCCCCTCTCCCTTCAGGGCGGGGCGCGCAGCCGAGGGCTGGGTAGAGGGTGCTCTTGGTCTGGCGCTGAAGTCCCAGGAAGCCTCGTTCGCGAGCAAGCTCGCTCCTACGAAAAGCCCCCAGGTCGGATAGCCATCCCCTACCCCACCGTACTCCGCACCGCCGCCACCAACGTCCGCAACATCCCCCGCGCCTGCGCATCCCGCGGGTGAGAAAACAACAACACATCCCGCCCCGGCAACGCCGGCAGCCCCAGCCGCGCCCCCACGTCCTCGCAGCCCGCCGGCGCCACCCGGCGGCCCAGGGCCGCCACGGCTATCCCGGCGCTGACTGCCGCGCCTATGGTCATCAACCCACCGCCGACGAACACCTCGCGCCAGGCCACCCCGGCCTGGTCCAGGGCGTCCACCGCCATGCGCCGCACGCTGCAAGGCTCGGCCTGGGTGGCCAGGGGCAGCGGTTGGCCGGGCAATGGCTGGAAGTCGGCAGCGCCCATCCAGGCGAAGGGTTCCTGCAGCACCACCTCGCCGTCCTGCCGCGGTGGGCCCTGTTGCAGCACCAGGGCCACGTCCAGTTCGCCACGGTCGAAGCGTTCCAGGGTTTCCCGCGAGCTGTCCACCCGCAGTTCCAGCAGCAGGCCCGGCTCGGCGCGGGTGAGCTGGCGCAGCAAGCCCGGCAGTTCGGCGCCGACGATATGGTGGCTGATGCCCACCACCAGCCGCCTGGGTTGGCCGCCGGCGAACGCGCCCAGCGCCTGGCGGTGCGCCGCCACCAGGCCGCGGGCCGCCTCCAGGAACACCCCGCCGTCGGCGGACAGGCGCACCAACCGCGGCGTGCGCTCCAGCAGGCGGCGGCCGAGGTGGTCTTCCAGGCGCTTGATCTTCAGGCTCACCGCCGACTGGGTGCTGGCCAGGGCCTCGGCGGCGCGGGTGAAGCTCTTCAGCTCGGCGACCAGCACGAAGGCCTGCACGGCCTCGATGTCCAGGGCCTTCATGGCGGGCATGTCCATTTCCAATGATGGAGAACGGGCAGCATTCGTTTTCGCCATGGAAAGGTCAAGCGCGAGGTGTTTCGTGGTGGCCGGCGTAGGGCGCATAACGCCTACGGCGTTATCCGCCGACTGGCCTATCTCATCGTCAACGCCATGGCCGGGCCTGGCGCTTCCCGCAAGCATGTCCAGGCTCGGCCCCGAGCGGGGTTCGGCCAAGGCCAAACGGCGGATAACCGCGAACGGTTATTCGCCCTACGCCCAGGAAACATCGTCGGCGATGACAGCTCAATCGAGCTTCTTGCGAATCCAGTACAGGTAGGTGCCCGCCTCTTCCTGCTGCTCCACCAGTTCGTGGCCGAGGAAGATGCAGAACTTGGGGATGTCGCGGCGGGTGGAAGGGTCGGTGGCGATGACCTTGAGCAGGCCGCCGGCCGGCAGGTCGCGCACCTTGTTGTGCAGCATCATGACCGGTTCGGGGCAGTTCAGGCCGGTGGCGTCGAGAATGGCGTCGACAGGTTGGGACATGGAAAGGCTCCGCAAAACGAATGGCGCATTGTCGCCCAAAGCGGGGGCAGGGTCACGCCTGGCGAGCGAACGGCGGCGGGCCAATCTTTCGTCGGGCCCGTGGCCTGGCCCGCTGGGCTAAGCTCGGCGCCTTCCCCGACAGCGGATGTCCCCGCCCATGCGCCTGCCCGCCCTGCTCTGCCTCGCCTTGCTGCTCGCCGGCTGCGCCGCCCGCGACAACCTCCCCGACTATTCCGCCAGCGCCGGCCAGGACCTGCCCGCCACCTGGTACGACGCGGTGATCAGCGCCCGCGACGGCACGCGGCTGTCCGCCACCGTGTTCCAGCCAGCGCTCAAGGCCGGCGAGACGGCGCCGCTGATCGTCCACACCCACGGCTGGGGCGGCTGGCGGGTGACCGGGCCGGAGGGTTTCTACGGCAAGAACATGATGTCCGGCCGCGCCGCGCTCAAGGCCTGGAAGGCCGGCTACTGGGTGCTCAGCTACGACCAGCGCGGCTGGGGCGGCAGCGACGGGCGCATCGAGATGATGGACCCGCGCTTCGAGGTGAGCGACGCCAGCGCGGTGATCGACTGGGCCGCCGCGCACCTGCCGCGCCTGCGCATGGACGGCCCGGGCGACCCGCGCGTGGGCATGCTCGGCGAGAGCTACGGCGGCGCCGTGCAACTGCTGGCGGCCAGCGAGGACCCGCGCATCGACGCCATCGTGCCCATCGCCACCTGGTACGACCTCGGCGACGCCCTGGCCCCGGGCGGCCAGTTGAAGATCGGCTGGGGCGGCGTGCTGCTCGGCCTGGGCATCGCCACCGGCTACGACCTGGGCAAGTTCGCCCAGGCCGACTACCTGCACAGCGCCAGCGGGCGCATGGCCGAACCGGTGCGCGCCGAACTGGCCGCCCACAGCCTGGCGCGCTACTGCGCCGAGGGCCGCCGGCCCCACGCCGACGCCCTGCTGATCCAGGGCCTGCGCGATACCCTGTTCCCCCTCGACCAGGGCCTGCAGATCCGCCAGTGCCTGCGCCAGGGCAGCGCCGAGGTGCGCCTGCTGGGCATGCAGGGCGGGCATATCCTGCCGCCGCCGCTGCAGGCCTGGAGCGGCCTGCCGCCGTTCAACAACGAGCCGGTGATCCACTGCGGCGGGCGCGCCATCGACCTCTACCAGGGCATCCTCGCCTGGTACGAGGAGAAGCTGCGCCAACGCCCCGGCGCCGCCGACAGCGTGCCGTCGCTGTGCGTCAGCCTGGACCTGGACCAGGGCCTGGCGCTGGACGAGCTGCCCGCACCCGGCCCCGTCGTGGCCTTGCCGCCAACGCCGGTGCGCCCGGTCAGCAGCGGCCTCTTGCAGCCCCGCACCTTCATCCCGCTGCAGCAGGTCGCCGAACCCAGCGCCCTGCTCGGCAGCGCGGAGATTCGCCTGGCCCGGCCGCTCGGCCCGGGCGACCAGGCGCTGCTGTTCGCCTCGCTGGCGATCCGTGGCGCAGACGGCCGCACGCGGGCGCTGGACGAGCAGGTCAAGCCGCTGCTCAACCAGGGCGCCACGCGGCTCAACGCGGTCAGCGCCAGCCTGGCGGCGGGGGACGAGATCGGCCTGCTGGTCAGCGGTTTCAGCGGCCAGTACCTGTTCAACAGTTCCTGGAAGTTCACCGCGGTGGACCTGCAGGGCGAAGTGCAGTTGCCCGCCCTGCTGCCGCTCCAGCCACGCCTGGCGGCCGGCCGCTGAATCAGCGCAACGGCCCGGCGGGCGCCTCGTCCAGCTGGGCCAGCAGCATCGGCTCGTCGCCGCCGTCCACCGGCAGCAGCGCCCACTGTTCCTTGTGGCCCAGGCGGCGGTGGCTCTGGCGCACCTGGCTGCCCAGCGGCAGCGGCGCCTTGAAGTGCACGTCCAGGCGCACCTGCTCGGCCAGGCGCCGGCCGGTGAGGCTGCGCGCCAGGCTCCACATGCCGTGGGCGAAGGGCTTGCCGAAGCCGTAGCGCGAGGCCATCAGGCGCGACAGGTGCAGCGGGTTGAAGTCGCCGCTCAGGCCGGCGTAGCGCCAGCCGGCGATCTTCGGCACGCGCCACTGCACGCCGGGGTGTGCGGGCACGTCGAGGGTGTGCCACTGGGCGCGCTCGGGCAGCGCGTCGGGCTCGGCGTGGTCGTCGAGGAAGTCGCCGCGGCGCAGGTAGGTGGTGATCGACTGCCAGTAGAGCATGTCGTGGTGCCAGACCTCGGTCGCCACATCCACCTCCAGCCCCAGCGGGCTGCGCCGGCTGGTGAGGATGCGGCAGTCCAGCTGCAACTGGGCGTCCTCGTCGAGCATGCGGTAGCGCTGGATGTGGCTGCGCAGGTGGATCAGCCCGAGGATCGACAGCGGCATGCGCGAGCGGCTGAGCAGGCGCAGGTGCAGCGGCAGGCTGATCACCTGCGGGTAGAGCAGCGGCACGCCCAGCGCCGGGTCCAGGCCGAAGTGCTGGCGGTAGGCGCGCAGGTGGCGGGCGTCGAAGCGCAGGCTGCGGCTGTCCATGGCCAGGTTCGGCAGGCGCTCGCCGCGGCCCAGGCCACGGCGCGGCAACAACATGCGGCTGTAACTGCCCAGCAGCGAGGGCAACTTTCGCTTCACGAGCGGCTCCGGGAGGGGGTGCGCCGCACAGCATGGTCGCTGCGCGGCGCAACGGCAAGTCGCCGAAGGTCGCGGGTCGCCGGCGCCTACAGGCGTCGCAGGTGCACCGTGACTTCCTCGCGGTCGTGGTACAGCTGCTTGCAGCCGATGGCCACGCGCAGGCCGCGCTCGCGGAAACTCTCGCGCAGGCGTTCGAGGATCTTGCGCACCTCGGCGTAGCGCTGCTTCATCGGCAACTTCAGGTTGACCACCGCCTCGCGGCACAGGCCCTCGCCGATCCAGGTGTCGATCAGCCAGCCGGTGCGCGCCGGCTTCTCGACGATGTCGCAGACCATCCAGTCCACCGTCTGCCGCGGGCGGAACACATAGCCGTCGGCGCGCTGGTGGTCCACCAGGCCGGAGTAGATCAGGTTCTCGGCCATGGGCCCGTTGTCCACGGCGATCACCCGCATCTCGCGGTTGACCAGCTGCCAGGTCCAGCCGCCGGGCGCCGCGCCCAGGTCGACGGCGAGCATACCCGGCGCCAGGCGCTTGTCCCATTCGCCGCGCGGGATGAAGTGATGCCAGGCCTCTTCCAGCTTGAGGGTGGAGCGGCTGGGCGCCTCGCGGGGGAACCTCAGGCGCGGGATGCCCATCGGCCACATGGCGCTGTTGCGCGGCTCGGCGAGGCCGACGAAGACCTCGCGGCCGGAACGGAAGGTCAGCAGCAGGCGCGGCAGGCTCGGGTCCTCGCGCAGCTTGCCGGCCTTGACCAGGGCCGCGCGCAGGGGCTTCTCGAACTTGCGGCAGAAGGTCGACAGTTCCTTGCCTTCGTTGCTGTCGAAGACTTCCAGCCACAGGCTGCCGCACAGCGGGTACGGGCCCAGCTCCTCCAGCAGCGCGCCGATGCGGTCCTGCTCGGGCAACTGGACGAAGCCGGTGCCGCGGGCCCATTGGCGCGGGAAGATCAGCTCGGCGAAGCGCAGCTGGCGCATCAGCCGGTCGGCGCCGTCGGCTTCCTGGCAGACGAACTCGGCATAGGCGGTGGCCGGCTTGGCGCGGGCGTAACCGGCCACGTCGAGGCCGGCGGCCAGGTCGGAAATCTCCGCGCAGACCTCGTTCTCGAAGCCCGGGCGGCAATGCAGTAGCAGGGTGTTCATCGGGGTGTCTCCTTGGCCGCGCACTATAGTCGCTGCGCGGCCGGCTTTCACCCGGATTCGCCGCATGCCAGGGGAACCCCCGGCTGCGGCAAAAGGTCCAGAACCCATGGCAGGACCGCGCGCAGCGGTCTAGTTTGAGAGTTCCGAAGTCGCGATCCAGGGCTTGCCGTGCCCCGGAGAGCGCATGCCGGAAGTCGCCAGGATGCCGCCCGATATGCAGAAGATGACTGCCAATCCGCATTCCTTTTGCGCCAAGCCAGGAAGTCCGCCTGGACTTTCCGCCAGTATCGCAGCGGTGCCGTCGATCACCGGCAGAATCCAGCCTGAGGAGAACGTCATGCCCGCAGTGGACAGCCTGAACAGCCTTCGCACCCTCGAGGTGGGCGGCAAGACCTACCACTATTACAGCCTTCCGGAAGCCGCCAAGCAGCTCGGCGACCTGGACAAGCTGCCGAAGTCGCTCAAGGTGCTCTTGGAAAACCTCCTGCGCTGGGAGGACAACCATACGGTCAACGCCGACGACCTGCGGGCCCTGGCCGGCTGGCTGAAGGAGCGCCGCTCCGACCGCGAGATCCAGTACCGCCCGGCGCGGGTGCTGATGCAGGACTTCACCGGAGTGCCGGCGGTGGTCGACCTGGCCGCCATGCGCGACGCCATGGCCAAGGCCGGGGGCGATCCGCAGAAGATCAACCCGCTGTCGCCGGTGGACCTGGTCATCGACCACTCGGTGATGGTCGACCGCTACGCCAGCCACGCCGCCTTCGCCGAGAACGTCGAGATCGAGATGCAGCGCAACGGCGAACGCTACGCCTTCCTGCGCTGGGGCCAGAACGCCTTCGACAACTTCCGCGTGGTGCCGCCGGGCACCGGCATCTGCCACCAGGTCAACCTGGAATACCTGGGCCGCACCGTGTGGACCAGGGACGAGGACGGGCGCACCTACGCCTTCCCCGACACCCTGGTCGGCACCGACTCGCACACCACCATGATCAACGGCCTGGGCGTGCTCGGCTGGGGCGTCGGCGGCATCGAGGCCGAGGCGGCGATGCTCGGCCAGCCGGTGTCGATGCTGATCCCCGAGGTGGTCGGCTTCAAGCTCACCGGCAAGCTCAGGGAAGGCATCACCGCCACCGACCTGGTGCTCACCGTCACCCAGATGCTGCGGCAGAAGGGCGTGGTGGGGAAATTCGTCGAGTTCTACGGCGACGGCCTGGCCGACCTGCCCCTGGCCGACCGCGCCACCATCGCCAACATGGCCCCGGAATACGGCGCCACCTGCGGCTTCTTCCCGGTGGACGAGATCACCCTGGGGTACCTGCGCCTGTCCGGCCGCCCGGAAGAGACGGTCAAGCTGGTGGAGGCCTACTGCAAGGCCCAGGGCCTGTGGCGCGAAAAGGGCCACGAGCCGGTGTTCACCGACGCCCTGCAGTTGGACATGGGCGAGGTCGAGGCCAGCCTGGCCGGGCCCAAGCGCCCGCAGGACCGCGTGCCGCTGGGCCAGGTGGGCAAGGCCTTCGCCGACTTCCTCGCGCTGCAGCCCAAGGCCGCGCGCAGCCCGGAGGTCTCGCGCCTGCTCAATGAAGGCGGCGGCGGCGCCGCGGTGGGCAGCGCCGAGAGCCAGGGCGTCGAGTACCAGCACGAAGGCAAGAGCTATCACCTGCAGGACGGCGCGGTGGTCATCGCCGCCATCACCTCCTGCACCAACACCTCCAACCCCAGCGTGATGATGGCCGCCGGGCTGCTGGCGAAGAAGGCGCTGGAGAAGGGCCTGCAGCGCAAGCCCTGGGTGAAGAGTTCGCTGGCGCCCGGCTCCAAGGTGGTCACCGACTACTTCAAGGCCGCCGGCCTGACCCAGTACCTGGACGAGCTGGGCTTTGACCTGGTGGGCTACGGCTGCACCACCTGCATCGGCAACTCCGGGCCACTGCTGGAGCCCATCGAGAAGGCCATCCAGCAGGCCGACCTGACGGTGGCCTCAGTGCTCTCCGGCAACCGCAACTTCGAAGGCCGCGTGCACCCGCTGGTGAAGACCAACTGGCTGGCCTCGCCGCCCCTGGTGGTGGCCTACGCCCTGGCCGGCAGCGTGCGCCTGGACCTGACGAAGGACGCCCTGGGCACCGGCGAGGACGGCCAGCCGGTGTACCTGAAGGACATCTGGCCGAGCCAGCGGGAAATCGCCGAGGCGATCCAGAAGGTCGACACCGCCATGTTCCACAAGGAATACGCCGAGGTGTTCCAGGGCGACGAGAAGTGGCGCGCCATCCAGGTACCGCAGGCGCAGACCTACACCTGGCAGGCCGACTCCACCTACATCCAGCACCCGCCGTTCTTCGAGCACATCGCCGACGCCCCGCCGAAGGTGGCCGACATCGAGAAGGCCCGGGTGCTGGCGGTGCTGGGCGACTCGGTGACCACCGACCACATCTCCCCCGCCGGCAACATCAAGAAGGACAGCCCGGCCGGGCGCTACCTCAGCGAGCATGGCGTGGCCTACGCCGACTTCAACTCCTACGGCTCGCGGCGCGGCAACCACGAGGTGATGATGCGCGGCACCTTCGCCAACATCCGCATCAAGAACGAAATGCTCGGCGGCGAGGAAGGCGGCAACACCCTGCACGTGCCCAGCGGCGAGAAGCTGGCGATCTACGACGCGGCCATGCGCTACCAGGCCGAGGGCACGCCGCTGCTGATCATCGCCGGCAAGGAGTACGGCACCGGCTCGTCCCGCGACTGGGCGGCCAAGGGCACCAACCTGCTGGGGGTGAAGGCGGTGATCGCCGAGAGCTTCGAGCGCATCCACCGCTCCAACCTGGTGGGCATGGGCGTGCTGCCGCTGCAGTTCACCGGCGGCCAGGACCGCAAGGCGCTGAACCTCACCGGCAAGGAAGTGCTGAACATCCGCGGCCTGGACGGCGAGCTGAAGCCGCACATGACGCTGACCGTGGAAGTCACCCGCGAGGACGGCAAGCAGGACAGCTTCGAGGTGCTGTGCCGCATCGATACCCTCAACGAGGTGGAGTACTTCAAGGCCGGGGGGATCCTGCACTATGTGCTGCGCAGCTTGATCTGAGGGCTGCGCGAGGACGCTTTCGTAGGATGGGTTGAGCTTGCGAAACCCATGCGGTTGCAGTGATGGGTATCGCTTCGCTCAACCCATCCTACGGAGCGCGGTGTTTGTAGGAGCGCGCCCTGCGCGCGATTCGCGGGCAGGGCCCGCTCCTACGAGAAGCCGTGTCCGCGCCTTTCATTCGACCAGGCCCGAAGGACAAAACCTATTAGCTCATAGGAAAATCTCTTACGACTATGTGACAAGTAGCATTTTGATATCGTCCACTGCCAATATTCCCACGCCAAATATCGAACAAGGCTTCAACTTCCGTTGATTCCGGCCGATAACAAAACCGTCACATGCCTTCTTCGTGGACCTTGCCCTGAATGCGCAACAACCAGCCCATCACCCAGCGTGAACGCACCTACCCGGCGGAACAACGCCTGATCTCCACCACCAACAGCCGTGGCGTGATCACCTATGCCAACGATGCCTTCGTCGACATCAGCGGCTTCGCGCGGGACGAGCTGGTGGGCTCGCCACACAACCTGGTGCGCCATCCCGACGTGCCGCCCGCGGTGTTCGCCCACATGTGGGCCACGCTGAAGAACGGCAAGCCGTGGATGGGCATCGTCAAGAACCGCTGCAAGAACGGCGACCACTACTGGGTCAGCGCCTACGTCACGCCCATCTTCGAGCGCAACGAGATCGTCGGCTACGAGTCGGTGCGCGTGCGCCCCACCGCCGAGCAGGTGGAGCGCGCCCAGGCCCTGTACCAGCGGATCAACACCGGCAAGCCGGCGATCCCGCGCCGCGACCTGTGGCTGCCGGTGCTGCTGGACTGGCTGCCGTTCATCCTGATCAGCCAGGTGGCCTTCCTCATCGGCGCCTGGCTCGACTCGCACTGGGGCTTCGCCCTCGCCGCCCTGCTCGCCGTCCCTCTCGGCCTGGCCGGCCTGGGCTGGCAACAGCGCGGCCTCAAGCGCCTGCTGCGCCTGGCCGAGCAGACCACCTCGGACCCGCTGATCGCGCAGATGTACACCGACAGCCGCGGCGCCCAGGCGCGCCTGGAAATGGCCATCCTCAGCCAGGAAGCGCGGCTGAAGACCTGCCTGACGCGCCTGCAGGACACCGCCGAGCAGCTCACCGAGCAGGCCCGCCAGGCCGATACCCTGGCCCACCACAGCTCCTCCGGCCTGGAACGCCAGCGCGTGGAGACCGAGCAGGTGGCCGCCGCGGTCAACCAGATGGCCGCCACCACCCAGGAAGTGGCGAACAACGTGCAGCGCACCGCCGACGCCACGCGCCAGGCCAACGAGCTGACGCGCCGCGGCCGCAGCGTCGCCAGCGAGACCCGCGAGGCCATCCAGCGCCTGTCCGCCTCGGTGGGCGAGACGGGCCTGGCGGTGAGCCAGCTGGCCCAGGACAGCAACGAGATCGGCGGCGTGGTCGACGTGATCAAGGGCATCGCCGACCAGACCAACCTGCTGGCGCTCAACGCCGCCATCGAAGCGGCCCGCGCCGGCGAGATGGGCCGCGGCTTCGCCGTGGTGGCCGACGAGGTGCGCTCGCTGGCCCAGCGCACCGCCGAATCCACCGAGCAGATCCACGGCCTGATCGCCAAGTTGCAGCAAACCGCCGAGGGCGCGGTAAGCGCCATGGAAGTCGGCCGCCGCCAGGCCGACGAAGGCGTGGAACGGGTGCTGCTGGCCGACCAGGCGCTGTCGGGCATCAGCGACTCGGTGGCCAACATCGCCGACATGGCCAACCAGATCGCCGCGGCGGCCGAGGAACAGAGCGCGGTGGCCGAGGAGATCAACCGCAACATCGCCACCATCGCCCAACTGGCCGACCAGACCTCCGACGAGGCCCAGCGCACCGCGCAGCTGAGCGAGGAGCTGACGGGGACGGCGCAGAGCCAGTATTCGCTGGTGGAGCGGTTCAATCGTTGAGTGTTGGTGTTCGTTCGTAACGGGGGCTTCGGGTTCGGGGTCCACAGCGCGCGGATACCGAGGTCAGGCGGCGGATAACCGCGAACGGTTATTCGCCCTACGCTCCCTGTGGTTTCGGTGCATGGCTTGACTCCGCGCCCTCTCCCTAACCCTCTCCCTGAAGGGAGAGGGGACTGGTCGGCGCGTTTGACGAGGTTGGAGTCAGCCGGGGGCTCCGGCTGAATCCATATCCCACCATCGGCACGGACGGCCCCCTCTCCCTTCAGGGCGGGGCGCGCAGCCGAGGGCTGGGGAGAGGGTTGCGGACTCCCACGCCACTCCGAAGCCGAACCTGGCGACGCCCTTGTTCGCAAGCAAGCTCGCCCCTACGAAAGCCCCTCCAAAAACCCCGCCACCACCTCCGCCGCGCTCTCCAGATGCTGCTCATGAGTCAAACCTGACGCCTTCAGCGGCTTCAGGTCATGGTCCGCCGCCGCCAGCCACTCGACGCGGATCGCCGGCGATAGCACGTACTGCGCCACATGCGCCCGGTCGCCCAGGGCATCGCGTTCGCCCTGGACGATCAGCGTCGGCGTGCGCAGCTCGGCCAGGTGCGCCACCCGCGGTTTCTCCGGCTTGCCCGCGGCGTAGAAGGGGTAGCCCAGGCACACCAGGGCGTCGGCGCCCAGTTCGTCGGCCAGCAGGCTGGCCATGCGCCCGCCCATGGACTTGCCGCCGATGGCCAGCGGGCCCTGCGCCTGCCCGCGCACCTGCTCGAACACCTGGCGCCAGCACTCCAGCAGTTGTTTCTGCGGGTTCGGCGGGCGCTTGCGGCCGTCCTCGCGGCGGGCGGACATGTAGGGGAACTCGAAGCGCGCCACCGCCACGCCGCGGGCGGCCAGGCGCCGGGCCATTTCGTCCATGAACGGGCTGTCCATGGGCGCGCCGGCGCCGTGGGCCAGGACGAGGGTCGCCGACAACGCACCGACCGGCCGGTTCCACAGCAGCGACAAAGCGCCACACTCCCCCGCCGGGCCGGGCGCCGAGGGCGATTGATCAAAATCAATATTCGGTTTCCGGGGTTTATCCATTCTTCGCTCCGCTAGTTGCGTAATTAGTACCTGTCCCTGGGGGAGGGGCGGCGTTCGCCGTAAGGAACCCGCCGGGATGGGCTAGCCCATAACCGTGGATGGAAGCCCATATACCATGAGCACAACCAATCAGACCGCTTATAACTACAAGGTGGTCCGCCAGTTCGCCGTGATGACGGTGATCTGGGGAATCGTCGGCATGCTGGTCGGCGTCGTCATCGCCGCCCAGCTGGTGTGGCCGGAACTCAACCTCGGCTTGCCGTGGACGAGCTTCGGGCGTCTGCGCCCACTGCACACCAACGCCGTGATCTTCGCCTTCGGTGGCAGCGCCCTGTTCGCCACCAGCTACTACGCGGTGCAGCGTACCTGCCAGGTACGCCTGTTCTCCGACACCCTGGCCTCCTTCACCTTCTGGGGCTGGCAGCTGGTGATACTGCTGGCCGCCATCAGCCTGCCGCTGGGCTACACCTCCTCCAAGGAGTACGCCGAGCTGGAATGGCCGATCGACATCCTCATCACCATCGTCTGGGTGTCTTACGCCATCGTGTTCTTCGGCACCCTGGTGAAGCGCAAGACCAAGCACATCTACGTGGGCAACTGGTTCTTCGGCGGCTTCATCCTGACCGTGGCGCTGCTGCACGTGGTCAACAACCTGGAGCTGCCGGTCGGCTTCATGAAGTCGTACTCCATCTACTCCGGCGCCACCGACGCCATGGTCCAGTGGTGGTACGGCCACAACGCCGTGGGCTTCTTCCTCACCGCCGGCTTCCTGGGGATGATGTACTACTTCGTGCCCAAGCAGGCCGAGCGTCCGGTGTACTCCTATCGCCTGTCGATCGTGCACTTCTGGGCACTGATCGCGGTGTACATCTGGGCCGGCCCGCACCACCTGCACTACACCGCCCTGCCCGACTGGGCGCAGTCCCTGGGCATGGTGATGTCGCTGATCCTCCTGGCACCCTCCTGGGGCGGCATGATCAACGGCATGATGACCCTCTCCGGGGCCTGGCATAAGCTGCGCAGCGACCCGATCCTGCGCTTCCTGGTGGTCTCCCTGGCCTTCTACGGCATGTCCACCTTCGAAGGCCCGATGATGGCCATCAAGACCGTCAACGCCCTCTCCCACTACACCGACTGGACCATCGGCCACGTGCACGCCGGCGCCCTCGGCTGGGTCGCCATGGTCTCCATCGGCTCGCTGTACCACATGATCCCGAAAGTCTTCGGCCGCGAGCAGATGCACAGCACCGGCCTGATCAACGCGCACTTCTGGCTGGCCACCATCGGCACCGTGCTCTACATCGCCTCGATGTGGGTCAACGGCATCACCCAGGGCCTGATGTGGCGTGCGGTCAACGCCGACGGCACCCTCACCTACTCCTTCGTCGAAGCGCTCGCCGCCGGCCACCCCGGCTTCGTCGTGCGCATGATCGGCGGCGCCGTGTTCCTCAGCGGCATGCTGATCATGGCCTACAACACCTGGCGCACCATCGCCTCCTCCAAAGCCGAGGAAGCTGAAGCGGCCGCCCGGATTCCCGCCGTCGTAGGAGCCCACTGATGAAACACGAAGTACTCGAGAAGAACGTCGGCCTGCTGGCCCTGTGCATGGCCGTGGCCGTGAGCATCGGCGGCCTGACGCAGATCGTCCCGCTGTTCTTCCAGGACGTGACCAACACCCCGGTGGAAGGCATGAAGCCCTACACCGCCCTGCAGCTGGAAGGCCGCGACATCTACATCCGCGAGGGCTGCGTCGGCTGCCACTCGCAGATGATCCGTCCGTTCCGCGCCGAGACCGAGCGCTACGGCCACTACTCCGTGGCCGGCGAGAGCGTCTGGGACCACCCCTTCCTGTGGGGCTCCAAGCGTACCGGCCCGGACCTGGCCCGCGTCGGCGGCCGCTACTCCGACGACTGGCACCGCGCGCACCTGTACAACCCGCGCAACGTGGTGCCGGAGTCGAAGATGCCGGCCTACCCCTGGCTGGTCGAGAACAAGCTCGACGGCAAGGACATCGAAGGCAAGCTCAAGGCCATGCGCACCCTCGGCGTGCCCTACACCGACGAAGACATCGCCGGCGCCCGCGAGAGCGTTCAGGGCAAGACCGAGATGGACGCCGTGGTGGCCTACCTGCAAGGCCTGGGCACAGCGATCAAGAACAAGCGGTGATGGCCATGGACATCGGAACCATCCGCGGCCTCGGCACCGTCGTGGTGATGCTCGCCTTCATCGGCGTCACCCTCTGGGCCTACAGCGGCAAGCGCAAGCAGCGCTTCGACGCCGACGCCCTGCTGCCCTTCGCCGACGATCCGCAGGCTCTGCGCCACGCCGAGCATGAACAAGCTTCTGGGAGCAACAAAGCATGACTACCTTCTGGAGTCTGTACATCACCGTACTGACCGTCGGATCGCTGATCGCCCTGCTATGGCTGGTCTTCGCCACCCGCAGCGGCGAGACCAAGGGCGCCACCGACCAGACCATGGGACACTCCTTCGACGGTATCGAGGAATACGACAACCCGCTGCCGCGCTGGTGGTTCCTGCTGTTCGTGGGCACCATCGTCTTCGCCGTCGGCTACCTGGCCCTGTACCCGGGCCTGGGCAACTGGAAAGGCGTGCTGCCGGGCTACACCGACGGCTGGACCCAGGTCAAGCAGTTGGAACGCGAGCAGGCCCTGGCCGACGAGAAATACGCGCCGATCTTCGCCAAGTACTCGGCCATGTCCGTCGAAGACGTGGCCAAGGACCCACAGGCCATGAAGACCGGCGAACGTCTGTTCGCCACCTACTGCTCGATCTGCCACGGCTCCGACGCCAAGGGCGCCATGGGCTTCCCCAACCTGACCGACCAGGACTGGCGCTGGGGCGGCGACGCGCAAACCATCCAGACCACCATCCTCGGCGGCCGCCACGCGGTGATGCCGGCCTGGGGCGAGGTGCTGGGCGACCAGGGCGTGCATGACGTGGCCGCGTTCGTCACCACCAAGCTGGACGGCCGCAAGCTGCCCGAAGGCGTGACCGACGCCCAGGTGGCCAATGGCGAGAAACTCTTCGCCACCACCTGCGTCGCCTGCCACGGCCCGGAAGGCAAGGGCACCGCCGCCCTGGGCGCGCCGGACCTGACCCATCCGGGGGCGTTCATCTACGGCTCGGGCTTCGCCCAGCTGCAGCAGACCATCCGCCATGGCCGCCAGGGCCAGATGCCGGCGCAGGAAGCCTACCTGGGCAAGGACAAGGTCCACGTCCTGGCCGCGTACATCTACAACATTTCCCGCCCGGAAAACGCCAACTGATCCACCCTCCGCTCGCGCCCGCCCGGGCGCGAGCAACTTCCGCGCAGTTACGCGACCAAGTGTCGCACCTTGCGCGCGCCATTCCTTCACACTGCTCTAGATCAAGACTAAGCTCATTCCATCCGTGAGTCGGCAGTAATTGGGGGAATCCCTACGCTTATCAGGGTTTCCACGCCGATAGAAAGCCAGAAAAACATTGGCAGAAATGCCTTCAAAGCAGCATGCGCAGCGGCTCCGGGGCTTATTCCGGCGCGTTGCATTGCCTAGTGGCTTTCTACATACTTGCCGCCGTTTTTTGTCCCTAAATAGCAAAAAAACCGTGGAACCTTAGAATGAGCACAGCAATCAGTCCGACTGCTTATAACTATAAGGTAATCCGCCAGTTCGCCATCATGACGGTGGTCTGGGGAATACTAGGAATGGGGATGGGTGTTTTCATCGCCTCACAGTTGGTATGGCCCGAGCTGAACCTCGGCTTGCCGTGGACCAGTTTCGGGCGACTTCGCCCGTTGCACACCAACCTGGTGATCTTCGCCTTCGGCGGCTGTGCTCTGTTCGCAACCTCCTACTACGTGGTGCAACGCACCTGTCAGACCCGTCTGATCTCCGATAGCCTGGCCGCCTTCACCTTCTGGGGCTGGCAGGCGGTGATCGTACTGGCCGCCATCACCCTGCCGCTGGGCTACACCTCCTCCAAGGAGTACGCCGAGCTGGAATGGCCGGTCGACATCCTGATCGCCATCGTCTGGGTCACCTACGCCGTGGTGTTCTTCGGCACCATCGTCAAGCGCCAGACCAAACACATCTATGTGGGCAACTGGTTCTACGGCGGCTTCATCCTGGTGACCGCGATGCTGCACATCGTCAACAACCTGGAGATCCCGGTCGGCTGGTTCAAGTCCTACTCCATCTACTCCGGCGCCACCGACGCCATGGTCCAGTGGTGGTACGGCCACAACGCCGTGGGCTTCTTCCTGACCACTGGCTTCCTCGGCATGATGTACTACTTCGTGCCCAAGCAGGCCGAGCGCCCGGTCTACTCCTACCGCCTGTCCATCGTCCACTTCTGGGCGCTGATCACCCTGTACATCTGGGCCGGCCCGCACCACCTGCACTACACCGCGCTGCCGGACTGGGCGCAGTCCCTGGGCATGGTGATGTCGCTGATCCTCCTGGCTCCGAGCTGGGGCGGCATGATCAACGGCATGATGACCCTCTCCGGCGCCTGGCATAAGCTGCGCACCGACCCCATCCTGCGCTTCCTGGTGGTGTCCCTGGCCTTCTACGGCATGTCCACCTTCGAAGGCCCGATGATGGCCATCAAGACGGTGAACTCGCTGTCCCACTACACCGACTGGACCATCGGCCACGTGCACGCCGGGGCGCTGGGCTGGGTGGCGATGATCTCCATCGGCTCGCTGTACCACATGATCCCGAAAGTCTTCGGCCGCGAGCAGATGCACAGCACCGGCCTGATCAACGCGCACTTCTGGCTGGCCACCATCGGCACCGTGCTCTACATCGCCTCGATGTGGGTCAACGGCATCACCCAGGGCCTGATGTGGCGCGCGGTCAACACCGACGGCACCCTCACCTACTCCTTCGTGGAAGCGCTGCAGGCCAGCCACCCGGGCTTCATGGTCCGCGCGCTGGGCGGCTTCTTCTTCGCCTTCGGCATGCTGCTGATGGCCTACAACACCTTCCGTACCGTGCGTGGCTACAACGCTGCTGAAGTCGATGCCGCTGCCCGCATTCCCGCTGTAGGAGCTCATTGATGAAGCACGAAGCAGTCGAGAAGAACATCGGCCTGCTGGCCTTCTTCATGGTCATCGCCGTCAGCATCGGCGGCCTGACGCAGATCGTCCCGCTGTTCTTCCAGGACGTGACCAACAAGCCGGTGGAAGGCATGAAGCCGCGCACCGCGCTGGAGCTCGAAGGCCGTGACATCTACATCCGCGAAGGCTGCGTCGGCTGCCACTCGCAGATGATCCGCCCGTTCCGCGCCGAGACCGAGCGCTACGGCCACTACTCCGTGGCCGGCGAAAGCGTCTGGGACCACCCCTTCCTGTGGGGCTCCAAGCGTACCGGTCCGGACCTGGCTCGCGTCGGCGGCCGCTACTCCGACGACTGGCACCGCGCGCACCTGTACAACCCGCGCAACGTGGTGCCGGAGTCGAAGATGCCGGCCTACCCCTGGCTGGTCGAGAACAAGCTCGACGGCAAGGACATCGAAGGCAAGCTCAAGGCCATGCGCACCCTCGGCGTGCCCTACACCGACGAAGACATCGCCGGTGCTCGCGACGCCGTGAAAGGCAAGACCGAGATGGACGCCCTGGTGGCCTACCTGCAGAGCCTGGGCACCATCATCAAGAGCAAACGGTGACAGCAGATGGATATCGGGACGATTCGCGGCCTCGGCACCGTCGTAGTGATGGTCGCCTTCATCGGCGTACTGCTCTGGGCCTACAGCGGCAAGCGCAAGCAGCGCTTCGACGACGACGCCCTGCTGCCCTTCGCGGACGACCCGGCAGCCATGAAGCACGTCGAGAAAGAACAAGCTTCTAGGAGCAACAAAGAATGACAACCTTCTGGAGTCTGTACGTCACCGTACTTACCCTGGGCACCATCTTCGCCCTGGCCTGGCTGCTGTTCGCCACCCGCCGCGGCCAGCGCAGCGAAGCCACCGACGAGACCGTCGGGCACGCCTTCGACGGCATCGAGGAGTACGACAACCCGCTGCCGAAGTGGTGGTTCATGCTGTTCGTCGCCACCTTCGTCTTCGCCTTGGGCTACCTGGTCCTGTACCCGGGCCTGGGCAACTGGAAGGGCCTGCTGCCGGGCTACCAGGAAGTCAGCGACGGCAAGCCCTTCGCCAATGGCCAGCCGGGCTGGACCGGCGTGCACCAGTGGGAGAAGGAAATGGCCAAGGCCGACGAGAAGTACGGCCCGATCTTCGCCAAATTCGCCGCCATGCCCATCGAAGATGTGGCCAAGGACCCGCTGGCGCTGAAGATGGGCGGCCGCCTGTTCGCCTCCAACTGCTCGGTGTGCCACGGCTCCGACGCCAAGGGCGCCTACGGCTTCCCCAACCTGACCGACCAGGACTGGCGCTGGGGCGGTGCCACCGCGGACATCGAGACCACCATCAAGGGTGGCCGCCACGCCGCCATGCCGGCCTGGGGCGAAGTACTGGGCGACCAGGGCGTGCACGACGTGGCCGCCTTCGTCACCAGCAAGCTGGACGGCCGCAAGCTGCCCGAAGGCGTGACCGACGAGCAGGTGGCCAATGGCGGCAAGATCTTCGCCACCACCTGCGTCGCCTGCCACGGCCCCGAGGGCAAGGGCACCGCCGCCATGGGCGCGCCCAACCTGACGCACCCGGCCGCCTTCATCTACGGCTCGAGCTTCTCCCAGCTGCAGCAGACCATCCGCTACGGCCGCCAGGGCCAGATGCCGGCCCAGCTGGAACGCCTCGGCGCCGACCAGGTGCACCTGCTGGCCGCCTACGTGTACAGCCTGTCCCAGGGTGATGCGCAGAAGAGCGAATAAGCGCTTCCGCCCTCCCCTCGCAACACCCAGCGGCGCCGGTTCCTACCGGCGCCGCTCTATTTCGGGGAACGAAAAATCTTCCGAATATTCTGACGCGACCAACGGTCGCACCGTTGCACACCGGGCCAAGTCGTATCATGTTTAGGCGTGCAGCCATATCCTGACCCTTTCGGCACGTATCGACAGGGCGCCCTCCCACTGCCGTGGTACGCACTGATGAGCAAACAGATTCCCGTGCAAGACGTCACACCGCCCGCGAAGAAGGGTGGGGAGAACGTCGACTTATATGCCTCCCGCGAGAAGATCTACACCCGGGCCTTCACCGGGTTCTTCCGCAACCTGCGCCGTGTCGGCGGCGCTTTCCTGTTCCTTCTCTACTTCGGCACCGTGTGGCTGACCTGGAACGGTCGGCAGGCGGTGTGGTGGGACCTGCCCGAGCGCAAGTTCTACATCTTCGGCGCCACCTTCTGGCCGCAGGACTTCATCCTCCTCTCCGGGTTGCTGATCATCAGCGCCTTCGGGCTGTTCTTCATCACGGTGTTCGCCGGCCGCGTCTGGTGCGGCTACACCTGCCCGCAGAGCGTGTGGACCTGGATCTACATGTGGTGCGAGAAGGTCACCGAAGGCGACCGCAACCAGCGCATGAAGCTGGACAAGGCGCCGATGAGCGGCAACAAACTGCTGCGCAAGGCCGCCAAGCACACGCTGTGGCTGCTGATCGGCCTGGTCACCGGCCTGACCTTCGTCGGCTACTTCGCCCCCATCCGCGAACTGCTGATGGAGCTGGTCACCGGCGAGGCCGACGGCTGGGCCTACTTCTGGGTCGGTTTCTTCACCCTGGCCACCTACGGCAACGCCGGCTGGCTGCGCGAGCAGGTGTGCATCTACATGTGCCCCTACGCGCGCTTCCAGAGCGTGATGTTCGACAAGGACACCCTGATCGTCTCCTACGACCCGCGCCGCGGCGAGAAGCGCGGCCCGCGCAAGAAGACCCTGGACTACAAGGCCCAGGGCCTGGGCGACTGCATCGACTGCACCATGTGCGTACAGGTCTGCCCCACCGGCATCGACATCCGCGACGGCCTGCAGATCGAATGCATCGGCTGCGCCGCGTGCATCGACGCCTGCGACAGCATCATGGACAAGATGGGCTACCCGCGCGGGCTGATCAGCTACACCACCGAGCACAACCTGTCCGGGCAGAAGACGCACTTGGTGCGCCCGCGCCTGATCGGCTACGCCATCGCCCTGTGCGTGATGATGAGCCTGCTGGCCACCGCCATCGTGATCCGCCCGCTGGTGGGCTTCGACGTCAGCAAGGACCGCGTGCTCTACCGCGAGAACGCCGAAGGCCGGATCGAGAACGTCTACAGCCTGAAGATCATGAACAAGGACCAGCGCGACCACACCTACGTGCTCGGCGCCAAGGGCCTGGAAGGCCTGACCCTGGAAGGCCGCAAGGAAGTGCAGGTGGCCGCCGGCGACATCCTCGCCATGCCGGTGGAACTGGCGGTGGACCCGGACAAGCTGCCGTCCAGCACCAACAAGATCACCTTCACCATCCAGTCGGTGGACGAGCCGTCCATCAGCAAGGAAGCCGACAGCCGCTTCATCGGCCCGGTGGTACGCTGAACCCCGGCTGAACCGCAACGCATCCCGCCCCCGCGGCGGGATGCCAGCGGCACGCGGAGCACGTAGAATCCGCCCCACCCAGGCGCGCCGCCCACCCCTCGGGCAGGCCGCTTCCGCCCCGCGGACCACGAGAGAGAAAACCCATGCAGTCGGCGCCCGCCCAACAACCCTGGTACAAGCACCTCTGGCCCTGGATCATCATCGGCATGCTCGCCACCTCGGTGTTCCTCAGCCTGACGATGGTGCGCATCGCCGTGGAGAACCAGGACACCCTGGTCAACGACAACTACTACGAGGCCGGCAAGGGCATCAACCGCTCGCTGGACCGCGAACACCTGGCCCAGCAACTGCACATGCAGGCCCAGGTGCGCCTGGACAAGCTCACCGGCGAGGTCGAGGTACGCCTGAAGGGCGACAGCCAGCCGGCGCAGCTGAACCTCAACCTGATCTCCCCCACCCTGGAATCCCAGGACCGCCACGTCGCCCTGCTGCCGGCCAACGAACCGGGCCGCTACACCGGCCGCCTGGACAGCGCCGTCGAAGGCCGCCGCTTCGTCGAACTGCTCGGCGAGCAGGACGGCCACGCCTGGCGCCTGTTCGAAGAAGAGAAGCTCATCGCCGATGGCGAGATCCTTCTCGGCGACGAACCCCTCAAGGGGGATGAAGTCCAGCGCCCATGAGCGCCCCCCTGCCCTGCTACCACTGCGCGCTGCCGGTTCCGCCCGGCAGCCGCTTCACCGCCCGGGTCCTCGGCGAGACCCGCGAATTCTGCTGCCCCGGCTGCCAGGCCGTGGCCGAGGCCATAGTCGCCGGCGGCCTGGAAGGCTACTACCGGCACCGCACCGAATCGGCCGCCAACCCCGAGGCGCTGCCCGCGCAACTGGGTGACGAACTGGCCCTGCTCGACCGCCCCGACGTGCAGCAGCCCTTCGTCCAGCACCAGGGCGAACTGGCCGAGACCACCCTGATCCTCGAAGGCATCAGTTGCGCCGCCTGCGGCTGGCTGATCGAAAAACACCTGCGGCAGATGCCGGCGGTGGCCGAGGCCGGGCTCAACCTGTCCAACCACCGCCTGCACGTGCGCTGGGCCGACGGCCAGTTGCCGCTCAGCGGCCTGCTCGCCGAGCTGCGCAGGATCGGCTACGCCGCCCACCCCTACCGGCCGGACAAGGCCGCCGAGCAGCTCGCCGAAGAGAACCGCCGTTCCCTGCGCCAGCTCGGCGTGGCCGGCATGCTGTGGTTCCAGGCGATGATGGCGACCATGGCCACCTGGCCGGAATTCAACATCGACCTCAGCGCCGAGATGCACGAAATCCTGCGCTGGGTGGCGATGTTCCTCACCACGCCGATCGTCTTCTACTCCTGCCAACCGTTCTTCCGCGGCGCCCTGCGCGATTTGCGCACGCGCCACCTGACCATGGACGTCTCGGTGTCCCTGGCCATCGGCGGCGCCTACCTGGCCGGCATCTGGACCGCCATCACCGGCAAGGGCGACCTGTACTTCGACGCGGTGGGCATGTTCGCCCTGTTCCTGCTCGCCGGCCGCTACCTGGAGCGCCGCGCCCGCGAGCGCACGGCGGCGGCCACCGCGCAGCTGGTCAACCTGCTGCCGGCCTCCTGCCTGCGCCTGGACGAAGCCGGCAACAGCCAGCGCATCCTGCTCAGCGAACTGCGCATCGGCGACCGCGTGCTGGTGCCGCCGGGCGCGGTGCTGCCGGCCGACGGCCTGATCCTCGCCGGCCAGTCCAGCGTCGACGAATCCCTGCTCACCGGCGAATACCTGCCGCAGCCGCGCCAGGCCGGCGACAGCGTCACCGGCGGCACCCTCAACGTCGAAGGCCCGCTGACCCTGCAGGTGCAGGCCCTGGGCGACGACAGCCGGCTGTCGGCCATCGTCCGCCTGCTGGAGCGCGCCCAGGCCGACAAGCCGCGCCTGGCGCAGCTCGCCGACAGCGCCGCGCAATGGTTCCTGCTGGTGCTGCTGGCGCTGGCCGCGGTGGTCGGCCTGTTCTGGTGGCAGCACGACGCCTCGCGGGCCTTCTGGGTGGTCCTGTCGATGCTGGTCGCCACCTGCCCCTGCGCCCTCTCCCTGGCCACGCCCACCGCCCTCACCGCGGCCACCGGCAGCCTGCACAAGCTCGGCCTGCTGCTCACCCGCGGCCACGTGCTGGAAGGCCTGAAACGCATCGACACGGTGATCTTCGACAAGACCGGTACCCTTACCGAAGGCCGCCTGACCCTGCGCGCCGTGCAGCCGCTGGGCGAACTCGACGGCGAACGCTGCCTGGCCCTGGCCGCGGCGCTGGAGAACCGTTCCGAACACCCCATCGCCCGCGCCTTCGGCCGCGCCCCGCAACCCGCCGAGGCCGTGGAAAGCCACCCCGGCCTGGGCCTGGAAGGCGTGGTCGACGGCCAGCGCCTGCGCATCGGCCAGGCCGCCTTCGTCTGCGCCCTGAGCGGCCAGCCCGAGCCGGCCATGCCCAATGAGCACGGCCAGTGGCTGCTGCTGGGCGATGCGCGCGGCCCGCTGGCCTGGCTGGTGCTCGACGACCGCCTGCGCGACGACGCCCCGGCCCTGCTGCAGGCCTGCCGCGAGCGCGGCTGGCGCACCCTGCTGCTGTCCGGCGACAGCTCGCCGATGGTGCAAAGCGTGGCCGCCGAACTGGGCATCGACGAAGTCCACGGCGGCCTGCGCCCGGACGACAAGCTGGCGATCCTCAGACAGCTGCACGGCGAAGGCCGCCACGTGCTGATGCTCGGCGACGGCGTCAACGACGTGCCGGTGCTGGCCGCCGCCGACATCAGCGTGGCCATGGGCAGCGCCACCGACCTGGCCAAGACCAGCGCCGACGCGGTGCTGTTGTCCAACCGCCTGGACAGCCTGGTGCAGGCCTTCGTCCTGGCCCGCCGCACCCGTCGGGTGATCGTCGAGAACCTGGTCTGGGCGGGGTTGTACAATGGCCTGATGCTGCCCTTCGCCGCCCTCGGCTGGATCACCCCCGCCTGGGCGGCCATCGGCATGTCGGTCAGCTCGCTGACCGTGGTGCTCAACGCCCTGCGCCTGACCCGCGTGCGCGCCCTGCCGGCGGCCCCCGAAGCCGCGCCGCTGGCCATCCCGCTCGCCGCCCACTGAAGGCGCGCAGGCCTTTTCAACGGAGTCGATATGCCCGCTCTCTACGTAATGATCCCGGTGGCGCTGATCATCGTCGCCATCGCCGTCTGGATCTTTTTCTGGGCGGTGAACAGCGGCCAGTACGACGACATGGACGGCCCGGCCCACAGCATCCTGTTCGACGACGAGGACCCCAAGCACCAGGCCGGCATCGACGAGGCCGAAGGCGCCAAGGATGCGCAGACCGAAGCCCGGGACAAGGACTCGCGCGATGCTTGAGCTGGCGCCCATGCTGGCGTCCGCGCTGATCCTCGGCCTGCTCGGCGGCGGCCACTGCCTGGGCATGTGCGGCGGCCTGATGGGCGCGCTGACCCTGGCCATTCCAGCGGAACAGCGCGGGCGCCGCCTGCAGCTGCTGCTGGCCTACAACCTCGGGCGCATCCTCAGCTACGCCGCCGCCGGCCTGCTGCTGGGCCTGGCCGGCTGGGCCATCGCCAGCACCCCCTTCGCCTCGGCGCTGCGCGTGGTCGCCGGCCTGCTGCTTATCGCCATGGGCTTGTATCTGGCTGGCTGGTGGAGCGGCCTGACGCGCATCGAAGCCCTCGGCCGCGGCCTGTGGAAATACATCCAGCCCTTCGCCAGCCG
Source organism: Pseudomonas sp. ADPe (assembly GCF_014843515.1). NCBI lineage: Bacteria > Pseudomonadati > Pseudomonadota > Gammaproteobacteria > Pseudomonadales > Pseudomonadaceae > Pseudomonas > Pseudomonas sp. ADPe. The sequence goes on from NZ_CP062122.1 coordinate 7,139,584, forward strand.
CCTGCTGCCGGTGGCCAGCGTGCCGCGCGCGCTGCTGCTCGGCGCGCTCTGGGGCTGGCTGCCCTGCGGCCTGGTCTACAGCACCCTGCTGTGGACCAGCAGCCAGGGCTCGGCGTTGGAAAGCGCGCTGCTGATGCTCGCCTTCGGCCTGGGCACCTGGCCGGTGCTGCTGGCCACGGGGCTTGCCGCCGAACGCATCACGGCGCTGCTGCGCAAACGCAGCGTGCGCATGGCCGGCGGCCTGCTGGTGATCCTCTTCGGCCTGTGGACCCTGCCCGGCCCGCACCAGGCGTGGCTGATGGGGCATGCGATGCACTGAAGCCCCGCGCTTGGCTTTTCGTAGGAGCGAGCTTGCTCGCGAACGGGCTTCTCACCCTGGTGCCTGGCCCGAAGAGCGCCCTCTCCCTAACCCTCTCCCTGAAGGGAGAGGGGACCGTTCGGAGTGGTCTGGTTTTCCCGAGTCAGCCGGCAGGCACGGTGGTTTTCGGCTGAAGCCTGCCTGTTCTCGGCACGGACAAGCCCCCTCTTCCTTCAGGGAGAGGGTCACGGACTCCACCCCAACTCCAGAACCAACCCCGACACCACCGCCCACCAGCCCCCCCTCCAACGAGGTACCCCCTGCGACCGCTTGATGCAGGTCAAGAGGCTTTTCCCACAGTCTCCCTAGACTGCGCCGAAAAGCTCGCCTGATTCGGGGACTGCGGCATGCTCGACGATATCCGCTGGGACACAGATCTGATCCGTCGCTACGATCTGTCCGGCCCGCGCTATACCTCCTATCCCACCGCCGTGCAGTTCCACGAAGGCGTGGGCCCCTTCGACATGCTGCATGCCCTGCGCAACAGCCAGAAGGCCGACCGGCCGCTGTCGCTCTACGTGCACATCCCGTTCTGCGCCAACATCTGCTACTACTGCGCCTGCAACAAGGTCATCACCAAGGACCGCGGGCGCAGCGCGCCCTACCTCGCCCGGCTGATCCACGAAATCGAGATCGTCAGCCGCCACCTGGGCAAGGACCAGTGCGTGGAACAGCTGCACTTCGGCGGCGGCACCCCCACCTTCCTCAGCCCCGGCCAGCTGCGCGAACTCATGGGCCAGTTGCGCGAGCACCTGAACCTGGTGGAAGACGACTCCGGCGACTACGGCATCGAGATCGACCCGCGCGAGGCCGACTGGTCGACCATGGGCCTGCTCCGCGAACTGGGCTTCAACCGCGTCAGCGTCGGCGTGCAGGACTTCGACCTGGAAGTGCAGCAGGCGGTGAACCGCATGCAGAGCTTCGACGAGACCCGCGCCATCATGGACGCGGCCCGCACCCTGCAATACCGCTCGATCAACATCGACCTGATCTACGGCCTGCCCAAGCAGAACCCCGACAGCTTCGCCCGCACCGTCGAGCAGGTCATCGGCCTGCAGCCCAACCGCCTCTCGGTGTTCAACTACGCGCACCTGCCCGAACGCTTCATGCCGCAGCGGCGCATCAACGCCCAGGACCTGCCCTCCCCCGCGCAGAAGCTGGAAATGCTCCAGCGCACCATCGAGCAGCTCAGCGCCGCCGGCTACCGCTACATCGGCATGGATCACTTCGCCCTGCCCGACGACGAACTGGCCAGCGCCCAGGAGGACGGCACCCTGCAACGCAACTTCCAGGGCTACACCACCCACGGCCATTGCGACCTGGTGGGCCTGGGCGTTTCGGCGATCAGCCAGATCGGCGACCTCTACTGCCAGAACAGCACCGACATCAACGACTACCAGAACAGCCTGGACAACGGCCAGCTGGCCACCCGCCGCGGCCTCTACTGCAACGCCGACGACCGCGTGCGCCGCGCGGTGATCCAGCAACTGATCTGCCACTTCCAGCTGGACTTCGAAAGCATCGAGGAACGCTTCAACATCGAATTCCACGGCTACTTCGCCGACATCTGGGACGAGCTGGAGCGCTTCGCCAAGGACGGCCTGATCGAGCTGAGCCCGCGCGGCATCGACGTCACCGCCGCCGGCCGGCTGCTGGTGCGCAGCCTGTGCATGCTCTTCGACCACTACCTGCCGCACCAGAACCTGCAACGGTTCTCGCGGGTGATCTGAAGGAATTTGCTTAGAGAATAAGTACGAATCTGACCTTTTTTACATAAGGTTTCGGAATAAACGCCGGAATGTTCCGAAATCCACCCGGCAAGCTGGCAGCCGAACCCTTGGGTGCGTTACCCTTGCGTTTCTTGTGCCTTTCCACCCAAGGATCAACCATGGCCGAAACCATCAAGGTGCGCGCCTTGCCGCAAGCGCATTGCAAGGATTGCAGCCTGGCGCCGCTGTGCCTGCCCCTGTCGCTGAACAACGACGACATGGACGCCCTCGACGAAATCGTCAAGCGCGGCCGGCCACTGAAGAAGGGCGAGTTCCTGTTCCGCCAGGGCGACGCCTTCGGTTCCGTGTTCGCGGTGCGTTCCGGCGCGCTGAAGACCTTCAGCATCACCGACGGCGGTGAAGAGCAGATCACCGGCTTCCACCTGCCCAGCGAACTGGTCGGCCTGTCCGGCATGGACACCGAAGCCTACCCGGTGTCGGCCCAGGCCCTGGAGACCACCTCGGTCTGCGAGATTCCCTTCGAGCGCCTGGACGAGCTGTCCGAGCAGCTGCCGCAGCTGCGCCGCCAGCTGATGCGGGTGATGAGCCGCGAGATTCGCGACGACCAGCAGATGATGATGCTGCTGTCGAAGAAGACCGCCGACGAGCGCATCGCCACCTTCCTGGTCAACCTCTCGGCGCGCTTCCGCGCCCGCGGCTTCTCCGCCCAGCAGTTCCGCCTGGCGATGTCGCGCAACGAGATCGGCAACTACCTGGGCCTGGCGGTGGAAACCGTGTCGCGGGTGTTCACCCGCTTCCAGCAGAACGGCCTGATCGCCGCCGAAGGCAAGGAAGTGCGCATCCTCGACTCCATCGAGCTGTGCGCCCTGGCCGGCGGCCAGATGGAAAGCTGAAGGCGCGACCTTCCGGTCATCGCGCAAAACGGGCTCGCCTTGTGGCGGGCCCGTTATACTTGGGGGCTTCGAAAAGCCGTCACCAGGTACCCTGCCAGCATGATCCTCAACCAGCTCGACCTGAAATCCATGATCCGCGCGGTCCCCGACTTCCCCAAGGCGGGCGTGGTGTTCCGTGACATCACCCCGCTGTTCCAGTCGCCGCGCGCGCTGCGCTTCGTCGCCGACAGCTTCATCCAGCGCTACGTCGAAGCGGATTTCAGCCACATCGGCGCCATGGACGCGCGCGGCTTCCTGATCGGCTCGATCATCGCCTACGAACTGAACAAGCCGCTGGTGCTGTTCCGCAAGCAGGGCAAGCTGCCCGCCGACGTGCTGGCCCAGGCCTACCAGACCGAGTACGGCGAAGCCCTGCTGGAAGTGCACGCCGACAGCCTGTGCGAAGGCGACAGCGTGCTGATCTTCGACGACCTGATCGCCACCGGCGGCACCCTGCTGGCCGCCGCGCAACTGGTCCGGCGCATGGGCGCCAGGGTCCTGGAAGCCGCCGCCATCATCGACCTGCCGGAACTCGGCGGCTCGGCCAAGCTGGCCGACGCCGGCATCCCCACCTACAGCCTCACCGCCTTCGCCCTCGACGAGCAGTGAGGAGGCCCGCTCCTACAGGTTGCCGGGAAGCACGGCGCTTTCCCGTAGGATGGGTTGAGCGAAGCGATACCCATCACCGCCACCGCATGGGTTTCGCAAGCTCAACCCATCCTACGAAAGCGCCTCGGCGCAGCCGGCAAGTCAGTTGCCCGCCCCCTCAAAGCGGCGGCGCCGAGCGCTTGAGCACCGACTTCAAGGCGAACGCCGACTTGATCCCGGCCACCCCGGGAATCTGCGTCAGGGTGGTGGTGAGGAAGGCCTGATAGGCCGCCAGGTCCTTGACCACCACGCGCAGCATGTAGTCCGCGTCGCCGGTCATCTGAAAGCAGCTCATCACCTGCGGCGCCTGGACGATGCTTTCCTCGAACCGCGCCAGGTAGTCACCGGTCTGTTTTTCCAGGGTGACCGAAACGAACACGCTCATGGCCCCGGACAGGCGCTCCTCGTCAAGCTGGGCGAAATAGCCCTGGATGTACCGCTCTTCCTCCAGGCGCCGCACCCGGCGCAGCGTCGGCGTCAGCGACAGGCCGATCTTCTGCGCCAGGTCGCGCCAGCTCAGGCGGCCGTCGTCGGCCAGGGCGCGGAGGATCTTGAGGTCGGTGCGGTCGATGTCGGCCATGGCACTCACTTCTACGGAAGAGGGTTTTTGTAGTTCAAAGACACTAAATCTTCTGTCCAAAGCTAGTCAAATTGGAGCAAAAAACCAGCCGGTCACACCTATACTGAAATCACAAGAACAACGAACGAGGACCTCACCATGAGTGATGTCAGCACCCGCCGCGCTACCGCGCGCGGCACCCGCACCGTCGCCCAACCAGGCCAGTCGCACCCGCCCGGTCCGGCGTCTTCCGTCTGCTGATCCCCACCCCCGATCACAACTGGAGACCCACCATGACCGACTACGCTCCCCTCCGCCTGCACGTCCCCGAACCCACCGGGCGCCCGGGCTGCAAGACCGACTTCTCCTACCTGCACCTGTCCCCCGCCGGGGAAGTGCGCAAGCCCGACGTCGACGTCGAGCCGGCGCAGACCGCAGACCTCGCCTACAGCCTCGTGCGCGTGCTCGACGACCAGGGCAACGCCCTCGGCCCCTGGGACCCACAGCTCAGCCACGAACAGCTGCTGCGCGGCCTGCGCCTGATGCTCAAGACGCGCATCTTCGACGCCCGCATGCTCACCGCGCAGCGCCAGAAGAAAATGTCCTTCTACATGCAGTGCCTGGGCGAGGAAGCCATCGCCACCGCCCACACCATGGCCCTGCAGGGCGGCGACATGTGCTTCCCCACCTATCGCCAGCAGGGCATCCTGATCACCCGCGACTACCCGCTCAAGGACATGATCTGCCAGCTGCTCTCCAACGAGCAGGACCCGCTCAAGGGCCGCCAGCTGCCGATCATGTACTCCAGCCGCGAGAAGGGCTTCTTCTCCATCTCCGGCAACCTCGCCACCCAGTTCATCCAGGCGGTGGGCTGGGGCATGGCCTCGGCGATCAAGGGCGATACCAGGATCGCCTCGGCCTGGATCGGCGACGGCGCCACCGCCGAGTCGGACTTCCACACCGCGCTGACCTTCGCCCACGTCTACCGCGCCCCGGTGATCCTCAACGTGGTCAACAACCAGTGGGCGATCTCCACCTTCCAGGCCATCGCCGGCGGTGAAGGCACCACCTTCGCCAACCGCGGCGTGGGCTGCGGCATCGCCTCGCTGCGAGTGGACGGCAACGACTTCCTCGCCGTGTACGCCGCCTCGCAGTGGGCCGCCGAACGCGCCCGCCGCGGCCATGGGCCGAGCCTGATCGAGTGGGTCACCTACCGCGCGGGCCCGCACTCCACCTCGGACGACCCGTCCAAGTACCGCCCGGCCGACGACTGGACCAGCTTCCCCCTCGGCGACCCCATTGCCCGCCTGAAGCAGCACCTGCTGGCCCTGGGCATCTGGAGCGAGGAACAGCACGAGGCGCTGCACAAGGAACTGGAAGCCGAAGTGATGGCCGCGCAGAAAGAGGCCGAACGCCACGGCTCGCTGGTGGACGGCCACGTCTTCAGCGCCGCCAGCCTGTTCGACGACGTCTACAAGGACCTGCCGGAACACCTGCGCCGGCAGCGCCAGGAGCTCGGGGTATGAACGCCATGAATCCGCAACACGAGAACGCCCAGGCGCTCACCAGCATGAGCATGATCCAGGCGCTGCGCTCGGCGATGGACGTGATGCTCGAACGCGACGACGACGTGGTGGTGTTCGGCCAGGACGTGGGCTACTTCGGCGGCGTGTTCCGCTGCACCGAAGGCCTGCAGAAGAAGTACGGCACCTCGCGGGTGTTCGACGCGCCGATCTCCGAGAGCGGCATCGTCGGCGCCGCGGTGGGCATGTGCGCCTATGGTCTGCGCCCGGTGGTGGAAATCCAGTTCGCCGACTACGTCTACCCGGCCACCGACCAGCTGGTGTCCGAGGCTGCGCGCATCCGCTACCGCTCGGTAGGCGACTTCGTGGTGCCGATGGTGGTGCGCATGCCCTGCGGCGGCGGCATCTACGGCGGGCAGACGCACAGCCAGAGCCCGGAGGCGATGTTCACCCAGGTCTGCGGCCTGCGCACGGTGATGCCGTCCAACCCCTACGACGCCAAGGGCCTGCTGATCGCCTGCATCGAGAACGACGACCCGGTGATCTTCCTCGAGCCCAAGCGCCTGTACAACGGCCCCTTCGACGGCCACCACGATCGCCCGGTGACACCCTGGTCCAAGCACCCGCAGAGCCAGGTGCCCGAAGGCTACTACCGGGTGCCGCTGGACAAGGCGGCCATCGCCCGCCCGGGCAGCGAGCTGACCGTGCTCACCTACGGCACCACCGTCTACGTGGCGCAGACCGCCGCCGAGGAAACCGGTATCGACGCCGAGATCATCGACCTGCGCAGCCTCTGGCCGCTGGACCTGGACACCATAGTCGAATCGGTGAAGAAGACCGGCCGCTGCGTCATCGTCCACGAGGCCACCCGCACCTGCGGCTACGGCGCCGAGCTGATGTCGCTGGTGCAGGAAAACTGCTTCCACCACCTGGAAGCCCCCATCGCCCGCGTGACCGGCTGGGACACCCCCTACCCGCACGCCCAGGAATGGGACTACTTCCCCGGCCCGGCCCGCGTCGGCGCCGCCTTCAAGCGTGCCATGGAGGTCTGAATGGGCATTCACGTGATCAAGATGCCGGACATCGGGGAAGGCATCGCCGAAGTGGAACTGGTGGAATGGCACATCAAGGTCGGCGACGAGGTCCGTGAGGACCAGGTGCTGGCCGAAGTGATGACCGACAAGGCCACCGTGGAAATCCCCTCGCCGGTTTCCGGCAGGATTCTCGCCCTGGGCGGCGAGCCCGGCCAGGTCATGGCCGTGGGCGGCGAACTGGTGCGCCTGGAAGTGGAAGGCGCCGGCAACCACCGCGAAGCCGCGGCCAAGACCCATGAAAGCGCGCCCGCCGCAGAAGCCGAAGCGAAGCCCCAGCCGGCCAAGGAAGCACCGCGCGCCGAAGCCAAACCGGCCCCCGCGCCGCGCCCGGCAGCCGCCGCGCCGGCCCCGCGCCGCGCCCCCGGCGAGAAGCCGCTGGCCTCCCCGGCGGTGCGCCAACGCGCCCGCGACCTGGGCGTGGAGCTGCAATTCGTGCAGGGCTCCGGCCCCGCCGGGCGCATCCTCCACGACGACCTCGACCAGTACCTGGCCCACGGCGGCGCGGTGGTCGCCTCCGGCTACGCCGCGCGCCACGACGAGCAGCAGATCCAGGTCATCGGCCTGCGCCGCAAGATCGCCCAGAAGATGGCCGAGGCCAAGCGGCGCATCCCGCATTTCAGCTACGTCGAGGAAATCGACGTCACCGACCTGGAGGACCTGCGCCAGCACCTCAACGCCAGGTACGGCGCCAGCCGCGGCAAGCTCACCCTGCTGCCCTTCATCGCCCGCGCGATGGTGGTGGCCCTGCGCGAGTTCCCGCAGCTCAACGCCCGCTATGACGACGAGGCCGAGGTCATCACCCGCTACGGCGCGGTGCACCTGGGCGTGGCCACCCAGAGCGACAGCGGCCTGATGGTGCCGGTGCTGCGCAACGCCGAATCCCGCGACCTGTGGGGCAACGCCGCGGAAGTGGCGCGCCTGGCCGAGGCCGCGCGCCACGGCAAGGCCAGCCGCGAGGAACTCTCCGGCTCGACCATCACCCTCAGCAGCCTCGGCGCGCTGGGCGGCATCGTCAGCACGCCGGTGATCAACCATCCGGAAGTGGCCATCGTCGGCGTCAACCGCATGGTCGAGCGGCCCATGGTGGTCAACGGCCAGATCGTGGTGCGCAAGATGATGAACCTGTCCTCGTCCTTCGACCACCGGGTGGTCGACGGCATGGACGCGGCGGCCTTCATCCAGGCCGTGCGCGCCCTGCTCGAACACCCCGCCACCCTGTTCCTGGAGTGACCGCCGTGAAGCAGAACCAGACACTGGAAACCACCCTGCTGATCATCGGCGGCGGCCCCGGCGGCTACGTCGCCGCCATCCGCGCCGGGCAGTTGGGCATCCGCACCCTGCTGGTGGAAGGCGCGGCCCTGGGCGGCACCTGCCTGAACATCGGCTGCATCCCCTCCAAGGCGCTGATCCACGCCGCCGAGGAATACCTCAAGGCCCGCGAGTTCGCCGGCAAGTCCGCGCTGGGCATCAGCGTGCAGGCGCCGAGCATCGACATCCAGCGCACCGTGGAATGGAAGGACGGCATCGTCGACCGCCTGACCACCGGCGTCGCCGCCCTGCTGAAAAAGCACGGCGTGAGCGTGGTGCACGGCTGGGCGCAGGTCGTCGACGGCAAGACCGTCGAAGTCGCCCTGGCCGACGGCGGCACCCAGCGCATCCACACCGAACACCTGCTGCTGGCGGCCGGTTCGCGCTCGGTGGAACTGCCCTTCCTGCCGCCCGGCGGCAAGGTCATCTCCTCCACCGAAGCCCTGGCGCCCAAGGCCCTGCCCAAGCGCCTGGCGGTGATCGGCGGCGGCTACATCGGCCTGGAACTGGGCACCGCCTACCGCAAGCTGGGCGTGGAAGTGACGGTGGTGGAAGCCCAGCCGCGCATCCTGCCGAGCTACGACGAAGAACTGACCAAACCGGTGGCGGCGGCCCTGCGCAAGCTCGGCGTGGAACTCTACCTGGGCCACAGCGTGGTGGGCCTGGAACCCGATGGCAAAGGCCTGCGCCTGCGCGACGGCCAGGGCCAGCAACGGGTGATCGAGACCGACCAGGTGCTGGTCGCCGTTGGCCGCCGGCCCAACACCGAAGGCTGGAACCTGGAGAGCCTGCACCTGGACATGGACGGCCGCGCGGTGAAGATCGACGAGCAGTGCCGCACCTCGATGCGCAACGTCTGGGCCATCGGCGACATCGCCGGCGAACCCATGCTGGCGCACCGCGCCATGGCCCAGGGCGAGATGGTCGCCGAACTCATCGCTGGCAAGCGCCGCGCCTTCACCCCCGCGGCCATCCCGGCGGTGTGCTTCACCGACCCGGAAGTGGTAGTGGTCGGCCTCTCCCCGGACCAGGCCCGCGCCAGCGGACACGAAGTGCTGACAGCGAACTTCCCCTTCGCCGCCAACGGCCGCGCCATGACCCTGGAAGCCCACGACGGCTTTGTCCGCGTGGTGGCCCGCACGGACAACCACCTCATCCTCGGCTGGCAGGCGGTGGGCAAGGCGGTGTCGGAACTGTCCACGGCCTTCGTCCAGTCCATCGAGATGGGCGCACGCCTGGAAGACATCGCCGGCACCCTCCACGCCCACCCGACCCTCGGCGAAGCGGTACAGGAAACCGCCCTGCGCGCCCTGGGGCACGCGCTGCATATCTGAGCCCCCTGCGATACCCGCCGATGGGTATCGCTGCGCTCAACCCATCCTACGTCGCACACACCTGGCACCCGTAGGATGGGTTGAGCCTGCGAAACCCATCGACGCCCACGCCGCTAGCTGCCCGCCTCCGGCGCCAACAAACGCTGCTGCAAGCGCGCCAGGAAAGCCACCTCGTACGCCGTGCGTTGCCCCTCCGGAACCTGCCCCTCGCGACCGACCAACAGAACCGCCCAGAGGCTGGCCGGCTCCTTTTCCATCAGCCAGCGCTCGGCGCGTCGCTGCCCGGCATCGATGGCGGCCTGGCAATCCTGCAGCCAGAACAGTTCCAGCGCCGGCTGGCCGTCGGCGGCGGGGATGTGGGTGGTGAAGAGTTTTCCAGTCGGGTGGTGCGCGCGGGTAAAAGCGGGTGAATGCATTTTCTTGTGCTCCTGCATCGGATGGGAGCCACCTTCCAGCCTTCTCACGGGCAAGGGAGGCGGACCGTGCGAGGGTGAGAATCCGGTAATGCAGGCTACCGGCCGGGCATGAACCCGCCTCGCACGGCCGCCATAGAAATGCGTACCGCAGGCACAAAAAAAGCGCCCGCTGTACAGCCATGGCGCCACCGCGCCTGCATGCGTTCCACCGGGTTCTCACGCCCGATCACGACAATCGCCGTGACGGACGAACCCTAGCGAGCCCCACTCAGGCGCAACAAGGCGAAGTATCGCAGGCTTGTGCGTGAGCTTTCCCAATTTTCAGGGAATACCGGAAATATCTGTAGGAGCGAGCTTGCTCGCGGATGGAGTTTGCCGGTGAGTCAGGTGCGGGGCTGAGCGCCGGCCCTCTCCCTAACCCTCTCCCTGAAGGGAGAGGGGACCGTTGGGCAGAATTGGGTGTTCTGGAGTTAGCCGGTACCCCTTCCGGGCGAAGCGCGGCAACACGGCTCGACCGGGGACGCCCGAATGCCTTTATCAGAGAATCGCCTGCAAGCCCTTGTCGGCGATGACGTTGAGCAGTTTGAGCGCAGGCCCCGTCGGATGGGTTTCGCCTTGCTCCCACTTGCGCACGGTCGAAGCGCTGGTGTGCAGATGGAGCGCGAACACCGGCTGGCTGAATTTCAGCTCTTCGCGAAGGCGTTTGATGTCGGCAGCACTGAACTCCCGTACCGGCGGCGGGCAGATCGTGTCGAACTCGCGCATCGTCACCTTGCTGATCGCTCCCGCTTCATGGAGTGCAGCCAGGTCGTCACGCAGGGATTCAATGAGTTTGCTCACAATGCACCTCCAATAGCACGCCAGCTAGGTACTCGCCTCCTGCGCCAACAAACGCTGCTGCAAGCGCGCCAGGAAAGCCACCTCGTACGCCATGCGTTGCCCCTCCGGAACCTGACCTTCGCGACCGACCAGCAGGACCGCCCAGAGGCTGGCCGGCTCCTTTTCCATCAGCCAGCGCTCGGCGCGTCGCTGCCCGGCATCGATGGCGGCCTGGCAATCCTGCAGCCAGAACAGCTCCAGCGCCGGCTGGCCGTCGGCGGCGGGGATGTGGGTGGTGAAGAGTTTTCCAGTCGGGTGGTGCGCGCGGGTAAAAGCTGGGCGGTGCATATCCATCACTCCTGCATAGTAGGTTCGGAAGCCACCACCCAAACTTTCCACAGTTGGGGTGGCAGGCCGTGCAAGGGTGGAAATACCGGCTATGCAGGACCCGGCCGGGCCGAAGCCCGCCTTGCACGGCCCGCCATAGAACGACGTTCAGCGGGCACAAAAAAGCGCCAGTTGAACAGCTATGGCGCTACCGCGCCTGCATAGTTGGTCCGGGTTTCCACACCCGATCACGACAACCGCCGTGACGGACGAACCCTAGCGAGCCCCACTCAGGCGCAACAAGGCGAAGTATCGCAGGCTCGCGCGTGAGCTTTCCCAATTTTCAGGGAAGGCCGGAAATATCTGTAGGAGCGAGCTTGCTCGCGAACAGGGGTGCCGAGCCTTGCTCCGGAGTGGGCTCGAAGTCCGTAACCCTCTCCCCAACCCTCTCCCTGAAGGGAGAGGGGGCTTGTCCGTGCCGGCTGGGAACATAGTTTCAGCCGGCACCTGCTCAGCGGAGATTACCGGCTAACTCCTAAATACCCGAGCACACCGAACGGTCCCCTCTCCCTTCAGGGAGAGGGTTAGGGAGAGGGGCGAGGCCCAGCCCACCACCATGCCTTGCATGGATATGCCCATCCTACGTCCACTCCCCCGGCCGATTATCGACCAGTAGTTGCGCCCGATAGCTTGCCTTCACTCCGCCCAAAACCAGATTATGGAACCAAGTTCCAAAAACAATCCCGCGGAGTCCCCTGCCCATGTCCCCTGCCCCGAACCTGCCGCCCACCGACTGCGACCTGCTGGTGGTCGGCTCCGGCGCCGCCGGCCTGGCCGCTGCCGTTACCGCCGCCTGGCACGGCCAGAAGGTCATCCTGGTGGAGAAGGACGCGGTGTTCGGCGGCGCCACCGCCTGGTCCGGCGGCTGGGCCTGGGTGCCGCGCAACCCGCTGGCGCGCCGCGCCGGCATCGAGGAAGACATCGAGCAGCCGCGCACCTACCTGCGCAACGAGCTGGGCGACTACTACGACGCCGCGCGGGTTGATGCCTTCCTCGAAGCCGCGCCGCACATGGTGGCCTTCTTCGAGCAGCACACCCGCCTGCAGTTCGCCGACGGCAACGGCATCCCCGACATGCATGGCGACACCCCCGGCGCCGCCAGCGGCGGCCACCAGGTGATAGCCGCGCCCTACGATGCCCGCGAGGTCGGCGACCTGCTGCCGCGCCTGCGCAGGACGATGCGCGAGACCTCCTTCCTCGGCATGCCGATCATGGCCGGCGCCGACCTGGCCGCCTTCCTCAACATGACCCGCTCGCCGCGCGCGTTCGTCCACGTGGCCAAGCGCGTGCTCGCCCACTTCTACCACCTGGCCCGCTACGGCCGCGCCATGCATCTGGTCAACGGCGTGGCGCTGGTGGCGCGGCTGGCCAAGTCGGCGCAAGACCTGGGCGTGCGCCTGATGGAGTCCTGCCCGGCGCAGCGCCTGCTGCTGGAGGATAGCGCCGTGCGCGGCGCCGTGGTGAAGACGCCGCGCGGCGAACTGGAAATCCGCGCCAAGGCCGTGGTCCTCGCCGCCGGCGGCTTCCCCAACGACCCCGAGCGCCGCCGCCAGCTGTTCCCCCGCGACGCCAGCGGCCACGACAACCTCGCCCTGCCGCCGACGTCCTGCTCCGGCGATGGCCTGCGCCTGGGCGAAGCCGCCGGCGGCAGCGTCGAGACGAACCTGCGCTCGCCGGTGGCCTGGGCCCCGGTATCGAAGGTCACGCACCGCGACGGCAGCGTCGGCCACTTCCCGCACATCATCGAGCGCGGCAAGCCCGGCATCATCGGCGTGCTGGCCAACGGCAAGCGCTTCGTCAACGAGGCCCACGGCTACTACGACTACGTCAGCGCGATGCTCGCCGCCCTGCCCGAGGACCAGGAACCCTGTTCCTGGCTGGTCTGCGACCAGCGCTTCCTGCGCCGCTACGGCCTGGGCTACGTGCGCCCGGCGCCGCTGCCCATCGGCGCGCACCTGCGCAGCGGCTACCTCAAGCGCGGCGCCAGCATCGAGCAACTGGCGCAGGTCTGCGGCATCGACCCGCAGGGCCTGGCGCGGACCGTCGCCGACTTCAACCGCCACGCCCGCAACGGCGAGGACCCGGCCTTCGGCCGCGGCAGCACCGCCTTCAACCGCAAGCAGGGCGATGCGGCCAACCCCGGCCCCAACCCGTGCGTCGCGCCCATCGAGCACGGCCCGTTCTATGCAGTCAAAGTACAGCCGGGCTGCTTCGGCACCTTCGCCGGGCTGAAGACCGACGGCCAGGCCCGCGTGCTCGGCGCCGGCGGCCAGCCGATCCCCGGCCTGTACGCCGCCGGCACCGACATGGCCAGCGTGTTCGGCGGCCACTACCCCTCCGGCGGCATCAACCTCGGCCCGGCGCTGACCTTCGGCTACGTCGCCGGTCGCCACGCCGCCGGCGCCCACGACTACGAACCCCAAGCAGGAGCCACCCCATGCAAGCACGCATCCGCAACCGCCACGGCCTGAACATGCCCAAGCTCGGCCTGGGCACCTGGCCGCTGACCGGCGCCGAGTGCAGCGCCGCCGTGCGCCAGGCCCTGGAGCTGGGCTACCGGCACATCGACACCGCCGCCGGCTACCACAACGAGGACGCCGTGGGCCAGGCGCTGGCCGACAGCCCGGTAGCCCGCGAGGACGTCCACGTCACCAGCAAGGTCTGGTGGGACCGCCTGGCCCCGGCCGACCTCGCCCAGTCCCTGGACGACAGCCTGCGCGCGCTGCGCAGCGACTACCTGGACCTGTTCATGATCCACTGGCCGGGCAAGAACGGCAGCCTCGTCGGCGATGACCTCAAGCGCAGCGTCGAGGCCCTGGTGGCCGCCCGCGACAGCGGCAAGGCGCGCGCCATCGGCGTGGCCAACTTCCCCCTGGCGCTATTGCGCGAGACCGTGGAAACCCTGGGCGCGCCGCTGGCGGCCATCCAGGTCGAATACCACCTGATGCTCGACCAGTCAGCGCTGCTGGACTACGCCCGCGCCCACGACATGGCCCTCACCGCCTACACCCCGCTGGGCCGCGGGCGCATGCTGGAGGAACCGGCAATCCAGGCCATCGCCCAGCGCCACGGCGTGCTGCCCAGCCAGGTGGCCCTGGCCTGGCTGCTGGAGCAGGACGCCGTGGCCGCCATCCCCAAGGCCGCCAGCCTGGCCAACCAGCGCTCCAACCTCGCCGCCCTCGACCTGCGCCTGGACGACGAGGACCGCGCGCAGATCGCCGCCCTGCCGAAGAACGTCCGCCTGGTCAGCCCGGAATTCGCCCCGAAGTGGGACTGACCGTCCGCTGATCGCACACTTCCGCGTTCCCCTCCTTCCGCCCGGCCCGGCCAGAAACCGCGCTGGGCCTTGCAGCGCCTGGCTTGCAGCGCTTTTGCCCAGAGCCCGATGAGCCAATTGACGAAAGTAACCATTTGGTACATTTTCTGATGACCGCACTCCAGCGGCGACAAGACCTACAAGAGACACCCGCATGCCCCTCCCGATCCTGATCCTCAACGGCCCCAACCTGAACCTGCTCGGCACCCGCGAACCGGCCACCTACGGCCACGAGACGCTGGCCGACGTCGAAGCGCTGTGCCAGGCGCGCGCCGACGAACTGGGCCTGCAGGTGGCGTTCAAGCAGACCAACCACGAGGGCCAGCTGATCGACTGGGTCCACGAAGCGCGCGGCCGTTGCGCCGGCATCGTGATCAACCCGGCGGCCTGGACGCACACCTCGGTAGCCATCCGCGACGCCCTGGCGGCGGTGGAGCTGCCGGTGATCGAGGTGCACCTGTCCAACGTGCACAAGCGCGAGGAATTCCGTCACCACTCCTTCGTCTCGGGCATCGCCGTGGGCGTGCTGGCCGGCTTCGGCAGCAACGGCTACCGCCTGGCCCTCGACCACTTCGCCCACCTGCTGCGGAGCTGATGCCATGAGCCAGAAGACCGCCATCCTCGCCGGCCTGATCGGCGCCGGCATCCAGGCCTCGCGCACCCCCGCCCTGCACGAGCACGAAGGCGACGCCCAGGGCCTGCGCTACCTGTACCGGCTGATCGACCTGGACCAGCTGAAGCTGAGCCTAGACGCCCTGCCCGAACTGCTCGACGGCGCCCAGCGCCTGGGCTTCACCGGGCTGAACATCACCTTCCCGTGCAAGCAGGCGATCATCCCGCTGCTCGATGAACTCTCCGAGGAAGCACGCGGCATAGGCGCGGTGAACACGGTAGTGCTGAAGGACGGCAAGCGCGTCGGCCACAACACCGACTGCCTGGGCTTCGCCGAAGGCTTCCGCCGCGGCCTGGCCGACGTGAAGCGCAACCGCGTGGTGCAGCTGGGCGCCGGCGGCGCGGGCGCTGCAGTGGCCCACGCACTACTGAGCGAAGGCGTGGAGCAACTGAGCGTCTACGAAGTGGACGCGGCCCGCGCCGAGGCCCTGGTGGACAACCTCAACCAGCATTTCGGCCATGGCCGGGCGCTGCTCTGCACCGACCTGCCGGCCGCCATGGCGGTAGCCGACGGCCTGGTCAACACCACCCCGGTGGGCATGGCCAAGCTGCCGGGCACGCCGCTGCCGGTGGACCTGCTGCGCGCCGAGCTGTGGGTGGCGGAGATCATCTACTTCCCGCTGGAAACCGAACTGCTGCGCCACGCCCGCAGCCTCGGCTGCCGCACGCTGGACGGCGGCACCATGGCGGTGTTCCAGGCGGTGAAGGCCTTCGAGCTGTTCAGCGGCCGAGCGGCCGATGCGCAGCGGATGCAGGCCCACTTCCGCAGCCTGGATTGAGCGTAGGGCGTATAACCGTTCGCGGTTATACGCCGATACACCGGTCCCCTGCCCGGCTGCGAGGTTCTGCTGGACGTCTCATCGGCCACCAAAGCGGAGCCCCGTTCTACAACCAGCGGGCGTTCGACCAGGGTCAGGCGGCGGATAACGCGGAGCGTTATTCGCCCTACGCTCCTTGGGCCTGTGGTGTTTGCGTTGAAGAGCGCCCTCTCCCTAACCCTCTCCCTGAAGGGAGAGGGGACCGTTGGGCAGAGTTGGGTGTTCTGGAGTTAGCCGGAAACGACGGCGTCACCAGCTGACACCGAACTGCGCCGTGGCACGGACAAGCCCCCTCTCCCTTCAGGGAGAGGGCTGGGGAGAGGGTTGCGGACTTCGACTCCACTCCGGAGCAAGCTGTTCGCGAGCAAGAACTAGGCGTCCCCCTCGCTCCTACGAAAAGCCCCTAGCGCCAATTCTCCCAAACCAACTGCACCCCGGTCGCCAGCAACCCCAGCCGCGCAATGCGGTAGAACCACACATGGTTGACCTTGTCCTGCAGCCAGATCCCCAGCCACACACCCAGCACCACGATGGGCGCCAGCAGCAGGCTGGTCCCCAGGTTGCTCCAGGTGAACTGGCCGAGCAGCGCGTAGGGCACCAGCTTGATGGCGTTGGTCAGCAGGAAGAAGCAGTTCACCGTGGCGATGTAGCGCACCTTCTCCAGTTGCTGCGGCAGCAGGTACATCATCACCGGCGGGCCGCCGGCGTGGGCGACGAAGCTGGTGAAGCCGGCGATGCCCGAGAGCACCACGCCCTTGCCCACGGCCGCCGGTTTCGGCTGGGCCGCGGCGCGGGCCACCAGGGTGTTGAGCAGCACGAAGGCGATGGCGATGCCGCCGATCAGCAGGGCGATGAAGCGCTCGCTGAGCAGGCCGAAGCTCAGCGCGCCCGCCGCCACGCCCAGCAGCGCGCCGGGCAGCATGATCTTCAGGTTGCGCAGGTCCCACTTGCCGTAGAAGCGCCGCAGGCCGGTGAAATCGGCCATGCAGAGGATCGGCAGCATCAGCGCCGCGGCCTGGGTCGGCGGCATGGCCAGGGCCATCAGCGGCACGGCGATGCCGCCCAGGGCGCCGCCGAAGCCGCCCTTGGAGACGCCGGTGAGCAGCACGGCGGGGATCGCCACCAGGAGGAATTCGAGGGTCATCACGCAACTCGTCGGCACACGGAGCCGCCGATTATGCCGCGTCGACGCGTCTGCGCCAGGCCCCGCGGGCGATCAGCGCCCGCTCAGTCCACCACCGGGCGTAGCAGCGCCTGGGCCTCGTACAGCGCCGGTAGGTAGCGCAGGCGCATCTCGTCCAGGCCCAGGCGCGAGGCGTGGGTGGTGATGGCCAGGCTCGCGCGCATGCGCCCGCTGCGGTCCAGCAGCGGCACGCCGATCACACGCATGCCGATCTCATATTCCTGGTCCACCACGCAGAAGCCCTGCCGGGCGACCTTGGCGATCTCGGCGCGCAAGGCGTCCATGTCCGTCAGCGTGTAGGGCGTCAGCGGCCTTGGCGGATTGCGTTCGAAATAGGCCGCCAGCTCCGCCTCGCCCAGCGCCGCCAGCCACAGGCGGCCGCTGGCGGTGCAGTACATGGGCACCCGCGAGCCGGGGCGGATCGACAGCGAGGCGATGTGGCTGTAGCGGCTGCGCACCACGTGGACGATCTCGTCGCCGTCGCGGGTGCCCACCGAGACGTGCTCCTGGGTCTGCCGCGCCACCTGCTCGACGATGGGCCGCAGCATGCGCGGCAGTTGCGCCGAATCCACGTAGGCCTGGCCGATGCGCAGCGCCTTGGGCGTCAGCCAGTAGTGGCGGCTGTCGGTCTCGGCGAAGCCTTCGTGCACCAGGGTCAGCAGGAAGCGCCGCGCGGCGCTGGGGGTGAGGCCGGACAGCCGCGCCGCCTCGGGCACGCTCAGGCGCGGGCGCTCGGCGCTGAACAGTTGCATCAGCGCCAGGCCCTTCTGCAGGCCGGCGATCAGGTCGCGGGGGTGGATGCTGGGGGTTTCCAAGGCACGGGCTCCGGGTAATTCGGCCGAATATTGCGATTATCGCATTTCTACTGCGAATACCGCACTAAAGCGCCGTCAACCGCATTGAGCTCAACAGCCCGCCGCCGCACCCTGGCCAGCAGAACAACGCCAAGAACCCCTGGAGGTCAGCATGATTCGCGGTTCCACCGAACTGGTCGCCATCGTCGGCACACCCATCGCGCAGGTGAAGTCGCCGGAGAACTTCAACACCTGGTTCGCCCACAACGGCCACGACCTGGCGATGATCGCCATCGACCTGGGCGCCGACGCCCTCGATGCCTTCGTCGCCACCCTGCGCGGCTGGCACAACCTGCGCGGCTGCGTGGTCACCGTGCCCTACAAGCAGGCCCTGGCGCCGCGCCTGGACGGCCTGAGCGCCCGCGCCGAGGCGCTGGGCTCGGTCAACGTGATCCGCCGCGAGGCCGACGGCCGCCTGCTGGGCGACAACGTCGATGGCGCCGGATTCCTCAACGCCGCCCGGCGCCATGGCCTGCAACCGGCCGGCAAGCGCGCGCTGGTGGTCGGCTCCGGCGGCGTCGGCAGCGCCATCGCCTATGCGCTGTGCGAAGCCGGCATCGGCGAGCTGCGCCTGCGCGACCTCGACCAGGTGCGCGCCGCCGCCCTGGTCGAGCGCCTGGGCGCCCTCTTCCCCCAGGTGCGCATCGGCGTGGGCTGCGACGACCTGGCCGGGCTCGACCTGCTGGTCAACGCCTCGCCGGTAGGCATGGGCGGCACCGGCGAGCTGCCGCTGCCGGGCATGCTGCTCGACGGCCTGCAGGCGCACACCCTGGTGGCCGACGTGGTCACCAAGCCGGAGATCACTCCGCTGCTGGAGCGCGCCCGCGAGGCGGGCTGCCGCATCCAGACCGGCGCCGAAATGGCCTTCGCGCAGCTGGGCAACCTGGGCGCCTTCATGGGCGTCACGCCGCTGGAGATCCAGCCATGACCAGCCTCAACGCCCCGGCCTGGAGCCGCGAGTGCGATGTGCTGGTGCTGGGCAGCGGCGCCGCCGGTTTCGCCGCCGCGGCCACTGCCGCCTGCCAGGGCCTGCGCGTGCTGATGCTGGAGAAGGCCGATAGCTTCGGCGGCACCTCGGCCATCTCCGGCGGCGCGGTGTGGATCTACGGCACCGACCAGGCCCGCGCCGCCGGCGCGCAGGACTCCGAAGAAGCCATGCGTACCTATCTGCGGCGCACCATCGGCCCGGGCTACAAGCCCGAGCTGGTGGACAGCTTCATCCGCAACGGCCACCGGGCGCTGCGCTGGCTGGAGGCCAACACCGAGCTGCGCTACGCCCTGCGCCCGCACTCGCCGGACTACTACCCCGACGAGGAAGGCGGCACCGAATTCGGCCGCGCCCTGGAGATGGTCGAGTACGACGGCCGCCACCTCGGCGAGCGCTTCCGCGACCTGCGCATGCCGCCGCCGGGCATGCTGCTGTTCGGCGGCATGATGGTGAACCGCGTGGACATCCAGCATTTCCTCAGCTTCCGCCGTTCGCCCAAGTCGTTGTGGCACTGCCTGAAGCTGCTGGCGCGCTACGGCGTCGACCGCCTCAGCCACCACCGCGGCACGCGCCTGACCACCGGCAACGCCCTGATCGCGCGCCTGGCCACCACGGCCTTCGCCAAGGGCGTGGAGCTGTGGCTGAACAGCGAGGCGCAGCAGTTGCTGGTCGAGAAAGGCGCGGTGGTCGGCGCCCAGGTACTGCACGAAGGCCGCATCGAGCGCATCCGCGTGCACGGCGGCGTGGTCTGCGCCATGGGCGGTTTCGCCGCCGGCAAGCTGGCCGAGCGCTTCCGCCCGGCGAGCGACGGCGAGCACCTGAGCATGTCGCCGGAATGCAACGACGGCGCCGCCCTGCGCCTGGGCGAGGCCATAGGCGCGGCAGCCGGCGAGGGCCTGGCGGCGAACTTCTTCTGGGCGCCGGTCTCCGAGCTGCGCCACGCCGACGGTAGCCGCGAGCGCTTCCCGCACCTGGTCACCGACCGCGCCAAGCCCGGGGTGATCGCGGTGAACCGCGCCGGCCGGCGTTTCGTCAACGAGTCCAACTCCTACCACCACTTCGTGCAGAGCATGTTCGCCAGCGGCAACACCGAGTGCTGGCTGATCTGCGACGCCAGCGCCATGAACCGCTACGGCCTGGGCCTGGCGCGGCCCAAGCCGGTCGACAACAGCGCGCTGGTGCAAGCCGGCTACCTGTACCAGGCCGACTCGCCGGAGGCCCTGGCCCGCGCCATCGGCATTGACGCCGAGGGCCTGCGGCAGACGCTGGCGCGCTTCAACGCCAACGCGCGCAACGGCGTCGACGCGGATTTCGCCAAGGGCGGCAACAGCTACAACCGCTACATGGGCGACCCGGACCACCGCCCCAACCCCTGCCTGGCGCCGCTGGAAAAGGCGCCCTACTACGCCGTCCGCCTGCACACCGGCGACCTCGGCTCGGCCCGCGGCCTGGTCACCGACGGCCAGGCCCGCGTGCTCGGCCGCGACGGCCAGCCGATCCCCGGCCTCTACGCCGCCGGCAACGACATGAACTCGCTGATGGACGGCACCTACCCCGGCCCCGGCATCACCCTCGGCCCCGGCCTGACCTTCGCCTGGCTGGCGGCCAACCACATAGCCGCGCGCCTCGCCGCGCCGGCCTCGCAACAAGCAACCCTGGAGCACTGACGATGTACTACGAACTGCGCACCTACAGCATCGACCCGCTGAAACTCGCCGACTGGCTGGCCCTGTACCGCAGCCACGCCTACGAGGTGCAGACCGAGCACCTGGGCAGGCTGGTGGGCTTCTTCACCACCGAGTTCGGCGAATGCAGCCAGGTGGTGCACCTGTGGGCCTACGAGAGCCTGGACGAGCGCATGCAGCGCCGCGCCAGCATGGCCGCCGACCCGCGCTGGGCCGAGTTCGGCAAGCTGAACCGGGAACTGGGCGCGGTGCTAAAGCTGGAATCGCGGCTGATGAAGCCCACCGGCTTCTCCCCGCTGCAGTGATGGCCCCGGCGCGCGGAGCCCTTCCGCGCGCCCCGATAACGACAAGAGAAAGCCCATGCCCACCTTGCAAACCCTCGACTGCGACGTCCTGGTGATCGGCTCCGGCGCCGCCGGCCTGGCCGCCGCCGTGACCGCCGCGCACCACGGCCTGCGCGTGGTCGTCGCGGAAAAGGCCGCGCAGCTCGGCGGCACCAGCGCCTGGTCCGGCGGCTGGCTGTGGATTCCGCGCAACCCGCTGGCCCTCGCCGAAGGCCGCGTCGAGCCGGACGACGCGCCAGAGCGCTACCTCAAGGCGCAGGTCCATGCCGAGCAACTGGACGAGCGCCAGGCCGCCTTCCTCCGCCATGGCCCGGAGATGGTCGAGTTCTTCCAGCGTCACAGCGCCGTGCAGTTCTTCAGCGGCACGCGCATGCCGGACATGCGCGATGGCGAGGGTTCCGCCGCCGGCGGCCGCTCGCTGTGCGCCCAACCCTACGACGGCCGCGAACTCGGCCCCTGGCTGCGCCACCTGCGCGAGCCGCTGGACCTCGTCAGCCTGGCCGGCATGGGCATCGCCGGCGGCGCCGACCTGGCCAACTTCCTCGACGCCACGCGCTCGCCGAAAGCCGCGCTCTACGCGCTCAAGCGCATCGCCCGGCACTGGTGCGGGCGCCTGCGTTACGGGCGCGGCACGCAACTGGTCAACGGCAACGCCCTGGTGGCGCGCCTGCTACGCAGCGCGCTGGACCTGAAGGTGCAGTTGCTGACGCAAACGCCGATCCACGAACTGCTCCGCGAAGGCGGCAAGGTGACCGGTGCGCGCAGCGACACCCTGGAATTCCGCGCCCGCCGCGGCGTGGTCCTGGCCTGCGGCGGTTTCCCCCACGACCGCGAGCGCATCGCCCGACTCATGCCCCACGCCTCGGACGGCTGGCAGCACCGCTCCGCCGCGCCGCCGCAGAACAGCGGCGACGGCCTGCGCCTGGGCGAAGCCGTGGGCGGCCGCGTGGCGGACGACCTGGCCCACGCCGGCGCCTGGGTGCCGGTGTCCCTGGTGCCGCGCCGCGACGGCAGCGTCGGCCACTTCCCGCACCTGATCGAACGGGCCAAGCCCGGCTTCCTCTGCGTGCGCCGCGATGGCCGGCGCTTCGCCAACGAGGCCGACTGCTACCACGACTTCATGAACGCCCTGTTCGCCGCCACGCCGCCGGGCGAACCCCACGAGGCCTGGCTGATCGCCGACGCCCAGGCGCGGCGGCGCTACGGCATCGGCTGGGTGAAGCCCTTCCCTTTCCCGGACCTGCCCTACGAGCGCTGCGGCTACCTGGTCAAGGCCCGCAGCCTGGCGCAACTGGCGGCGCGCTGCGGCATCGACGCCGAGCAGTTGCAGGCCACGGTGAAGCGCTTCAACGAATACGCGGCGCTGGGCGAGGACCCGGACTTCCAGCGCGGCCGCTCGGCCTACAACAAGGCCCAGGGCGAGGCGCGGCAGCGCCCCAACCCATCGCTGCGGCCCCTGGAAAAAGGTCCGTTCTACGCGGTGAAGCTGCTGCCCGGCAGCCTCGGCACCTTCGCCGGCCTGCGCACCGATGCCCGCGCGCGGGTGCTGGACGCCAGCGGCGCGGCCATCGAGGGGCTGTACGCGGTGGGCAACGACATGGCCGGCGTGATGGCCGGCCACTACCCCAGCGGCGGCATCACCCTGGGGCCGGGCATGACCTTCGGCTATCTCGCCGGCCTGGAGCTGGCCGGGCTCAGCGCTGGATGTAGCGCAGCACCGCCTCGCAGATCATCTGCTTGTGGCGTTGCTTGACCTGCTCGTCGGCCAGGTCGATCTGGAAGATTTCGCCGAAGGTGTTGCGGTTGGACACGCGGTAGAAGCAGAACGAGCTGATGAACAGGTGCAGGTCCAGCGGGTCGATGCCCTCGCGGAACAGGCTCTGCTCGGCGCCGCGGCGAAGAATCTCGGCCAGCGACAGCAGCATGTTGTTGCTCATCGAGCGGATCGCCGTGGACTTCTTCACGTACTCGCCGTGGTGGATGTTCTCGATGGAAACGATGCGCACGAAGTCGACGTTGCGGTCGTGGTGGTCGAAGGCGAACTCCACGGTGCGGCGGATCGCCTCCAGCGGCTCCAGTTCCGCCAGGTGCAGCTTGTCCTCGGTGTGGCGGATGTCGCCGTAGAGCTTCTCCAGCACTTCGACGTAGAGCTGCTCCTTGCTGCCGAAGTAGTAGTAGATCATCCGCTTGGAGGTGTGCGTGCGCTCGGCGATGGCGTCCACCCGGGCGCCGGACAGGCCCTGCTGGACGAACTCGGCGATGGCCGCCTGGAGGATGCCCTCGCGGGTTTTCTCGGGGTTGTTCTTGCGGCCCTTGCCACGCACTTCGGCATGGTCCAGGGGTTCGACGACATTCGGCATGGTTGGCTCGCAGCCTCACGGAGAGCGCCGATTATGGGCCTCGCCACCCCGCCAAGGGAAGCGGCGCGGGGCTTGCCGCGCCGCCCCCGGGCACTACAGCTTGGGCTTGCGCGCGGCGCCGCTGCGCGCCTGGGCCATGGCCGCCAGGCGCACGGCGACGTTGGCCGCGCCGTAGCCGGCATAGCCGTTCCTGCGCTGGAGGATTTCGAAGAAGAAGCGCCCCTCGAACGGCTCGGTGTAGACGTGGAACAGCTCGCCGCCCTGGGCGTCGCGGTCGTAGAGCACGTTGAAGTAGGCCAGTTCGCTGAGGAACTCGTCGTCGAAGTCGAAGCGCGCCGCCAGGTCGTCGTAGTAGTTCAGCGGGATGTCCAGCAGCGGCACCCCGGCCTGCTTGGCGCGGGTGACCTCGGCGAAGATGTCTTCGCAGGCGAAGGCGATGTGGTGCACGCCCGAGCCGCGGTAGCTGGACAGCGCGTGGGAAATGGCGGTGTTGCGGTTCTCCGAGATGTTCAGCGGCAGGCGCAGGCTGCCGCAGCGGCTGCGGATGGCGCGGCTTTTCACCAGGCCATAGGGGTCGGGCAGGACCACCTCGTCGTCGGCCTCGAAGTCGAACAGCGCCTTGTAGAACAGCACCCAGCTGTCCAGGCTGTCGGCCGGCAGGGCCATGGCCATGTGGTCGATGCGCTGCAGGTTGCCGCTGGCCTGGGCCTGGGCGTCGAGGCGGAAGTCGCTGTCGTAAATGGTCTGCCCCGGCGCGCCCTGCTCCACCAGGTAGATCAGGCTGCCGTCGGGGGCGCGCACCGCGGGCACCTCGCGCTCGTTGGGGCCGACCAGGCCGCGGAACGGCTGGCCACGGAAGGCCTGGGCGCGCTCCAGGGCCTGGGCGCCGTCGCGCACCCGCAGGGCGGTGGCGCACAGCGAGGGGCCGTGGGCCTCGAAGAAGTTGTGGGCGAAGGAGTACGGCTCGGCGTTGAGCACGATGTTGATGTCGCCCTGGCGCAGCAGGCTCACCGCCTTGGAGCGATGTTCGCCGGCGCGGGCGAAGCCGAGCTTCTCCAGCCAGTTGCCCAGGCGCGCGCCCAGGTCCTCGTCCACGGCGAATTCGAGGAACTCCACGCCGTCGTAGCGGCTGGCCGGCGGCGGCGCGAAGAGGATGCCGGGGTCGCCGGCGGGCGCGGCGTCCTGCTCCAGCAGGTGGCGCGTCTTCTCCTCCAGGTAGAGCAGCGAGCGCAGGCCGTCGGCAGCGTTGGAGCGGGTCGGCGCGGCGCGGAAGCCGTCGTTGAAGATTTCCAGCGACAGCGGGCCCTTGTAGCCGCTGCGCAGGATGGGCGCGAGGAAGCCCGCCAGGTCGAATTCGCCCTGGCCGGGGAAGCAGCGGAAATGCCGGCTCCACTCCAGCACGTCCATGGCCAGCACGGGCGCGTCGGCCATCTGCACGAAGAAGATCTTCTCGCCGGGAATATCGGCGATGCCGCTGGGGTCGCCCTTGATCGACAGGGTGTGGAAGCTGTCCAGCAGCACGCCCAGGGCCGGGTGGTCGGCGGCTTTCACCAGGTCCCAGACCTGCTGCCAGGTGTTGACGTGGCGGCCCCAGGCCAGGGCCTCGTAGCCGATGCGCAGGCCGCGCTTGCCGGCGCGCTCGGCCAGCTCGCGCAGGTCGTCGACGAGAATGTCGCGCTCGCCCAGGGAATCGGCGACGGTGTTGCTGCACACCAGCACCAGGTCGGTGCCCAGTTCCTGCATCAGGTCGAACTTGCGCTCGGCGCGCTCCAGGTTGCGCGCCAGGCGCTCGCGGCGGCAGCCCTCGAAATCGCGGAAGGGCTGGAACAGGGTGATCGCCAGATTCAGGTCGGCGCACATCTGGCGCACGTCGCGCGGGCTGCCGTCGTAGTGCAGGAGGTCGTTTTCGAAGATCTCCACGCCGTCGAAGCCTGCGGCGGCGATGGCTTCGAGTTTCTCGGGCAGGGTACCGCTCAGGGAGACGGTGGCGATCGAGCGCTGCATGCTGGGGCTCCTGTGCTGCTGGCTTCTGCGAGCCATGGCCTGGCCGCCGGCTGTCGGCGACCTTCGGAAATATCGCCAGCCGTAGGACGCACGGCTGGTCATTGGATTATTCGCAGGGTATTTTCCAGCGGCAAGGCAAATTGTACGAACCAGTTAGTTTTGTGTTCGATCAGCGAACAAAAGGCCGATCAGCGAATTGACGGTTTTTCGTCCAGTGGCCGACCATGGATTCACCGCGACACACCAGGGCCATGCCTCCCCTGGCCCGCGAGACGCCTTGCCCTATAACAATTTCAACAAGAGTCCCTGCCCATGTTGACTGCACGCCTCCCCACCGCCGCCGTCTCCAGCCCAGCGCGAACGCCGGCTCGCCCCCAGCCCTGAGCCGCGCCGCCCGGCGCATTTCCGACACGGGCCCCGGCCAGGGGCTTTAGCGACGACCTCGGTGCCCCTGTTCGATCAGCGCACACGCCCCCGAAGGGCGCGGCGCCCGGGCAGGCACCGACAACAACAAGAACCGGAGACAACGATGGCGACTTCCTCCAGCTCCCAAGCCAAGAAAGCCACCGCCAGTGGCTGGATCGGCTCGGCCCTCGAGTACTACGACTTCTTCATCTACGCCCAGGCCGCTGCGCTGATCTTCCCGCAGCTGTTCTTCCCCTCCTCCGACCCGAAGATGGCCATCGTCGCCTCGCTCGCGACCTACGGCGTGGGCTACCTGGCCCGCCCGATCGGCGCCTTCTTCCTCGGCCACTGGGGCGATACCCGCGGGCGCAAGAACGTGCTGCTGCTGTGCATGTTCATGATGGGCCTGTCGACCATGGCCGTGGGCCTGCTGCCGACCTACCACGACGTCGGCTTCCTCGCCCCGGCGCTGCTGGTGGTATTGCGCCTGGTGCAGGGCTTCGCCGTGGCCGGGGAAATCTCCGGGGCCAGTTCGATGATCCTCGAGCACGCGCCCTTCGGCCGCCGCGGCTACTTCGCCAGCTACACCCTGCAGGGCGTGCAGGCCGGCCAGGTGATGGCCGCCGCGGTGTTCCTGCCGCTGGCCTACTTCATGCCCAACGACGCCTTCAACGCCTGGGGCTGGCGGATTCCCTTCCTGCTCAGCGCCGTGGTGCTGATCGCCGGCCTGATCATCCGTCGCGAAGTCCACGAGACCCCGGCCTTCGTCAACGAGGAAGCCAAGCAGCAGGTGGCCAAGTCGCCGATCGCCGAAGCCTTCCGCAACAGCTGGAAGCAGATGCTGCTGGTGATGGTCATGTCGCTGATGAACGTGATCCCGGTGGTGGCCACCATCTTCGGCGCGGCCTACGCGGTGCAGCCGGCCTACGGCATCGGCTTCGACAAGAGCGTGTACCTGTGGATCCCGGTGGTGGGCAACATTGTCGCGGTGCTGGCCATTCCCTTCGTCGGCAACCTCTCCGACCGCATCGGCCGCCGCCCGACGCTGATATTTGGCGCCCTGGGCTCGGGCCTGCTCGCCTTCGGCTACCTGTACGCCATCAGCATCCAGAACGTGCCGCTGGCCTTCGTCATGTCGCTGCTGATGTGGGGCCTGGTGTACCAGGGCTACAACGCGGTGTTCCCGTCCTTCTACCCGGAGCTGTTCCAGACCCGCTACCGCGTCTCGGCCATGGCCATCGCACAGAACATCGGCACCATGCTCACCGCCATGCTGCCGGCGCTGTTCGCCGCCGTCGCCCCGCCCGGCTCGGACAACGTCCCGATGGTGATCGGCAGCCTGGCCTTCCTCATCACCTGCCTGTGCGCCTTCGCCGCCTACCTGGCCCCGGAAACCCACCGCCTGCCGATGGAAGACCTGGGAAAGCCTGACGCCAAGCCGCTGGAAAAAGCCGCCTACGACAGCGCGCGGCAGAACAGCCTGCGGGTGGCGAGCCACTGAGCAGGTAATGCCCGAGCATGAAAAAAGGCCCCAGCAGGGGCCTTTTTTCGCGGGGCGGCGTCAGGCGACATGCACTGCCCGCACCTGGATTTCCACCCCCAGGGTACGGCGCAGGGCATCGAAGATCGCCGCCAGGTTGTCCATGCCCGGATTACCCGAGGCCGACAGCATGCGGTGCAGGCTTTTGCTCGGCCGTTCCGTCTCCAGCGCCAGGCGCTCGAAGCCCAGGGTGGCATTGACCAGATCGCGGAGGATCAGGCGCGCGGCGTCCGGCTCGCCGTTGAGGAACAGCGAGGCCGCCTCGTCGAGCAGCGCAGTGGCGAATGCCGGTTCGCGCTGCACCCGCGCGACGACGGTCTGTTTGAAATCCCTGGTCAGTGCCATTGGAATCATCCTCTCATCTGCGGCCCGAACCGGGCCTTCTTGCGTTGCTTGTACTCGGCGTGCAGCGCCTTCGCCTTGCGGATATCCGCTGCCTGGCCGGCCTTGCTGCCACCACCGAACAGCACGATGAGCGCCTCGCCGTCCCTCGCCAGGTAGATCCGGTAGCCCGGGCCCCAGTCGATGCGGTATTCGCCGATGCCATCGAACCATTTGACGTTGGAGGTGTTGCCCACCGCCATGCGCACCTTGGCGGTGGCGACCTTGGCCGCCGCCTGGAAATGTAGGGAGTCGAACCACTCCTGATAGGGGCAGGACCTGTCTTCCCGGACATACTCGACCACTTCTATGGCCGCCATAGTAACCTCCTCGTTACCATTTACCAATAGGTCTCAGACGAGGCGAGTGCTGCTTCGGGAATGGAATCCCCTCGCCGGCGTCTGTGCGAGGGGGAGAAAGTACGGTTACCGGGCGCCTGCCCGGGGTGCGCTGCTGCACACCTGGCTATCGCCCTGGAGAAGAACCGGAAATTGCCTACATCGCGAGAGCCAAGGTCCGATGCCCCGCAGCGGAAAATCGCGGACAGAGTCCGCGATCGGATTCACCGGCCCGCCGGACGCATCGGTGGCACGGCCAACGGCGGATAACCGCGAACGGTTATCCGCCCTACGCTCCAGGAGTATCAGGATGACTCCAGACTTCCCGGCGGCTCAGGACAGCCCCCTCTCCCTCTGGGAGAGGGTTGGGGTGAGGGGCTCTTGAACCCAGCACCGACACCACCGCGAAACTCCCTTCGCGAGCAAGCTCGCGCCTACATGGCCTCTCATCCCCGCCGCTGCATCCAGGCCGCCGCCAGCCCGCTCAGGCAGATCACAGCAATGCCCACCAAAGCACTGGCGCTCGGCACGTGGCTGAAGACCAGCCAGCCGATCACCCCGGCGAAGACGATCTGGCAGTAACCGAAGGGCGCCAACAGCGCCGGCGCGGCGTGGCGGAAGGCCTGGGTGAGGAACAGGTGGGCGGACATGCCGCAGGTGCCCAGGGCAAGCATCAGCAGCGCATGGCCAAGGCTCGGGGTGTGCCAGACGAAGGGCACCATCGCCGTGGTCAGCGCGGTGTTCAGCAGGCCGGCGAAGAAGTTGCTAGTGGTCGGGCTGTCCACCGCCGCCAGCTTGCGCGTCAGCAGCTGGTAGAAGCAGAAGCACAGCGCCGAGCCCAGCGGCAGCAACACCGCCGGGGTGAACAGTTCGCCGCCGGGATGGACGATCGCCAGCACCCCGGCGAAGCCCAGGCTCACCGCCGCCCATTGCCCGGCGCTGACCTTCTCGTGCAGCAACGGCACCGACAGCGCGGTGACCATCAGCGGGGCGAGGAAATTGACCGCCGTGGCCTCGGCCAGGGGGATGTACTGCAGGCCGGTGGTGAACAGCAGGCTGGTGCCCAGCAGGCACAACGCGCGCAGGGTCTGCAGCCCCGGCCGGCGGGTGCGCAGCACGCGCAGGCCCGACTGCGGCAGGAAGATGCCGGCCATCAGCAGCGTGTGCACCACGTAGCGGGCCCAGACCACCAGCAGGATCGGGTAGAAGCCGGAGAGGTACTTGGACAGGGCGTCGTGGGTGGAGAACAGCGAGGTGGCCAGCACCACCAGAAGGATGCCCTTCAGGGGCTGGCTGCTGCCGGACAACGCGGAGGCGGCGGTCATCGGGTTTCCCGTGGTTTACAAAGCAAGGCGCCCGGCAGTGTGCCGGGCGAACGGGTGGATGGGAATGGCGCAGTTGCCGGCATCAGAGCCGGGCGAGCACCGTGCGTGCCTTGTCCAGCGCCAGGCTGGCCCGCTCCAGGGCGCTGACGCCCTGCTCCAGCAGCTGCCGGGTGGGGATCTCCAGGCTCAGCGGCACCGTCGCCGGCAAGGTCCGCAGCAGACCCGCCAGGTCGCAGTCGCCATCGCCGGGGAAGCGCCGCTCGTTGCGCGCCTGGCGAAGGATTTCCTGCATGTCGTCCGGGCGCGAGCCGGCCACGTCGCACAACTGGGCATAGCGCATGCGCGCGGCCGGCAGCTGCGCCAGGTCCTGCAGCGAGGAGCCGGAACGGTCGAAGTGGAAGGCGTCGACCAGCACGCAGCCGTTGTCGCGCCCGGCGTTGCGCACCACGCGCCAGGCCGTGGCCAGGTCGGGGGCGTCGGTCCAGGGCATGAACTCCAGGTGCGGGTGGATGCCGTAGCCCTCGGCCAATTCGCACAGCTCGGCGAAGCGTTCGGTCATGCGCGCCTCATCCGCGTCGTTGCCGGCCACCAGCAGCTCCGTGCCGCCGAACTCGGCGCCGACGGCGAGGATGGGCTCGAAGTCGGCCACGCGGGTCTCCGGCTTCAGGCGCAGGATTTCCAGGTCCAGCACGCGGACGCCGGTGTCGCGCAGGCGCGCCTGGGTCTGCCGGCGCAGTTCGGCATCGGCCACCAGCGGGAAGTGGTGCTCCTCGGCGGTGGCCGGCACCAGGCGCAGGCCGACGTGGCTGTAGCCGGCGCGGGCGGCGACCTCGACCATGTCCGGCGGCGACAGTTCGAGGACGGTTAGGGCGGCGAGGGAGAAGATTCGGTCGGTCATGGGATCGGTATCCAGGTCACAGGTGGATTAGTAGGAGCGAGGGGGACGCCTAGTTCTTGCTCGCGAACGGTGTTTACCGGCAGCCCAGGTGTCAGGTTCAAGAGCGCCCTCTCCCCAACCCTCTCCCGCAAGCGGGAGAGGGGGCTGTCCGGCATGGACGGGAAGCTCGGCGTCAACCTGTAGGAGCGGACTTTGTCCGCGATAACCGAAGGAGCCGATGCGGATCGCGGACGAAGTCGTAGGATGGGTTGAGCTTGGGATACCCATGCGGTCGTGGTGATGGGTATCGCTCCGCTCCACCCATCCTACGGTGGCCCCTCTCCCGTACGGGCTCACTCACCCAACCCGCGCCGGCGCGCACGCCCGGCCGCTGGCGGCAGCCTCGCGGATGGCCTCGATCAGCGCCAGGGTACGGCCGCCGTCCACGGCGTCGGTCAGCGGCTGCTCCTCGCCATGCACCACACGCACGAAATGCTCCAATTGCCGGCGCAGCGCCTCGCCCGGGGTGAAGGGCTCGCAGCTGCGCAGTAACGGCTGGTGCCAGCCGGCGCCCGACTGCGCGTAATGCCAGCGCTGCAACTGCGGGATGCTCAACGCGCCCTCGGTGCCGGCCAGCAGATAGCAGGGCTGGTCGACCTGGCGTGGGTAGATGGGGCTCTCGCCAGAATCCAGCTCCCAGCTCCAGGGCGCGGCCACGCCGTCGGAACCGGTCAGGCTGCCGAGGGCGCCGTTCTCGAATTGCAGGAGGATGGCCGCGCTGTCCTCGTTGACCAGGCCGCGCACCGCGTTGCCGGTGAAGGCCTGCACCTGCGCCACCTCGCCGCACAGGTAGCGCAGCAGGTCGAGGTCGTGGATCAGGTTGGTGAGCAGGAAGCCGGCGCCCGGCTCGCGGCGCCAGGGCACTTCGAAATAGCTGTCGGGCTTCTGCAGCTGCCACAGCGCGGTGACGTTGACCAAACGGCCCAGGGCGCCCGCGGCCAGGATTTCCCGCGCCTTGCCGATCAGCGGGTTGTGCCGGCGGTGATGGCCGACCAGCACCGGCACGCCGCTGCCCCGGCTCGCCTCCACCAGCTCGCGCACTTCGTCCAGGTGCACGCCCACCGGCTTCTCCAGCAGCACCGGCACGCCGGCGGCCAGGCAGTCCAGGGCGGTGGCCACGTGCAGGTTGTTGGGGTTGGCGATGATCGCCGCCTGCGGTTGCGCCTCTTCCAGCATGCGCCGGTGGTCGGCGTAGTACGGCACCCCGCACTCGGCGGCGAACCCGGCCGCGCCAGGGCCCGGGTCGGCCACCGCGCAGAGTTGCAGGGCGGGCACCTGGAGCAGGTGCTGGTGATGCTGGCGGCCCATGATGCCGGCGCCGATCAGGGCGATGCGCAAGGGAGCGGTCACGCGGGATTCCTCTTCTGCTTGTTGTGCTGGAGCCTCGCTGCACGGGGCTCCATGGAATGGCATGAGCAAATTTAGAACTTGGTTCCATTTTTACTCAAGCGCAATGCAACAAGCAGCGGGCGATTATCGACCGCCATTGAGCCCGGGCAGGCGCAAGCGGCCCTCCTCCGTGGGAGGAAGGCCAGCAAGCAAGGGGGAATCAGGCGAAGAGGTCGGAAGCCTGGCTGGCGGCGGACAGCTCGGCGCTGGCGGCCAGCAGCAGCGGCGCCAGTTCGTGTAGGCGCGCTTCCGGCAGGCGCGCGCTGGGCCCGGCAATGCTCAGCACGCCGATCGCCCGGCGGTCCACCGGGCTGTGCACCACGGCGGCCAGGGCCGAGGTGCCAAGCGCCGAGGTTTCTTCGACCCAGGCGTAGCCACGCTCGCGGGCACGGCGCAGGTAGCCGAGCAGTTCGTCCTCGCTGCGCGGCGCGCGCGGGCCGAAGTTGGCGGGGTCGCCCACGCCCTGCCGGCGCACCAGCTCCAGGGCCTGGGCATCGTCCAGGCTGGCCAGCCAGGCGTGCCCGGAGGCGGTGTAGAACAGCGGCGCGTCGCGGCCCATGTCCGGGTCGTAGCGCAGCCCCGAGCGGGCGCCCTGGGACTTGGCGATCCAGGTCTGGCGGCTGCCGTCGATCACTCCCAGGCGCACCAGTTCGCCGCTGTCCTGGGCCAGGCGGTCGAGGATCGGCTGGACGATGTCGGCGCCGCTGCAGGACAGGTAGCGGAAGCCCAGCGCCACCAGCTTGGTGGACAGCTGGTAACGGGCGTTCTCCGGGTTCTGCCGCACATAGCCCAGGCGGATCAGCTCGGCGAGCATGCGGTGGGTGGCGCTCTTGGGTATCTCCAGGCGCTCGGCCAGGGTCTGCATCGGCAGGCCGCGGGGTTCGCTGGTGAGGCTTTCGAGAAGGCTGAAGGCGCGTTCGATCTGGCTACCGGCCATGGGCGTCGTCCACTACGAGGATCGGCGGATTCTAATGAGATCGACCGGGCCGGGGAACCGCCGGGCTGGATCGGATGCTTTCCTTAAATGTTCGAACCGGTTAATTAATGTTCGCTATTCGCACAAGAAGCGTTTCCGCCGATTGTCCGCCGCCCGCCGCCCTTCCACTATCGAGCCGTACCGAAACACCCGGCAGCGCCTGCTGCCCTCGGACGCGAACACCCTCGAACAATTACAAGAAGGTCCAGAGCCATGCCGCACAGCACACGCCCCTCTCTCGATCCGCGAACGCCGGGCCACCCAGCCGCCTAGCGCCGCGTTTCCCAGCGCCCCGCCGCGCCGCACAAGCCTCTCCCACAACAATGATTCCAGAGAGATCGTCATGGGCTACCCCTGCATCCGCCGTTTTCCCCGTTACCTGCCCGCCGCCCTGGCCCTGGCCGGTACCACCCTGCCCGCCTTCGCCGACGGCTTCCTCGAAGACGCCAAGTCGAGCCTGACGCTGCGCAACTTCTACATGAACCGCAACTACCTGGGCGACACCGCTCAGGGCAAGGCCGAGGAGTGGACGCAGAACTTCATCCTCGACTTCAAGTCCGGCTTCACCCAGGGCACCGTCGGCCTGGGCCTGGACGTGCTCGGCCTGTACAGCGTCAAGCTCGATGGCGGCAAGGGCACCGCCGGCACCCAGTTGCTGCCGGTGCACGACGATGGCCGCCCGGCCGACGACTTCGGCCGCCTGGCGGTGGCCGGCAAGGCGCGCATTTCCAAGACCGAGCTGAAGGTCGGCGAATGGGCCCCGGCGCTGCCGATCCTGCGTTCCGACGACGGCCGTTCGCTGACGCAGACCTTCCAGGGCGCGCAGGTGACCTCGAAGGAACTCGCCGGGCTGACCCTCTACGGCGGCCAGTTCCGCCAGAACAGCCCGCGCAACGACGCCAGCATGGAGGACATGAGCCTGTTCAACCGCACGGCGTTCAAGTCCGACCGCTTCAACTTCGTCGGCGGCGAATACCGCTTCAACGGCGAACGCACCCTGGTCGGCCTGTGGAACGCCGAGCTGAAGGACATCTACCAGCAGCAATACCTGCAGGTGCAGCACTTCCAGCCGGTGGGCGACTGGGTGCTGGGCGCCAACCTCGGCTACTTCT
The DNA here is from genome assembly GCF_014843515.1 of Pseudomonas sp. ADPe. Classification (NCBI taxonomy): domain Bacteria; kingdom Pseudomonadati; phylum Pseudomonadota; class Gammaproteobacteria; order Pseudomonadales; family Pseudomonadaceae; genus Pseudomonas; species Pseudomonas sp. ADPe. The sequence continues at coordinate 7,173,319 of NZ_CP062122.1, forward strand.
GGGGCAAGGAAGACGGCAGCGCCCGCGCCGGCAACCTGGACAACCGCACCGCCTCCGGGCTGTTCTCCGCCAAGTACGGCGCCGGCACCTTCTACCTGGGCCTGCAGAAGGTCATGGGCGACGACGAGTGGTTCCGCGTCAACGGCGCCAGCGGCGGCACCCTGGCCAACGACAGCTACAACTCCAGCTACGAGAACGCCAAGGAGCGCTCCTGGCAGCTGCGCTACGACTACGACTTCGCCGGCCTCGGCCTCCCCGGCCTGACCCTGATGAACCGCTACATCCATGGCAGCAACGTGCACAACGCCAGCACCGACGACGGCACCGAATGGGGCCGCGAGAGCGAGCTGGCCTACACCGTGCAGTCCGGGTCGCTGAAGACGCTGAACCTGAAGTGGCGCAACTCGACGATGCGCCGCGATTGGGGAAGGACCAACAGCTTCGACGAGAACCGGTTGATCGTGAGTTATCCGCTGGACCTGTTGTAACGTCCGAACCGGGCGCTTTTCGTAGGATCGAGGGGGACGCCTGGTTCTTGCTCGCGAATGAGCCCCGCAGCGGAGTCTGTTCGCGAGCAAGCTCGCTCCTACAATGCGCCCACCTGTAGGAGCGGGCCCTGCCCGCGATTCGCGCGCAGGGCGCGCTCCTACAGGGGCATGGTTGTGCGCCGGAAACCGCGGTTATCGCGGATGGAATCCGCTCCTACGGGGGCGTCCCGGAGCCTTGCGTGACCGGGGTCTCGAACAGGCGCTCCATGGTCGAATCCGCGGCGCGCCGGGGATCAAGGTCAAACGGCGGATAACCGCGAACGGTTATCCGCCCTACGGTTGACGTAGGAGCGGACTCCGTCCGCGATTCGCGCGCAGGGCGCGCTCCTGCAGGGGCATGGTTGTGTGCCCGAGGCGCGGGAGAAATGCCGCCCTACCCTGCCTCCAGGCTATAGCCCACGCCGTATACCGAGCGGATGGGATCGTGCCCCGGGGCCACCGCCGCCAGTTTGCGTCGCAGGTTCTTCACGTGGCTGTCGACGGTGCGGCCGGCGACCACGCGGTGGTCCTGGTAGATGTGGTTCATCAGCTGGTCGCGGGACAGCACCTGGCCAGGGCGGGCGGCCAGGGCGGCGAGCATGCGGAATTCCACCGGGGTGAGGTCCAGCGCCACGCCCAGGTAGCGCGCCTGGAAGGCCCGCGGGTCCAGTTCCAGGCCCAGGCTCGGCGCCTGGGCGCCGCTGCGGCGCAGCACGGCCTTGACCCGCGCCACCAGTTCGCGGGGGGAGAAGGGTTTGCAGATGTAGTCGTCGGCGCCCAGTTCCAGGCCCAGCAGGCGGTCGATCTCCTCGACCCGCGCGGTCATCATGATCAGCGGCATGCGGCTGAAGCCGCGCAGCTCGCGGCAGATGTCCAGGCCGTCGCGGCCGGGCAGCATCAGGTCGAGCAGCAGCAGGTCGTAGGTCTTGCCGCGCAGCGCCGGGATCACCGCGTTGCCGTCGGCGAGGTGTTCCACCTGGTAGCCGGCGACGCGCAGGTAGTCGCCCACCAGCGCGGCCAGCTTGGGTTCGTCTTCCACCAGCAGGATGTCGCCCTGGCTCATGGCGCGTCTCCGGCCTGCGGCAGTTCCAGCGTCATCAGCAACCCTCCCATGCTCGATGCCCGGGCGCTCAGGCGGCCGCCGTGCACCTCGGCGATGCCGCGGCAGATCGCCAGGCCCAGGCCGGTGCCGCCGCTGGCGCGGTTGCGCGAGCGCTCGGCGCGGTAGAAGCGCTCGAACAGGCGCTCCAGCGCCGCCGGATCGACGCCCGGCGCGGAATCCTCGCACTGTACCAGCACCCGTTCGCCCTCGCGCAGCGCGCGCAGCACGGTGCGGCCGCCGGGGTCGGTGTAGCGCCGGCTGTTCTCCAGCAGGTTGTGCAGCAGTTGGCCCAGGCGCGATTCGTCGCCCAGCACCCACAGCGGCTCGTCGGGCAGCTCTACGTCCAGGGCCAGGCCGCGTTCGGCGAAGCCGGCGCGGAAGGCGTCGGCCACCACCGGCAGCAGCACCCGCAGGTCGATGCGCTCGCGGCGGTAGGTGGGCCCGCCGACCTCGGCCAGGGACAGGTCGAAGAGGTCGTCCACCAGCTTGGCCAGGGCCCCCACCTCGGCCTGCAGCGAGCGCAGGGCGGCGCCGTCCAGGGGGCGGATGCCGTCCTCCATGGCTTCCAGCTCGGCGCGCATCACCGCCAGCGGGGTGCGTAGCTCGTGGGAGATATCGGCCATGAAATCGCGACGCAGGCGCTCGTTGCTGGCCAGGGTGGCGGCCATGCGGTTGAAGTCGGCGGCCAGCTGGCCGGCCTCGTCGGCCGAGCGCACCGGCAGCTGGATGGCGTAGTCGCCGGCGGCCAGGCGATGGGTGGCCCCGGCCACCTGGCGGATCGGCCGCAGCAGGCTGCGGGTGAGCCACCAGGCGATCACCGCCGTGGCCAGCAGGCAGGCCAGGCCGATGAGCAGGCTGGAACGCAGCTGGTTGAGCTGGAAGCGCCGGTCGCCGACGCTGGTCACCGACTGCAGCGGCGCCAGGGCCATCCAGCCGACCACCTGGCCCTGGTGGCGGATCGGCCGCAGGACCATCTCCCGCGGCGGCGCCTTGTAGCCGATGATCAGGCGCTGCGCCTCGTCCAGCAGGGCAAAGCGGACGAAGGCGCCGGTGAGGTCGGAGACGGTCAGCAGGCTGGGGTCGAAGTCGCGGTCCTGGGTCGCCGCGTCGGGGCGTAGCATGTCGAACCACTGTTCGTGGTCGCGGCGGATGAAGTCCCAGCTGCCGTGGGCGGCGAAGGCCCGCTCGGCGCGCGGGACGATGAGTTCCATGCGCTCCTCGGCCTGCTGGTTGAGGTAGCCGAGGAAGCCGTACCTCAGGCTCAGGTAGGCGGCGAAGACCATGCCCAGCACGGCGAAGGCGCAGACCGCCAGCATGGCCAGGAAGAATTTGCTGGAGAGGCTGATTTTCATGGCACCGCCGGGCTCTGTCGGGATGCTGCCATTGAAGCGCGGCGCCCGCGGCCCTTCAAGGCGCGACGGGCAATCTCCCAGGTTTCTGCACAATGCCTGCACATTCGCCGAGCACCCTTGACGCTGAATCCAACCTGGATCGGAGTCCCGGATGTCCCCCCTCGCCCCCCCGCTTTCCTCGCTGGCCCGCGCCCTGTTGCTGGGCGCCGGCCTGCTCGCCCTGGGCGGCTGCCTCGACGACGAGGCGGCCGCGCCGCAAGCCGACCTGCAGGAGGTCGGCATCTACCAGGTGCGCAGCGCGCCCCAGGCGCTCAGCCTCACCCTCCCCGGCCGCGCCAGCGCGCACCTGGTGGCGGAGATCCGCCCGCAGGTCGGTGGCATCATCCAGCGGCGGCTGTTCGAGGAAGGCCAGACGGTGAAGGCCGGTCAGGCGCTGTACCAGATCGACGCGCAGCCCTACGAGGCCGCCCTGGCCCAGGCCGAGGCCAGCGTCACCTCCGCCCGTGCCACCCTGAAGGCGGCCGAGCTCAAGGCCCGGCGCGACGCCCAGCTGGTGAAGATCGACGCCATCAGCGCGGAGGACAACGAGAGCGCCCAGGCCGCGCTGCTGGAGGCCCGCGCCAGCCTGCAGTCGGCCCAGGCGGCGTTGAAGACGGCGCGCATCAACCTGGGCTACACGCGGATCGACGCGCCGATCTCCGGGCGCACGGCCACCTCCTCGGTCACCGCCGGCGCGCTGGTCACCGCCGAGCAGACCACCGCCCTGACCACGGTGCAGCAGCTGGACCCGATCTACGTCGACTTCACCCAGCCCAGCACCACCCTGCTGCGCCTCAAGCGCGAGCTGGCCGAGGGCAAGCTCGCCCCCGCCGAGGCGCAGGATGCCACGCGCATCAGCCTGCAGCTGGAGGACGGCAGCGCCTACGCCCACGACGGCACCCTGACCTTCAACGGCGTGAGCGTCGACGAGAGCACCGGCAGCGTGACCCTGCGCGCCCTGGTGCCCAACCCCGAGGGCCTGCTGCTGCCGGGCATGTACCTGAAGGCGACGCTGGCCGAGGGCGTGCAGCCGGACGCCATCCTGGTGCCGCAGCAGGGCGTGGCCCGCGACGAGCGCGGCCAGGCCACCGCCCTGGTGGTGGTCGACGGCAAGGTCGAGCAGCGCCAGTTGAGCCTGGCCCGCGCGGTGGGCAACCGCTGGTGGGTCGACAAGGGCCTGGCGGACGGCGACCAGTTGATCGTCCAGGGCGCGCAGAAGGTCCGCGTCGGCCAGCAGGTCAAGACCCTGGACGCGCAGCTGACCGCGCAGAACGACGCGCGCGACTGAGGACCCGCC
>NZ_CP062123.1:0-62583 GCF_014843515.1 Pseudomonas sp. ADPe
GGCGCTGCCTGGTCGGCCTTGTGGATCGTTTGGGGACAAAACGCCGGCTGGTGACAGTTGAGGGGCGTTTCTTGACACTTGGGGGGCAGCGCACCCCGGCGCGATGCTGACAGATGAGGGGCCGGCCTCGAAATCGGCCGGCTGGAGCCGCGCCGGAGGCCGTCGAGGCGGCCTATGTGCTTGATCGGGCTGGCTTTATCCACAGAAGTTGTGGATAAGCCTGTTGGCAAGGCCCTTGCCGTACTGACACTTGAGGGGCGGGGGTGCTGACAGATGAGGGGCGCGATCCTTGACACTTGACGGGCAGACTATTGACCCTTGAGGGGCTTATCCATTGACACTTGAGGGGCGGCCCTTCGAGCCTTTTCCTTGGCGTATCAACGGCTTGCGCGCGTTTTCCGGTCAAGCTAACCGGCTTTTAACCCTTCATAACCTTTATATTAAACCTAGTTGTTATAACCGGGTGTCGAAAAAAGCGGCAAACCGGCCCAAGGTGCCCCGCAGAATAATCGGCCGCCGAAGGGGGGTGCCCCCCCTTCTCGATCCCACCCGGCCGCTAAAGCGGCCTCCCATCCCCCCAGGGGCGTTGCCCCTCGGCCTACGGCCTTCACCCCAAGAATGGAGCGCCTACGGCGCTACGGCTGACCATAGCCAGGCGCAAGCGCCTGGCAGAAGTTCGTGCTCTTCCAAAGGGGGCCAAGGCCCCCTCTGGACTCCCCAACTGTCAAGGCCGCGGTGACTCCTGCGCCGTCGCCAAGTCGGAAGATGGCTCCAGCTCGAAGGCCGCAAGGTTGAACGCCAAGGGAGGGGTCGGCCTGCCAGGCCCAGGGCGTGATTGCGCCCCTCAAGTGTCAAGAAGCGGGGGAATTCAGTCGTCCGCGTCGTCGTGCAGGATCGACTCGTAGTCCTGCCCGCCGTAGAACACGCCGATGATGGAAACCAGATCGCCGGCCACATCGAAGGCGATCACGGCGCGCTTGCGGTAGTTCGTGATGCGCAGGCCGGGCCGCACATCGTCGCGCATGGTGCCGCGCAGTGGAAACGTGCGCAGGCTTTCGCAATAGGTGACGATTGCCTCGGTGTAGCGAGCGGCAACGTCAGGCGACGCCGCCGCCGCGATGTAGCGGTACAGCTCGGCAAGCTGCTCTTCGGCCTCGGGCGAGAAGACGACCGCGTAGCTCATTGCGCCTTCGCATGCTCGGCGGCCAGGCGGGCGCGCACCTGGTCGGCGGTGACGGCTCGGGAGGGATCGGCTTTCAGGGCGTCATACGCCGGGCCGACCTGGTTGTGAAGCCAGGACTCGACGGCGCGATCACGCGCGAGTAGCGCACGCAGGCCGTCGCGGATGACCTCGCTTTCGCTCGCGTACTCCCCGGTCTTGACCTTCGTTTTCACCACGTCGGCCATGTCGTTCGGCAGGGTGATGCTCAGTTGCTGGGTGGTTCGCATGGCGGCCTCCATTCGGTTCAATAGGATTCAATCCTATCACTCCAAGGGGACGAAGTCCAGTTTAGCGGCTAAAGTTTAGCTAAAGTGCTTGACAGGTTAGGACATTTTGTCCTAATATACGTCTTGAAGGCCGGGCATGTCGCCCAGGTCAACTACCGGAGAGTTCCGATGAACACCCAAGACCAACCCGTCACCGCTTCCCTGGTCGCCGAGGCCCAGCGCCTCGACTTCTTGCCTACCTACTTCGGCCCGCGCCTGATGATGCGCGGCGAGGCCCTTGTGTACGCCTGGCTGCGCCGGCTCTGCGAACGCTACAACGGCGCGTATTGGCACTACTACACCCTGTCGGACGGCGGTTTCTACCTGGCCCCCGACCTGGCCGAGCGCCTGGAGATCGAGGTAGACGGCAACGGCTTCCGGGGCGAACTGTCGGCCGACGCCGCCGGCATTGTCGCAACCCTGTTCGCGCTCGGCCAGCTCGCGGCCGAGATCGCCGGCACGGACGCGGCCGACGCCCTGATCGACCGCTATCACTTCCTGCGCGGCTTCGCGGCCGGCCACCCCGAGGCCGCTGCGATCTACCGGGCTATTGACTGATGAGGGGCGGCCCCGGCTCCGGCCGGGGCTGCACCAGGAGCACGTCAAGCGATGGCGAAGCAAACAAAGCAACCGGCCCAGGCGGGCCAGGACTGGAGCGCGCCGGCGGCCGAGCTGCTGGCCGAGCTGCCGGCAGACCGTGACGGCCTGCTGGCTGCGGCCGTTGCGGCCGTGGTGGAGATCGACGCGGCTGTCATGCGCGGCGACGGGGCGGCGGCCGAGCTGGCCGGCGACCGATACGAGGCGATCATCTGGAAGCTGAACGGCGGCACGAACTTCGGGTGCATGGCCGACGACGAGGCCGCCGGCCGCGTCATCGAGCGGCATTGCGCTGCGGTGCCGGGGGACGTGCCCTTGTGGGGCCAGCGCGGCCAGTTCCTGGCCGTGGCGGGCGACGTGCGCGCCCTGGTGGAGTACGAGGCCGGTTATGGCGGGCCGCTCAACGCGCATTTTCAGTTCCACGCGGTTGACCTGGACAGGCCGTTTATCTCGGCGACGGGCTATCGCTCGCACTTCGACACGGCGCGGGGCTGCATGACCGTGGACGAGGTTGCGCGCGGCATCCTGACGGCCATGCTGGCCGAGAAGAAGCGGCCGGTGTTGATCGAGGCCAACTACCGCGACCGCTTGGCCGACGCTCCCCTGCCCGATTGGCTGGCCGGCCTGGTGCCGCCGGCGCGGCGCGAGCCGGCGACCGTGACGATCCCGCCGGGCTTCGTCTTGGTCGATGTGGTGCTGCCGGCGCACAAGGCGTTCATCGCGCGGCGCTGGGCGGCCGAGGCGGCGGGCAAGGTCAAGGCGGCCAGGGCCGCCAGGTCGAACGCCAAGGGAAAGGCCGGGGGCCGCGAGCGAGATCCCGCATCGGCGGAAACGGCGATGCGCTGCAGCACCGCCAAAGCTGACGATTGCAAGGCCGAGGCTGGGCCTGTATCGCCAGAAGCGACGATGCCGGGCGCAGGCGAAGCATCCTGCAGCACCGCCAGGAATGGCGATGCAGGCCCGGCCGACCTGGTGGAGTTCACGCCCGCACCAGGCCAACGGTGCGAGATCGTGAGCGTCCACCATCCGGTGTTCGCCAAGGAGATCGGCAAGCGCGTCATCATCGTGAAGGTGCATCCAGACACCCGCCAGGTGTGGGCGCATGACGACCGGCCGGTGACATACAAGACCAACCGCGCGGGGCCGCCGTGTGGTGGATTCAGACCCGAGCTGCATTCAGTCGATCTACGGATTCGACCAACTGCGGCTTATCACGTGACCAGGAGAAGAAACGAATGACGAACGACGCCAATATCCGGCTGGAGTGCTTGAAGCCGGCCGAGCGGTGGGCGCAGCCGAGCGGCGAAGAGGTGCGCGAGGTGCTGCGCCTGGCGGGCCTCACCGGCGGCAAAGCCGCGAAGGTGCTGGGCCTCGGCCCGAAGGGCGACCGGACGATCCGGCGATGGGTGGGCGAGGACACGCCGATCCCTTATGCCGCGTGGGCGCTGCTGTGCGACTACGCCGGCCTCGGGCTGATCTGGAAAGAGGCTTGACGCCAGGGAAAGAGGCTTTAGCGGCTAAAGTGCTAGGCATCGGACTACGGTAAAGCGAAAATAGTTTAGCTAAAGTGCTTGACAGGCTAGGACATTTTGTCCTAATATAGCACTTGAAGGCCGGGCATTCCGCCCAGGTCGATTACCGGAGAGGTTCCGATGAGCAAGAACAAGATCATGCCTTGGGTTGACGCCCTGCCGAATGTGGAAGCCACCGACTTCCAAGCCCGCCGCGACCAGATCGAGGCCACGATGGCCGAGGCGGCCGAGCTGGTGAAGCAGGCGGAAGAGCTGCGCGGCAAAGCCTATTTCGCCGCCTTGAGCCTGGAGGCCAGTGCCAAGGGCGAATGGTCGAGCCAAGCGGTCGAGCAGGCCAAGCGCAGCGTCGGCTGGTAAGGGAAGGCGGCCCGGCTTCGGCCGGGTCATCAACGGAACGCCAAGAGGAAACAGTCCCATGAGCAAAGGCAAGATCGAGATCATCGAGACGTGCTGCCGGCGCTGCGGCAAGAGCATCCGAACCTTGAGCCACACCATCATCGGCGCCGATGATGCCCGCGAGAAGTTCGGCAGCATCTGCGGCGGCTGCATCACGCCGGAGGAAGATAACGAGCTGACGGAAATGCTGCTGGCGGCGGCCGTGCGACGCATGAGCGGAGCGACGCTGCAATGACGGCATTCCACACGTTCGACGGCCCCAGGTGGAGGAACGCCCCGGAGTGATCCGGGGCGCTTGGCCTGGTGCTGGCACACCGTAACCATGCTTCCGAGTGGGAGCATCCAGCATTCAACACGTAACCGCGTGGAGGGTCAAGCCATGTCCAACATCGTCAAGTTCCCCAGGGCGAGCAAGCCGCCGGCTCCCGAGCCGGTGCAGCCTGCCGCGCCCGCTGCTGCGCCTGCCGCACCCAAGGCCGAAGGCCGGGGCCTGGTGGCCGGCCTGGTCAAGTTCGTATGGGTGGCGACCGTGCTGGTCTGGCCGGTGCTCAAGTGGGTGCTGGCGATCATCACCTTCTTCCAGTTCGTGCGGATGCTCTACCACTGGAACACGCCTGGCGTGTATGCCGGCTGGTCGTTCCTGGCGTACTTCGCGGCACTGACCGCGATCACCTACTTCGTTTCGATCTACAAACCGAAAGGGCTTTGACATGGCAAAGCAGACCCTCCCCTACCCGCCTGGCTTCGTGGAGCCGACCACTGGCCGCGTGGCCGTCCTGGTGCGCGAGTACGCGGACAGCGACTTGAACGGCGACGCGCCGGCCTACTGGTACAGCGCGCAATCCGAAGAATGGGGCCTTGACCCCTGGCGTCTCGTGGAGGGCGTCGATCCGCACGTGGGCGGCGGTTCCTTCGACGTGTGCTTTGCCAGCGGCGGCACGCGCACCGTAGGCCCGCTGATGACGTTCTTCCTGAGTGCCGCCCATGCGGCACAGCTCATTGACGCCAAGGGGGAAGAGTTGGCCTTGCAGCGCGCCACCCTGGCCGTCATCGCGGACGGGCTGGGCCTGCCTGCCAAGGCGCTGCGCATCGAGGCGAAGGTGGAGGGCCGGCCGGCCGTGTTCTACGACCAGGACGGGGCCACGCTTTGCGCGTGCGCGGTGGATTCCGACCACTGGCGACAGGCGCGGGCGACGGCCGCAACGGCATCGGCCATCGACAAGGCGCGAACAAATTTTTAGCCGCTAAAACGCTTGACGGCTTCGCATGGTTTAGCTAAACTTCTGCACATGGTCGGCGGCTGGCACCGCCATTTGTTCAACAAACCGGGTGTGGAGTGTTATGGGTGCAATCCATGAAGAAACGGCTAACCGAAGCCCAATTCCAGACGGCCATCAAGGGGCTGGAGATCGGGCAGCAGACCATCGACATAGCGCGCGGCGTGCTGGTCGATGGCCGGCCCCAGGCGGAGTTTGTCACTTCGCTGGGGCTGACCAAGGGGGCGGTGTCGCAGGCGGTCAGTCGCGTATGGGCAGCAGCAGGGGAACAGCTCCCCGAGGGCTTCGAGCGAGTGACGGCGGTACTGCCGGAGCATCAAGCGTTCATCGTCAAGAAGTGGGAAGCAGACGCCAAGAGGAAACAGGAACCCAAGTCATGAAAACACTGGTCACGGCAATTCAGAAGGGCGGTCAAGGCAAGACGTTCGCCACCTGCCACCTGGCATTCGACTTCCTGGAGCGCGGCCTTCGCGTGGCCGTGATCGACCTGGACACCCAGGGCAACGCATCGTTCACGCTGTCGGCGTACCAATCGGGCTACCTCGCCAGCCAGTTGTTCACCGGCGACACCGATGACCTGCGGTATTGGTTCGGCAAGCGCGAGGGCGAGAGCCTGGCGCTGATCGCGGCAGACGCCAACCTGGCGAACCTGGACAAGATGGAGCTTTCCCAGGCGGCCGCCGCGCTGCGGGCCAGTGTGGCCGCGCTGGGCGAGTTCTTCGACGTGTGCCTGATCGACACGGCCCCCTCCCTTGGCGTCGCCATGACGGCGGCCGTGCTGACGGCCGACTACATGCTGTCGCCCATCGAAATGGAGGCGTACAGCTTGCAGGGCATGAAGAAGATGGTCGCGGTCATCAGCAACCTGCGCAAGCAGAACCCCAAGCTGCGCTTCCTCGGCATGGTGCCGAACAAGGTGGACGCGCGGAAGCCGCGCCACGTCAACAACCTGGCGACGTTGCAGCAGGCATACCCGCAGCTCATCTTGCCGTTCAGCATCGGCGCGCGTGACAGCATCGCCGAGGCGCTGGGCGAGCAGATGCCGGTGTGGAAGATCAAGAAGACCGCCGCGCGGAAGGCCACCCAGGAGGTGCGTGCGCTGGCGGATTACGTGTTCACGAAGATGGAGATCGCGCAATGAGCGCCAAGACCAACGCCAAGAAGAAGGAGCAGGACAAGCCGCAATCGTCCGGGCTGGGCCTGGACGGGCTGGGCGACCTGGCCGGCCTGCTGAACGAGCAGCCGGCGGCCAACGCCGGCGGCGCAGGCCCGCAGGAGCTGCCGCTTGACCTGATCGACGAAGACCCGCACCAGCCGCGCACGGCCGACAACCCCGGCTTCTCGCCGGAGAGCATCGCGGAGATCGGCGAGACGATCAAAGCGCGCGGCGTGAAGTCGCCCATCAGCGTGCGCGAGAACCCGGACGCACCGGGGCGCTACCTCATCAACCACGGCGCGCGGCGCTATCGCGGCTCGAAGTGGGCGCACAAGACCACGATCCCGGCCTTCATCGACAACGACTACAACGAGGCCGACCAGGTTATCGAGAACCTGCAACGCAATGAGCTGACGGCGCGTGAGATCGTCGACTTCATCGGCCGCGAGCTGGCGAAGGGCAAGAAGAAGGGCGAGATCGCCAAGGAGATCGGCAAGTCGCCGGCCTTCGTCACGCAGCACGTCACGCTGCTGGACTTGCCCGAACCCATTGCCGAGGCGTTCAATAGCGGCCGGGGCAAGGACGTGACTGTCATCAACGAGCTGGTGACGGCCTACAAGAAGAACCCCGACGAGGTGGCCGCCTGGCTGGCCGACGACAGCCAGGAGCTGACGCGCGGCTCGGTGAAGCTGCTGCGCGAGTTCCTGGAGGACAAGCGCAGTCACGAGGACGGCGACCGTGATCCCAACACCGTCGATGCGCTGACCGGCAAGACCGACGCCGAGGCCGGCGACGGCGAGCAGGGGCCGCAGGATGATGACGCCAAGGGGAAGAAGGAGCCGAAGGAGGCCGACCCCGACAAGCTCAAGAAGGCCATCATCCAGGTCAAGCACGACGACCGGCCGGCACGGCTGATCCTCAACCGCCGGCCCCCGGCCGAGGGCTGGGCCTGGCTCAAATACGAGGATGACGGCCAGGAGTTCGAGGCCGACCTTGGCACCGTGCAGCTTGTCGCGCTGCTGGAGGGCTGACACGCCCAGCGCCGGGCATCGCCGACCACCGACCCCCACCCATCGCCCCGCCATCGAGCGGGGCTTTTTTTTGCCCGCGTTTTAGCCGCTAAAAAAAGTTCAGCTAAACCGCTTGCGTAGTGTTGTATGTTGTAGTATGCTACACGCTACAACATACAACCGGCCAAAGGAGGCCCGACATGGCGATCTCGAAGGAGCAGATATTTGCGGTGGCCGACGAACTGGACGCGGCCGGCCAGAACCCCACGCTGGCGAACGTGCGCAAGCAGCTCGGCAGCGGCAGCTTCACCACCATCAGCGAGGCGATGAACGAGTGGCGCGCACGCAAGGCCAGCCAGGCCGCCCCGATCCGCGAGCCGGCACCGCAGGCGATCACCGACAAGCTGGCCGAGCTGGGCGGCGACTTGTGGGCCGTGGCGCTGGAAATGGCGAACAACCGCCTGGCCGCCGAGCGCGAGGCGCTGGAGGCCGTGCGCCAGGAGACGGAAGCAGCGCGCCAGGAAGCCGCAGAGCTGGCCGACCAGCTCACCGGCGAGCTGGACGAGGCCAAGGCCCGCGTCGCGGCCCTGGAGGCCGTCGAGGCGGCCGCCAAGGGCGAGGCCGACGAGCTGCGCGGCAAGCTCGCGGCGACCAGCGAGCGCGCGGCCACGGCCGAGGCCAGGGCCGGCGAGCTGCGCACGGAGCTGGATCACGCCCATCAGGAAGCCCGCCAGGCGCGCGCAGAGCGCGACAAGGCCCAGGAGAGGGCCACGGCCAGCGCCGACCAGGTGGAGGCCCTGCGGGCCGACCTCGCGGCCGCGAACAGCCGTACCGCCGAGATCGAGCGCCGCGCCGGCGAGCTGCGTGCCGACCTGGAGCGGGCGAACCAGGCGACCGACCAGGCGCGCGCCGCTCAGGCCGAGCAGCGGAAGGCCACCGAGGCGGCCGCCGCCGAGCGCGACCAGGTGCGCGCGGAGCTGGTGAAGGTGCAGGCCAAGGCCGAGGCGGCCGAGCAGGCCCACCAGGAGCAGCGCAAGGCGATGGCGGCCGAGGCACACCGCCAGGCCGAGCGGCTGACCGCCGCCCAGGGCGAGCGCGACCAGGCGAAGCGCGACGCTGCCCAGGCCCGCGAGGAAGCGGCCGGGCTTCGCGGCCGGCTGGAGGCCCTGGAAACCGTCATGGCGCAAGGCCGGGCGGCCGATCCGACCAGCGGCGGACGCAAAAAGACCTGATAAATCGGTTGGTTTTCCTTAAAATTACCCTGGAACCCTGACAAAACGCACAACCCGGCCGCTGGGAAGAGCCGGCCTCGCTTTGCCGAGGTCGGCTTTTTTGTTGGAGCGCGGCTTGCATGGGGCCACCATCACCCTTTTGAGAACCACGGCAACCATAGGAGTGCCCGATGAAAGAACGCCTCTTGGTCATGAACGGTCAACGCATCGTTCAGGCCGAAAAGGACGGCGCTTGGACGAATCAGAAAGTAGACAAGGCGGGCGCGTTGAAGCCCGGCATCTACAACCTGTACACGGCCCAAGCGGCCGACAAGAAGCAGACCCACGCCGGCGTGATCGTTCATGCCGACGCCACCAACGTGTACCAGCAGATCGGCAAGAACTTTGTCATGCACGCTCGGTCAGATTTCGATAAAGTACCTGAAATTGGGAGCGCAAAGAGCATCAGCTACAACGCCCAGGGCAAGGCGGCAGTCGCCGCAGAGGCCCCGAAACTGACGCGGGGGCGCTCCATGTAGCTTTAGCGGCTAAAAAGGAGGCACGCCCTTGAAACGACTCACCATCCCCGGCAGCGGCACCGAGAGCCGCGCCACCAAGCCGGCCCGCGTCAGCGCGCCGGCCACCCTCGGCGGTGCCGCCTTCGGCGCTTCGCGCGAGGACACCGGAGCCGACTTGCTGGAGGCCGCCCAGGCGGCCGAGATCGAGCAGCAGGCCACCCTAGAGGCGGCCCCGGTCGAGCAGTCCTACCCCGAAACCCTGGCGCTCTACGTGCAGGCCAAGCACGACCAGGTGGAGCACATCGAGGACAGGCTAGAAAACCTGATCGACCGGCAGCAGGCCCGCTTGCAGCAGACCCAGGCGTCCGCGCCTGGCCGGCTTTCCTTGCCCGGCTCTAAGCGAGCCTGGCAGAACCAGCAGGCGCAGCAGCAGGCCCGCTTGCAGACGCTTCACGCGCGCCTGGAGGCCGTCCGCGAGATCAAGGAAGGCATGGGCCTGCACTCGCCGAAGATCGAAGAGCTGGCGACGCGCAAGATGCGCGCCGAGAACCCCGAGCTGGCTTCCGATTGGGATGCCATGCGCGAGGCCGCCCGCCGGCATGAGCTGCTGATGCGCAAGCAGGAGCAGGAGCGCAAGCAATCCCAGGCCCAGGAGCGGCCAGGGAGATCGCAGTCCTTGGGCCTGTCAGCCAGGCCCGCATAAAAACGAAGCCCGGCGGTCGCCGGGCTTTTTTCTCGAGCATCGCCATTTCTGGCGAGGGAGGCCCGCCGAGGGCCTGGCGGAATCATCCTGCAGCATCGTCACAAGCGACGATGCCGGGAGCTGGCCAGCATCGCCGAACCTGGCGATGCCGCCGGCGCGGTCGACCATCGCCAGTTCTGACGATGAGATCCCGCATCGCCATCTACAGCGAGGCCCACAGGGCCAGGCCGGCGGCCACGACCGCCATGCCGGCCGCGACCATGTTCATCATGGCGACGCGCCGCGCCTCGCGGATCGGCGCGACGAGCTGCGCCGTCACCGCCTCAACCTCACGCCGCACGGCCTCGGCGGCCGCCTTCGCGCCCTCCTGCATTCCCCGCGTCATGGCGTCCTTGCTGGCCGCCAACGCCGCGTTGAGCGTCCTTTCCGCCTTTCCCTTGGCGTCATCACCCCATCGGTGGGCGATGGACTCCAGTTCCGACTTGAAGGCGTCCAAGATTTCCTGCTGGGCCGATGCGCTGTCCTGCATCAGCTTCATGTTGATGGTCTGGAGGATCAAGATCGGATCGTCGCGGCCCACGGCGATGCCGTGCTTGGCCGCGATCTCCCGTATCAGCTCCTCGATCTTGTCGTCGGCCGCCATCAGAGCACCGCCGCGTTTTCGAGCTGGGCGAAGAGCTGGGTTTTCACGATCTTGAGCCGCTGCCGCGTCATGATCGTGAGCGCCGAATCGGCCAGGGCCTCATCGAAGGTGCGCCGATCCTGGAGCATTTCGGCGAAGTCGCGGCCGTAGGTTTCCTCTTTCAGCGCCGGAATCTGGATGATGGCGGACACACGGCCCTTGTTGGCCGTGTACGCCTTCAACTGCTCGAACCCCTTGCCCTCGTGCTCGATTGGCCCCCAATACGGGTTCAGCCAGACCACGAACAGGCATTCGGCCGGGAACTGGCTGGCGAGCTGGGCGAAGCCGCTCACCGTGTCCACCAGGGCCTGGCCGCCGGTGACGACCGTATGCACCACGAGTTCGTGGCCCATGTCCTGGAGCAGCGCCGGCACCTGGTTGCTGATGAGGTAGTGCGACAGCGGCACGAACGAGCTGGCCCCGTTGTCGATGATGACGTCGCCCTCGGCCGACGCGATCATCTCGACCAGGGCGTCGAAATTCCGGGTGTTGATCTCGTCGCCGTCCATGATGTTGAGCCGGCGCACGTTGAGGGCTTTGTAGCCCTCGAACGTCGCGTTCACCGGATCGGTGTCGATGCAAAGCGGCTTCTGTCCCTTGCCGGCTTTGTACTGCGCGATGGTGGCCGCGATCATCGACTTGCCGACGCCGCCCTTGCCTTGCAGAACCATGTGAATTTTCGCCATTACAGTAAATCCTCTTTCTTTGGAGTCGCATCAAACGTGAAGCCGCCGATCTTGGGCGGCTCACTCTTGGATTCCGAGGCCGGCGGGGCGGCCTTCGGCTCGGGCTTCGCGCCCTTGGGCTGGCTGTCCGGGGGAGTGGCGGGAGGCGGCGGGGAAGCTACCGGCGCGGCCTTGATGTACCGCTTCACGTGCTGGGTGAAGGTTTCGTACCGACAGCGCAGCCGGCCGGTTTCCTTCATGTGCTCCCAGATCGTTTTCATCGCATAGCCCGCATCGAGCGCCGCTTGAACGTCGCTCTTGACGGCCAGGAACGCGACCACGTGCTTGTCCTGGCGCGGCTTCTTGGCTTCCCGTCCCTTCACCCATTCAGCCAGCTCTTCGGGGTAGGTCTTTGGCATCGTGTTCGTCCATCTAATCCTCTCATCGCAAATGTAACGCTACTAAGCGGCGCTACGGAAACGCAAAAAGTCCGCTATCGGCGTGCATTGGCACGCTTCGATAGCGGCATTATGGGCCATTGTGGCGGGTTTCGCTATATCCGTTGCTGCTTTTGCGGCCTGATAGCGCGATAGTTGCGGATAAATCGTAATGGCTGGTGTAGACTTTCCTTGGTGTTATTAACGCCGTAAGGCGGGCAGGATGTGTGAAGTTAGCTAACCGGCGAGCCGGTTATCTATCTTCACTGTCCCTTATTCGCGCCGGGGGCGCTCAACGGGTCATCCTGCTCTGCGAGGCAGCCGGCTACCGCCGGCATGAGAGACGAGGCGAGGCATGGAGAACGACGAAAAGGAACACGGCCGCCGGCGGCGGCAGCACCTGCGGGTGCCGGTGTTCCCCGAAGAGAAAGACGAGATCGAGGCGAACGCCAAGAGGGCGGGCGTCAGCGTGGCGCGCTATCTGCGCGACGTGGGCCAGGGCTACCAGATCAAGGGCGTCATGGACTACCAGCACGTGCGCGAGCTGGTGCGCGTCAACGGCGACCTTGGCCGCCTTGGCGGCCTGCTCAAGCTCTGGCTGACCGATGACGTGCGAACGCTCCAGTTCGGCGAGGCGACCATCCTGGCCCTGCTGGGCCGGATCGAGGCCACCCAGGACGAAATGAGCCGGATCATGAAGGCCGTGGTTCAGCCGAGGGCCGAGCCTTGACTTCTTTAGCGGCTAAAAAGCCGGAGGGGCGGCCATGATCGCCAAGCACGTGCCGATGCGCTCGCTTGGCAAGAGCGACTTCGCGGGCCTGGCGAACTACATCACCGACGCCCAAAGCAAAGACCACCGGCTGGGCCACGTGCAGGCGACGAACTGCGAAGCCGGTTCCATCCAGGACGCCATCACGGAGGTGCTGGCGACCCAGCACACGAACACCCGCGCGAAGGGCGACAAGACCTACCACCTGATCGTCAGCTTCCGGGCCGGCGAGCAGCCCAGCGCCGACACCTTGCGCGCGATTGAGGAACGCATCTGCGTCGGGCTGGGTTATGGCGAGCATCAGCGAATCAGTGCCGTCCACAACGACACCGACAACCTGCACATCCACATCGCCATCAACAAGATTCACCCGACGCGGCACACGATGCACGAGCCGTACTACCCGCACCGGGCGCTGGCGGAACTCTGCACGGCCCTGGAGCGCGACTACGGCCTGGAGCGCGACAACCACGAGCCGCGCAAGCGCGGCGCGGAGGGCCGGGCCGCCGACATGGAGCGGCATGCCGGCGTTGAAAGCCTGGTCGGCTGGGTCAAGCGCGAGTGCCTGGACGAGATCAAGGGCGCGCAGTCCTGGCAGGAACTGCACCAGGTCATGCGCGACAACGGAATGGAGCTGCGCGTCCGCGCCAATGGCCTCGTGTTCGAGGCCGGCGACGGAACGATGGTGAAGGCGAGCACAGTAGCCCGCGACCTTTCCAAGCCGAGCCTGGAGGCGCGGCTTGGCCCGTTCGAGGCTTCGCCCGAACGGCAGGCGCAAACCACCGCGAAGCGGCAGTACCGCAAAGACCCCATCCGCCTTCGCGTCAACACCGTGGAGCTGTACGCGAAGTACAAGGCCGAGCAGCAGAACTTGACCACGGCGCGCGCCCAGGCCCTGGAGCGCGCCCGGCATCGCAAGGATCGGCTGATCGAGGCGGCCAAGAGGTCGAACCGCCTGCGCCGCGCCACGATTAAGGTGGTCGGCGAGGGCCGCGCGAACAAGAAGCTGCTGTACGCCCAGGCGAGCAAGGCCCTGCGCAGCGAAATCCAGGCGATCAACAAGCAGTTCCAGCAGGAGCGCACGGCCCTCTACGCCGAGCACCGCCGGCGCACGTGGGCCGACTGGCTCAAGAAGGAGGCGCAGCACGGCGGCGCCGACGCCCTGGCCGCCCTGCGCGCCCGCGAGGCGGCCCAGGGCCTCAAGGGCAACACCATCCGGGGCGAGGGCCAGGCGAAGCCCGGCCACGCGCCGGCGGTGGACAACATCACGAAGAAGGGGACGATCATCTTCCGCGCCGGCATGAGCGCCGTGCGCGATGACGGTGACCGCCTGCAAGTCTCCCGCGAGGCCACGCGCGAAGGGCTGCAAGAAGCCCTGCGCCTGGCGATGCAACGCTACGGCAACCGCATCACCGTCAACGGCACGGTGGAGTTCAAGGCGCAGATGATCCGCGCCGCCGTCGATTCCCAGCTACCCATCACCTTCACCGATCCGGCTCTTGAGAGCCGGCGGCAGGCGCTTTTGAACAAGGAGAACACCCATGAGCGAACCGAAAGACCAGAGCATCGAGGACGAACTGGACGCGGCGCTGGCGGCCCTGGACAGCGGCCCGCTGCCGACCAGCACGCTACCGGAGCCGCAGCCGTCGCCCGAGCAGGCGACGGCCGGCCAGCCGCCGGCCGAGGCGACCGCGCCGACGCCGGCCTTCACGCCGCCACCGTCCACCGGAAGCCCGACGTTGGACGCCTTGGAAGAAAACCGCCGCCCCAAAGCCAGCACCGTTTGCGAGCACTGTCCGAACTCGGTGTGGTTCGCATCGCCGGCGGAAGTGAAGTGCTATTGCCGCGTGATGTTCCTCGTCACGTGGAGCAGCAAGGAACCCAACCAGATCACGCACTGCGACGGGGAATTTCTCGGCCAGGAACAGGAGTAGGCCAGACGCCGCCGGGCGTCGCCGCCGCCGACAAGTACATCGCCGAACGCGAGGCAAAGCGCCTAAAAGGTTTCGATATACCGAAGCATTCCCGATATACTGCCGGTGATGGTGCGCTCACGTTCCAGGGCACCAGGACTATCGAGGGCCAGGCGCTGGCCCTCTTGAAACGAGGTGATGAGGTCATGGTTATGCCCATCGACCAGGCCACGGCCCGGCGCTTGACGCGCATCGCGGTCGGCGATGCCGTCTCGATCACCGCGAAAGGCTCCATCAAAACGTCGAAAGGAAGGAGTAGATGAAGATCAAGATGAACAACGCGGTAGGGCCGCAAGTCCGAACCGCCAAACCGAAGCCGAGCAAGCTGCTGCCGGTGCTGGGCGCGGCCTCGATGGTCGGCGGCCTCCAGGCCGCGACGCAGTTCTTCGCCCACACGTTCGCCTATCACGCGACCCTCGGCCCCAACGTGGGCCACGTGTACGCGCCCTGGTCGATCCTGCACTGGACGTACAAGTGGTACAGCCAGTACCCGGACGAGATCATGAAGGCCGGCAGCATGGGGATGCTGGTTTCGACCGTGGGCCTGCTGGGCGTGGCCGTGGCGAAGGTCGTCACGTCCAACAGCTCGAAGGCGAACGAGTACCTGCACGGCTCGGCCCGCTGGGCCGAGAAGAAGGACATTCAGGCGGCCGGCCTGCTGCCACGCGAGCGCAACGTCCTGGAGATCGTCACCGGCAAGGCCGCACCCACGGCTACCGGCGTGTACGTGGGCGGCTGGCAGGACAAGGACGGCAATTTCTTCTACCTGCGGCACAGCGGCCCCGAGCACGTGCTGACCTACGCGCCCACGCGCTCGGGCAAGGGCGTCGGCCTGGTGGTGCCCACGCTGCTGTCGTGGGGCGCGAGCAGCGTCATCACCGACTTGAAGGGCGAGTTGTGGGCCTTGACCGCCGGCTGGCGGCAGAAGCACGCCAAGAACAAGGTGCTGCGCTTCGAGCCGGCCAGCACCTCGGGCGGCGTCTGCTGGAATCCGCTGGACGAAATCCGCCTCGGCACCGAATACGAGGTGGGTGACGTGCAGAACCTTGCCACGCTGATCGTTGACCCGGACGGCAAGGGCCTGGACTCGCACTGGCAGAAGACCGCCTTCGCGCTCCTGGTCGGCGTGATCCTGCACGCGCTGTACAAGGCCAAGGACGATGGCGGCACCGCCACGCTGCCGTCCGTCGATGCGATGCTGGCCGACCCGAACCGGGACATTGGCGAGCTTTGGATGGAAATGGCGACCTACGGGCACGTAGACGGCCAGAACCATCACGCCATCGGCTCGGCGGCCCGCGACATGATGGATCGGCCCGAGGAAGAAGCCGGATCGGTGCTGTCCACGGCCAAGTCGTACCTGGCCCTGTACCGCGACCCCGTGGTGGCCCGCAACGTCAGCCGGTCGGACTTCCGCATCAAGCAGTTGATGCACGAGGACGACCCGGTAAGCCTCTACATCGTCACCCAGCCCAACGATAAGGCCCGCCTGCGGCCGCTGGTGCGCGTCATGGTGAACATGATCGTGCGCCTGCTGGCCGACAAGATGGACTTCGAGGGCGGCCGGCCGGTGGCGCACTACAAGCACCGGCTCTTGATGATGCTGGACGAGTTCCCGAGCCTCGGGAAGCTGGAGATCATGCAAGAGTCGCTGGCCTTCGTGGCCGGCTACGGCATCAAGTGCTACCTCATCTGCCAGGACATTAACCAGCTCAAGAGCCGCGAGACGGGCTACGGCCACGACGAAAGCATCACGTCGAACTGCCACGTGCAGAACGCCTACCCGCCCAACCGCGTCGAGACGGCCGAACACCTGTCCCGCCTCACCGGGCAGACCACCGTGGTGAAGGAGCAGATCACGACCAGCGGCCGCCGCACGGCGGCGATGCTGGGCCAGGTGTCGCGCACTTACCAGGAAGTGCAGCGGCCCTTGCTGACGCCCGACGAATGCCTGCGCATGCCGGGGCCAAAGAAGAACGCCCAGGGCGAGATCGAAGAAGCCGGCGACATGGTGATCTACGTCGCGGGCTACCCGGCGATCTACGGCAAGCAACCCCTGTACTTCAAAGACCCAGTGTTCTCGGCACGCGCCGCGATCCCTGCGCCCAAGGTCAGCGACCGCCTGCGCGCCGTCGCACAGGCCGAGACGGAAGGGGAGGGCATCACGATATGAGCCGCATCCTGAAACGCATCGCGGCAGGCGTCGTCATCGCGGGCGTGGCCGCCCTGCTGCTGGCCGCCGGCGGCTATGCCGCCGGTGCCCGCGTGAACACCACCAAGAGCATTCCGGTCGGCCTGTACTGGACGAGCAGCGCGCCGGTGGAGAAGGGGGCCTACGTCCTCTTCTGCCCGCCGCAGCTCGGCGTGTTCGATGACGCCAAGGAGAGGGGCTACATCGGGGCCGGCTTCTGCCAGGGCGGCTACGGCTACATGATGAAGCGCGTTTTAGCCGCTAAAGACGATGCCGTCGCCGTCGCCGATGACGGCGTGCGCGTCAACGGCGAGCTGCTGCCCCTCAGCGCGCCGATCAAGGCCGACAAGGCCGGTCGGCCGCTGCCGCGCTATCAGTCCAACAGCTACACGCTCGGCAATTCCGAGGTGCTGCTTATGTCGGACGTGAGCGCCACATCCTTCGACGGCCGCTACTTCGGCCCGATCAATCGTTCGCAAATCAAGACCGTGATCCGTCCGGTCATCACCTGGTAGGGAGACACACCATGCGCCTTTTCATCGCAGAAAAGCCGTCCGTCGCCAAGGCCATCGCCGGCGAGCTGGGCGCGACCGGCAAGGGCGACGGCTTCATCGAGTGCGGCACCGACAAAGTGACCTGGTGCTTCGGGCACATGCTCGAACAGGCCGACCCCGACGAGTACACGCCCGATGACGTGCCGCGCGGCCAGTCCGGCAAGAAGGTCTGGCGCGTCGATGAGCTGCCCATCATCCCCGAGAGCTGGATTCTCAAGCCCAAGGACGACGCGAAGAAGCAGCTCGCCGTGATCGGCAAGCTGCTCAAGGAGGCCAAGGAGATCGTCAACGCCGGCGACCCCGACCGCGAAGGCCAGTTGCTGGTTGACGAAGTGCTGGAGCACTTCCGCAACAGCAAGCCGGTGCGCCGCTTTTGGGTGAGCGCGCAGGACTCCGTTTCCGTCAAGCGCGGCCTGGCCGCGTTGAAGGAGAACACCACCTATGCAGGCTGGGCCGACGCTGCACGCGGGCGGCAGCGCGCCGACTGGCTGATCGGCATGAACCTCAGCCGCGCGTACACGCTGCGCGCGCAGCGCGGCGGCTCGCGCGCCCTGCTGACCGTGGGCCGCGTGCAGACGCCGACGCTGGCCCTCGTGGTCGCCCGCGACCGCGAGATCGAGGCATTCAAGGCCGTGCCGTACCACACCATCCGGGCGGTGGTGCAGCACGCCGGCGGCAGCTTCGCCGCCGCATGGAAGGCGAAGGAGGATCAAGCCGGCCTGGACAGCGAAGGCCGCCTTGTCGATACCGCCGTCGCCGACGCCCTGGTGGCCGCCGTCAAGGGCCAGCCGGGCACCATCGCCGCGTACAAACAGGAGGCCAAGAAGCAGAACCAGCCGCTGGCCTTCGCCCTGTCCGACATTACGGCACTGGCCTCGGCCAAGTTCGGCTACAGCGCCGAGGACGTGCTGAACACCTGCCAGGCGCTCTACGAGACGCACAAGCTGACCTCGTACCCGCGCACCGACTGCGCCTACCTGCCGGAGTCGCAGCACGCCGACGCGCCGCGCGTGCTGGAGGCGATCAAGCACGTCAACCCCGAACTGGCCGGCCTGGTCGATGGTGCCGATCCGCGTATCAAGTCCAAGACGTGGGACGACTCGAAGATCACCGCGCACCACGGCATCGTGCCGACCATGCAGAAGGGCAGCAAGGCCGCCCTCAGCGAGCGCGAGCGCAACATCTACGACCTGATCGTGCGCGCCTACCTGGCGCAGTTCTACCCGCTGCACGAGTACATGCAGACCACCGTGGGCGTCGAGATCGCGGGCGAGAACTTCGCCGCGAGCGGCAAGGTAGTCACGCGCAACGGCTGGCGTGACGTGTACAGCCAGGCCGACGAGGAAGGCGAGAAGGACGAGGACGACGACAGCGGCACGCAGGCCCTGCCGTCGATGGCCCAGGGCGACGCCGTGACCTGCACGGACGCCACCCGCAAGGACGCCAAGACGAAGCCGCCAGCGCGCTTTACCGAGGGCACGCTGATCCGCGCGATGGAGAACATCCACAAGTTCGTCAGCGATGCCGAGCACAAGAAGATGCTGCGCGAGGGCGACGGCATCGGCACGTCGGCCACCCGCGCGTCGATCATTTCCGAGTTGAAGCGGCGCGAGTTCCTGGCCGTCAAAGGCAAGCAGATCATCAGCACGACCCTCGGCCGCAGCGTCATCGACGCGCTGCCCGAGGTTGTGAAAAGCCCGGTGCTGACCGCGCTCTACGAGCGGATGCTGAAAGGCGTCGAGCAGGGCACGGCCGCCCTGGACGCCTTCATCACGAAGCAAGAGACGTTCATCCGCGACCAGGTGGCGAAGGCCAACAGCGGAGCCGTGACCATCGCCGGCGGCAAGGAAGCCGCGCCGGTGTCATCCCTTCACAAGTGCATGGCCTGCGGCAGCGGCTTGTCGCGCCGGCCGAGCAAGAAGAAGGGGCAATTCTGGTGGGGTTGCAGCAACTTCCCCACATGCAAGCAGACCTACCCCGACCTCAAGGGTCGGCCCGACTACAGCAAGGGCCGCAACGGCCCGGCATCCGAATGACCACAGCGAAGGAGATCGACCATGAACGAGCAAACCACCACCAACACCGCCGCCCACGACGAGCCGCTGGCCGTCCTGCCGCCGGTTGACGACGACGCCGCCGGCCGCGAGGCCGTGCGCGAGAAGATGGCCGACGCGCTGACGCCCGGCTTCCAGGTCGAGTTCGACCCCGACGAAGCCGAGCGCGTGGGCGCGTTCGTGGAGGACGCGCTGTCCGAGCAGGACGCCGCCGCGAGCGGCGACGACCTGGTGGAAGTCGATGGCGCGCTGGAGCCGGCATTCCTGGACGACGAAGGCCCGAGCGCCGACATCCCGCCGTTCATCACCACCACGAACGCCCGCGAGCTGTACGACCTGCGGCCCGGCGAGACGGTTGCCCAGGCCGCCGCGCGCAAGGCGTCGGAGGGCTGACCCATGCCGATCACGAAAGCCGAGGCGCAAGGGGTGACGCGGGCTTTCGTCCGCGACTACCCCGGCGCGCTGGAGCTGGCCTACAAGTTCCGCGAGGACGCGGCCGAGCTGTACGGGCCGCGAGCGGCCGAGGTGCCGGCCGACATGAAGGGCGGCTACGTGCCCAAGGAGACGCTGCACGCCGGCCGCGCCTACCGTGGCCGCGTGGACGTGCCCTTGCAGAACGTCGAGAGCGCCAGCGACCTACTGATGACGCTGCGGCACGAGGTGCTAGGCCACTACGGGGCCAACACCTTCGCGCCGGGCGAGAAGCGCGCCTTGCTGGACGGCCTGGCGGCCGCCCGCAACGAACCCACCCTCAAGCCGCTATGGGATGACGTGAACCGGCGCTATGCCGGCCAGTCCCTGGACGTGCGCGCCGAGGAAGTGTTTGCCCTGCACTGCGAGGGCATCGAGCCGAGCCAGCACCAGGTCGCCGACCAGGTGCAGCAGCGCGGCCAACAGTCATTCACGGAAACCTGCATCGCCCGCGTGCGGCCCATGCAGGCCGACGACCTGCACAACATCGTGTGCATGGTCGCCCAGGGCCTGCGCGACCGTTCCCGGACACAGCAGAACTTCCCTCAGTTCAACGAGCTATTCCGAAGGGACGAGAACATGGAGCCGAAGAAGCCGTTTCACGAAGTCGTGGCCGAAAAGCTGATCGAGCAGCTCAAGGCCGGCACCGCACCGTGGCAAAAGCCGTGGGAGCCGGGCGAACCCAACGCCTACCTGCCGATGAACCCGACCACCGGCAAGCGGTACAAAGGGATCAACGCCATCCACCTGATGGCCCAGGGCCGCAGCGATGCGCGCTGGATGACCTACAAGCAGGCCGCCGCCGTGGGCGCGCAGGTTCGCAAGGGCGAGAAAGGCACGCCGGTTCAATACTGGAAGTTCAGCGAAGAGCAAGACAAGCTGGACGACAGCGGCCGGCCCGTCCTCGATGCGAAGGGCCAGCCGGTCAAGGAAACCGTCATGCTGGAGCGGCCGCGCGTGTTCTTTGCGACCGTGTTCAACGGCGAGCAGATCGACGGCCTGCCGCCGCTCCAGCCGAAGAAGGAACAGACTTGGAACGCCGTCGAGCGCGCCGAGCACATCCTGAAAGCCTCGGGCGCGACGATCACCCACGCCGCCGGTGATCGGGCGTTCTACCGCCCTTCGACCGACAGCATCACCCTGCCGGAGCGCGGCCAGTTCCCCAGCTCCGACCGCTACTACGCGACCGCGCTGCACGAGCTGGGCCACTGGACGGGCCACGCTTCGCGCCTTGACCGCGACCTGGCGCACCCGTTCGGGAGCGAGGGGTACGCCAAGGAAGAGCTGCGCGCCGAGATCGCTTCCATGATCGTCGGCGACGAGCTGGGCATCGGCCACGATCCGGGCCAGCACGCCGCCTATGTGGGTTCGTGGATCAAGGCGCTGCAAGACGAGCCGCTGGAGGTGTTCCGCGCGGCCGCCGATGCCGAGAAGATTCACGACTACGTGCTGGCCTTCGAGCAGAAGCAGGTTCAGGAGCAAGACCAGCAGCAGAGCCAGGCCCAGGACGAAGCCGTGGCCCAGGCCCTGGCCGTGGACATTGCCGAAGTCCTGGACAACCCGGACGTGTCTTTCAGCCACTACCAGGCATTCCAGGGCGACACCCTGGAAGACGCCTTGCGCAGCCGTGGCCTCGAAACCGTGGGCAGCATCACCGGCACCGATCCCGAGCAGTTCTACGCGGTCGCGCATGACCGGCTGTCGCCGGTGTTCGGCATCGACCCGAGCCACACCGACACCGACAACGCCTACCTGGAGCGCAAGGGCTTGGCGCAAGAGTTCGCCAACATGGCCGAACAGCTCCACCTCGCGCAGCAGCTCCAGCAGCACGGCGAACAGATCGTGTCGAGCATCGACGCCGAAGCCAGGTGGAGCGACGGCCAGCGCATCTTTGCGTTCCACGACCAGGACGGTGAACCCCACCAGGTTCGCAGCCTGGACGAGCTGAACAACTACGCGCCCGACCAGTTGATGGCCCTGCCGGCGCTGACCCAGCAGCAAGCGGCCGTCGCAGACCAGGAGGCGAACATGACCCCACCGACCAACGACCAGGCGGCCGCCCTGCTGGCCGCCCATCCTGCCGACGCGGTGCAGGGCATCGAGCAGGCCGCCGCCGCGCGCCGGCAGCTCGCCGCCGGCGAGATCGACGGCCAGGCGTTCGCCGACGCGACCCGTCAACACCTTGGCGTTGAGCTGCCGCCCGACTGGAGCGGAGAGCTGCGCATCGTCGGCGTGGCCGAGCAGGACGGCCAGACCGTCGATGCCGCCCAGGCCGGCATCGAGCCGCAGGCGTTCCAGGTCTACGCGCGCAAGGCCGATGCGCAGTTCGGCGAGGACGCCTTTGCCTTCGTCGCCGGCACCCGCACCGAGGGCCAGGCCGAGGCTCTGGCCGAGCGCCTGCACCTGGTCGATGCGCTGGGCACCGACAACCAGCACGAGCGCGCCGCCAAGCTGGCCCGCGTGCAGGAAGAGCGTGTACGGCGCGACCCCAACGCGACCGAAGAGGACATTTCAGCCGCTAAAGAGGCACGCAAGACCGCCGAGGCGTCGGCCATGCTCAACGACAGCGACGCGCAGCGCCGCGCGGCCGAGCTGGAGCGCCAGGAACGCGAGCGGCAGCAGGCGCAGCCGCAGGCCGAGAAGCCCGAACGGCAGTACATCAACGTGCCGTACAAGGAGAAGGACGAGGCCAAGAGCCTCGGGGCGCGTTGGGATCGGCAGCAACAGTCCTGGTACGTGCCGCCGGGCACCGATGCCGCTCCCTTCGCCAAATGGGCGCAGGGAGCCGCTACAGCGGCCGTAGAGCCGCGTTCGGCCCAGCCGGCACCCGAAGCCCAGGGCGAGGCGCAGAAGCCCGCGCAGCAGGCCCAGCAGGCCCGCCAGTACCTGGCCGTGCCCTACGAGCAGCGCAACGCGGCCAAGGCCGCCGGCGCGCTTTGGGACAAGGCCGCGAAGTCCTGGTATGTCGGCCCGCGCGCCGACGCGGCGAAGCTCGAACGCTGGAAGCCCGAGAACGTGCAGGCCCAGCAAGGGCCAGCGATGACGCCAAGGGAAGAGTTCGCCGAGGCCATGCGCAGCGCCGGCCTGTTCACCGGCAGCAACGCCCAGGGCGATCACCCGATCATGGATGGCAAGCGGCACCGCGTGCCGGTCGAGGGCGGCAAGAAGGGCGCGCTCGATGGCTTCTACGTGGGCCACCTGGACGGGCACCCGGCCGGGCGGATCATCAACAACAAGACCGGCACGGACATTACCTGGAAGAGCAAGGGCTACGCCTTGAGCGACCAGGAGAAGGCCAAGCTCCAGGCCGAGGCGGCCGAGAAGCTGGCACAGCGAGCCGTCGAGCAGGACAAGGCCCAGGAGGCCACCGCGCAGCGCGTCGGTCGGCAGATGGCCGACCTCGTGCCCATCGAGCAGCCGACGCCCTACCTGCAAGCCAAAGGCATCCAGGCGCAGGCCGGCGTGATGACCGACCGCGAAGGCCAGAAGACCTACATCCCGGCCTTCGACGCAGAGGGCAAGCAATGGACGATGCAATACATCCAGGAGGACGGCACTAAGCGGTTCGCCAAGGACTCGAAGAAGGAAGGATGCTTCCACCCGGTCGGCGGCATGGACGCCCTGGCGGCCGCGCCGGCGCTGGTGATCTCGGAGGGCTACGCCACGGCGGCCCAGGTGGCCGAGGCCGTGGGCCACGCCACGGTCGCCGCCTTCGACAGCGGCAACCTTGAGGCCGTGGCGAAGGCGCTGCACGCCAAGTTCCCGGACAAGCCGGTCATCATCGCCGGCGACGACGACCGGCACCTGGTCATGACCCACGGCAACAACCCCGGCCGGGAGAAGGCCGAGGCGGCCGCCCAGGCCGTGGGCGGCAAGGCGATCTTCCCGATCTTCGCGCCGGCCGAGAACACCTACCCGCGCGACTTGCCCGCCATCACGCCCGACAGCTTCAAGACCCACCTGCGCGCCGAGCAGCGCCTTGCCGACGCCGCCGCCGGCAAGGTCGAGCTGGCCGGCGACGAGGCGGCCAAGCTCAAGGCGTCGATGTTGAGCGGCGCGCAGATCGCGGCGCTGTCCACGATGAAGCAGCACACCGACTTCAACGACTTGGCGCACAAGAGCGAGCTGGGCATCGAGGGCGTGAAGCGGCAGATCGGCGCGGCCATCAGCCAGGTGCAGCGCGACGAGCAGCAGCACCAGGAGCAGAAGCACGTCGAGAAAAAGCAACAGCAGATCGAGCAGCGCCCACGGCGGGCCGCTCGCATCGGATAAGTCGAAAAATCCGGCTAAAGTGGCCGAGCTGCACATCAGGCCGCGCGGTTTTCCTCCCTGATCGCCGGCGCGGTTTCTTCCTCCCTGAACCGCATGCAGACTTGCCGCCTCGGACACCCCGAGGCGGTTTTTTTTCGCCTCGCTCGGGGTCTCCTCGTTTTCAGTGCAATAAGTGACGGTACGCAAAGCTAGCACTGGCGCGGGGGTGGTCTGTGTTGAATCACGAGCAAAACTGAGCCAGGCGTCACGTCCAAAACTGAGCCACTAAGTTGACGAAGAAATGGACTGTTCGGATGTGGATAAGTCTACTGCGTGATCTGTCTGGGGTGCTCCTTTGGCCGTTTTGGTTCGTGTGGCTCTGATGATCGAAGACGGTTGTGCAGTCGAGTGCCTGAAGCGCCAGCTCTGGTTGCCGGTTTCGACGATGTGGCAGTGATGGGTGAGTCGGTCGAGTAGCGCGGTGGTCATCTTGGCGTCGCCGAACACGCTGGCCCACTCCGAGAACGACAGGTTGGTGGTGACGACCACGCTGGTGCGCTCGTACAGCTTGGACAGCAGGTGGAACAGCAAGGCCCCACCGGCTTGACTGAAGGGCAAATAGCCCATCTCGTCGAGGATGACGAGATCCACGTACATGAGCCGATGTGCCAGTTGCCCGGCCTTACCTTGAGCTTTCTCGGCCTCCAGCAGATTGACCAGCTCGACGGTCGAGAAGAAGCGCACCCGCTTACCATGTGCACGGATGGCATGAACGCCCAGGCTTGTGGCAAGGTGTGTTTTGCCCGTGCCTGGGCCGCCCACGAAGACCACGTTGTGGGCTGAGTCGATGAACTTGAACTCGTGCAGCTGACGCACCAGCGCCTCGTCCACTTGGGCCTGATCAAAGGCAAAGCCAGCCAGATCGCGGTGGTGAGGGAATCGGGCCACCCGCATCTGGTAGGCCATGGAGCGCACTTCCCGGTGCGCGCCCTCGGCCTTGATGAGCTGATGCAGAAGGGCTTCGTGGTCGAGCGATTTGAGCCGGGCGATGCCCAGCAGTTCCGGCCAGGCACTGGCCATGCCGTGCAGGCTCAAGCCCTTGAGGCTTGCTGCGATGTCATTGGACATGGTCATCCTCCTGGGACTGGCGCAGGCTGTCGTAGCGCGACACGTCGGCCTGAGGCGGCTCGTGCAGCGTCAGTGAAGGCAAGGCTGCTTCAGGCAGGCTTTGCACGGCTTGGGGCTCCTTGAGCCTGGCCAGCACGTTGAGCACATGGTCGGCACTCACGCGGCCCGATTGCAGCGCCAACTCCACGGCCACCAGCACGTCATCGAGCCCGTGCAGGGTGATGGCCATGAGCACCTGGGCCATCACCCGGTCGCCGCCAGGGTGGCGAAGCAGGTGCGCTTGCAGGGGCGAAGCGACGTCTGTGCACTGCCGTTCGGCATCAACATCATCACCTTAATCGCCTTTGTTTTCCTCGTACTTTACCCAGCGAAATTCATCGGCGAGGCACAGGGATTGACCGGGGATGATGTCGCTATCTTTGCTTGGCGGGCCGGTATACTGGCTTGTTTCGTCTCGGGGCTCATCGAGTTCTTCGGCAGTTTCGTGGCGGAGAGTATCCGTCGATTTACGCCACGGGCTGCGCTGCTCGCACCCGTTGGAGGCATTGGCCTCTGTTTCCTTTCGATGGACTTTTTCTTTCGTGCCTACGCCTCTCCGCTTCTCGGGCTCGTCACACTCGGTGTCACATTTCTGTTCTATTTTGGACGGCTTCGCATCAAGGGTGGGATCCCTTCCGGCCTGATCATCCTGGTGACCGGCACTGGCCTAGCGTGGATGCTCCATTTTGTCCAAGGCGCGCAGGTAGTCCCGGTCGGAAACCTCGCTGATGCCCGCCTCGCTTTCTATCCGCCAGTTCCTGTGTTGGGCGATCTGGTCGCTTCGTTCTCGATGCTTCCCCTGTTTCTGCCTGTAATTCTCCCCATCGGATGCATCAGTGTGATCATCTCCCTGCAAAACATTGAATCTGCGACGGCCGCCGGGGATCGCTACCCGATGCTGCCTTCAATGCTTTATAATGGCGTATCGTCGATTCTCACGGGCGCGTTCGGCAGCCCGTTTCCGACGAGCATCTACATCGGGCACCCGGGTTGGAAGGCGATTGGGTCGCGAGTGGGTTACTCTGTGCTCAATGCGGTGTTCGTATCTATTCTTTGCCTGACAGGTCTAAAAATAACCTATGGAACACACGAAATTTGAATCAAGCATGCTGCAGATCGCAATCGAGGAGGCGGAAGCAAGTTTCCTAGAGGGAGGCCTTCCCATCGGATCGGTACTCGTCCACCGCGGCAAGCTGGTCTCACGCGGACGCAATCTCCGGGCGCAGACCGGCAGCACTCTCCATCACGCAGAAATGACTGCGCTCGCCAACGCCGGTCGGCAACCGCCGGAATTTTATCGAGAAACTGTGCTCTACACGACGCTTTCGCCCTGTCCAATGTGCACAGGAGCGATGATCCTATATGGTATTCCCAAGGTCGTGATCGGCACCCCAACCGTTCGCGAGTGGGGTGAAGATCGTCTGCGGGAGCTAGGAGTCGAGGTCGTGCACACCCGCAGTGAGGCCTGCGCGGAACTGCTCTCCCGTATGATCACGCAGCAGCGTGAGCTGATCCGGGAAGATGGTGGCAATTTTTTTGCGCAAGCAGGGGTGTGACCGCCATGTACAATGCGGCCAAACTCGGTAGTGAAGCGGTCCACGGTCTTACGAGGCTTCAGAAAATTCCTTTCGATGAGGATCTTATTGAGCGGGTAAGGGCAGCTCGCGGAGGCTCGCCGCGCAACACGCGAGTGTCGCGTGCCATCGACTTGATTTGACGATTGAACCAGCTTCTGTCTTTCGCCCATGACTGATCGGGCCACGGCTAGAAAACGAGTACTGGGCGGCTAGCTTTGCGGAATTTAATCTGATTCACCTATGGATACGTCATCGCTTATAAAAGTGGCGCAGTCTGGGCCGGACGATGTAGGGGCGCTCGACCGAGCGCTTGCGGCGGCGGGTATCCCTCACAGGAAGATCACGGGTATTCTCGGGAAGACGGAGGGTAACGGCTGCGTCAACGACTACACACGCGGATTCGCCACAGCAGCCCTGCGGCACTATCTGCAGCAATTCATGGAGATGACTGCGGTGGATGCTGTGCCGATCATCATGTCGGGTGGCTGTGAAGGAGTGATTTCTCCTCATCTCACTGTATTCTTTGACGTTGATGTGCCCACGGATAGGAAATTCAACCGCATGAGGCCAAGTATGGCACGAGTTTTGGGCCTCGAAACACGTTCGGCCAAGGAAGGTTGAGCGCTCGCTTGCCGCTCAATGGCAAGAGCTTGGGAGGCAGTATGCATTTGGGCCTGGCGCGCGTGCAGCTGCTTCCCCGCAGCGATGGATACCGCCGCTTCACTGGGTCACCAATTGACGCGCTGGTCTACCTCGTCGGGTTGAGCTGCCAGATCCCAATCCGGCTCGCCTTGCGCACCATCATCCACCGGCGCGTCGCAGCCCTCCCACAGCGGTGGCCCGCGTGCCGGGGTGATGTGCGGGGGGGCAGACTCCACCCCGATGTGGTTCAGGATGTGGCGGATTTCGGCGCTGTGGGTGATGAAGGCAATGATGCGCATCTGCCCACCGCACATGGGGCACAGCAGCGGAAATGCCTCGTAGATGCGGGCAATCAGCACCGCCCACAAGTAATGCGCCGCTCGCTTCGGGCGTGCTTCAGGTTCGGGTGTGGGTGTGGCCGCGTTGCCCGGCGCCGCCACCCCAGGTACGCCCGCGCCAGGTTGTGCAGTCTCCACCGTGGCTGGTTGCGACGCAGCAGGCTGGGCCAGCGCCGTTACCGCCGCTCTCAGCGGCGAGTTTGGTGCCAGCACACCAAAGTAGCGGTGCCGGTGGGTGCGTGGCGGTGGCACCAGCGCGGCGATGCGGTCGATCAGTTCCAGCGGTGTGAGGTGCAGCTCATCTGCCTTGGCACCACGCTTGTCACTGGTGGGCTCGCTGCGCTGTTTGGCACAGCGGTACACCAGTTTGCTTCCCTCTTTGCGTAGGCGCTCCATGGAAAACGGTGGACGCGCGCAATAGCGCAGCAGCCGCTCCAGCGCAGCGCGGTCGTGGGCTTCGATGCAGACACCGGCGTCCACCGAGAAGCCGCTGTGTTTGTAGCCCAGCATGTCTTTGGCGTCACAGTTCTCCAGCAGGCCCCGAGCAACGAAGGCGCGCAGGATGCGTTTTTGCAGTGTGGTCTGCACTGGGGCCACGGTAGCCGCATCGATGCCGGTGGCCGCGTGAAAGATGACACCCGGCGATGAGATTCGAGGGGTCGCTGCTTCGGGGCTGTCGTCGAACAGCAGCTTGGTGAAGCCTTCGTCGCGGCCGTTGGCAATGGCGCGGCCCGAGGCCGTCCAGGGGAACAGGCCCTTCTTGACCTTGATGCCTTGGGCCTTGGCCTGGTCTTCCGTCAGGCCCACCCAAGCCACTTCAGGGTCGGTGTAGGCCACGCTTGGGATCACGCGGGCGTTGAAGGCGGCGCTTGCCAGCTCTTTGTTGCCTTGCAGTTCACCGGCAATCACTTCTGCCGCCACGTGTGCCTCATGCACCGCCTTGTGCGCCAGCATGGGCTGGCCCACGATGTCGCCGATGGCAAAGATGTGCGGCACGTTGGTGCGCATCTGGATATCGACGTTGATGAAGCCACGGTCCGTGACGGCCACGCCAGCCTTTTCAGCGGCAATCTTCTTGCCGTTGGGCGTGCGGCCCACGGCCTGCAGCACCAGGTCGTACACCTGGGGTTCGGGGGTGGTGCCGCCCTCTTCCGCTGGCGCGAATGTGACCTTGATGCCTTCAGGTGTGGCCTCGGCACCCACGGTTTTCGTCTTCAACATGATGTTGTCGAAGCGCTTGGCGTTCATCTTCTGCCAGATCTTGACCAGGTCGCGGTCGGCGCCCTGCATCAGGCCGTCCATCATTTCCACCACATCCAGGCGTGCGCCCAGGGTGCTGTACACCGTGCCCATTTCCAGGCCGATGATGCCGCCGCCCAGGATGAGCATGCGTTTGGGCACGCCGCTGAGCGCCAGCGCGCCGGTGGAATCGACCACGCGCGGGTCGTTGGGCATGAACGGCAGGCGCACGGCCTGGCTGCCAGCGGCGATGATGGCGCGCTTGAAGGCGATGACCTTCTTGGTGCCCGTCTTCTCCTGGCCCGTGCCGGTGGTTTCTTCCACTTCGAGGTGGTTGGCGCCGACAAAGGCACCGTAGCCGCGAACGGTGGTGACCTTGCGCATTTTGGCCATGGCGGGGTCTCCTCGTTTTCAGTGCAATAAGTGACGGTACGCAAAGCTAGCACTGGCGCGGGGGTGGTCTGGGTAGACCGTTGATTTCATTGACTTTCCTGTTCGCTTTGTAAACGGGTATGGTGGCCTCCCACTTTTGAGGTTCACGATGCAGGGTTGGCACACAACGTTTTTGGGGATGCGTGGGCTCCCCCGCGATATCAGCGACTTCGAGATGAAGGCATTTTTCACCTTCGATGGTGCCGAGCGCGACGCAATCAATGCACGCCGAGGTGATTCCCACAAGCTTGGTCTGGCGCTCCATATTGGTTTCCTGCGCATGAGTGGGCGTTTGCTCGGTGCCTTTCGGGTAATTCCAGTAGCCTTGTGGCGCCACCTTGGCAACGAGCTTGGCATTGCAGCACCAGAAGTCGCCTCGCTGAGAGCCATGTATGAACGCGGGCGCACGCTATTCGATCACCAACAAGTAGCCTGCACGGGGAATTTGTCCATGTTTAGCCGCTAAATCGGAAGAGCCGGCCTACTCGGCCGACCCCTCGCGTGAAGTGTTGAAAGACACCGTGCGGGGCACGTAGCCGGCCACCGACACGCTGCGAGCTGCTGCGGCCGCTGGGGCGGCCTGCTGGGGTGCTGGTGCCGGCCTGGCCGCCGGCGTCGCCCGCTGGGCCACCGTCGCGGGCTGGCTGGGCGTCGAGGGCGTGGCCCCGGCCTTCGTCACGTCAAGCGTGACGAACCGAGCTTCGAGCCAATCGGCCCACTTCGACGCCTTGCGCATCAAGTCGGCCCGGTACACCGCGTTGTACTGCGGCGTGCGCGAGTGGTAGTTCGCCGCCTTCGTCCAGAGGTCGCCCTTGTCGTTGCGGATGTGCATCCGCAGCCGCCAGGCGGCCAGGTCGAACGAGTAGCAGCCGGCAGCCGCCACATCGTTCGCCGTGATGCCGTATCGGGCCAGGTCGCCCAGGTACGCGGTGTTGAACTGCATCGGGCCAACGTCATGCGTGCCATTCGAGTTGCGCACCCACTGGCCCGGCTTGCCGCCCTCTTTCTCGGCGACGGCCAACACGATGTTGACCGGCACCTCGTACTTGACGGCGGCCGAGATCGAGCAGACGACGCGCTCCTGGAGCTGCGGCGGCAGATCGGCGAAGAACGGCATGCCCTCCCCTCCCTCAGTTCAGCCAGGACTGGCGGCGGCGCTCTTCGTCCTCGCGCCGGATGCGTTCGTTGTACTCGGCCAAGGCGCGGTCATAGTCGCGCGCTTCGA
The DNA here is from genome assembly GCF_014843515.1 of Pseudomonas sp. ADPe. Lineage (NCBI taxonomy): Bacteria > Pseudomonadati > Pseudomonadota > Gammaproteobacteria > Pseudomonadales > Pseudomonadaceae > Pseudomonas > Pseudomonas sp. ADPe. The sequence continues at coordinate 30,556 of NZ_CP062123.1, forward strand.
CCCAATACCCGCCCCGCTCTGGCGTCCCGACATAGCGCGGCAGCGTGCCGCTGCTGGCGAAGTCGGTGTAGGCGTGGCCGGTGTAGGCCCCGCAGTAGTCAGGCAACTGGTTGCTGATGTACGTGCGCCCATCGTCGTAGCCGCCCGTCCACATCACCAACGTCGAGTTCAGCGACTGCGCGTCGCACCGGCCAGCGCCGCGCGAGATCGCCGACACGAGCGACTGCATTTCCGGCGTCTGGCTCGCCACCGGGCAAAGCTGGAGGAAGTTCAGGCGGGCGCGGATCGTGTCCGACAGCTTGCGCTTCGTGATGTTGAAGTACCGCGACAGCGACGGCGTGCATTCGCTCGGGCGCGTGCCCGACGACAGGCACAGGATCGCCTCGCAGGCCAGGCGCGTGTCGCCGGTCAGCACGTCTTGCGCGCTGGCCGTGCCGGCGGTCGATCCGAGGGCTGCCACGAGGGCGGCCAGGGCAAACAGTTTCTTCTTCATGGTTGGACTCTCCTTGGTTACGCAGTTGTGCCGTCGCGGCCTTGCTCGCGGTTGGCGAACGCAGCTACTTCGGACTCGGGATCGGCATCGGCAGGGCCGCCTGCCAGGCTGTTGTCGCCGAAGCTCGGCGCGGGCTGCTGGTCGGGCACGTCGATGTTCTCGGCCGTGCCGCTTCCTTGCGCCTTGATCGCGGCGGCGATCTTTCCGCCAGTGGTGTCGGCGATCCGCTCGGCTGCGGCTTCGCGCAGGCTCGCGGCTTTGGCCTTGGCAACATCGGCGGTTCCCTTCGCCAAGTTCGCGCCGGCGTCGGCGGCGATGCGGCCGGCCGTGCCGAGGGCCGATGCGGCCGATGCGAGCAAGCCGGGGCCGGTGCTGCCCGGTGCGGCCTGCTGCCCTTGCCCTGCCCCGCCGGCGGGCTTGGGTTCGTTCTTGGCGGCCTTGTCGGCACTGCTGCCGGTGCTGGCCGTCGAGCTGCTGCCCTGGCCGCCGGCGTCGGCTTTGCCGCCGCCCTTATCGCCGCCCTTCGAGCTGCCCGAGCTGCTGCCGGTCGAGGGGCTGCCGCCACCCGACGAAGAGCCACCGCCGGAGCTGCCGCTAAAGCCCGCAGCCTGAGCGAAGGGCGTGCTGCCGGTGCCGGCGTCGCCGCCGCCGCCCGCACCGCCGCCCGAGCTGCCGCCGCCCGAGAAGGCCGACATAACGTCCGTGCCTGCCGACACGTTCTCATTGGCCTTCGAGAAGGCGGCCATGACGGCAGAGGCACCACCGGCGGCCGAGGCTGCGCCGGCGGCCAGAGCGGCGCCGCCGGTCGCGGCCGCTGCTGCTGCCATGCCTGCGGCACCCAACGCAGCACCTGCACCGAACTGGCCGATGCCGGCACCGCCCACGCTCGCGCCGGTGATGATCCCGGCGATGAGCGGCGGAATCTTGTTGACCAACGCCAAGAGGATGATGACGACGATCAGCATCACGCCCATTTCCTTGAGGCTGATGCCGGCGCTCATGCGCGAGTAGTAGTCATCGAGGAAGGTCTTGCCGATGCCCACCAGGAGCACCATTGCGAAGAGCTGCGCGGCCACGCCCAGGACGACCTTGTAGTAGTTGATCGCCATGTCGGAAGTCCAGCGCGAACCACCGAAGCCGAGGAAGAACACGCCGCCGTAGGCGAGCACCCAGCCCGACGCGAGCAGCAGAAGCATATTCACACCGACCAGGGCCAGGATGACCAGGATCGCCACGGCCATGAGGATGCCGGCCATGCTGTCCACCGGCGACCACACCGAGGACTGATCCATCACCTTGTCGAAGATCGCAAAGCCCACGTCCACGATGCCCGAGGGCGACAGAGCATTGCCCAGGCCCGTCGCGTTGCCGGCGAGCTGCCGCAACGACGCATAGATGGACGAGGCGAAGTTAGGGCCGTTGGTTAGCGCCCACCAGAAGAAGCCGGTAAAGATCGTGAAGCGGACGAACTCCGCGAAGAACTCGCCAATGTCGGCCTTGCGCAAGGCCATCATGCCGAACGTCCAGACCATCGAGATCACAACCAGCGTCCAGAAGAGCCAGGTTGCGGCCGTGGTGATGACACCGGCCCAGCCGCTCGCGGCGGCCTGGTAGCGATCCAGCACGCTATCGAACACGCCGGCGTTGTCGATGGCCGCGTGGGCATCGACCGCGAAGAACGCCAGCCAGACGAACAGCGGCAGGGCGAGGGTTTTTAGATTGGCTGGCATTCTCATCGTCAGCACCTCACCATTCGCGTTTCGGGCTGGGCTTGAAATCCCCACCACGACGCAAGCACAGCGACGAAAAAGCCTGCTGGACGCCCTTGTCCTTGATCTTGGCGATGTTCTCGGGCTTGCAGTTCTCGTCGTTCACTTCCGGCATGGGGGCCGTGGCCGGCTTGTTGTCGCAGCCGGCGACCAAGGCCGCCACGAGGGCGGCCGAGGCCAAGGACAGAGCCTTGATTGCTTTCATGAATCCCCCTTACCAGGTGCGCGCCGGGCTGGCCCGGTAGCTGCCCTGGCGCAGTTGTGCGGCCGCTGCCGCCTGCTGGGCTTCCTTGTCGGCGTCGGCCTGCATCTTGGTTGCCATCGCGTTCTGCTGCGCGATCAGCAGGCCACGAATCTGCAAGAGCTGGTTGGCCTGCTGGCTGGCGAGCTGGTTGGCGTAGCCGATGGCCTGCATTTGGCCCTGCGCGCCCTGCGCTGCCGATTGAAGACGCTGCAACGTCGCTGCATCGGCCGTGAGATTCGTTTGCTGCCTATCGAGGCCCTTGAACAAGGCATCGTTGGCCTTCTTCTGCGACTCGCTCGCGAGCTGGGCCACATTCCGAAGTGCTGCGCGTTCCGCGTCGGAGCACCCTGCCGCCGTAAAGCACGGCGAGTTCTTGTAGTAGTTCACGTCCTGGAACTTGCCGATGTAGCTGTCCAGGCTGCCGAGTTGGGTCTTGTAGTAATCCAGCGTGTTGACCGCGTTCATCAACCCGTTGATGGTCGATTGCGCCTGATCCCAGATATACGCGGCCGGGGCCATCGTGTTCTGGAGTTGGTTTTGATACTGCTGGAGCTGGGTGCTGTACTGCTCAATTTGCTTGAGCGTCTGGGCCACCGATTCGATGGCCGTCATGATGTTCTGCGACAGGTTGGTGCCGTCGATGACGGGGATGCCAGCCTGCACAGGTGTGACCGCCAGCGTGCTCGAAACAGCAATGACGAGGGCCAATTTAGCGGCTAAAAACTTCGGCTTCATGGTGCTTTTCTCCTATGGCGTTAGTAATCGAAGGAACGGTACGGCTTGGAAAACGTCATGTCCTTCGTGACCACGACGTTGAAGCGATACCCCGGCCGAATTTCCAGCGTCGGCGAAATGCTCAGGTTCTTGGCGATGAGTTGCGCCGTAACCTGGCCGAGCTGCTGGCCGAGGGCTTCGCTTAGGGCACTGCTGGCGCTCGGTGCGCCATAGGTGTTTGTGGCCTGGTTCTGGCGTTGGCTGTAGGTGATGCCTGCTGTCACGCCGGACATGAGGAAGGCCGAGCCGAACAGGCGCACATAGTGGTTGTTCACCTGGTCGTGGAAGCCCGCGTATCCCGCGCTGTCCGCGCCTGGCATCGCGCCAATGTCCATCGCCTTGCCATCGGGGAACACGATGCGTTGCCACGCAACCAGCACGCGCGCTTGGCCGTAGGCCACGTCGCTCGAATACGAGCCGACGAGGCGCGATCCCTGCGGGATCAACAGGTGCTTGCCGGTCGGTGTGTCGTACACGTCCTGCGCGACCTGGGCCATGATTTGGCCCGGCAGATCGGAGTTGATGCCCGAAATGAGCGTGGCCGGCACGACGAAGCCCGCGCGCAGCTCGAACGGTGTGCGCGGCGCTTCCGGCTGCGAATCCAGCTTCCAGCGGTCGCCCTGCCCACCTTGGCCGAACTGCGCCATGCTGTTGCGCCCGCCGCCGCTGGTCGAGGTTTGCAGGAGCTGCGGCGCACCGCCCGCGCCCATGCCGCCGGCGGCCGGAGCCGCGCCGCCACCACCGACGCCCATGCCGCGAATCTGCGCCAGGCGTGCTTGATAGGCGGCGGTCGGATCGTTGCTGCGCTGCGCGTCGATTTGCTGCTGCACCGCTGCGATGCGGTTCAGCATTTCATCGCGCGTCTGCGGCGTGCCGGTGTAGGTGCTCGGGCCACCCGGCGCGGAGCCGTTGCTACGCGGGGCATCCACGCGCACGGTGGTCTTGGCCTTCACGGCTTCGCCGAACATCTGCATCTTCGCCATGCGGATGCGCTGGGCCTCGTCGTCGTTCACCGGCTGGCCCGGGTTGCCGGGGTTGGCCGGCGGGGCCGGCGGCGCGTCCGGGTTGGACGGCCGCGCGATCTCCAGCGGAGCCGACGCCGGGCCGGTCGGCATGTCGGGCACCTTGAGCGGGCTTGCCGGCTCGATCAAGCCGCCGGTCTTGTCGCCTGCGATCTCCTTGGCGAACATCGACGTGTTGCCGGCCTTCTCCTTGGGGCCGTCCGCCGGCGCGTTCTGCTTGGCCGCGCGATCCGCCGCGACCAGGGCCATGACCAGCACGAACGACAGCAGGACGCCGCCGAGGATGTACATGGGCATGTTGTTGACGCGACGGACGCCCGCCTTCTTGGACACTTCGCCAGGCGAAGCGTCAGGTGCCATCTGATCGGCGTTTTCTGTCATGGCGTCACTCCTTGCGCACCCAGTACCCGGCCGGCGCGAACGTGCCGTTTTGCGCCAGGTAAGGGCGGGTGATGGATTGATTGCCGACCATCAAGGTCAGGCGGTACAGGTTCGAGTCGCCAGCCTGGTCGAGCACGTAGCGCAACGGCAGGCCGCCCGACGCGGCCGTGGTGGCCGGTGCGCTCGCCTGCGATGCCGCCGAGGCCGGGGCCTGCGTGGAAGCGCCGGCCGGGGCGTACTCCAGGAGGGCATAGCCCTTGTCGCGCAGCGACTTGACGAGCGCCTGGCCGAACGGATCGGGCGTCGGCTGTTGCAGCTCCAGGCGCGTGCGCGCCGGCGCGTACAGCGTGGCGAGCTGCTGCACCGCGTCGGTGGCGAGCTTCTGCTGATCGAGCGCGGCCGACTGGACGAAGTTGCCGTACTGGCTGGTGGTTGCGCAGCCGCCGAGGCCCAGGGCGAGGGCGAGCAGCGCGAGAGAGACGATCTTGCGCATGGTCACTTCCTCCGGCTGATGGTCACGCGGTCTTGGCTACTGCCAACACCGGCAATCAGGATCGCGCGGTCAAACACCGTGTCCACGATGTAGCGATTGCCCTGCACGCGGTAATTGACCAGCACCGTTTCGTCGTCGGTGAACAAGCCGCCCTCTTTGCGCACGACCAGGAGCGTCGGCGCTTCGGTCTGCTGCATCGTGCCGGGCATTTCGATGATGGTCTTGCGGCCATCGTTGTAGACGCGCACAGGCTTCCAGCTCGCCGACCCGGACAGCTCATAGTCGAACGAGAGATCGCCCAGGTACTCGCCCGTCGCCGGCAGGGTGTTGTCGGTGCGTTCCTGCTTCTCGCGGCGCTGGATCGCGTCCCACTTGGCTTGCGCTTCCTCGGGGTACGTGAACGAGACTTGCGGCATGTACTCGGTGCGATGCGAGCGCAGGCGGAAGTGGTAGCTGCGGCGGTTCGTGGTCACAACCAGGCTGGTTTCGAGGCCCACGTCCATCGGCTTGATGATGAGGTGCTGAACCTCGGTCGCGCCGCTGCCGGTGATGGCCGGTTCCACCGTCCACCTGGCCGTGTCGCCCAGGTTGATCGAGTTCACTTGTTCGCCGGGCTGCAAGGCCACGTCGCACACCTGGAGCACCGCGCAAACGATGCTCGGCTGCTGCGCGCCGTACACGAACTTGATGGCACCGCCCGAGCCGGCCACCGGCTTGATGCCGGTCGCCGACCCCGCTTCCCACCGTTTGGCGATGGCGAGCGCCGCGCGCTCTTGAGCGGTCAGCGTCGGGTTGGTCTTGTTGAAATACTTGTCGGCAATGTCGTCGCCAGGGGCGGCCAGAGCCAGGGAGGGCACCGCCACAGCAGCGCCCACGATCAAAGCGGAGAGGGTTTTCTTCATGGTGGATGACCTCGAATTCATTGGATGCGGGACCAGGAGTAATCACGCACGTAGATGCTCAACGGGTTGTTCCGCAGTTGCTCATCGGTGGTGTTGGGCGTGACCTCGGCGATGTAGGTAGTCACGAGCGCGCGCCAGGTGACGGGCTGACCTTTCAGCGTGCCTTGGCGGTCGCGCGTGGTTTCCACCCACTCGACTTGCCAGGTGTCGGGCGTTTGCGGGATGACGGTCTTGATCTCGACGCTGACCATTTCCTTCTCGGCGCGCTTGAACGGGCTGGAATCGGGCGTGCCGTTCAACCACTCGTTCATCTTTGGCGTCGCCGGATCGTTGGGGGCGAGCATCGAGTACGCCTTGAACACGCACTTGCGCTGCAAGGCCACGTCAGGCGACACCATGCGCGCGCAGCTCATCCAGTCCGCAACGGCGGCGTGGATGACACGCGGATCGGCCTTCCCTGCGGCCTGCACCGGGCCGGCGGCCACCGTCTGGCCCAGCTTGTCCACCTCGACCACGTAGGGGATGAACTTCGACTGGCTGCCGATGTGGATCACGCCACCCACGCCGGCCAGCGCGATCAACAGCGACAGGATGCCTATCACCTGCCAGGTTTGGCGCTGCGAGACGACGCTGCCCACGTGATCGTTCCAGGTGCGGCGCGCGGCCAGGTAGGGGTTCTCGGCCTCGCCCGCACGGCGGCCGCCGGCGAGCGGTTCCTTCGAGCGGCGCGGATCGCGCGGCTCGGCGGAGTTGGCGGGCTTCTTGAAGATCAAGCCCTTGAGGGTGTCGGCGATGCTCATGCGGCCTCCAGGTAGTCGTTGAGATTCAGCCCACGGCCGGCCAGCCACTCATGCACCCATTCGTGGCCGAACTTGGCTTCGAGGCTCTTGATGGTGGCGACCGATTCCTTGTCGGACGCACCGACGAAGGCCAGGGCCATCGGCCCCAGGGCAAGGTCATAGAGACGGCGGCCGTTCTCCGAGACGTAGTAGTACTGACGCTTCGGAATGGCAGTCGCCAGGATTTCGATCTGACGCGCGTTGAGGCCCATACGGCGATAGAGCGCCGATGTGTCCTCATCCCTGGCGTAGACGTTAGGCAGGAAAATCTTGGTCGCGGTCGATTCCACGATCACGTCCAAGATGCCCGAGTTGGCCGCGTCGGAGAGGCTTTGCGTCGCCATCAGCACAAGGCAGTTGGCCTTGCGCAGCACCTTGAGCCATTCCCTGATCTTGGCGCGGAACGCGGGGTGGCCCAGCATCAACCAGGCTTCGTCCAGGATGATGACGGAGGGCTGGCCTTTCAGTGCGCGCTCGATGCGGCGGAACAGGTAGAGCAGCACCGGCAGCGCGAACTTCTCGCCCAGGTTCATCAGCTCTTCGATCTCGAACACCGTGAAGTCGGACAGCGACAGGCCGTCCTCTTCGGCGTCGAGCAGGTGGCCCATCGAGCCGTCCACCGTGTACTGCTTGATGGCCTCGCGGATCGCCTCGTCCTGAATCGTCACCGAGAACTCGGAGAGCGTGCGCGCGCCGCTGGCGTGCATGCTCATGATCGCGTTGCCGATCTCGTTGCGCTGCGCCGGCGTGGTGTTGACGCCGTTCAACGCCAGGATGGTGTCGATCCACTCCATCGCCCAGGCCCTATCCCCCTTCGTTTCGAGGAACTGGAGCGGGCAGAACGCCAGGCGGTCATCGTCGGCGGCCACCGTGAAATGCAGGCCGCTCTTGCCCTTCGTGGCCGCGCGGATGCCGGCCGCGAGTGGGTACATCGACATGCCCTTGTCGAAGGCGTAGATCGACATGCCGGCGTAGCGACGGAGCTGCGCGGCGATGATGCCCAGGTGCGTCGATTTGCCTGCGCCGGTCGGGCCGAACATGAAGGTGTGGCCCAGGTCGCGCACGTGCAGGTTCAGGCGGAACGGCGTAGCGCCCACCGTCACGCAGTGCATGAGCGCCGGCGACAGCGGCGGGTACATCGGGCACGGAGCCGTGGCGCTGCCCGTCCAGATCGAGCTTGTCGGCAGCAGGTCGGCCAGGTTCATCGTGTTGATGAGCGGCCGGCGCACGTTCTCGACGCCGTGGCCGGGCAAGCTGCCCAGGTACGCATCGAGCGTGTTGATCGTCTCGATACGGGCCGCGAAGGCCAGGCGGTTGACGGCCTTCTCGACCAGGAGCGCGGAGGCCGCCAGGCGCTCCCGATCCTCGTCCATCAGCACGACTACGCTGGTGTAGTAGCCGGCCGCCACCAAGCCGCTGTTGACCTCGGCGATGGCCGCCTCGGCGTCGCCGACCATCGCGGCCGCGTCCTGGTTGATCGAGCCGGTATTCGTGTTGAACACCTGATCGAAGAAGCCGCGAATCTTCTGCTTCCACTTCTTGCGGAACTTGTCCAGGTGCTTCAAGGACTCGTGCTGATCCATGAAGATGAAGCGGCTCGACCAGCGGTATTCGCTGGGCAGCTCGGCCAGGGCCGAGAGCACCCCAGGCGTTGACTCCAAGGGGAAGCCTTCGATGGCGACCACCTGGATGAACTTGCGCCCGATCTTGGGCACGACGCCGCCCCACAGCTCTTGCCCGCCGATTACCGCATCGAGGTACATCGGATTGCTGGGCAGCATGACCGGGTGATGGAGGCCCGTCACGCAGAACTGCAACCAGCTCAGGAAGTCATCGTGCGTGACTTCCCTGCCCTCTTCCGACACGACTTTTTGGCCGCGCAGGCGCGTCATCTTGACCGCCGAGGACAGGCGCGATTCCAGGCTGGTGATCTCGCGCTTGAACTGCGCAATCAGGCCCGTAGTGCGCGCCGTATGGTCGGGAGCCACCGCATCGTCATCGAACATGAGTTCGACAAACTTGCGCTGGGCCAGCACTGGCGGGAACCACGTGACGGTCAGGACAAAGTAGCCCTCGAACATCGCGCCCAGGCCCTCGAACAAGCGCCGGCGTTCCTCGTCAATGGCGAAGGAAACGGAGTCGGGGAACGATGACACGCCCCGCTCCGAGTAGTTCGGCGCAGGCCGACGCACAGCATCGACATGCACCATCCAGCCGTTCCCCAGGCCCGCCAGGGCCTGGTTGATGCGGAACGACACCATTTCCCGCTGTTCCTCGGTGCTGCTGGCGTTGTCATCACCCTTGTACAGCCAGGCGGCCATAAAGGAGCCGTTCTTGCCCACGATCACGCCGTCATCGACCACGGCGGCGTAATTGAGCAGATCGGCCAGGCCGGCATCCTTGGCGCGATGCTTCTTGAGCTTCAGCTCGGCATCGACAGCCCGGATGCGGGCAAAGAGGATGAGCAACAGAACCGCACCGAGCACAGCAATGGCAATTGCGATTGCTTCGATCATTTGTATTGCTTCCCTTGACTCGGCGTGTTGTCACGGAAGGGCGTGCTGCGAGCCGGGTAGTACGGCTTGTACCGGCGGTGCCGCAGGTACACGTGTCGCAGCTTCGGATCGGCCTTCGCCATGAGGCGCAGCGCGAAGAGCGCGCCGAACCACAAGGCGATGCCGAACACCGTTGCCCTCACTTCTTGGGCGCTGAAAATCAGCGCGCCGGCCAGCAGGCCCGAGAACATCACCAGCTCACGATCCCCGCCCATGAACAGGTTTTCTCGGTTGCCGGCCCTACGGATGGGGATCGCGCGCAGAGCCATGACTTACCCCGCGATGTGGCCGCGCTCGGCCCAGCGCATGACGGCTTCGCCGGGGAAGCCGGCCACGTCCAGCGCGGCGACCTTGACCTGGTGCAGCGCGCCATCGGTCAGGGCGGCGATTTCCGCGCCACGGCCGAAGAACGTGCTCATCATGTTCTGCGCGCCGACCAGCAGGGCCATGACCAGGACGATGAAGATCAACGTGCGGAAGAAGCCGTTGAGTTCGCCGCCGAAGATCAGGATGCCGCCGGCGACCACGATGCCGATGATCGACAGCGCGAAGGCCACCGGGCCGGTGACGGAGTTGCGGAGGTTGGTCAGCCAGCTCTCATACGGCAGAGAGCCGCCGGTGCCCTCGGAGGCGAATGCGTGCTGGGGGGCCAGCAGGAAGAACGCCAGGAGGGCGAAGAGGCCCATGTAGAACAGGGCGTTGCGGTTGAGGCGGAATGCCGGGAAGGTTGCTTGCATTGGTCGTAACTCCTAGTCAGAGGGTTTTGGTGATGTACTGGCCGTTGGCGAACCCGGAAACCTCCAAGATTTCCTGGATGCGCCGCGAGCCTTCGACGCGGGCGATATGAACAACCACGTGAACCGCCTCGCCGATAAGCGGTTCAATGGGTTTCGGGGAATCGGGGTGCATGCTGATGAGCATGGCGAGCCGATCCAATCCAGCTTTGGCGTTGTTTGCGTGCAGGGTTGCAGCACCTCCTTCGTGCCCGGTGTTCCAGGCCATCAACAGATCAAGGGCTTCGGGGCCGCGCACCTCGCCGACCAGGATTCGGTCGGGGCGCATGCGGAGGGTGGTTTTCAGCAGCGCCGTCATGTTCACGTCGATGCTGGTGTGGTACTGGACGTAGTTCTCGGCGGCGCACTGGATTTCGCCGGTGTCCTCGATGATGAAAACCCGCTCGGTCGGGTCTTGAATCACCATCTCGTTGATGATCGCGTTCACCAGCGTGGTCTTGCCCGAGCCGGTGCCGCCGATCACAAGGATGTTCCGGTGCGCGCGCACCGCTGCAATCAATGCCTCGCGCTGCGGCGCGGTCATGATTCCGCGTTCGACGTACTGATCGAGCGTGAAGATGGCGACGGCCTTCTTCCGAATGGCGAAGGTGGGTGCGGGCACAACCGGCGGGAGCTGGCCGGCGAAGCGACTGCCATCAAGGGGCAGCTCGCCTTCCAGGATCGGCTTGGAGCGCGTGACTTCCTTGCCGTGGTAGCCCGCGATGGTTTCGATGATGGCTTGCGCCTGCGCGACGCGCAGCGTGCCGATGCACTTCATCGGCTCGCCCAGGCGTTCGAGCCAGAGCTTGCCGTCCGCGTTGAGCATGATTTCAACGGTCTTGGGATCGTTGAGGGCGGCCAGCAGCTCCGGCCCCATGTCGCGTTCGAGCTTCTTCTTCGCCCGTTCCTTGATGCTGTTGTGTTCTGGTTTCTGGTCGGTCATTCCGTATGCCCTGTATGCCGTTGCGTTTCGCGCATTCTACACAGGTTCATACGATATACCGAACTAATTTCGACCGCAACACCGAAGCGCACAAGGGTGACTTCGGCCGCGACGTTGCATCGCGGATTGCAGGGGCGAAAGAGGCGACAACGCGGCGCATGCTCCGTGCGCCCTCGCGCCGAACCCGTGGCGTTTGCGTTATGGGTTGTCCGGGGGTTGAGCCACCCCGGCGGGCTTTAGCGGCTAAAACTTGGCTGGCTCTTGTGGCTCAGTTCCGCGCCGCTTCCCTTCCCTTCTCACATCCTGGCGTCAACTCCCTCTAAGTTTCTTCCTTGTCGCTTCGCCCCACTTCTTGACGATGAACGCCTGGTGTTCTGGCAGCACGGCCGCCACGCGCTCGAAGCCTGGCGGCAGGCTTCGGGGTGCCTTGCCGCCGGCCAGGGTGTCAAGGGCTTCTTTGTCCAGGTCGGTCGATTCAAGCAGGAGCGGCAGGGGAGTTTCAAGGGCCTGCGCAATGTCCTCCATCACCTTTAGGGAGGGGTTGGCTTTGCCAGTAGTGAGATCGGACAGGAAGGAGATCGAAACCCCCGACCTGTCCGATAGCTCCTTTTTCGTCATGTGCCGCTCATCGAGCAGCCGGAGCACGTTCGTGAAGAAGATGTAGTTGTACAAGGCCCGTATGCCTTCTCGGTGCGGGCGGCAGAAAATTTTAGCCGCTAAAGTTCTTGACCACGGACGCAGGTTTAGCTAAACTGACGACTCCATTAGCGAAAGGAGCATGACGAATGAGCCACAACCTGTTCCAGTTTATCGGTAATCTTACCCGCGATACCGACGTTCGCCATAGCGAAAACAGCGCCCGCGCCGTTTTCGACCTGGCTGTCAATCGCGTGTGGCGCAACGCAGCCGGTGCGAAGCAGGAGCAGACGGACTTCTTCCGCATCAAGTCGTTCGGCGGCCTGGCCGAGAACGCGGGCAAGTACCTGGGCAAAGGCTCCAAGGTGTTCGTCCAGGGCCGCATCGAGCCGACGAAGTACGAGAAGGACGGCAAGACCGAATACGGGTTCGATTTCATCGCCGAGGAAATCGAATACCTGGACACCAAAGCGCCAGGCGGCGGCCAGTAAGGCCAGGCCCGGCCACGGCCGGGCAGTATGCTAGGAGGGAGATTAGATGCAGAACGAGTTCAACGAGCAGGAATACAGGCGCAAGCTCATCGAGGGCGGGCTTAGCGAAGCCGACGCCACCGACCTTGCCGCCCGTACCGCCGCCGCTCGCAGGGACTCGGGCAGCGCCGGCGGGGCCTTCCGCCCCGCCGGTTCCCTCTTCGAGCTGCCGGCCACGGCCGGCGACAACGAGGCGGCTTTGCCGCCGAAGCTACCGACGCCGGCAAGTGCCGCCGTCGAGCGATCCGAGCGCATGGCGCAGGAATCGGCCGAGCTTGCGCGCACGATGGGCCTGCCGCCCGAACCGCGCACCGCCGTGAACAAGATGGCCGAGCAGATCGGCGCGCTGGCCCAGGACAAACGGAGTAGTGCGATGGCGACCAAGAAGCGAACGGCCGGCGGTGAGCTGGCCGAGAAGGTCAGCGAGGCCAAGCAGACGGCCTTGCTCAAGCACACGAAGCAGCAGATCAAGGACATGCAGCTCTCGCTGTTCGACCTGGCTCCCTGGCCGGATCACATGCGGGCACTGCCCAACGACTTCGGGCGGTCGGCGATCTTCACCGTCCGCAACAAGAAGGTGCCGCGCGCCGCGCTGCAAGGCCAGTCGATCTACCACGTCAACAAAGACGTGGAGATCACCTACACCGGGATCGAGCTGCGCGCCGACGACGACGAGCTGGTATTCGCCCAGGTGCTGGAGTACGCGAAGCGCACCGCGCTCGGAGAGCCGGTTTCCTTCACGTTCTACGAGCTTTGCCAGGACTTGGACTGGTCAATCAACGGTCGGTACTACACAAGGGCCGAGGAATGCCTGACGCGGCTCCAGGCGTCGGCCATGCAGTTCTCATCCCAACGCATCGGCCGGCTCGAATCGGTGTCGCTGATCCGGCGCTTCCGCGTCCTGGATCGCGGCAAGCGCACGTCGCGCTGCCAGGTCGAGATCGACGCCGAAATCGTGGTGCTGTTCGCCGGCGACCACTACACGAAATTCGTGTGGGAGAAGTACCGCAAGCTGTCGCCCACCGCGCGGCGCATGTTCGACTACTTCGCCACCCACAAGGAGCCGTACCCGCTCAAGCTGGAGACGTTCCGGCTGATGTGCGGCTCGGATTCCACCCGGCCGAAGAAGTGGCGCGAGCAGGTAGGCGAAGCGTGCGACGAGCTGCGCGAAAACGGCCTGGTCGAAAGTGCGTGGGTGAACGACGACCTGGTGCATTGCAAGCGGTGATCGCCCCCCTGCCCTCCCCTGGAGCCGCCCGAGATCGAGGCGGCTTTTTTTCTCGAGCATCGCCACTTCCGGCGAGGCAGTACCGCGCACCAGCTCGCGCACGTCGAGCTGCAGCATCGTCACTTCCGGCGAGGCTGGCCACGTCCTGGCCACGTCCTGGCCACGGTCGACCATCGCCACATCCAACGATGCCCCGAGGGCCCCATCAGTCCTTCAGTTGAGACCGCTTTCGACCGATTCTGTTGAAAAAGTAGCTTCAGCGGCATCCTGCCGATCAGGTGTGCCTGCTGTCGAAGTGGCTGCAAGCCACTTCGAGTTGCCTTTCGGCGTTTCACTGAGCGTCCCTGCTCAGGTTTTAGGGTTAATTTGAGGGTTTCTGCTCGCAGCGGGCGTACCTATCCCGTGATTGGTGGCCCTTGAGGCAAAAGCTTGGCCATGCGGCGTAGGTTTTGCACTGTCGCGGCCAAGGTGAATTCGTCAGTTGCACCCATGAGGCCACGCAGTCGTAAACGGTCGAGTTTCATGATCCGTTTGAGGTGGGCGAAAAGCATCTCCACCTTCTTCCGTTCGCAACGAGAGACTAGGTATTCCTGCGTCTTGGCGATGCGTCGAGCCACGTCGCGGGCAGCCTCATGGATGCTGCGGACGATCTTCCGGTTCGGCGTGTTGGGGCAGCACTTTTCTTTCAGCGGACAGGTGGCGCAGTCGGTTTGGCTGGAGCGGTAGATGATGGTGTTGGCCTTGGTCACCCGCGATCTTTTCTGGGTGAAGGCGCGCCATTCACTGCGTAGTGGTTTGCCGGCTGGGCAGCGATATTCATTGGCTTCCTGATTCCAGTGGAAGTCGTTACTGGAGAGGCTGTCGTCCTTGCGCTCAGTCTTGTCCCACACCGGCACGTGCGGCTCGATGTTCTTCTCTTCAACCATCCAGGCCAGCATCGGGGCAGTGCCATAGGCGGTGTCGCCAATGAGGCGTTCCGGCGTGAGGGCGAACTGCGCCTCGACACGCTCGACCATCGTCCTGGTTGAACCGACTTCGGCAGTACGGTGCGCCGGGGTAGCTTCCACATCCATGATCACGCCATGCTCAGTGTCAATCAGGTAGTTCGTGGAGTAGGCAAAGTAGGCCGGGCCGCCTGGCGCTGCTGTCCAACGGGACTGAGGATCAGTGAGCGAAATTTTCTTGGGGAGAGCTTCAGCCAGCGCCTCTTCATCGAGGGCTTTGAGGTACTCGCGCACGGCGCGGCTGCTGAACTTTGGATCGCTCCAATCGACCTCATCACCCGCCACCCCACGTTGCCGGCTGGCATCAGCCTTGATGATGCTGGCGTCGACGGCGAAACCTTCACCCTTTACCAGGCCGGCCGCCATGCAACGCCGCAGCACCTCATTGAACAACCAGCGGAATAGATCGCTGTCACGAAAACGTCCATGGCGATTCTTCGAGAAGGTTGAGTGGTTGGGTACTTCGTCTTCAAGACCCAGCCGGCAGAACCAGCGATAGGCCAGATTCAGGTGTACCTCTTCGCACAATCGCCGCTCGGAACGAATGCCATAGCAGTAGCCGACGACCAGCATGCGCACCATCAATTCCGGGTCAATCGAGGGGCGTCCGATGGGGCTATAGAAATCGGCCAGGTAGGCGCGCAGGTCACTGAGATCCAAGCAGTGATCGATGCTGCGCAGGAGGTGTTGGGCCGGGACGTGATCTTCCAGATTGAACGAGTAGAACAGGCGCTGTTGTCCTCCCGGTAACTGTCCCATCATGCTGTTCGCCCCCACGCTCGCTGACAGAGCAATTTTGCCAACGGCATGGTGAGGTCGCTACTTTTTCAACAGAATTGACCCGAAGCGGACGGTGGCACTCCGAATCGGGTGTCAGAAAGCTGAGTTCAGTGCTGAGTCTCTTCAGCTTCCAACCTGTCGGCCTGGCGCTTGGTAAGTTCCTCTTCGACAACCGGTCGACGGCATCGGCTGTGGCAACGCCCACTCGGCCTTTCTTGGCGCAGCTCTCCAGCATCGATGGGATTCGAAAAAAATGGACAGCTCTCGCAAGCAATCTCTCTCCTACGCTCGTACGTTCCGGTTCCGCTATATCTTACTCGGCCCCATCCAGGGTGCACACCAATGCGCTGGAACCCTACCGGCAAGCAGTCGTCCCTGTCGCAGCAGGACCCGCTCATGAGCCCTCGCCGGCCAGCTTTGCGCGTCCGCTCCGGTGAATATCACAAGGTCGGCTGGCCAAGCGAATTTGTTACCCGGATTGGACGCCTGCTTCTGGAGCCAGTCGCCACGGCAGATCGATTGGGACCAATCGTCGAAGGGTTCATCCAATTGCGCGGCCAAAACGGCGGCCATGAAGCTGTCGACTGGATCATAGCTCCCGACTCGGCAGAATGGATCCTGGACGTTGTCGCTACCGAACAGCACAGGGATTGCGCGGGCACGCGCCTCCTTGATCAGCGTGATGCCCCGCATCAGCGGTGTCCGCCCAACCGCAGCATCTTGCAACAGCAAATTGGTCGTGGGCAGGCAAACGAGCGTAATCGGCAACTCAGCGACGGCGTCGAGCGTCGCCAGGGCTTGGGCGGGTGGCTTGGCAGCCAGAGCGCAAACATGACCGCACACCACACGTCCGGCGAAGTTGATCTCTTTCACGATCTCCGCCACTGCTAACAATCCGACTGCGTCCGGGTTCAACTCTTCGTCGACGTGAAGATCTACATCCAAGCCGAATTCCTGCGCAACCATCAGAAGATTCCGCAATGCCTCTCGGCTCCAGCTTACGCTGTGCACGAAGCCGCCGAGGCGCGCGTGTGGCCCGCTCCGAGCGACGTGCTGGGCGATTCGTCGGGCGTCCTCCAAGCTGGAAAAAAGCGAGAGACTAGGAAATGCAACCAGATCCAGTGTCACGCGGTCGGCCCATCGTGCCGCCAATTCGTTCAACACGCTCCAGGCCAGAGGTGGCTCGTGCACCTGCCAATTGACATGGCTGCGCATGTAGCGCGTTCCCGCAGCATGCCCCCAGCACAGCCCCTGCGCTGCGCGCCCGGCGACGTCGTCCGCCGTCCACAGCAGCGCGTCCCGTTGCTCGGCATCGATAGCGGCCAGCAGCCCGGGCGGAATAGGTCCCACCCGCTGCAAGGTGAAGGTCTTGTCAAGGTGGACATGCGCGTCAACGAAGGCCGGCAGTACTGGCGCGCCTCGCAGGTCCCATGCGTCGGCAGGCATGGGCGTGTTCTCTGGAGGCATGGGCTCGATCGAATCAACCACGCCAGCGCGCAAGACAACGCGTGCGAGGGCCGGCGCGCCCTGCAGGTTCGGCCAATCGTGCCGCAGCAGCCAGCGAGGCAGGCGTGCATTGTGTAACTCGCTCGGGGATATGCCATCCAAGTGGTGAGGGTTGGTGCCTGTTATCTGCATAGCTTATCAATCCTTTGTGTCAACTTGCTACCTCTGCCTACGCGCATGAAGAACACGAGTGCGGCGACGTAGAGGATTATCTTTTGGAAGGTAGCAACTACCAGACATGCCACTTGATGTGTACCTGCCAGGCGTTGGCATGTGGGGTGGTATCGAATGGCGCATGGAGGGCTCGGGCCTTGCCTAGTCAGCCTTGAAGTTCTGGCCCAGCGACATCGGCTTGTTCAGCAGGATGGTCTGCGGATTGCGGCAGATGATGACCAGCACCAGGATGGTCGCCAGATAGGGCAGCATCGACAGGAATTCGGACGGGATCGGCACGCCCAGGCCCTGGCCGTGAAACTGCAATACGGTGACGCCGCCGAACAGGTAGGCGCCGAGCAGCAGCCCACGCGGCTTCCAGGTCGCGAACACCACCTGGGCCAGCGCGATCCAGCCGCGCCCTGCCGTCATGCCCTCGACCCACATCGGGGTCAGCGCCAGCGACAGGTAGGCGCCGCCCAGGCCGGCCAGGGCGCCGCCGGAGAGTACCGCCGCGTAGCGCAGCTTCACGACCGGCATGCCGATGGCGTGGGCGCTGTGCGGCGCCTCGCCGACCGCGCGGATCAGCAGGCCCACCCGGGTGCGCGCCAGCAACCAGGCGACCACGGCGACCAGCGCCAGCGAGGCGTACACCATGGCGTCGAAGCGGAACAGCAACGGGCCCACGAACGGCAGGTCGGACAGCAGCGGCAGGTGCAGCGCGGGCAGCGGCGCCACCGTCTGCCCGACCAGGTCGCGTCCGAGGAAGGCCGACAGGCCGGTGCCGAACAGGGTCAGGGCCAGGCCTGTGGCGACCTGGTTGGTCTGCAGGGTCAGCACCAGGAAGGCGAATACCAGGGCCAGCGCCATCCCGGCCAGCAGCGCGGCGCCCAGCCCCAGCACGCTCGATCCGCTGTGCAGCGTGGTCGAGAAGCCGGCCACGGCGCCGACCAGCATGATGCCCTCGAGCCCGAGGTTGAGGACGCCGGAACGCTCGGCGACCAGTTCGCCGGTCGACGCCAGCACCAGCGGCGTGGCCGCGCCCGCGGTGCTGGCCAGGATGGCGATCAGGTAATCAGGATTCATGCTGGACGGTCTCCGTGAGAGTCGATGCGGCGGGCGCCGGCTTGACAGCCAGCGCCGCATGGCGCGGCTTGATGCGGTAATGGATGAACAGGTCGGCGGCGAGCAGGTAGAACAGCAGCAGGCCCTGGAACAGGCCGGTGATCGCGGACGGCAGTTGCAGCTCGACCTGGGCGGTCTCCCCGCCGATGTACAGCAGCGACATCAGCAGCGAGGCCAGAAGCACGCCGGCCGGGTGCAGGCGGCCGACGTAGGCCACGATGATGGCGGCGAAGCCGTAGCCGGGCGAGACCGAGGCCTGCAGCTGGCCGAGCGGCCCGGCCACCTCGCCCACCCCGGCCAGCCCGGCCAGGCCGCCGCTGGCGAGAAAGGCGATCCAGACGTTCTTCGGCTCGGAAAAGCCGGCGTAGAGCGCGGCCGCCGGCGCCATGCCGCTCACGCGCATGCGGTAGCCGGCGAAGCTGTGGCGGCAGAAGAACCAGGCCCCCGCCACCGCGACCAGCGACAGCGGGAAGGCCGCGTTCACGCGCAGCCCTTCCTTGAGCAATGGCAGCATGGCGGCGTCGCCGAACATCTTCGATTGCGGAAAGTTGAAGCCGGCCGGATCGCGCAGCGGACCGTGCACCAGGTAGCCGAGGAACAGGTAGGCCACGTACACCAGCATCAGGCTGACCATGATCTCGTTGGTGTTGAAGCGCGTGCGCAGCAGCGCCGGCACGGCGGCCCAGGCCATGCCGCCGAGCGCCCCGGCGACCAGCATCAACGGCAGCAGCCAGGGCGCGTTCACGCCGTCGAAATACAGCGCCACGCAGCCGGCCGCCACCGCGCCCATGGTGAGCTGGCCGTCGGCGCCGATGTTGTGGACGTTGGCCCTGAATCCGATCGCGAGACCCACGCCGCACAGGATCAGCGGGGTCGCCTTGAGCAGCAGCTCGCCGATGCCGTACAGGCTGGTGCACGGCTGGATGAAGTACACGTAGAAGGCGTGCAGCGGCGCATGGCCGAGGAACAGGAACAGCAAGGACCCCGTGAGCAGCATCGCGCCGGCCGCGATCAGCGGCGAGGCGAGCATCATCGCGCGCGAGGGTTCGGGACGGGCTTCAAGCCGGGACATGGTGCGCTCCTTGTTTTCCTTGTGTTGTCGGTTCGGCGCCGAAGTCGCCGCTCATCCATACGCCGATCTGGTTGACCGAGGTTTCCGCCACCGGCACCGCGCGCGACAGCCGGCCCTTGGCCAGCACCGCGATGCGGTCGCACATCATGAACAGCTCGTCCAGTTCCTCCGACAGGACCAGCACCGCCACGCCGGCGTCGCGCAGGTCGATGATCGCCTGGCGGATCAGCATCGCCGCGCCGATGTCGACGCCCCAGGTCGGCTGGGCCAGCACCATCACCTTGGGCGCCAGGCCGATCTCGCGACCAACGATGAACTTCTGCAGGTTGCCGCCCGACAGGCTGCCGGCGGCGGACTGCGCCCCGCCGCATTTGACCTTGAAGCGCTCGATGATCCGGGCCGCGAAGCCGGTCACCGCCTTGCCGCGCACGATGCCGCGTTCGACCATCCCGGCAGCGCGCCCCAGGTAGCCGGTCAGCAGTGCGTTCTCGGCCAGCGACAGCGCCGGCACCGCACCGCGTCCGAGCCGCTCCTCCGGTACGAAACCCAGGCCGAGGCGCCGGCGCGCGGCCGCGTCGAGCCGGCCGGCGTCGCGCCCGAGGATGCGCACGCAATCCGGCCGTGGCGCCGCCTGCTCGCCGGAGATCGCCTTGAGCAGCTCCTGCTGGCCGTTGCCGGACACGCCGGCCAGGCCGACGATCTCGCCGGCGCGCACCGTCAGTCCGATGCTTGAGAGGTGGGTGCCGAACGGATCGGGGCTCGGCAGGTCCAGCCCGCGCAGTTCGAGCCGTACCTCGCCAGGTTCACGCGGGCTCAGGCTGCAGCCCGGCAGCTCGCCGCCGATCATCAGTTCGGCCAGCGAGTGCGCGGTCTCCTCGCGCGGGTTGGCCACACCCGCCACGCGTCCGGCGCGCAGCACCGTGGCGCGGTCGCACAGCGCCTGGATCTCGTCGAGCTTGTGGCTGATGTACAGGATGCTGACGCCGTCATCGCGCAGGCGGCGCAGCGACACGAACAGGCGCTGCACGGCGTCCGGTGTCAGCACCGAGGTCGGCTCGTCCATGATCAGGAGGCGCGGCGACTGCAGCAGGCAGCGCACGATCTCGACCCGCTGGCGCTCACCGACCGACATGCTGTGCACCAGGCGGTCCGGATCGAGCGGCAGGCCGTACTGCTCGGACACGGCGCGAATGCGCGGCGCCAGCGCCGCCGGGGTCACGCGCTCGTCCAGCGCCAGCGCGATGTTCTCGGCCACGGTCAAGGTTTCGAACAGCGCGAAGTGCTGGAACACCATGCCGATGCCGAGCCGGCGCGCGTGCGATGGCGAATCGATGCGCACCTGGCGGCCTTCCCACATGATCTCGCCGGCGTCCGGCTTCACCACGCCGTAGATCATCTTCATCAGGGTGCTCTTGCCGGCCCCGTTCTCGCCCAGCACCGCATGGATCTCGCCCGGCATCACGCGCAGGTCGACGTCGGCGTTGGCCACCACCGACGGGTAGATCTTCGAGATCCCGAGCAGCTGCAGCCTCGGTTGTTGGTTCATTCTTGCCCGCTCCATCTGTTGTACACAAGCGCATGCGGGACGGGCGACCGGCCGGTCCCGCATCGCGCATCACTTCGGGATCGTGCCTTCGACGCCTTGCACGTACCAGTTCATCCCCTTCAGGCTCGCCAGTGGCAGGTCCGAGCCGGCCGCCACCTTGACCGCGCCCGACTGGTCCTTCAGCGGACCCTGGAATGGCTTGATCTTCCCGCTCACCATGGCCGCCTTCTTTTCCTCGAACAGTTTGGCGGCGTCGGGCGGGACGGCCGCGTTCAGCGGCGCCATCTTGACCATCCCCTCGGCCATGCCCCAGTGCACTTCTTCGCTCTTCCAGGTCCCGGCCATCACCGCTTGCGCGGTTTTCGTGTAGAAGTCGCCCCAGTTGCTGATGCTGGCGGTCAGGTGGGCCTTGGGTGCGAACTTGCTCATGTCAGCGTCACAGCCGAAGGCGTACTTGCCTTTTTCCTGCGCCACCTGCAGGGTCGCGGGCGAATTCGTATTTTGCGTCAGCACGTCGGCACCCTGCGCAATCAGGGTCTCGGCGGCCTGGCGTTCCTTGGCCGGGTCGTACCAGGTGCTCACCCAGATGACCTTGGTCTTGATCTTTGGGTTGACGCTCTGTGCGCCGAGCGTGTAGGCGTTGATGTTGCGGATCACCTCGGGCACCGGGAAGGAGCCGACGAAGCCGATCACACCGGTCTTGGTCATCTTCGCGGCGAGCACGCCTTGCAGGTAAGTGCCCTCGTATTGGCGGCTCTCGTACACGCCGAGATTCTTCGCCAGCTTGACGCCGGTCGCGTGTTCGAAGACGACATTGGGGAAGGCCTTGGCGACCCGCTCGGTCGGGTTCATGAAGCCGAACGAGGTCGTGAAGATCAGCTTGTTGCCGTCGGCGGCCAGCTTGCGGATGACGCGCTCGGCGTCCGCGCCTTCCGGCACGTTCTCGACATAGCTCGACTTGACCTTGGCGCCCAGGTTCTTCTCCATCGCCAGGCGCCCCTGATCGTGGGCATAGGTATAGCCGGCGTCACTGACCGGACCGGCGTAGACGAAGGCGACTTTCAGCGGTTCCTGCGCCTGCGCCGGCAGGGCAGCGCTAAAGGTGAACGGGACGGCCAGCGCGGCCAGGGTGATGAGCTTGCGACGATTCATGGGGTTCCTCTTTCTTTACGGTTCAGTGATGGCGTGGCTCAGAAGTGGTATTCGAGGCGGACCATCGGGGTCCTGGCGGTGGCGCCCGGCACGGTGTCGCTCGGGTTGCCGAACTTGTTCTTCCAGTACTGGTATTCGGCGCCCAGCTTGAGCGTGTTCTTGGCCGCGCCGATGGCCGGGCTCAGGTCGTACATGATCTGCATGTCGACGTTGATCTCGACTGCGGTCGGGCCGCCGAACTCGTTCCTGCCCTTGGTGCCGATGTAGTCCGCGTAGCCCTCGAAGGACAGCGGGATGCTGCCGAGCGAGAACGGGATGCCCCAGGCCGCCGACAGCATCGCGTGCGTCTTGTAGGTGTAGCGGTCGGTGCTGGTCTGGGTGAAGCCGTTGAACGGCGCGTTGCTTTCGCGCAGGGCCAGGAGGCTCAGGTCGAGGAAGCCCGGCACGTCGAACATCAGCGTCGGGCCGGCGACCAGCATGCGCTTCTTGGAGTTGTAGCCGGCGTCGGTCTTGCTGTTCATGTCGAAGCCGACGGTCACGCCGTAGCTGCGCACCGGCCCGAAGCCGAGCTTGGCGCCGGTCACCGCGCCCAGGTCGACCGTGTTGCGGTACACGGCATAGGCTTCGTGCGCGCCGCCGTGGGCGCCGACCGCGGACGGATCCTTGTCGTCGGACAGCAGGAAGTCGATGCTGAAGAAGTTCTTGCCGTACTTGTAGCCGCTGACGTTGCTGAAGTTGATCACCTGCTTGCTGATGTCGGCGTCGATGTAGGGCTCGGCGAACTTGGTGCCGTAGCGGTAGCTGAGCGCGGTGTCGCCCAATCGGCCGCGTGGGCGACACAGGCGGTGGAGGCGAGCAGGGTGAGACAGGCGGTGCGGACGGTCGTCTTGGACTTCATGCGGGTTCCTTGGCTTATCGTTATGAAAGGCACTGCGTTGAGATTGCAGCCGCAAGGCGGGGCGATCGGATGCAATCTTTAAATGCCTTGTTAGCAAAGAGCGGGCCAGCCTCAACAAAGCCGATAAGCGAAGCAATAGAACCTGTTGACCGAACACATAAAAAAGGTTTTTTGAATCACACCGGTGCCGAAACGGCACCGGATCTCAAAATGGTGCAGGGAAATGCCACACGCACCTTACTGGTGATGTCACGTTGCATTGTGGGTCGTATCAGCGAGCTTGCCGGCGACGAATTCCGCAAATGCCGCCGATGCCACAGGCAGCACCCTCTCACGCAATGCGACCAGTACGACGCGTCCGGAAGCCAGGCTGCGCTCGTCGATTGGAATTGCAACCTCACCCTCCGTGGAACCAGCACCGATCTCGATCTGAAAGCTCACCCCACCGGTTTCGCGGGCAAAACCGCGCATCATTTCGTAGGAATTCGAGACCAGTTGAGGCCGCGGTCGAGCTGATGATTTGTCGAATAACTCGTCCAACACGTTGCGCCCGGAGAGACTGCTGTCCGGTAGCGCAAGGGGGTAGTCCAGGCAATCTTTCAGACGCAGACTCGTACGCTTCGCGAGCGGATGGTCGGAAGCAACGACGGCACAGATGCGTTGCCGCGCTTGTGCAATGACAGTCAAACCGCGCAGGTCCGGGGGATTGAAGACCAGCGCCAGGTCGGCCGCGAAATCCGTCACGGCGAGAACAGCACGCTCGCGGTCCAGCACCTTTACGTCGAAGGCAATACCTGGACGTTGGGCCTGGAACGCGTGTATTACGCGGGGCAGGAATTCCGGAGCCAGCGCCTGGCTGGCTGCCAATGTCACACGGCCGCGTTTCATGCCGCTGAGATCCTGGATCTGTGACTGGACTTGTTCCAGATCGGCATTGCGGCGACGAGCGTAGGCAACGAACAGTTCGCCTGCCGCAGTCAGGCGTACACCACGCGGCAGACGCTCGAAAATCGGCGTACCTAACTCGTATTCCAGATCCTGGACGCGGCGATTTACCGCTGATGCGGCGACGTGCAGCTGTTCTGCGGCCGCCCGAATGGAGCCGCAGCGAGCCACGGCATCGATGTAATGAAGAAAGCGTAAATGTTGCATAGGTGGTCGAAGTAAAAAGGATGGAATAGAGATGGCCTGTATCGCTGACGGCCGCTGTGCCCGCATGCGAGTCAAAGCAAGATCGGTGCCGGATCGGCACCAGTTAGGTCGGAAAAAGGCGGCAGTCAAGTGCGCAGGGCGGCGTTAAGCTTGAACGAAATGTTCTGCCTGGGCGCAGTTGCGCCAGGCCGTGTAGTGACGTCGCTCGGTGCATGTACAGGGAACAGCCATCCGTCCTATTAACCTTTTTGAGAATTGCCAGATCATGTATCACATCGACGTTTTCCGAATCCCTTGCCACAGCCCTGGTGATACATCGGGTCTCGAGGATTTGATTGAAACAGGCCGCGTTGCCCCCGCCGACATCGTCGCGGTAATGGGCAAGACCGAGGGCAATGGCTGCGTCAACGATTACACGCGTGAATACGCCACCGCCATGCTTGCTGCGTGCCTTGGGCGTCATTTGCAACTCCCACCCCATGAGGTGGAAAAGCGGGTCGCGTTTGTGATGTCAGGTGGGACGGAAGGCGTGCTGTCCCCCCACCACACGGTATTCGCAAGACGTCCGGCAATCGACGCGCATCGTCCCGCTGGCAAACGTCTCACGCTTGGAATCGCCTTCACGCGTGATTTTCTGCCGGAGGAAATTGGCCGCCACGCTCAGATAACGGAGACAGCCGGCGCCGTCAAACGCGCAATGCGAGATGCCGGGATCGCTTCGATTGACGATCTGCATTTTGTGCAGGTGAAGTGTCCGCTGCTGACACCAGCAAAGATCGCCTCGGCGCGATCACGCGGATGCGCTCCAGTCACGACGGATACGTATGAATCGATGGGCTATTCGCGCGGCGCTTCGGCCCTGGGCATCGCTCTCGCTACAGAAGAGGTGCCCTCCTCGATGCTCGTAGACGAATCAGTGCTGAATGACTGGAGTCTCTCATCGTCACTGGCGTCGGCGTCTGCAGGCATCGAACTGGAGCACAACGTGGTGATCGCTATTGGCATGAGCGAGCAGGCCACCAGTGAACTGGTCATTGCCCACGGCGTGATGAGCGACGCGATCGACGCGGCCTCGGTGCGGCGAACGATTGAATCGCTGGGCATACGTAGCGATGACGAGATGGATCGCATCGTCAACGTATTCGCCAAAGCGGAGGCGAGCCCGGACGGGGTTGTACGAGGTATGCGGCACACGATGCTAAGTGACTCCGACATTAATTCGACCCGCCATGCGCGGGCGGTCACCGGCGCGGCCATTGCCTCGGTAGTTGGGCATGGCATGGTGTATGTGTCCGGTGGCGCCGAGCATCAGGGACCTGCCGGCGGCGGCCCTTTTGCAGTCATTGCCCGCGCTTAAATGGATGACCTGCCAGGAATTCGGTCTCTGTCGATGAACGCATGTCATTTCACTTTTCCCTGGAGTTTCGTCAATGACGGAAACTGAAATCTTCGCCTATATCGAGGCGGCTTCAATAGCGATCGGAATCCCGCTTGAGCCGGCTCGTGCACGCGCTGTCGCACACCATTTTTCGCGTACAGCACTCCTTGCAGAAATGCTTGAAAGCGTCCCTCTCTCGCCTGAGTCAGAACTCGCGGAGATTTATCGCCCGGCGCCCTTCCCCGCAGAAGATATCTGAGTATGAAGACAGTAGAAATTATTGAAGGTATCGCCTCTGGCAGAACCAGTGCGCGCGACGTGTGCGAAGAGGCGCTCGCAACCATCGGCGCGACCGATGGACTCATCAATGCCTTTACATGCCGTACGGTTGAACGAGCCCGCGCAGAGGCGGATGCCATCGATGTTCGACGGGCGCGCGGCGAGGTACTTCCGCCTCTTGCCGGCCTCCCCTACGCGGTAAAGAATCTGTTCGACATCGAAGGCGTGACGACGCTTGCCGGCTCGAAGATCAACCGTACTCTCCCGCCTGCGCGCGCAGACGCCGTGCTGGTGCAACGGCTGAAAGCTGCCGGCGCCGTGCTCCTGGGCGGCCTCAATATGGACGAGTTTGCCTATGGATTTACGACCGAAAATACGCACTATGGGCCGACCCGGAACCCGCATGACACCGGGCGTATCGCTGGTGGTTCGTCAGGGGGGTCTGGAGCGGCAATCGCTGCGGGGCAGGTACCACTATCGCTCGGATCGGACACCAACGGTTCCATACGCGTGCCAGCATCATTGTGTGGCGTGTGGGGGCTGAAGCCTACCTTCGGCCGCCTGTCCCGGCGAGGGACATACCCGTTTGTTCACAGCATTGATCACCTCGGGCCATTGGCCGATAGCGTGGAAGGCTTGGCGTTGGCCTACGATGCAATGCAGGGCCCGGATCCGCTCGACCCCGGATGCAGCGCATCGCGCATCCAACCCTCGGTACCGGTCCTCAGTCAGGGTATCGCTGGGCTCCGGATCGGCGTGCTGGGTGGCTGGTTTCGGGACAATGCCGGCCCGGCCGCGCGAGCCGCGGTCGATGTTGCCGCGCTTACGCTCGGCGCCAGCGAAGTCGTCATGTGGCCCGACGCGGAGATCGGGCGCGCAGCCGCCTTCGTTATCACTGCCAGCGAGGGAGGCTGTCTGCATCTCGATGATCTTCGCATCCGTCCGCAAGACTTCGAGCCTCTGTCCGTAGATCGCTTTATCTCGGGGGTTTTACAACCGGTCGCGTGGTACTTGCGTGCACAGCGGTTTCGACGTGTCTATCGAGATAAGGTGAATGCTCTTTTCCGTGACTGGGACATATTAATCGCTCCCGCAACGCCAATAAGTGCTCCCGCAATCGGCACCGAATGGATCGAGGTAAACGGTACACGCCATCCGTGCCGCCCGGCTATGGGACTTCTCACTCAGCCGGTCTCCTTCGCAGGCTGTCCGGTGGTCGCCGCTCCAACGTGGCCTGGAGAAAACGATGGCATGCCGATCGGGGTACAGCTCATCGCGGCGCCCTGGAACGAATCTCTATGCCTGCGCGCAGGCAAGGTATTACAAGACACCGGTATCGCCCGACTGAAATGTTAAACATCATGCAAATTAATCTACCTGAAGTTCATGCGGAAGTGACCGCCCAATTCGTTCGCTACGAGAAAGCGCTTACCTCGAATGACACGGCTGTTTTGAATGAGCTGTTTTGGAACAGCCCCCAAACCCTGCGCTACGGTGCGACCGAGAACCTATACGGCTATGAGGCCATTGCAGGCTTTCGCGCCACACGCTCTCCAAACAACTTGGAACGCGAGATCGTCCGGACGGTGATTACAACTTATGGACACGACTTCGCTACCGCCAACATCGAATTCCGTCGGCTCAGTCATAGTCAGCTTACGGGCCGGCAGAGCCAAACCTGGATGCGCACGTCGCAGGGTTGGCGCGTGGTAGCCGCGCACGTAAGTCTTATTGCCCTGCCCGTTTCCTGATCAGCGCAACGCACTTACAGTGAAATCAAGCACCAGGCTGCATCACGTTTTCCATGCTTTCCCTACCAATATGGACGTTTCTCCCGAATGAATGACCGCGCGCCCCACCCTGAAAGATCTGGTCGAGTCACGCCGGATCACCTGACCGATCTGGCTTCCTATCAGGCTGCCTATGCCGCCGGTACAGACGCCGCCGACGTCATTTCGGACCTGTATGCCCGTATCAAAGAAGACGGCGAAAATCCGATCTGGATTAGCCTGTTGCCCTTGGAAAGCGCATTGGCGATGCTGGCCGACGCGCAGCAACGCAAGGACAAGGGAGAAGCGTTGCCGCTCTTTGGCATCCCCTTCGGCGTCAAGGACAACATCGACGTCGCAGGCCTTCCGACGACTGCCGGGTGTACGGGGTTCGCGCGTACGCCCCGACAGCACGCCTTCGTCGTACAGCGCCTGGTGGACGCTGGCGCGATCCCGATCGGAAAAACGAACCTCGATCAATTCGCGACCGGGTTGAACGGCACTCGCACGCCGTTTGGCATTCCGCGCTGCGTGTTCAACGAGAACTACGTATCCGGCGGCTCCAGCAGTGGCTCCGCAGTGGCCGTCGCCAACGGCACGGTACCGTTCTCGCTCGGGACGGACACTGCCGGTTCCGGCCGCATTCCTGCTGCGTTCAACAATCTGGTGGGCTTGAAACCGACCAAAGGCCTGTTCTCGGGCAGTGGACTGGTTCCCGCGGCGCGAAGCCTTGACTGCATCAGCGTCCTCGCCCATACCGTAGATGACGCCCTTGCGGTCGCACGCGTCGCCGCCGGCTACGATGCTGATGACGCTTTTTCGCGCAAGGCGGGCGCCGCCGCACTGACAGAAAAGAGTTGGCCTCGTCGCTTCAATTTCGGGGTCCCAGCGGCGGAACATCGCCAGTTTTTCGGTGACGCGGAAGCCGAGGCGCTTTTCAATAAAGCGGTTCGCAAGCTTGAAGAGATGGGTGGCACCTGCATCTCGTTTGACTATACCCCCTTCAGGCAGGCTGCTGAACTGCTCTACGCCGGCCCTTGGGTTGCGGAGCGCCTGGCGGCCATCGAGAGCCTTGCGGACGAGCATCCCGAGGTGCTCCACCCGGTCGTTCGTGACATCATCTTGTCCGCGAAGCGAATGAGCGCAGTCGACACGTTCAACGGTATCTATCGCCTGGCCGACCTTGTCAGGGCTGCAGAGAGCACTTGGGAAAAGATCGATGTGATGCTGCTGCCGACGGCGCCGACCATCTACACTGTAGAAGACATGCTCGCCGATCCGGTACGCCTCAACAGCAATCTGGGCTTCTACACGAACTTCGTGAACTTGATGGATTTGTCCGCGATTGCTGTTCCCGCAGGCTTCCGAACCAATGGCCTGCCATTTGGCGTCACTTTCATCGGTCGGGCGTTCGAAGATGGGGCGATCGCAAGCTTGGGAAAAGCTTTCGTGGAGCACGACCTCGCCAAGGGCAACGCGGCCACGGCGGCGCCACCCAAGGATACCGTCGCAATCGCCGTGGTAGGTGCACATCTCTCCGACCAGCCCTTGAATCATCAGCTCACGGAGAGCGGCGGAAAGCTACGGGCAACAACGCGTACTGCGCCGGGATATGCCTTGTACGCACTCCGTGATGCGACGCCGGCTAAGCCTGGAATGTTGCGCGACCAGAATGCGGTCGGGAGCATCGAAGTGGAAATCTGGGATCTGCCGGTCGCCGGGTTCGGTGCGTTTGTAAGTGAAATTCCGGCGCCGTTGGGTATCGGGACAATAACACTCGAAGACGGCAGCCATGTGAAAGGCTTTCTGTGCGAGCCACATGCCATCGAGACGGCGCTCGACATCACTCACTACGGCGGCTGGCGAGCATACCTCGCGGCTCAATAGCGGCTCCGGTGCAAATTATGGATGAGGGTTGGCCAAGCCGCTCCGATATGCCGGTGAATCATGCCCTCAGCACCGCTGCCCAGATTTCGAGCATCGTTCGCCCTTGAGTCGCCAAGTCGCACAGGTCGAACTGCTCTTTGCGAACGCGATGCATGTGCTCGACGCCTTGAATTGTCGTAGCGGCTCGGAGCGACCGCCCCGCATTGAAGAAGCGCTTCGACCAGCTGGTCGTGAGGAAGCGCATACCTGCCGGCCGCGCTAGCCTGAACGATGCGCAGTTTTCGCCGCGCAGGGCGGCCAGCGCCTCGCGGTGCTCCTGCAAATAGCCCCGCGCGGTACCCAGCTCCCGCTCGAGGCCGGCGATACGCGCGTCGGCCGCTTGCCGGTCGCTTTGCCGCTGTTCGGCTGCCTTCTCCAGAAAGTGCTCGAACTGGCGCCGTGCCTGCGCCAGCTGATCGGCCAGCAGCGTCACGTCGTCTCCACGGTCGGCCAGGCGCTGGGTGAGCCCGTCGCTCTTGGCCCGCAGCGCCGCGATGGTGACGGCAGCGTGCTGCCGTTCGTCGCGCTCGAGCGCGAGCGCCGCCTTCGCCTGTGCCAGTTCGGTGGCCATCGCCTCGTGCTCGGCGCGCAGCTGGCGTCCGGCCGCGTGTTCCGCCTCGAGCTTCTGCGCCGCCTCCTGGCGCGCCTGCTCGTGCGCGGCGCGCAGCTGTTCGACCTGCACCTGGGCGGCCGCTTCGAGGCGCTGGTGGACCGCCCTGACAGCTTCCAGCAGGTCGGCGGGCAGGCCGGTACTGGCGGCGACGACCTGGCCCTCGTGCTCGGCCTTCCACTGCTTGAGCATGGGCGCGATAGTGCTCTTGCTGCCGGTACCGCCCAGCGCGACGCGCACGGTGTCGACGGTCGGGTTGGTTCCGGCGGCGGCCAGCGCCGCGGCGGCCTGGGCCACCTGGGAATAGAGAATGCCGGCACGTGCCACTGGGAAACCTCCATGAAATTAAGTAACGTATTTCGTATCACGTAATAGTACGAAATATTACATATTGAAATAACCGCCGTCACGCGTTCTTTTATGTTTCGATAATGTCACTTATTACAGGTCATCCAGCCGGGGCCGTGCTATGCTGGTCGTAATCCCGTTACGAGCGCCTGTTTTCGGCGACGTCGCCATGTCCACCACGCCCGCCGATCCCGATTCCGTCGCCCTCCTCGAAACGCGGTGGGCGTCCACGCTCCGTAACATCGTTACGCCGAAGGAGCACCTGGAGCTGGCCGAGCGGCACCGCGCCTTCCTCGCCGCCGCCACGTCGAAGAACACGCGTGCGACGTATCGCTCCGCGATCAAGCACTTTCTGGACTGGGGCGGCGTCCTGCCGGCCGAGGAGGCCGACGTCATCCGCTACCTGGTGCGGTTCGCCGACCAGCACACCTCGCGCACCCTGGCCCTGCGCCTGACGGCGCTGTCGCAGTGGCACGCCTACCAGTGCTTCCCCGATCCGGCCGGCGGCGCCACCGTGCGCAAGACCTTGGCCGGGATCGCGCGCACACACGGGCGGCCAAAGAGGAAGGCCAAGGCGCTGCCGGTCGAGGATCTGGAGCGCATCGCGGCAGCGCTTGTCGGCGCGGGCACGCTGAAGTCCGCGCGCGACAACGCGCTGCTGCAGGTGGGCTTTTTCGGCGGGTTCCGGCGCGGCGAGTTAGCCGGCATCGAGGTCGATCACCTGGACTGGGACGCGCGCGGCCTTGTCATCACGCTGCCGCGCTCGAAGACAGACCAAGAGGGCGAAGGCATTGTGAAAGCGATTCCCTACGGCGACGGCCCGTGCTGCCCGACGAGGGCGCTGCGGACCTGGCTGGACGCAGCGGGCATCGCCGGCGGGCCGGTGTTCCGCTCGATCACGAAATGGGGCGTAGTGGGAGCGGACGCCCTCAACCCGGCCAGCGTCAACGCCATCCTGGCCGACGCTGCGCGGCTGGCCGGGCTGGGCTACGTACCTGAGCTGTCGAGCCACAGCCTGCGGCGCGGCATGGCCACCAGCGCGCACCGCGCCGGCGCCGACTTCCGCGACATCAAGAAACAAGGCGGCTGGCGGCACGATGGAACGGTGCAGGGGTACATCGAGGAGGCGGAGATATTCGAATCGAACGCGGCGGGGAGCCTGCTCCGTTCGCGCGTCAAGCCCGGCTGATCGCGAGTGGGTAAAGTCTCGTTACCCGTTTCGAAACTTTACCGTTTCCAGTTTCCACCAAAGAAATCAATGGTTTACACGCACTGGTAAATTTGCTCGCGATCACCCGCCAAACCCCAACCACTTTCCCGGTGGCGTTCCGACACTGACGTTGGCGCCCGGCAGCCGATCGCGCATGGGGCGCCAACGTCAGTGTCGAATGGCGACCAAAACCTTACCGCCCGATTTTTCCGTTTTCCCTGATCACCCCTAAAGCCAACCGGGGCAGGCTTAGCGTACAGTTTTTTCCGAATTCTGTGGGCGCCCCCCATCGCCACTTCCGACGATGAGATCCGCTCTTTGACATTTGAGGGGCCAAGCTGCGGGGGATTCTCCCGGCCGGCGGCCGCGAGAACCGGCTATGTCGTGCTACGCATCGAGCCAGGCGGCCACGGCCGCCCGTCTCGCCCCTGGCGGGCTTCCAGCGCCTTCCCGACGCTCACCGGGCCGGTGGCCCTCGCCGCTAGGCTACGAGGCCCTGGCGGGCCTTTCTGGCCCCTTCTCGGGGCCATAGAGGGCC